>JAHDES010000045.1 GCA_020628645.1 Saprospiraceae bacterium
ATTTGATACTTCCTTTTTTATTTTGCAACTAACTTTAAAAGTTACCGAACTATTGTTAATTAATTGGGCAAAAAAATGATTTTCTGAAATGGGCAAAAATACCGACAGTATGGAGGTTTTTAGACCTTTTTGGGAAATCTTAAAGGATTTTTTCCTGCCCGATTAATCCCTTAAAACTACTTAAACTGCAATAGAAAGACATTGTTTTCTTAAAAGTCATGTTCTTTTAGGAGATTATTTCATTTTCAAAACAATACTTTTTATGCGAAAAATTCTACTTCTTTCGTCCTTACTTTTCTTGGTTTTTATTTTTTCTAATACTGGAATAAAAGCGCAATCTCAAGCTCCCCGTGCTATGGCGGAGTGGGAGGAATTAGATGCAATTGTGATAAGTTGGTTGAATTCAAGTATTGTACATCCAATTTATACTGAAATTGTTCGTCATGCAAAAGAAGAAGTGAAAGTGTACATCATGGTCAAAAATATGGGCGATTTGAGTACAGCCCGAAATCAATTATTAAATGCTTCTATTGAACTTGATGATTCCATTGAATTTGTATTGTATGAGTATGACCAACTTTGGGTACGAGATTACGGGCCCATTACGGTTTATCAAAATGATGTAGGTGCTATTGAATGGGTCGATTGGATATATGATCGTTTTGATCGAATGTTAGATGATGAAATGAATACTTTTCTAAGTGAACAACTCAATATTCCCATTCAAGCTGATCCATTGAATGAAAATCAATTTGTTGGAGCCTCTGGAAATTTTGTAACAGATGGCTTGGGTACTGCTTTTTCATCGAAAGAAATTTTGCATACTAATGCAGCAGGATTTTATCCTAATCATGCTTTAACGGAAGCTGATATAGATCAAATTATGAAGCGAACGATGAATATTGATGAGTATTTTTTCATGGAAACACTTCCCAATGACTCCATTCATCACATTGATATGCACATGAAATTAGTCGATGAAGAAACTATATTGGTGAGCGATTTCCCAGTAGATCAATCGGATGGGCCTGTTTTATGGAAAAATATAGATTCTTTAATCAAAAATGTACCGACTTATTTTGGAGAAGAATTTAATATTATCAAACTGCCCATGCCCACCAATTTTTTGGGGCAATATCCAAATGTCAATAGCTCAGCTTCCAAATATTTTGCCTATTCAAATTCAATTTTTATTAATAAAACCATCTTAGTTCCTACTTATGGAGTGGATGAAGATGAAATGGCATTGGAGGTGTACAAAACAAATTTTCCAGGTTATAAAGTCGAGGGAATCGATTGCTATAGTTTAATAGATTTTTATGGCGCGATTCATTGTATTGTAAAAGAAATTGGAAGCCGAGATCCGCTTTGGATTGCTCTAAACCCTATTAATGATTTTGGAGATAATCCTGAAGAAGGCTACTTCTTAGAAACCATTATCAAGCATCAATCTGGAATTGAATCCGCTAAGGTTTGGTATCGTTTGACAGGAGAGATAGCATACAAAAGTGTAGACTTGACCTTAGATAATCCCGAAGAAGGAAGATGGACAAGCTATATCCCTCAGCAAGAAGATTTTAGTACAATTGAATATTATGTAGAAGCTACAAGTGTATCAGGGAAAACGCAAGTTCGTCCCTTACCTGCACCTGAAGCCTATCTGGATTTTTCGGTAGAAGGAGAGGTGCGTATCACTGAGATTACAACTCCCTCCGTCGCTTTACTTTATCCCAACCCTACAAGAAGTCAAGCTGTTTTGAAGTTAGCATGTTTACAAAAAGAAGCTATTCAAATTAATTTGAAGCATCAAAATGGACAAGAAATTCGCTCTTTTTTTAAAGGAAAATTAGAAAGTGGGGAACATGAGATTCTATTAGATACGAATGAATTACCGTCTTCCATTTATTGGGTAGAAATAAAAGTGGGCAACCAAACTTATAGTCAGAAATTAGTGATTCAGTAAATTAGAAGTACTTATTTTACTAATAGACTATCTAACTTTTTTTGTTTTACCAATTGTAAATAAGCGAAGCTATAGAATTTATACAAAAAAACAACTTTTTGGTAAAATTCAGTATCAAAATCACAATTATCAAGTACGCGTTTCATTGCAGAATTTATTAAACCAGGATTAGTATCATTGATAATATCCGTTTTAAATGTATTTACAATTTGAGAAAAAGGGTATTTAGGATATCGTGTTATTAGATCGGCATATTTTATCTGTAAATGCTTACAAGTAGCGATTAATTTTGGAGATACAGTGGTAGCATCTTGTACAATAATGTTTTTATCAAGTAAAATAGTTGCTATTTGGGAAAGAAGTAAAGTGTCCAAGTTATAAATTTTCATTCCATTATTCATGGAAAAATTGTAATACAAGGTTTTTTTATCATCAATTTCATCAAGCATTCCTGATAGGAAATAGGCTTCCATATCCTTAATGACTTTTTTTAGTTTAATGTCAGACAAAGCTTGCTTTAAATACTTGTTCGCATAACGTTCAGCTTCCACAAAAAAGGGTTTAATTTCCTTATTAGTAAGTGGTATAGTGTCTGTAAAAAAAGGAATATCTAAGTTGATTTGATAATAGCCCAACCGACCTTTATTAGTTATTAATTCATAAAGAAAATCCCTCTCTTTGGAAATGCTGATTGAATTATACTTGGGTTCTGTTAGCTTATTTTTATAGTTTACAAAACCCCAGAGGTCATTCTTTCTATACCAAATTAGAGGGTTTGTATGTCCATATTGCGACCTATAGACAAATTTTATTTCATCATATTCAGGATTAGAAAGAAGGATTGGTTTACTATTACCCAGTTCAGCGACGCCTTTTTTGCCATCTCGATATAAAACAAAACATTGATTACTATAAGGATGAATAGAGTCATACTCCACTGGAATGATGACTTTCCCATTTTGCACAACTCCCCATTTATTCGTCTTTTTTATGAGAAAGTTTTTTCTATTGTCATAAATTTTATAGATGTCCTTATACCCTAACTCTTCATATATTTTTTTCCATCGACCAGTTGTAAGAGGAAAAGAAGAGACTTCTAAAGGTATTTTATCTGAATAATGATTAGGTGGAACGTTTGGGGGTTGATAAAGTGAATCTTGGACTATAGTATTCTTAGTATCTATGACAAAACGCTCACCGCCTTTACTGACCAAAGCATAAGCTGCATTGAAGTCTGTAGCTTCATCATACATAGGAGCAATAACTTCCTCTCCATATTCATTTATAAAGCCGTATTTGCCATCTGCTTTTATTCGAGCTAAAGAGAAATCAATAAAGTCGGGCGAAAATTGGTCATCAAATAGTCGAACTTCTTCATATTTTGGCTCGACTATCATTTCTACGAAAAAATTAGCTACCCCCCATTGATCTATAAAACGATAAGGAATTAAAGTTCGTTGTCCAAATAGCGGTATACTTAAAATAAATGCTAAGAGGAATAGCTGAATTCTCATTGTATATTTTCCCTTTTTTTATAACGGATGAACGACAGATTATCGCTCAAAAGTGCTTACTGTAAGCTCTATGATACGACAACAATCCAATAATTGTTCTTCCGTCATGACTAAAGGAGGTGCGAAACGGATAATATTACCATGTGTAGGTTTTGCTAATAAACCATTTTCTTTGAGAGCCACACAAATATCCCAAGCGGTTGAACTATCAGGTGTATCATTGATCACAATAGCATTGAGTAAACCTCTACCGCGCACCAAACTCACAATATTTAGTTTGTCCACCATTTTTTGCATTTCCGAACGGAATAATTCACCCAAACGGCGCGCATTTTGCGCTAGTTTTTCATCTTTTACCACTTCCAAAGCTTCAATAGCGACGGCACAAGCCAATGGATTTCCACCAAAAGTACTTCCATGTTGGCCCGGTTTGATCACATTCATTACTTCATCATCTGCTAAAACGGCTGAAACAGGATAGACACCCCCAGAAAGGGCTTTTCCTAAAATCAAAATATCAGGTTTAACATAAGTAGCTGCCTGACGCTCACAACTTCCTTGACAAGTACAATTGCCACAAGAAGCTAATAAACTCCCTGTACGCGCAATTCCAGTTTGAATTTCATCGGCAATAAATAGCACTTTATTTTCTCGACAGACGGCTGCTGCATTTGCCATAAAATCATCTGCTGGTGTATTTACCCCTGCTTCTCCTTGAATGGGTTCTACTAAGAAACCAGCTACATTATCACCATTTGCAGCAATGGCATCTTTTAAAGCATCAATATTATTATAGTCAATACTGACAAAACCTGGTGTATAGGGGCCAAAATTTCCTCTTGCATCTGGATCGGAAGAAAATGAAATAATAGTAGTTGTTCGCCCATGAAAGTTTTGACCCGCTACTATGATGACTGCTTTTCCATTTTCAATTCCTTTTTTCTCATAACCCCATTTACGACACAATTTTATAGCCGTCTCTACGCCTTCAGCTCCTGTATTCATGGGAAGTACCTTATCAAAACCAAAATAGTTAGTCAGATACTGCTCATATTTTCCTAATCGATCATTGTAAAAAGCCCTTGAAGTCAGGGTCAATTGTTGGGCTTGCGTACTTAATGCATTGATGATACGAGGATGGCAATGCCCTTGATTAACAGCAGAATAAGCAGAAAGGAAATCATAGTATTTTTTTCCTTCTACATCCCAAACATACACGCCTTCGCCTTTGGCTAATACAACTGGTAAAGGATGATAATTATGCGCACCATATTTATCTTCTAATTGCATTAACTCTTGTGAGTTGGAAACATGATCTTTTACCATGATTTTGAGATTTATTTGATTAGAAATACAATTTTATTTACGGGATAAATAGAAATAAGTTAAGTAAGGGGTGTTAATTAATTGGGCAAAAAAAATGGTTTTCTGAAATGGGCAAAAATACCGACAACATGGAGGTTTTTAGCCCTTTTTGGGAAATCTTTAGGGATTTTTTCTGCCCGATTAATCCCCTAAAACTACTTAAGTAGTCAGTCAAAATTACTTGTGCAAAAAAACTGCCGTCATAAAAAGAGTAAATAACTGATTGAAAAGAAGTTATGCACGATTTTTTTGGCGGATTACTAGATTTATTTTGTACTAATTTTACTGACGAACTACTTAATGGCCAATATAATCATCTACATCGAAATAGTCCATATCAAAAGCGTCTGCTACACCTTTATAGACTACATCTCCTTTGATTACATTCAAACCTAGTTTCAATGGATTATTCTCGCGACATGCTTTTTGCCAACCTTTATCCGCTAATTGCACAGCATAGGGGAGTGTGGCATTTGTAAGTGCAATCGTAGAAGTGTAAGGAACGGCACCAGGCATATTGGCGACGCAATAATGTACGACATCATCAATAATAAAAGTTGGATCTTCGTGTGTAGTTGGTTTACAGGTTTCAATACAACCTCCTTGATCTACAGCTACATCTACTAATACGGTTCCTGCTCGCATTTCTTTAAGCATGGGTCGAGAGATTAATTTAGGAGCTTTTGCCCCTGGTATTAATACGGCTCCAACAATCAAATCATGATTTTTGATAAGTCTTCGAATGTTAAACTCATTCGAGTAAAGCGTGGTCACATTTGCTGGCATGACATCTGCCAAATAGCGTAAACGATTAAGGTTTATATCTAAAATCGTAACTTGAGCTCCCAATCCTGCCGCCATTTTTGCGGCCTGTGTTCCTACGATTCCTCCGCCTAAGACTAATACTTTTCCAGGAGGTACGCCAGGTACTCCGCCTAATAACACTCCTCTTCCTTTAACAGGTTTTTCTAAAAATTTTGCGCCTTGCTGGATCGCCATACGACCAGCGACTTCTGACATAGGAATTAATAATGGAAGAGAACGGTCAGCTAATTCTACGGTTTCGTAGGCAAGACAAACAGCTTCACTTTTTATCATAGCTTCTGTCAAAGGTCGATGTGAAGCAAAATGAAAATAAGTAAATAAAAGTTGATCTTTTTTAACGAGATCGTATTCTGATTCAATAGGTTCTTTGACCTTCATGATCATTTCAGCAATCTCGTAGGTCGATTCAATGTCGGGTAGCATTTTCGCGCCTACTTCGATATAATCTGAATCTTGAAAACCGCTTCCCATTCCTGCACTATTTTGTACATAAACGGTATGTCCTCTTTTGACTAATTCAAATGCGCCAGCGGGTGTGAGTGCAACACGATTTTCGTTATTTTTAATTTCTTTTGGTACACCAATTATCATGGTTTCCTCAATTTTTGGTTAGGTGAATTGTTTTGCGAAGCAAATATAGGATTATTCAACTAAAGCGTTTAGGATTTGACTAATTTTGATGATGATTTTATTTAGCTTTACGCAAAAGTTGATTATTAAAAAATAGAAATTTAAATCTTTCTAAATATGGATGTGAAAGTGCATTTAAAACGAAAAAATAATGCCATGCATTTTGAAGCTATAAATGCGACTGGTAATACGATGCAAATGGATGGTAGTCCAGATATTGGTGGCGAAAACAAAGGAGTACGTCCCATGGAAATGCTTTTGATGGGTGTTGCGGGTTGTAGTGGTATAGATGTCGTGATGATACTAAATAAAATGCGCCAAACGATTGATGATATGGAAATTGATGTTGTTGCTAAACGGGTAAAAGCAGATACCTATTCTTATTACGAATCTATCCATATAAATTTCATTTTGTATGGAGATATTGACCCCAAAAAAGCACAGCGAGCAGTTGATTTGTCCTTAGAAAAATATTGTTCCGTGTCAAAAATTCTAGAAAAATCAGCTAAAATAACAGGTGGAGTGGAGATTAGAACTTAAATATTTGTACTGATAAAAAAATACTAGATACGATACAAATCAGCTTGATAGGACAAAATACGGCGAATGACTTCTTCTTCATTATCAGTTAAAGCCAATAATTCACCATAGAGTTTTCCTTTGGCAACTTTTTGAAGGAGTTTCCAAACGGGTCGCTCTTTCGTCCATCTTTTTGTTCCAAATAAGATCATAGGAGAGACATATTCCATCGAACCATAATGATTTTGACAGGCATCTTGAAAAATTTCTTGGGTCGTACCTGCACTACCTGGTGCGAAGATGACGCCGTAAGTGGCGATAGCTAATAGCCCTTCTTCGCGCACGCTATTGGCAAAATACTTGGCAATATGAGTAGCAAAAGGGGCGGGTGGTTCATGTCCATACAACCAAGTAGGGATACCAATACTTTTGCTCTTTTGTTTTTTACCCTTCGGAATGGGGTACTTTTTCATCACCTTTAAAGCTCGGGCTAACCAATCTGGATCATTATATTCTTTGCCTTTTTTTGCTCCTTTTGGGCGTATTTTTATCTCATTTAAGGCAGCAATCATATCTTCATATGATCGTTCAGCGAAATATGCGCCAAAATGAGTAGCTTCCATCGCCCCTGGGCCACCACCTGTAACTAAAAGAAATCCTTTTTGGGTAAGAATTCTTGCAATATGAGCAATTTTTAAATAAAAAGGATCAGATCGTTCCATCCCATGTCCACCCATAATAGCAACCACTTTCTCTCCACGAATGGCATCTTCTAAAGCTTCGGTAATACTATGATCGTGTAAGCGACGAAATAAACTCGTTTGAATAGAAGAGGGCTTATCTTTTCCTTGTTGCAAATACTCTGAATAAATTTGATAATCAAAAGTGCTATGATAGCCGTTCTCAAGTGAACTATCAAAGCCTTTAAATAACTCCTTGGCGGTATATAATTTTGCTCGGTGAAGCTGAAATTTAACTTTATCACTTTCCAAAATGACCATTGCGCCCTGCCTCACCAAATGTCCTGCTAGATCATCACTCATTCTACATCCTAAAAAAAGACAGTCTGACGAATCTTTTTGATGGAGTTCTTCCTCTAATGATGTAAGATCAAGACTTTGTACAGCAACAGCTTTTTTCTTATTAGAACCTAACCATTTTTTAAACGATGGAATTGTATCAATTTCCTGCATAGTATTTATTTTCACTTTTTTCAGAAAAATGTAAACATTTTGATAGTTCTGTTTATTTTAATGAATATTTGGTAGCAATATAATCAAACTGTTTGTATATTTACAAAAAATCAGATGTACGATGGAAGCTTTTTTAGCCTTTTTTGAAAACCTCACTTCTCTCCAAAAATTAGCTTGGATTTTTATTTGTTTGTCTATTAGTTGGATACTTGAAGCTGGTATCCCTTTACTACAAATGAATTATAAAAAATGGCGTCATGCAGGTGTCAATATGGTTTTCTTAGTAACTTCCATGTTGATCAATGTATTATTTGGTTTGGCTACAGTAGGTATTTTTGCATGGATTATGAGTTCTCAATTTGGATTTTTACATCTCTTTGAAGCTCCTGTGTGGTTAGAATTGTTAATAGCCATTATGTTTTTAGATTTTATAGCTCAGTATGTAGCGCATTATTTATTGCATCGGGTGAAATGGATGTGGAAATTTCATATGGTGCATCATAGCGATACACATGTAGATGCGACGACAGGAACACGACATCATCCAGGCGATTATATGATTCGTGAGACGTTCTCTTTGGCTGCTATTATTATCAGTGGGATGCCATTTGCATATTATATTGTTTATCGAATTACGAGTATTTTATTTACCTATTTCAGCCACGCGAATATTATTCTTCCAAGTTGGTTAGATCGGGGGTTAAATTTGATTTTTGTCACACCTAATATGCATAAGTTTCATCATCATTTTGAGCGTCCCTGGACGGATACGAATTTTGGAAATATCTTTTCTATTTGGGATCGAATGTTTGGAACATTAGTCTATGATGACCCTCGGAAAGTGCGTTATGGATTAGATATTTTGAGTGATGATAAAGACGAAGATATTATCTACCAATTCAAAGTACCTTTTGATAATACCATCAAAACTGATTATTAGTAGTCCTTTTCTCTTCTAAACGTTGGTTAATTTCTTCTAATTCAAAAAGCAATATTAAAAATAGTTGATCTGCTATTTTTATATCCTCTTTATTACTAATCATTTGTAGGTACTTCTTGATAAATTTTACTCTTTCTTTCCTTTAGATGATCTGTTGGTTTTTCTATTTCTATTTAAATTCTGTTCTGAATTTATAAAGAGATAGCGATCATTTCCCTTCCTTTAGGTGTAGAAAAATCCATCCTATTAAAAAATTATGATAAAAAAGGTAGGGTAAAATTTGCACTACTGGTTATAAGATAAAAGCAATTTATTTCATCCTTTTAACCAGTTAGTCCAATATGAAAAAATTAGTAGTTATACTTTTGGCGGTAGTTGTTGTGCTTATCGCCCAGCTACAAGCCCAAACTTGTTATCCTCCCAATACCAGTATTTGGGAAGATACTTGGCAATCTTGTCAAACTTCTCCAAATCCTAATTCAGTTCATGGAAATAGCCATTGGATACAATACGATTTAGGAAGTATTTATCAATTGTATCGTACTCGTTTTTGGAATCATAACCAAGTGGGACAACTAAACAGAGGCGTAAAAGATATAGTGATAGATTATTCGCTAGATGGTACAAATTGGACTTCATTGGGAACGTTCCAACTGCCCCAAGCAATGGGTGAAGCGCAATATGCTGGTGAGATAGGCCCCGATTTTGATGGAGTGGATGTTCGTTATGTACTAATTACAATACTTTCTAATTGGGGGCATGCCTCTTGTAATGGAATTGCAGAAGTGAAATTTATGCTTGCGCCACAAATACTGGATCAATTAGATTGTGATGATGTTATATTAAATGTAAATAATAATCCTATTCTCACCGACACCTACTCCGCACAAACGATTCTAAACTCAACAGGTACAATTGATCTTAATCATAACGTGACCTTTACTGCGGGTCAATGTATAGAATTAAATCCTGGATTCGAAATAAAACAAGGTAGCAGCCTTCTTGCAAAAATCGAAGCATGTATTTCACAAATAACACCTTAAAATAGTAAAAATGAATAAGCAACAATCCTTCTTTAAAACTATACTTCCTTTATTATCAATCATATTTTTTGCTGGACAATTTCTTCTAGCACAATCACACACTGATTTCATAGGGGCAGGCCATGATAATGGCGTTACGGTCACTACCAGTCATAATCAAAATGCGTCTAATAATGGTCAAAAAACAGTAGATGGATTTCCTATTACTGATTTAAATGTGCTTAGCGATGCTTCCCGTTTTTTAGCACAAGCATCTATGGGGGCAGATTGGGAAATGATTCAAATGACTGCTGCCATGGGCTACGAAGCATGGATTGACGAGCAATTTACCATTCAAAAAACAAGCATGATTAGTCAAATGTATCAAGCATGGGATTTATTTCCTTATGAACCTGATCCGGGAGAGGTTCTAGAGGAGAACCCTCCTTTGTGGCGATACTATTTTAATGCTGCTTGGTGGAATAATGTTTTGTCCAAACCTGATGCCTTACGCCAACGAATAGCTTTAGCCTTGTCAGAAATATTTGTTATTTCACTTTATGGTTCTGATCTTTTTGAGGATGTCTCCAATGTTGGAGGAAATTATTTAGATCTATTGTCGGATCATGCTTTTGGGAATTATCGTAATCTGCTAGGTGATGTTACGCGAAATCCAGGTATGGGTATTTATTTAAGTCATTATAATAATCCAAAAATAGATTTAGCAAATAATATTTTTCCAGATGAAAATTATGCCCGTGAAATTATGCAGCTTTTTTCCATTGGGTTAAAAGAACTCAATAATGATGGAAGTTTGAAACTAGATAATTTTGGTAATGCCATCCCCACTTATACCAACCTTGACATTAACGAATATGCTAAAATATTCACGGGTTTCGGAGATGGGTCACCTAATGGAGAATTTGGTGCTATTGAAAATGAAGATGAAATAGCGCGATTGACAACTCCAATGAAAATGTATGAAAATTGGCATGAACTGGGTCAGAAAAATTTATTAAATGGATTAGTTGTACCTGCAGGGCAAACAGGAGAACAAGATGTCGATATGGCATTGGATGGTTTATTTGCACATGATAATGTACCTCCATTTATTAGTAAAAAGCTCATTCAATTTTTAGTGAGCTCTAATCCAAGTCCTGCTTATATCAATCGAGTTTCAAATGTCTTTATAGATAATGGACAAGGCGTACGTGGTGATTTTAAAGCAGTAGTTAAAGCAATTTTACTTGATTCTGAAGCACGAGATTGTGATGCCATCAATCATCCAACAAATGGAAAGTTACGCGAGCCATTACTTCGATTAACAAGTGTAGCCAAAGCATTTAATCCGTATACAAGTACGAATCCTTTTTTTGCTGTTGGGTATGACTATACAGAAGTCGTCAACCAAACGCCATTGATGTCGCCTAGTGTTTTTAATTTCTTTTCTCCATTTTATCAGCCAGCAGGAGATATTCAGAATAATGGCTTAGTCGGCCCCGAATTTCAAATATTAAATAGCTCCACTTCTATTAGTTATGTCAATGTTGCCGACGCTATGTTTTTTGGGGATGAATATTTAGCAACGTTTGAAGAAGGAGTGCCTGATCCAGTACTATTTGACTTAACGGATGAGCAAAGTCTTTTGTCAGCTAATCCAAATGATGCAACAGTGCTAGTAGAACGATTAAATATTCTAATGGCAGCGGGACAACTTTCTAACAATACAAAAAATATCATTATCAATGCCGTCGATCAACTTACTGATGCAGATGATAAATTGGATATGGCAATGTATCTCATTATGATCTCACCAGATGCTGTTATTTTGAAATAAGCGATATGTCGTTTTTTCTAGCTACCCAAGGGAACATGTTCCCTTGAAGCTATGCAGCAATTCTAAAAATGTAAAAGAAACACCTTAAAACTTAAATAAATATGTCAAATCATTATAAAAAAGGCATGAGTCGCCGTCGATTTATAGGACAAGCTTCTTGTGCGGCACTTGGTACTACTACATTTTTTTCTACCCTTTTTAATTTAGGAATGGCAAATGCTACGGCAGGCTATCATGCAAAACGATACAGTACAGGTAATAACGATTATAAAGCTTTAGTATGTATTTTATTTGCTGGAGGAAATGACTCCTTCAATATGTTAGTCCCATCTGATAATACGGCTTATAATGATTATGCAGCTACTCGAACCAACATGGCTTTGGCGCAGAATTCATTATTGGGTATTAATCCTTTGACCTACAATAATGGAACTTTTGGCGTGCATCCATCTATGCCAGAAATACAAAATTTATTTAATACTGGAAAATTATCGTTTGTATCAAATATAGGAACACTTGTTCAACCCACTACTCCTGCTGAATATTTAAATGGTTCGGTGAGTTTACCATCAGGATTATACTCGCATTCTGATCAAATACAACAATGGCAAACTTCTGTTCCACAAACAGCTTCACCTAGTGGCTGGGGAGGACGAGTTTCTGATATTTTACAAAGTATGAATACCAATCAGAATATCTCGATGAATATTTCATTGTCTGGTCGTAATATTTGGCAAACAGGGAACAACACTTCGGAGTATACCATTTTAAATACAGGAACAGGAAGTATTGGAATAGAAGGATTTAATGAAACAGATATGGTCAATCAGATTCGTACTTCTGCAGTGAATAGTATGCTAAATCATCAGTATCAAGATGTTTTCAAAAAGACCTATGCCTCAACCGTCAACAATGCACAAGATGCACATGATATTTTTAGTACAGCCGTAGCAAATAGTAATTTAACGACGACCTTCTCAGCAAGTCAACTTTCTCAAGATCTACAAATGGTAGCACGTACAATCGCAGTACGAGATATTTTGGGAATGTCTCGTCAAACATTCTTTGTAGTATATGATGGATGGGATCATCATGATGAATTATTGAATAACTATGCCACGATGATTGCAGAAGTAAGTAAAGCGATGGGTGAATTTAATGCGGCGATGGAAGAACTCAATGTATTTGACAAAGTAACCACCTTTACGGTATCTGATTTTGCTCGCACTTTAACCTCTAATGGTAATGGAACGGATCATGCTTGGGGAGGAAATATGATGGTGATGGGAGGAGGTGTAAAAGGAGGAGATATTTTTGGTACATATCCTTCATTAGCGTCTACGAATCCTCAAATTGTAGAAAGTAGTGTGTTAGTTCCTACGATCTCAACAGATGAATATTTTTATGAGATTGGAAAATGGTTTGGGGTACCTGATACAGAAGCCAACATGATTTTACCTAATTTAGGAAATTTCCATTCCACCAGTTCAGGTACTTTACCTATTGGTTTTATGAATGTATAAATAAGAAATAAGAATTGGAATATGTTAAATCAGAATGAACGCTCTGATTTCTAGAGTCAAGAGAGTTACATTCTGTTTTTTTTATTAGTTACAACTTGTAATGTCGTGATCTTCACGATAAAAGATGCCGTTTTCTTCACCAGCTTCATTGATCCATTCTATGACATAATTATCACATTTAAAATTAGGTAACAATCGAGAGTAGTTTCCAAAATTAAGATCCACAACGATTGTATCGCCACTATAAAACCAATCCTTTCCAGTCAAATTAGGATTTTGTGTTTGGAATTCTTCGAGTGTTGGAAAAGTACCATCATTACTAGAATATAATTCAAATCGCTTGTTATCAGTAAATTCATAACGGATATTATCCTCAAATCCAACAGGCACCCATCTACCTAGGATTGTTGCCTCGGTAGGAGTAGTCGGGTCTACTTCATCTTTATCACAACTTAAAAAAGTAGATAGGAGTATTAAAGTAATTAAAGCATTTCTCATGAAAAATCAAGTTTATAGTTTGGGTAATTGTATTTAAATCACCAAAATGTAAATGAAAAAATGGAAACTACTTTTTTTCAATGGTTTAAATATTTAAATAAAGTTCTAAAAGTGACGATCTATATTTTGATAGTATAAAATGCTAATATTTTATGATAGCTTAATCATCACCAAATCTCAAGGTATGGCGAAACAATTCTAAACTTATCCCAAATTGAAATACACTAATGGGGTCATCATATCGGATGTTTAGATAATCTCTACCCCTATACCAATGTAATAAAATTCCCAAGGCAGGTAAGGGACGAATAGGAATATCTAAATACGCATGAATACTAAATGGATATTTATTTTCATACGGAAAAAGATCTAGTTTTTTAAAATCGGTGATAAATTCTGTATCAATTCTGACACTCATTTCCTCAATTAAACCTAGTGGAAATTCTCCCTTTTTAAATAAGATTTGATTAATCTTGTTCAAACTAAATTGGTAGAAGCCTGAAAGTAAAATTCGTTGTTTGCCATATCGTCCTTCTTGTTCTTGTCGAAATGACCACGACCATTCATCTTTTCCAAATTCTTGTTGCCATCCAGCAATAAGTCCTAAATGATACTTTTGAGGTCTAAATCGGTGATAACTAAAGGTAAATCGCCAAAAATTAGTAGAAAAATCTCCCGATAGATAGTTGTTTCGATTTAAATTATTTCCAAATGCATCTGTTTTAAACACACCTGCTGGCTGTCCATTGGAATAGTGATGTAAAAAGAAACTTAATGTTTTGAAGGAATGAAAAGTTTCTGGATCTAAGGTATGAGTGGAAGAATACTCTTTGGTAAAGGACCAAGCGTTATCTAATACTTTACCATTTGACCGAAGATCGAAGGTTTTTTCTAATCCAATACCCCATCTATTGGTAGGGGGTAAAATAGGGCCAGATTCTACCTCGCTTGCCACACGTGTGTGAAATCCATAATCTAGAAAAATACGGCCATAAGTCCAAAAAGGAATGAATGTATTGTCCTGTTTTAGATTCCCTGTTTTTCTTTTTGAACGAAGAATGAATCGGAAAGGAAGATGGGCTTCGGTACGATAACCATTTTTGCCTTCTTCAGGTTTTAAAGGAATAACACGATCTTCTAATGCTTTCGGCTGGTGTTTAAAAATTACATAACTAGGGGATTTTTCAGTATGAAGAATAGAATTGACTGCTTCGTACATGTATTGCTGTCCGTTCATAGTATTCATTAAAAACATGAATACTATAAGCGTAAGTGTTAGCTGTATTCGCATAATAGGGTTTTTGAGTGTAATAAACAATTATGCGAAACTACGGCTTTTAAATGTTATAAATCTACTTATTTGTAAGTATTCGTTTCTATAAATAGTAGGATTAGCTTTTCTTCTTTTTCTTCTTTGATTTCGTTTTCTTTAAAGGTGTTTTAGATTTTGTGGTTTCTACCATAGGTTCAGATAAATCTAAATTTTTAAAGCTACGATAAGAAACAAAGATCAATCCACCTAATAAAAGTAGCGAGCAAATTAAGGAAATCATACGTCCCGTTGCATAACTGGCAGGTTCAAATTTGAATTCAACTTGATGACTTCCTGCAGGAATTTTCATCGCACGGAGTAAGTAATTAGCACGAATAAATTCAGCTGGTTCTCCATCAATATAGGCGTTCCATCCTTTATCAGGCCCATACCATACCTCTGAAAACACTGCAAATTGTGCTGATCTTGTATTGGTATTATACGTTAAATGATTAGGTTTGTAGTCTTTTAAAGCAATAGAGCCTTCTCCATTATAAGTAGCCTTATCACCTATATAAGATGCAAATTCTTGATGAATTACTGCATCTGTAGCGGTGTTTAAACCTGTTAAGGCATCTATTTCGGCATTCGCGCTTGGTACTAATTTTAAATTTTTAACTAACCAAGCTGTTCCTCTAGCATCTGGGTTTTGTTGTACTTGCCCTTGTTGAGTTATGATATACTTTCCATTCATCATATGGATGACTTCCATATTGTTTTTCATAATGTGACGATCAATAATATCTTGGGCTCGTTGTAATTTTGCGGCATTATAACCTCCAATGGTATTATGAAAGTAAGAAGTAGAAGCATCGTTAAATGTGTTGATTGATAAATCCCATACCCGATAATCTCCACGACTATTCTCTGCATTCATAATTTGTTGATCGATTTGACGAGGGCTAAAACTATTAGTGACTTGAGTTTTATTCACAAAATCATCTGGATCAACATAGCGTCTTCCGACTCCCCAAATATCAAATAAGGATAGTATAGCAACTGCTCCAATAACAATGTTTTTTTGCAATTTATCATTCATGTATGCCCAAATCAAACCAGCACTCAAGGCTATCAACATTAAAGAACGTAAGGAATCCATACGCATCAAATAGGCACGTGCTTCTAATAAACCATCTACTTTCAAACCTTGTTGAACGTAGTTAGCATCTCCTACACTATTGAAACTAAAAAAGCCAGGCCCTACTAATGCAAAGAATAAACAAATAACTCCTAAACCACCTGCCGTGGCATAAAGTGCTTTCATGAGTTGTTGTTTTTCATAATTCTTATTAATTAAATTAGAAAAAACATAAACGGAGAAGAACGGAATTAAAAAAGATACAATCGCTAATGCAGAATTGGGCGTTCTAAATTTATTAAATAAAGGAAAATAATTGAATAAGGTTTTATTTAACCAACTCGCATTATAACCTAGCGACAATAAGAAGGTAAATAAAACAGATAGTCCAATCCACCATTTTAAAGTTCCTTTTTCGACAACTAAACCAAGTAAAAAGAGAAAAAAGAAGATTGCCCCAAAATAAATAGGGCCACTAGTAAAAGGTAAATTCCCCCAATATAAAGGTGCTCTATTTCCATTGGAGGGGAGTACTCTTCCCCATTGTGCATCTTTTTTTAGAGGAGATCCATCACTAACTTTCTCCGCTGAACCACCTCCTGCTACACCGGGTATAAAAGATGAAAATAAATCAATGGTTCCATTACTCCATCGCATGGCATAATTCCAGTCCAATCCACTCACTTCACTACTACTACCAATTGCATTATTTTGAGAAGACGAACTATTTGCATCTTTTTCTAAAATAGGAGTACCTCGCATTGTTTCTTGAGAATATTCATAAGTTGGCAAATAATTACTAGCAGTAGTTCCTAATGCAAGTAATGCAATTCCGATTAAAATAGCTGCGGTTTTACCAAAATCAGCTATCTCTCCTGAACGAATAGCATTGACCAACCAAATAATTCCAAGAATGATGAGATTTAATAATAAATAATAAGTCATTTGGATATGATTAGAACTTAAATTTAAAGCTAAACCAATACCAAATAATATTCCTCCCACCCAATATTTTTTTCGCATACTTAAAAATAAACCCGCAACAATTGGAGCAAAAAACGCAATCGTTTTAATCTTTGTTACGTGCCCAGCTTCATACAAAACTAGATTGTTGGTGGTTAATCCAAATGCTATAGCTCCAAATAAACTGATCCAAGGGTTTGCCCCTAATAACACCAATGAAATATAGAAAGATAACATCAATAAAATGAATAAGCCAATAGAACCAGTCATAAACAGTGAGCCAGGTTTTTTCAATGTATTGACTAAGTTTCCATCTGTAATAGTATTGATTTGGTAGGTAGGCATTCCACCAAACATGGCATTCGTCCAGAGCGACTTTTCTCCCGTTTTTGCTTGAAAATCTCGCACTTCTTGAGACATTGCCTGATACGATTGAATATCACCTTGTCGAATGGTCTTTCCATTTAGTTGAGGAAAAAAATATAGACAAGAGATGGCAAAAAATGCAACGATCGCTACAAGATGAGGTACGGCTTTTTTGAGAAGAACGGCTGTATTCATTTTATTTTAGTTATTGAGTTTTTTTACTATACGTAAGCAACAAAAGTAAGTTTTTATCCTTTGGATACAAAAATAACAGCCAGCATTAAATTGTATTAGG
Source organism: Saprospiraceae bacterium (assembly GCA_020628645.1). Taxonomy (GTDB): domain Bacteria; phylum Bacteroidota; class Bacteroidia; order Chitinophagales; family Saprospiraceae; genus JAHDES01. The sequence goes on from JAHDES010000045.1 coordinate 17,844, forward strand.
ACAAATTGCTTTAATCATTCGGTCTTTATCATTTAAATCCTTCTTTAATTCGATATGAACAAAGCCTTTTTCTTCTAGGAGCTTTACGACGTTTGAAGCATTATACTCATTAGTTTCAAAGAATAATTTTGCTGAATGCGTCCCTTTTTTTAGCGCAAAATCTGCAATACAATCATAGAAAAAAAGCGGATTATTATTTTCTACGAAGAGTGCTAAATGTGGTTCATATTGCAAAACCCAATTTGGCATGAGTTGCTCTTCCTTTTTTGGAATATAAGGGGGATTACTAATGATGACATCAAATTGAGATAAGGGTTGCCAATTTTGTCGTTGCGTAATGTCTAAATGAATAAAATTAACATCTAAATTATACTTGGAGGCATTTTTCTGTGCAAGTTCTAGGGCAGATTCACTGATATCACATGCAAAAACATCTATATCTTGTCGTTTCAATTTTATGCTTAAAGGAATGCAACCGCTTCCTGTTCCAATATCAATTATCTTAGCATTTGGTGGTAAATCTTGTAGAACCCAATGCACTAATTCTTCTGTTTCTTGTCTGGGTATTAAAACGGCAGGTGAGACTTCAAATTTATACCCATAAAAATCAGCTTGACCAAGGATATATTGAATAGGCTCATTCTTGAGTAAGCGCGATTCAATTTTTTTAAGTTGTGCAGATTGATCTTCTGTGAATTCCCCTTTTTTTTGCCAATTGGTAATTGCAAAAACATCTTCAAAGATAATACGAGCAATACTTTCAGCTTCTCCTTTTCCAAAAATAGAGGAGATGGTTTGGATAAATTCAGAAATGGTTTTGTTTATAGATGAAGGCATGGTACATCAAAAGTACAATAAAAATGAAAATGAAAATGAAAAAATTTTATGTCTTTTCCATTTATCCTTTATTTCGAAATTGTAATTTTTCGTTCCAATTGAAAATCATCAGTTTGTAGATGTAAAATATAATTTCCAGTACTCCAATGAGTAGTATTAATTTTGGTAAAAAATTGATAAAAAGGATTGGTTAAATCTTCAAAATGTACGAGTTGCCCATTGATATTATACACTATTAATTCTACCTCAAATTGATTTCTAGGCAATTGAAGGTCAATGCTCAATTCATCATTGATCACAGGAATAGGATAGACCTTTAAAATCGGTGTTGTATCTTCTGCGAGTTGATTAGAAAGTGAAGAACAATCAATTTGTTCATCTATCCATTCTATACGTTGCTGAATAAAATTTTTCAGTAAATCAACTTCCCCTTGATACGAACCAGCAATTTCAGGGTGATCCCAAGTCCATTCTTCTAGAGAATCCCAACGATCATAATTGCGTTCTTGAGCGGCATCAATGAAAGCAGCTTGCTCATCTATCCAATCCATCAAAGCATCTTCTGCTAGAATGTTTTGCCGTAATTCATTCCAGCGCAAACATAATTTATTTAAGAAAAAAGTGTCGCCTAAAAAGCGTTCCCACCAAAGCGGCATTAAATCTAAATCTTCACAATCTTCTTCATTATAAATCCAGCCACTAAATTGCCCTCCTGCACAATAAGAAGAATTGTACCAAGCAATATCATAATCCCAAATAGGACCTCCTTTTAGTTTTCCTCCATTTTTAGCCCGATCTTTATGAATGAAAGTACTTAATTTATAAGCATCCACATTTTTACTCAATTCATTTATGATAAAAAGATCGATAAAAGAATTGACATCTGCATACTCAGAATAATGTTTTCCAAACGAATTGGTATAATCATCCGCAAAAAGTGCGAGTTCAAAACTATCAATATAGGAGTGAATGTATTCGCGTTGTTCGTCTTGTAAATTTTCAACTTTTGGATAAACATACTGAATATACAAATCATTTCCTGTGACTGTTTCGGAATTAGCTTCCCAGCCGTCTTCTTCATGCCAATCAAATTTGAGAATATAGCCCCCCGAAGCGGGTTCTCCTACTATATCCGTTTCCGTTAATTTGGCAATATCCAATCTATTTTTATCGCGTTTTATTTTTTCCATCAAGACATACAATCCTTCATATTCCCCATCTAAAAAAACTTCGCAAAAACGGGTGCGACTGGCATAATGCCCCATTTCGCGACTTAATTTCATAGAAAGTGCATTTCTCAAAAAAGTTTTATCTGCCCAACCTGAATATAAAATCCAATCTTCTTCACTCGGAAAGCCTAAAAGAGTGGTATCCATATCTACTCCATTGGCATCACTCGTTTCAAAACCGTAGGATTTTTTATCAAAGCCTTGAGAACTATTCCCCCGTAATTCTATGGTAATAAAGCCTTCATAAGTAAATGGATCGTCAGAAGAATGCGGCATTCCATCGCCATGATCTATCACTTTGATCTCCGCTAAAATATCGGGTTCATCAATAATTTCTTGTCCATTGGTTTCAATAAATATAATAGGATGTTGCGAAGTAAATTGTGCTTGGATAATGGCATTAGTAAAAAGAAAAAAGAATAGAAATGTATTTACTTTTTGCATAGGATAAATTTGTAAGTGACCTGTAAAATAGGGTTTACCTATAAAAAACAGTTCTACTAAAAGAAACCCTAATGTAGAAGAAAGAAAATAAAGAACAAAATTATCTGACTAGACTTATCAATTCACCAAATCAGGATTTCCCATCTTACCTGAACGATAATTTTTGATACAAAGATTGATTTGTTCTTGGGTGTTCATAACGAAAGGCCCATAAGAATACACCACTTCATTTAGGGCTTGTCCGCCTAAAACTAGTATTTCAGCTCCTTCTTGCGAAAATGTATTGATAAGAGAATCTCCTCTTTGGTATAAAGCAATTTGATTAGTTGATAATTGTTGTTGTCCTTCAATTTCAAGCTTTCCTTTGACCACATAAATAAAAGCATTGTGAGTGGGATCAGTAGGAATGTCTAAGCGACCATTTGCTTTGAGTTTGATATGAAAATAGAAAGCAGGAGAAAGTAATTCTATTTTAGATTTGGCCTTGTATAATTCACCGAGAATGACTTTGGCAGAATAATCCTTCGTATCTAAAGTATCCATTTGTTCATCATTAAATACATAGGTAGATGGATCAATGAATTTATAGCGCGAAGGCATATTCAACCAAATTTGAAAACCATGATATTGACCACCATCTTTATACAATCCTAGCCCTGTTTCTTCCATGTGAATGGCGCCACTTCCAGAACTGAACATCATAAAATCTCCTTTCCCAATTTGAAAATCATAGTTCAAACTATCTTTATGGTGTCCGTTGCCTTCTAAAAAATAAGTGGTTGGAATCACCCCTGCATGAGGATGTGCATCTACCCGCAAAGGATCGTCACCTGCTTGTACATCTACAGGACCAAATTCATCAAATAAGACATAAGGCGACACTAAATCAGTGTGATCGCCAGCAAATGCTCGTAAGATAGGAAGTGTTCCTACCATGGTACGATCCGCATTCAGAATGGAGTGTACTTTTCGATTAGTTGCTTTTTGATACATTCCAGATGAACAAGATAATAAAGAGGGGGTTGCTAAACTTGCGCCTATAATTGCAGAGCCTTTGATGAATTTTCTCCGTTGCATGATCGATTGTTTATCTTTAAAACGAATGAAAAAAGCATTTGTTTATATTAAAAATGGAGCCTATCAATCAATAAAATTTTGGATTTCTAAAAACAGAACGTCTTGTTGTATAGAAATTAAGAAAAGGATTGTATCATTTCCATTTACATCAATGAAGATATTATAGGCCTTTTCAAGATTATCAATATTTTTTTCTAATAATGAACGTAATGCAATTATTTCAGATTGAAAGGATTCTTTTAATTGTAGTTGTTCCGTCTTTTTATTAGTATTAAAATCAACATTAAAATGCCAAGCGTTTAGAAGATGATGAATCAAAACATCTGCTATTTCTGAGGTCGGAATAGATTTTTGAATGCCATTGTAATCTTGGTAATTTTCTAAAAAATCTTCCCCTAGAATTTTGCTTTTTAGGGGTACATTTTGTGTTTCATTGTATAAATGGTTTATCGCTTCTTCAAGCCTAATTTCTTTATACCTTGTAAACTCAATTATAGCAAAAGAGTGTCCTCCTGCTGTTTTAGATAAAATAGAACTGATATTTACTAATCTATTTATAATTTGCTCTAACATATTTTACTTTATTGCACCATAAACCGTCCCGTATAAATCGTGTGGCGAATTTTTGCTTTTACAAAATATTGTCCAGAAGCATAATTAGAGACATCAAATTGATGAGAGACATTTCCTTTCGGAGAAAGAGTAGTTTGTTCTATTAATCGTCCTTGTATATCTAAAATTACAATTTCAGTAGATTTATGGGCTTCTGGATTATTGAATTCGACTTGAATATAAGAAGTAGCAGGATTAGGAAAGATATTGAGTTTTTCAATAGGTTTAATTGTAGGACTAGTGGCTACATCAATATCATTTACCAAACCAATCGAATCTAATGGGAAACTCATAATAGATCGAGCAAAAGTTCCTGCAAAAACTTCATTTTTGTATTCATTCCATTCTATGTCATAAACGGGTACAATAGGCATTCCATCTCCTAAACGATCCCAATCTTCTCCTGCATTTATGCTTGCATATACGCCTCCATCTGTTGCCACAAACAAAACTGAATCCTGATAATTGGGTAAAACCAACACATCATTAATTGCTATATCGGGTAAATCTCCTGCAATAGAATACCAATTTTCTCCACGATCATCAGAGCGATGAATTCTGGCAGTATTATCATTATTTCGATATCCAGAATGACTTACAAAAACAACATCTTCGTTTATAGGAGAAGCATGAATTGCTGTTACATAATGATTGGGTAAACTATCAAAAATAGGTAGCCAATTCAATCCTCCATCATCAGAACGATGAACATTGGCATCTCCAGTTCCTACATACAATAATCCTTCTACAAGTGGAGATTCATCTATAGTTGTAATATTGTGATAACGAGAAATCGTTGTGTCGCTATCTGTCAAATCTTCACTTATAGATTCCCATTCAGGTTGTCCTGCTACCGTAGTGCGATAGACTTGATTTGTACCTGTATACAAGGTATAACTATTATGTGGACTAATAATATACGGCATATCCCAATTTCGATCTTCCTCTCCTATGCCATCTGTGCCTCCCTGAAAATTAATACCTCCATTACTAGAATAGACGATATTACCTCTTTGAGTTTCTGCATACATAATATTGCTATTATCTGGATTAAAGCGAGTTTGGAAACCATCGCCTCCATAAATTCGTCCCCAATCATTGATAGTTTCTGCATTGCCATCTGTTGTACCATTATCTTGAGCTCCACCATAATAGAGTTCGGGCAAATGAGGATTATAAGCCACTCGATAAAATTGAGTGGTAGGAATATTTTCAATATCCGTCCATTCTTCTCCAAATACTGTAGTTTTATACGCTCCACCATCTGTTCCTAGAAAAATGGATTCATTAGGACCAAAAACAAGATCATGTTTGTCCGCATGTACATCATATTGCCACCAAGGTGGCGTACCTAGATCCCAAGATTGCCCTCCATCCACGCTTCGCCATAAGTCGACTCCAAGTAAAAATATATCATCTTCGTCATTAGGATTGACCGCTATTTTTGCGAAATACCAACCAAAACCACCTAAGGCGTTATCACTCATACCAGAGTTTGAACTGGTATTTAAAGTATCCCAATTCATACCTGCATCTATTGATTTGTAAATATGATGCAATTGATAGGTGGTATCTACATAGATGGCAAATAAATGATCCGTGTTTTGTTCAGAAATCGCCAAACCAATTCGACACATTTTTTCTTGAGGTAGTCCACCTGATAGCGCATCCCAAGTTTCACCTCCATCTGTAGTTTTGTAAATTTTAGCTTCTGTACTGGTTAAAAGGGATTCTTGATTATTACGAATGCGGGTCCAAGTAGCCGCATAAAGGGTAGATGGATTAGTAGTATCCATAATCAAATCTGTGATACCCGTTTCATTATTGATAAAAAGGATTTGATTCCAAGTTTGCCCTCCATCCATTGATTTGTATAAACCACGTTCTTCATTTCGCTCAAAAGGAAGCCCCATACTTGCTACATAAATAGTGTTTGAATCTGAAGGATCAATACTGATTTTGGAGATAATTCTTTGATCTGTTAAGCCTAAATGTTGCCATGTTTCACCAGCATCTAAGGAGCGATAAATGCCATCTCCAATAAAAGGATAACCAGAAATATTAGGATCGCCAGTGCCGACATAAACAATATCAGGATTGTTAGGGTCAAGTACTATTTCTCCAATAGCAAGAAAAACTTGATCGTCGAAGATGGGTTTCCAATTTATTCCTCCGTCCGTTGTTTTCCATAAACCACCTTGAGAAAAACCAGCATAAATAATTGCTTCATTAGTAGGATGAACTGCCATGACATTGATTCGCGCGCCAATATTTCCAGGCCCTTGTACGGTCCAAGGAGTATCAAATCCATCTGGAATGTTAGAACGATTTAAACTGGTTTGTTTTACATCCTTTAAAGCTTTTTCATAAGCATTGAAATTAAATTTTCTATCTGGGTATGCGCGTTGTAGGAAAAATTCATCACTGGGAATGTGTTTTTCTACTAAGCGATTTTGTGATGGAGCATTTGTAGAATCAACTTTATTGTTTTCACAAGAAAAAAGAGAGTGAATCAGGAAAAGCGCGACAATTATTCTTAGGTAGTTCATATGCAGTGACATTTGAGTTGTAGGGTAAAGTTAACGCTGAATTCGTTTAAATTTCTCTTGAATTACAGTTTGGACAGGTATGCGTCTAATTTTACTATCTAGCCATGAAATTATATCTAAATATAAGAAAGAACGGCGTTCAAAAGGGTCTTCACTTAGACTTTCCAGTCTATTTTTTAATTTTATAAATAGATCATTGAGTTTATCAGGTGTACGAGAAACAGCTTTTCGCAAAAAGCGCAAGACTTCTTTTTGAACATCATTGAGGTCTTCCATTTTTATTAAAAAGCGATAGACCGACTTAACTAGATACTCCAATAATTGATAATGTTTGAGTTCATAATGCGCAATTAAGTGGAGCATTCGCGCATAGCATTGTATATCTTCACGAAGGTCAATTACTTTGGAATGTATAATTTTATTTAAATAATCAATAGCTGTATCATTGTCTCCACTCCCAAAATAAAGGGAAGCTATTTTATAATAAAAAACCATAACCCGATGAGCATCCAAATGATTCTTATATTCTTCTAAATGGTTTTCCAATTTGCTTACCCATTTAGTGCCATCAGTAAAAGTGCCTTCTAAAAAATGCTTATTTAATCGAGCGGTATAAATGTATTGAAAAGAAAGTACCTTTAAGTTGATGGTAAAATTGTCAAAATTTGAATCGGTATAGGTTTCTATTTCGTCTAAATACAACGCAAATTTGGAGAAATATCCCAAATGCATGAGAGCCGTTAATATATTATTGTAGGCTCGTAAAAATAAGGCGGTATCTTTTTCCTTCATTTCAGGATACGCTTTAAACATATCCAACCAAAGTTGTGCATTTTTATAACAAAGAGGAAAGTCTTGTAGAATAAAATGATACCATACTTTGCTTTGATAAAAATAAACCTTCTCAAAAAAAGTTGCTTTGTCTAAATCTATTTTTGGAACATTTGCTTTATAAAATTCATGGACAAAAAAAGCATCTTTTTCATTTTTAACATGCCCAATTTTTATATACAAACCATATAATTGTAAACCAAGATTCGTTAATAAAGTGGTACTACTAATCACATCTTGACGTAATTCTGATTGTTGCGCTAATTCTTCAGCTCGATTTTCAATGGAACGGGTAATATGACGAGATTCAATCATCTTTTCAAATTCCAAAACCTCTAAATGTAAGTGATCTTGATGCGCTTCTTTGGCGATAGATTTTACACGATCTAGGAGTCTCAAACTATGTAAATAGAGCCCCTTATTGTAAAGAATTTGGATGAAATCCAATTGCTCGCGAATTTCTATAGCAATATTCTTATTAATGTTTAAAAGCCGAAGACTAGTGAGTATTTGCTTGTATAAATGACGCTTTAAATTAGAAAGTTGTTGCCGTTTTATATCGGGGACTTTTTTGAGAATGAGTTCTTCATTATAAATGGATTGCTTGTCTATGGCATCAAATAATTGGACAAATTTCAGATTAGCTGTACTTTGATTCCGTTTGGCATACAGTTTAAAATTCCTCTTTTCCGCTTTGGTTAAGCTTTTTACCAATTGAAATAGATGATCGACTTGAGCGTTGGGCATTGTATCGTATTTTATTATAAAGCTATAATAATCAATTGGTTATTCAATAAGGGCAAGTCTTTTCTATCGTAAGCAATTTTTATTTTACCTTCCAATTGCTGAACAAACATAATAGATTTGAATTAAGTATTTTAAAAAAATGATAAAAGATCGCTTTTTGATCTAGTACTCAAGATAAACTGCACATGGCAACACCTAAAACATTATTTGATAAAATCTGGGATCAACATATTGTTCAAGCCAAAGAAGGCTATCCTGATTTAGTGTATATTGATCGCCACTTTATTCATGAAGTGACTTCCCCTCAAGCATTTGATGGCTTACGCAAACGAAATATTCCATTAGCAAGACCCAATCAGACGGTGGCTACGGCAGATCATAATGTACCGACCTTAAATCAACATTTACCCATTCAAGAAGTTTTATCTCGTTTTCAGGTGGATACTTTGGTATCTAATTGTAAAAGTTTTGGTCTTGATTTATATGGATTAGGACACGAAAAACAAGGAATTGTTCATGTGATTGGACCCGAATTGGGCTTAACACAACCGGGGATGACGATAGTATGTGGAGATAGTCATACGTCTACGCATGGTGCCTTAGGTTGTATTGCTTTTGGGATTGGTACAAGTCAAGTAGAATGTGTGATGGCTACGCAAACCTTGTTGCAGTATAAGCCTAAAACAATGCGTATTGAAATCAATGGTACGTTAGAAAAAGGAGTATTATCAAAAGATATTATTTTATACATCATTTCCCAAATCTCAACTTCTGGAGGTACTGGATATTTTGTAGAATATGCAGGTACAGCAATCGAATCTTTATCCATGGAAGCTCGAATGACCATTTGTAATATGAGTATTGAAATGGGTGCGCGAGGCGGTATGATTGCTCCCGATGAAACGACTTTTGAATACATTAAAGGACGTGAATATGCACCCAAAGGAGAAGCTTGGGATAAAGCATTGACGTATTGGAAATCCCTACCAACTGATGAAGGCGCGACTTATGATAAAATGTATGTTTATGATGCTGCTGATATTGAACCCATGGTAACTTATGGAACAAACCCTGGAATGGGAATTGGAATCAGTAAGCCTATTCCAGATGTAGCTGTTAATGGCACTGAAAAAGATATGGAAAAAGCATTAAATTATATGGGTTTGGATGCGCGACAAGTGATGAAAGGGCAAAAAGTAGATTATGTTTTTATTGGTAGTTGTACAAATTCAAGAATTGAAGATTTACGGATTGTAGCAGATTTTGTAAAAGGGAAGAAAAAGTCAGATGAAGTGGAAGTATGGGTTGTACCAGGTTCAAAACGGGTAGAACGCCAAGCCAAAGAGGAAGGATTAGATCTAATTTTCCAAGAAGTAGGTTTTCAATTTCGCCAACCGGGGTGTTCGGCTTGTTTAGGAATGAATGAAGATAAAATCCCTGCGGGTAAATACTGTATTTCTACATCGAATCGCAATTTTGAAGGACGACAAGGCCCTGGGGCGCGTACGTTTTTAGCTAGTCCATTGATGGCAGCAGCGGCAGCAGTGACAGGAAAGATTACGGATGTACGGGAGATGATATAAGGTGGAAGGGATGGGACAATTATTAATAGAAAATAGACAATAATCAATTCAAAATAATGAGTTTTCAAATAGTAAGATCAAGTGCAATTCCATTACCCATAGAAAATGTAGATACGGATCAAATCATTCCTGCTCGTTTTCTAAAGGCAACTACAAGAGAAGGTTTCGGAGAGAATTTATTTCGAGATTGGCGTTTTCATGCAGATGATACTCCAAAAGGAGATTTTGTACTGAATAATTCGACGTATTCTGGCAGTATTTTGGTGGCTGGGAAGAATTTCGGTTGTGGCTCTAGTCGTGAACATGCAGCATGGGCAATTGCAGATTATGGTTTTAAGGTGGTGATTTCTAGTTTTTTCGCTGATATTTTTAAGGGGAATGCTTTAAATAATAACATACTTCCTATTCAAGTATCCGAAGAAGTTCTTGCAGAATTATTTGATTTAATTCATGCTGATCCAAGTTCAGAATTGACCATTAATCTTGATACACAAACGCTACAATTTAATAATCAAGAAATTTCTTTTGACATCAATCCTTACAAAAAGACGTGTTTGCTAAAAGGATATGATGATATAGAATATATTTTAAATCAATCGGAAGCGATTACTGCATTTGAAGCAAATCGCAAAGATGCTCATTTTTTAGTAGGATAAATTCAAATTTAAGGACGAAGTACAGGCTAAAGTCTGTTCAACACCAAAACTAATTTAAAAATTTACATGCAAAAACATATTACCATATTAGCAGGCGATGGCATTGGAAAAGAAGTCACCCAATGGGGAAAGCGCGTATTAGAAGCAGTGGCGGAAGTTTATGGGTTTCAATTTAGTTTTGAAGATCAGTTATTGGGTCATAGTGCGATTGAAGCGACAGGAAATCCATTACCTGATGCTACTTTAACAGCTTGTAAAAATGCAGATGCTATTTTATTAGGTGCAGTCGGTCATCCAATGTATGATAATGATCCTTCCTTGAAAGTTCGTCCTGAACAAGGCTTATTGAAATTAAGAAAATCACTAGGTCTTTACGCCAACATTCGTCCGATCAAGATTTTTGATGAACTTTTAGAAGCTTCTAGTATTAAACCAGAAATTTTAAGAGGTTCAGATATTTTGTTTTTCCGTGAATTAACGGGAGGGATTTATTTTGGGCAACCACGGGAACGATCCGAGAATGGATTGACTGCAAGAGATACAAAAATCTATTCTAAATACGAAGTAGAACGCATTGCTCACAAGGCTTTTAAAGCTGCTCAAACGCGTCGTAAGATTGTTCATTCTGTCGATAAAGCGAATGTGCTGGAAAGTTCAAGATTATGGCGTGAAACCGTTCAAGAAGTGGCAAAAGATTATCCAGATGTAGAATTAAAACATCTATTTATTGATAATGCGGCGATGCAATTAATTCGTGATCCAAAACAATTTGACGTAGTCGTTACTGGAAATATGTTTGGTGATATTTTGACTGATGAGGCTTCACAAATTGCGGGATCATTAGGGATGTTACCTTCTGCTTCTGTTGGCGATCAAGTGGGATTATATGAACCAATTCATGGTTCTGCACCAGATATTGCTGGACAAAATATTGCCAATCCTTTAGCCACTATTTTATCTACGGCTTTGATGTTGGATATTGAATTTGGCCAACAAGAAGCTGCAAATGCTATAGTCAATGCAGTAGATGAACTCTTAAAAGATGGTTATCGAACTGGAGATATAAAAGATGGAAACACCCCTTCTAATATGATTTTATCTACAGATCAAATGGGGCAAAAAGTTATTCAAAAAATTAAACAAACTGCAATAGTTACTCCCTAAACCATAGATTATTTAAATATTACTATTATGAGCGATAAGATATTTATTTTCGATACGACCCTAAGAGACGGAGAACAAGTTCCAGGTTGCCAATTATCCACACCAGAAAAAATTGAAATTGCAAAAGAGTTAGAATTGTTAGGGGTTGATGTGATTGAAGCTGGTTTTCCAGTTTCTAGTCCTGGTGATTTCCAATCGGTGATGGAGATTTCTAAAGTCATTACCAATCCAACGATTTGTGCCTTGACAAGAGCCGTAGAGAATGACATCAAAGTAGCTGCCGAAGCTTTAAGATATGCCAAACATCCTCGAATTCATACGGGAATTGGTGCTTCTGACTATCATATCAAACATAAATTTAATAGCACTCGTGATAATGTCATTGAGCGTGGTGTTCGAGCCGTAAAGTATGCTAAAAAATTAGTGGAGGATGTAGAGTTTTTCTGTGAAGACGCTGGTCGTGCTGATAATGAATTTTTAGCCCGTATGGTAGAAGCTGTAATCGCTGCAGGAGCAACAGTTGTAAATATTCCTGATACGACAGGCTATTGTTTGCCCTTAGATTATGGAAATAAGATCAAGTATTTATTTGAGAATGTTTCTAATATTCATAAAGCGGTCATTTCTTGTCATTGTCACAATGATTTAGGGATGGCTACAGCCAATACAATGGCGGGTATCCAAAATGGTGCACGCCAAGTAGAAGTGACCATTAATGGTATTGGTGAACGTGCTGGTAATACCTCTTTGGAAGAAATCGCCATGATTTTACAAACACATAAAGAAATTCCTTATCATTCAAATGTTGATAGCAAACGCATTTATATGTTGAGTTTATTGGTCTCTAAAATGATGCGAATGCCCGTTCAACCCAACAAAGCTGTGGTTGGTCGAAATGCATTTGCGCATTCTTCAGGTATTCATCAAGATGGAGTGATTAAGCATCGAGATAGTTATGAAATTATGGATCCATCGGATATTGGAATACCACAAAATTCTATTATTCTAACCGCCCGTTCTGGACGTGCAGCTTTGAATTTTCATTTGAAACGCCTTGGTTATAGCCTCAATAAAGAAGAATTGAAGGAGGTTTATGAACGATTTTTAGTCATGGCTGACAAAACAAAGGATGTAAAAGATGATGATTTGATTATGTTGATGGATGGTGAAGTTAAAGCATCTCCTATAAAAGTAGAATATGTTCAAGTCCTTTGTGGTGATCCAATTCAAGCTGTCGCCACTGTAGATCTAAAAATAGATGGTGAAATCATTCGTCGTAGTGCAGATGGAAATGGCCCTGTAAATGCAGCTTTTCGTGCGATTGATAAATTAGTAGGTGAAAAATTGGAAGTTATTGAGTATCTAGTTCAGTCTATGAACGGAAGCCGAGATACAGGCAAAGTACATTTACGAATTCAAAAAGATGGCATTGTGTATCAAGGATTTGGCGTAGATACAGATATTGTGGTAGCTTCTGTGAAAGCTTATGTGGATGCCATTAATAAATTTCCCATAGCTGTATTAAAGCAAATGGTTCGACCCAGTGAAGCTTCTGCTGCGGTAGTAGCTAATTCATAAAGTAATAATTTGTCTAAGAATGATAATTTGGAGCACTAGACAAAAACTATTCTTCTTCTAGTGCTTCAAATTCTGACTTAGGTTTTTGGATACTAAATCTAAAAATTGAACCTTCCTTAAAAGAAGTATCTAATTCAATGACTCCTTTATGTTCTTCTACAATTTTTTTGCAGATGGAAAGCCCCATTCCTGCTCCTTGATAGGTTTTAGTAGGATTTAATTGTACACCAGGTTCAAATATTCGATCTGCTTCTTCCGCTTGAATTCCAATACCGCTGTCTTGTAAACAAAATTCCCAATGATTCTTATATTCTTTACAGCTTAAAAGGATTTCTACCAATTGATTTTTTGATCTAAATTTCAAGGCATTATCTAACAGATGATGAAAGACGAGTTTGAGTTTTTCCCGTTTTCCATATAATTGATCAGGTAAATGTCCAATATAAAAACAAGAACTATGTTGTTGTAATTGATCGGATAATTTGATTTTTATAGATTCAAAGAAATCTTTAGTAGTGAAATATTGCGCTTCATCTTTTTGAAGACTTGGTAATTCTTCTGATAATTTTGAAATAATAGAATTAATATGCCAAATATTATTGGTGATGGATTCCAACTGGGTATCAATTTGATGATTTACACTCATAGGAATTGTGCGGTGAACAAATTGAGCTAAATTCCCAATTTTACTCACAGGAGAACGTAAATCATTAATCGCTTGATTTATTTGTTGCGTTAAGCTTGCTAATTTCTTTTCTACTTCTTGTAACGTATTATTCTTTCGTTGTTCAGCTTGAACTGGACAAGGAAAAATGGTAATAAATAATTTAGGACTATTTTGATAATGAGATTTTACAATCTGAGTAATTAATCTAGATGGTGCATTTTCGTTGTTATTTAAGTAATCTAGCTCAAGAATTTCTTCGTTAATTTCACCATTCTTAATTCGATTAAAAATAAAAGGCAGCAGTTGAGCCGATTCAAATTTTAATTGTGCAAAGGAAGTTCCTAATAGATTTGCACATTCAATTTTGAATGTACGAATAAAAGCTGCACTTACTTGTTGGATGATACCATCTAAAGAGGTGATACAACAAATTTGTAAATTACTTTGCATTAAGGTATCCATCAAGTTGGGTTTTAAACTAGATGAATTCCTTGAAAAATAACTATTTAATGGTGACAAATTAGATCGACTTGTCATAGGACGTTGATTTTCCTTTCTCAAAAAGTACTAATGGAATCCTTTCACCAAGTTTTTAAAATCATTTGCTGATACTACTTTTACAAAATTCTCTTTGAGGAGTTTTTTGAATAAGAAAAAGTAGTTTTAGTGACAGGATATTCTATTTAAACATCTTAAAATTTACAAGAACTATTCCAATTATACCTGTCACAATTAAGATGGAATGTTAAAAGAAATGGATCATGTTCAATTGTGACTTTTCAAACATACATAAGCTGCTATGTACTAAGCAATAGAAGATCATCATTAAAAGATTCAATGATGAAAAATTATAAATGTTAAAATTTTTGCTAATGGAAATAGAATGTTAAAATCTCATCTGCTTTACAAAATCCCAAAGTACCACACCTGCACAAACAGATACATTTAAGGAGTGTTTTGTACCAAATTGAGGAACTTCGATACAATAATCGACTACATCCATAATAGCTTGAGATACTCCTTTTACTTCATTTCCTAAAATTAAAGCATAGCTCAAATCCTTTTGGATGTCAAAATCTTGAAGCGAAATACTATCTTCTGCTTGTTCAATCGCTATAGTACTATAATTTTCGTTTTTTAATTGTTGGAAAGCAGTAATACTATCTTTGAAATAAACCCATTCTACAGATTCAGTTGCGCCTATTGCTGTTTTTAAGATTTCGCGATGAGGAGGCGTAGCCGTAATTCCACAAAGGAATATTCGTTCCAGTGCAAAGGCATCTGCTGTACGAAATGCAGCACCCACATTTAAGGCAGATCGTACATTATCCAAAACAAGTGTAATAGGAGTTTTGGTAGTAGTTTTGTATTCTTCTACCGATAGACGATTGAGTTCTTTCAGACTTAATTTTCGCATTGTTCTAATTCACCTTTTGTTTAGAAGCACCTTTCTTTGATGATTTTCTAGAACTTTGCCGCTCGTATTTACGATTTAAACAAGCTTTTACAAACTGAACAAATAAAGGATGGGGATTTTCTACGGTACTTTTTAGTTCAGGATGAAATTGTACCCCTACAAACCAAGGATGATCGTCTAATTCTACAATTTCAACTAAATTGGTAGCTTCATTAAATCCTGTCGCTTTCAAACCAGCTTCTTCGATTTGAGCTAAATATGTATTATTAAACTCATAACGATGACGATGACGTTCAGAGATTTCTGAATTATTATAAGCATTAAATGCTAAGGAATCTTTTTTCACTTTACATGGATACGCACCCAAACGCATCGTTCCACCTTTTTCTGTAATCTTCTTTTGTTCTGGCATTAAATCAATGACAGGATAAGGTGTTTTTTCATCTACTTCACTGGATGCAGCTCCTGATAAGCCAAGGACATTGTTAGCAAATTCCACCACTGCACATTGCATTCCTAAACAAATCCCAAAGAATGGAGTTCCATTTTCTCGAACATAACGAATGGCTTGTAATTTCCCACTAATACCCCGTTCTCCAAATCCTGGTGCGACTAAAACACCATTTAGATGCCCTAATTTCTTCTCCAAATCCGCCATATTTCCTTCCAAAGCTTCTGAATGAATGGGTTCTACAATGACTTTACATTCATTAACAGCACTAGCATGAATAAAAGCTTCATGTATAGATTTATAAGCATCTTGCAATTCATTGTACTTCCCTACTAAACCAATTCGTACTTCGTATAAGGGATTTTTGAGTTTTCCAAGAAAACTTTTCCATCTACGAAGATCAGGTTCTTGTTTGTCTGCAAGACGAAGTTTCATTAATACTGTTGTATCCAAATTTTCTTTTAACATCAAGAGCGGTACATCATAAATCGATTCTGCATCTATTGCTTCAATCACCGATTTTTTATCTACATTACAAAACAAGGCCAGTTTTCGACGGATACTCATATTTATAGGTCGTTCAGTACGACAAATTAGAATATCAGGTTGAATACCACATTGTAACAATTGCTTGACAGAATGTTGAGTAGGCTTGGTTTTTAATTCTTTGGCAGCATTTAGATAAGGAATCAAAGTAAGGTGAACTACTACACAATTATCACTTCCCAAATCCCAACGTAATTGACGAAGCGCTTCTAAATAGGGGAGTGACTCAATGTCACCAACCGTTCCACCCAATTCGGTAATGACAATATCATATTGATTGGTTTTACCCAATAATTGTACTCTGCGCTTAATTTCATCTGTAATGTGTGGAATTATCTGCACGGTTTTTCCTAAATAAGCTCCTTTTCGTTCCTTTTCAATCACTGTTTGATAGATACGACCTGTAGTAACATTATTGGCTTGAGAAGTAGGCGTATTGATGAAGCGTTCATAATGACCAAGGTCTAAATCTGTCTCTGCACCATCATCAGTAACGTAACATTCACCATGTTCGTAGGGATTGAGTGTACCTGGGTCTACATTGAGATAAGGATCAAATTTTTGGATAGTAGTTCGGAAGCCTCTAGCTTGTAAAAGCTTGGCTAAAGAGGCGGCAATGATACCTTTACCGAGTGAAGATGTAACCCCTCCCGTAACAAAAATGTACTTCGTCATAGTGATGATAAATTTTTAAATTACGGGATACAAAGTTACGAAACTTAAACTATAATCAAGGTGAAATAATTAGCTATTTTGAAAAAAATGTGGGCGAATTAGAATTACAAAAGGCACAAAAGCTAAACTACTCTTGTGCCTTTATGATATAAAATTTTATTTTGTTTTTACTGCATGTATTGCGCTTTTATCGTCGCATAATCAGGCACTTTTTTATAATGCCATTTCTTGACAATTGCGCCATCTTTCATCAAAATGATCCCTGGATTGGAACGAATAATGGTCTTTAATAGAATATCATCTCCAGTATAAAATGGATAGGGCGTTTGTGTGGCATGACGGAAGTCTTCTACCACATCAGGAATACCGTAAATAATCACATCTGTCATAACTCCCTCTTTTTCTCCAGCAGCAGCTAGTGGATTGACAATATCTTTAAACTTATCTTGATAATCAGCATCCCAGATGATATTTTCACGAGTAGCTTCTTTAGTTTGAACATCAGCGATGCTTTTTACAATAGTGGTGCTATCTGTACCATCAATTCGTACGGTATCAATAGCATAAGTTGTGTCTTGGTAAGTATATTTATCTTTTTGAGAATCGTATTTCATTTTTTTAGAAACGATCAAGAAATGATAACCTTCTCTACCTAAAATATCTTCTGTAGCGTCTTCTCCTGATAGATTAGAAAATTCAAAATCACTAATTTTCGTTCGAGGAATGATAGGATCGGTTTTGATTTGCTCTAAGTCCCATTCAGCAGTGGGGTAGCTTTTAAATTCTTTCATGTATTGTGCAAAAGGAATTTTCACTACTTCTCCACTTGCTTTATTGGTCATTTCATAATGCGTAATCTCAACATTTGTTTGTGCCTCTTCCTCCATTTGTTTACGTTCAGCTATGTCTACTCCATTTTTAAAAGGACGAAAATCTTGCCCTGGAATATCCCAATGATAATTGGATAAACAATAAAAGATCAAACCTATGGTACTCACTCCTACGATGACATTACGTATCGTAGGCGTGAAAACTTGATGCATTTTTTTGGTAGTAAACAAGAATAAAACTGCTGGGAAAAGCAAGAATACATCTTTCATAAAAGACGTAAAAGGTTCTAACTTAATAAAATCTCCAAAACATCCACAATCGGTTACTTTCATATTCGTTTCCACCCAGTCGCCCCATTGACCAAACTGGAAAAAAGTAGCATCTCCCGGCACGTGCCCAGTTAAATAAGTAAATCCTGTTAAAGCCGTAAAAAATGCAACGATCAAAAAGAATAACCAAGCTGTTAATTTAGGACGATCTCCAATAATGAGCATAATTCCTAGAACAATTTCTAAAATGATCATGACCACAGAAAATAAAACGGTAAAACTCCCCATCAATTCCCAAAGCCCCGTTAAGGCAGGCATATGAGTGGTGAATTCTGCAAAATACTGCTCCATTTTGTAAGCTGTACCTAATGGATCAACCGCTTTTACCCATCCTGAAAAGATGAATAAAGCTCCACAAAAATTTTGAAGATAACTTAGTAGCCAATTCTTCGTTTTTTTAAAGACTCCGCCGATAATTCCAGTTAAAACTAAGGCAGCTATTGCAATATAAATTAATACAGTGGTAAGTGTCATTTTATTTAGAATTTACTAGGATTGTCGAATTTATTCGACGAGTTTGTTAAGTTCTAGTATGTTTAAGAATTCTTTTCGTCTAATTTAATTAATGCAAAAAGGGCATAATTGATAATATCTTGATAATTAGCATCTAATCCTTCCGAGATTAATGTTTTTCCTTCATTGTCTTCAATTTGTTTTACACGAAGGAGTTTCATTAAGATCAAATCCGTTAAAGAACTAATGCGCATATCACGCCATGCCTCCCCATAATCATGATTTTTAGCAATCATTAAATTACGGGTTTCTTTCATTTTGCTCATATAAAGTTCCTCTACTTTTGCCAATTCCATTTCCAGAGGAGCATCTTTTGCCAAATCTAATTGAATCAATGCCATCAAACTATAATTCACCAAACCGATATATTCTGAATCAACGTTTTCAGCGATTTTTTGTTCTTTCTTTTCTTCAATAGAACGAATTCGACTGGCTTTTATAAACAATTGATCCGTCAGTGAAGAAGGGCGGAGAATCCGCCAAGCTGTACCATAATCCTTGGTCTTTTTCAAGAATATAATGCTACAAGCAGCAACTGCTTTATCGTATTGAGCTAATGTTTTTTCCATCGACGCGAATATACAGAAGTAATGGCTCAAAATTAAAAATGACATTAAAAAAGCATCAATATTTAATACAAGTGCAAGTTGTTCTTCTTTATTGAAAGATACTGTTAATCAATTTTGAAGAAGTTTAAATGAGTTGTTAATACAAAAATTAGGATGCTTTTTTTATAAATGAAAATCCTATTATCCTTTTCCTTATGATTTCTGGCAGAATGCTTAACTTGCAACAAAATAATATCTATGCAACAATCTTTTTTTCAAATGGCATTGGTCGTCAAAGAATATGACGAAGCTATTACTTTTTATACTCAAAAATTGAAGTTTGAATTACTCGAAGATACTCCACTTTCGCCTACCAAAAGATGGGTTCGTGTAGCACCTAAAGGAAATTCTGGAGCTTCCATTTTATTAGCTCGTGCCAAAAATAAAGAAGAAGCTAGTCGTATCGGAAATCAAACGGGTGGGCGGGTCTTTTTATTTATGCATACCGATAATTTAAATCGCGATTATGAACACCTGAAAAAAGAAAATATTCAAATAGTTCGCGAACCTTCTACACATGAATATGGGAAAGTACTCGTTTTTGCAGATTTATATGGTAATTTATGGGATTTAATTGAACCTATTTCACCAAATTCACCGTCATAAAAATAGTTACTAATCAAATCAAAAGTTTTTATCATTTATTAACTTTGTGACTATTCTAAAAATATCAAAATAAATTATGTCCAATACTGATAAATTTATCCAAGAAATCAACGACGGTTATACCTTCAAAGGAGAATCCATCATTTTAGGAGGAGCAATGCTTGAGGGAGAATGCCAAACCAATACGTTGGTACGATTACCTTTAAAAACGATGAATCGTCATGGTTTAATTGCAGGTGCAACAGGTTCAGGTAAAACCAAAACCCTTCAAATTATCGCTGAACAACTTTCTGCGAATAGTGTACCAGTGCTATTAATGGACATTAAAGGAGATTTAAGTGGAATAGCGGCTGCATCAGGAGGACATCCAAAAATTGATGAACGCCACGAAAAAATTGGGATTCCCTTTTCTGCTGGTACAAGTCCAGTTGAATTTTTAACCTTATCAGAAGAAAAAGGCGCACGTTTAAGAGCGACTGTTTCTGAATTTGGCCCCGTTTTATTTTCTAAAATATTGGATTTAACAGAAACACAATCTGGGATCATGGCAGTTGTTTTTAAATACTGTGATGATAATAAATTACCCTTATTAGATTTAAAAGATTTAAAGAAAACCATTCAATTTGCTACGGGTGAGGGGAAAGAAGAATTTGCAGCGGAATATGGTCGTATCTCTACTGCTTCGACGGGAACCATCCTTCGAAAAATTGTAGAATTAGAGCAACAAGGAGCAGATATTTTCTTTGGAGAGCGTTCTTTTGAAGTCGATGATTTAGTACGTATTGATGAAAATGGCAAGGGTATGGTATCCGTGATTCGTTTAACGGATATTCAAGATAAACCAAAGTTGTTTTCAACTTTTATGTTGCAAATGTTGGCTGAAATTTATGCCAATTTTCCAGAAGAAGGAGACATGGATCGACCTAAATTAGTCATTTTTATAGATGAAGCTCACTTGGTTTTTGAAGAAGCTTCTGATGCTTTACTCGATCAAATAGAAGCCATTGTAAAACTAATTCGATCAAAAGGAGTAGGTTTATTTTTTGTCACTCAAAATCCTGCCGATATTCCAGATGATGTTTTAGGACAGCTTGGTTTAAAAGTGCAACACGCCTTACGTGCGTTTACTGCAAAAGATCGAAAAGCGATCAAATTAGCGGCACAAAATTATCCTATTACAGATTATTATGATACGGATCAATTATTGACAGAACTAGGGATTGGCGAAGCTTTGGTTACTGTTTTAAATGAAAAAGGAATTCCCTCCCCCTTAGTCCATACCCTCTTACGCGCTCCTCAATCAAGAATGGATGTCTTAACGAAGGGTGAAATTGATGATATTTTGGCGGAGTCTAAACTCGTCAAAAAGTACAATGAAGTTATTGATCGAGAAAGTGCCTATGAAATTTTAGGCGAAAAAATTAAAATTGCTCAAGAGGAAGAGCAACAGGAAGAAATACGCAAACAAAAGGAGAAAGCTGCTAAAGCTTCGTCTCGTTCAAGTTCTTCCCGTAAGGAAAAATCAACCTTTGAAAAAGCTATTACCAGTACAACAGGCAAGCGGGTCATTCGTGAGGTAACAAGAGGTATTTTAGGCGCATTAGGTGTAAAGACGACACGCAGCCGAAGACGAAGTTCTTGGTTTTAATTATTGGGAAATATTTAATGCTAAAATAGATGAATCAGGAGATATTAGATCAAGATTTTGATACCTCAACTCCAAATGTGGTATACGCTTCCTTTTGGCAACGGGTGCTTGCGTCAATTATAGATTCCTTTGTTTTGGTTCCTTTAGCTCTTATTGATTATAATAATTTTGTTTCTTGGAAATCGCTTACCCTTTACCTCTTTACTTTTGCCATAGCTGTAGCATACAAGCCTTATTTTGAATGGAAAAAAACGGCTACTATTGGTAAAATGGCTTTAGGTTTGAAAGTCGTTAATGAACAATACCAAGCCATAGAATTAGATCAAGCCCTTAAACGCTATATTCCTTGGATCATCAATTATGCTATTGCACTTGCCTTGAATATTATGATCTTTACTCATGAAGATTTTGCTTCAATTGATAATTTTTTGGAATATGGCGAATTTGTCAATGAATTTTATCTTTCCACTGTAAGTACTGCTTATGGTTTTGCCTTTATTTTACTAATGTTGAGTGTGGCATTTGACCAATTTCAGCAAGGGGTACATGATAAATTTGCAGATACTTTTGTGATTGTGGATCGAAAATAAATTTCATAAAAAATCAACAAGTGTTGTTTTTTTGCGTTATAGACTTTACATTTGTGCCATCAATTTAAAATTAATGAATACAATTTTTAACATCCATCATCACCATCATTATAATGAAATGCCCATTATAATAGGTGACGATATTGAAGGTTGTTAGAAATATATTATAAATAACACAACCAAAGTGGCTTATCATCTATTAGGATGGTAAGCCACTTTTCTTTTTTGTCAAAGAACCATAAATTATAAAAATTCAATGCAAACTACCATTAAAATTGCGATTCAAAAATCAGGTCGATTAAGCGATGTTTCAAAATCATTATTAAAAGAATGTGGCATCAAAATTAAAAATGGCAAAAATCAATTGATTGCTCCTGCTGTAAATTATCCAGCGAATATTCTTTACTTACGAGATGATGATATCCCTCAATATGTCGCCGACGGAGTAGCAGATGTAGGCATCTTGGGGCAAAATGTAGTCGATGAAACACAAGCAAAAATCCTAGTCGCTAAAAAATTAGGTTTTTCTAGATGTCGTCTTTCTTTAGCCATTCCAAAATCAGAAAATTATACTGGTTTATCCTTTTTTCAAAATAAGCGAATAGCAACTTCCTATCCTAAAATATTAGAAAAATATCTTCAAAAAAATGGAATTCAAGCTGAATTACACAAAATTAGTGGTTCTGTAGAAATTGCACCTAATATTGGACTAGCAGATGGCGTTTGTGATATTGTAAGCTCTGGAAGTACATTATTTAGTAATGGCTTAAAAGAAGTAGAAAAGGTAATGGATTCAGAAGCCGTTTTGGTGACCAATCCCAATCTTAATCCTAAAAAACAAACAATTGTCGATCAACTTCTTTTTCGTATAGAATCAGTGCAAACTGCGCAAGAATTTCGATATATTCTATTAAATGCCCCAAATGATAAAGTTCAAAAAATCACTTCCATTTTACCTGGTATGAAAAGTCCAACTATTGTTCCCTTGGTAGAAGAAGGTTGGAGTTCATTACATTCAGTGATTAGAGAGACTGATTTTTGGGAAATCATAGATCAGCTCAAAACAGCAGGTGCAGAAGGAATTCTTGTGATGCCTGTAGAAAAGATGATTCTGTAGTTTAAATCTTAAATTCACACAATTAATACAATCTGCTACCAATGCAAATCATAAAAAAGCCATTTCAGAAAGATTGGAAAAAACTCCTTCAACGACCCACTTTCAATGCTAAAAGCTTACGAAAAAAAGTTCGTTTAATACTTAACGATATTCAAAAAAGAGGAGATGAAGCCATACGTCAATATACGCAACAATTTGATGGAGTAGAACTAGAAGATATTCGAGTCCATCCAAAAGAAATTGAAAAAGCTATTAAAAAAGTTACTCCTAAATTAAAAGCAGCCATCCAACAAGCCGCTAAAAATATTAAACAGTTTCATACTGCTCAAAAAGAACCTATAGTTGAGATTGAAACGATGAAAGGAGTTCGATGTTGGCGAAAATCTATTGGTATTGAAAAAGTGGGTTTATACATTCCAGGGGGAACTGCTCCTTTGTTTTCTACGATATTGATGCTGGGAATACCTGCAAAATTAGCGGGCTGTCAAGAAATAATTTTATGTACGCCACCTAATAAAAATGGTAAAATACATCCTGCTATCTTATACACAGCTTCTTTGATTGGAATTACAAAAATCTATAAAATTGGTGGAGTTCAAGCAATCGCAGGAATGGCATACGGATCGGATAGTATTCCAAAGGTGTATAAAATATTTGGCCCTGGCAATCAGTATGTCACCACTGCCAAGCAACTTGTTCAAGAAGATGGAGTAGCGATAGATATGCCAGCAGGCCCTTCAGAAGTAATGGTAGTTGCAGATAAAACGGCGAATCCAGCTTTTGTAGCAGCCGATTTATTATCTCAAGCAGAACATGGAGTGGATAGCCAAGTGGTGCTTGTTTGTTTTTCTTTGAAAATTGCTAAAAAAGTAAAGCAAGAGGTGGAACATCAATTGAAACAACTTCCGCGTAAAAAAATGGCAAAAGTTGCCCTTTCCAATAGTCGAATCTTTATCGTCAATAAACGAAAAGAAGCCCTCGTTTTAGTTAATCAATATGCTCCAGAACACTTAATTATTGCTACCAAACAAGCAAGACAATTTGCTAATAAAGTGGTCAATGCAGGCTCTATATTTATAGGGAATTATAGCCCTGAATCGGTTGGAGATTACGCATCTGGAACGAATCATACCTTGCCCACAAACGGTTTTGCAAAAGCCTATAGTGGTGTTTCTTTAGATAGTTTTTGTAAAAAAATTACCTATCAAGAATTAACAAGAAAAGGATTACAAAATATAGCAAATACTGTGGAACAAATGGCAGAGGCAGAAGAATTACTGGCTCATAAAAACGCCGTAAGTATTCGATTAAGCAATTAGCTTCTAATTTTAACCAATTTTACAGTCTAAGCGTAGTCAATAAAATAAACGATAAAAGTGAATATTAAACAATTTATTCGACCCAATATCATAGCATTAAAACCCTATTCTTCTGCAAGAGAGGAATTTACAGGTAAAGCAGAGGTCTATTTAGATGCTAACGAAAATCCATTTCAAAATGGCTACAATCGTTACCCTGATCCCTATCAAAAGGAACTAAAACAGAAAATTGCAGCGATAAAAAAAGTATCCCCTGAACACATTTTTCTAGGAAATGGGAGTGATGAAGCCATAGATTTATTGATTCGTATTTTTTGTGAACCTGCAAAAGATCAAATTCTCATTTTACCGCCTACTTATGGAATGTATCAAGTAAGCGCGGCAATTAATAATGTAGAATGTATTAAAGTACCCTTATCAACTGATTTTCAATTAGATGTGGACGGAATTCTTAAAAAATCTACAGAAAAGACGAAAATTCTGTTTATCTGTTCCCCGAATAATCCTACTGGAAATTGTTTTGAAGAGGCAGACATCTTTCATCTAATGGAAAACTTCAAAGGAATTGTGGTTATTGATGAAGCCTATAGTGATTTTGCACAAACAGAAAGTTGGTCACAAAAAATTCAAGATTATCCCAATTTGGTAGTATTACAAACTTTTTCTAAGGCTTGGGGACTAGCTGGAATTCGTTTGGGAATGGCTTTTACCAATCCTACGATTTTGCATTATTTAAATAAAGTAAAACCGCCTTACAATATCAATCAATTAAGTCAAGAAAAGGCACTAGAAAATCTCAATAATGAATTTCAGTTTCACCTAGAATTAATTGGTATTAAAAAAGAACGAGAACGTTTACTAAAGCAGCTTTCACAATTGGATTTGGTAGAAAAAATATTTCCTTCAGATGCTAATTTTATTTTAGCAAAAGTGAAAAATCCCGATCAAATTTATGATGTTTTATTACAAAAAGGCATCATTGTACGAAATAGAAGTACCGTTTATGGATGTGAAGGATGCTTACGATTTACGGTCGGTACACCCAAAGAAAATGAAACACTTATTCAAGCATTACAAAATATCACCTCAACAATTGTAGCATGAAGAAAAAAATCCTATTTCTCGATCGTGATGGGGTCATCGTTGAAGAACCGCCCATTGATTATCAATTGGATAGTTTTGAGAAATTTGCTTTTGTACCCAAAGCGATTTCTAGTTTAGCAAAAATAGCCCAACAAATGGATTTTATTTTTGTCATGGTGACGAATCAAGATGGATTGGGAACAAGTAGTTTTCCAGAAGAAACGTTTTGGGGGCCTCAAAATTTGATTGTAAAAACACTCCAAAAAGAAGGCTTAGAATTTTACAATATCCACATTGATCGAACCTTCGCAAAGGATAATGCGCCTACCCGAAAACCACAAACGGGTCTTTTAACAGCATATTTTTCTGATGAATTTGATTTGGAAAATTCCATCGTTATTGGAGATCGCTTAACAGATATGTTATTGGCGAAAAACCTTGGTGCAAAAGGAATTTTCTTTGGTAAATCCGCTGATACAGACGACGATCATCTAGCGAATGACATTGATTTAAAGGATACGATTGCACTTCAAACCAATCGTTGGGAAGAAATCACCAATTTTCTTTGTCATCCTGCTCGAAAGGCACAAATTCGTCGCACAACGAAAGAAACAGATATTCTCATTGATCTCAATTTAGATGGTACTGGAAAAACTAATATTGCTACAGGATTAGGCTTTTTTGATCATATGCTCGACCAATTAGGAAAGCATTCTAATTCTGATTTAAGTGTACAAGTTAAGGGCGATTTACACATTGATGAACATCATACCATTGAAGATACAGCATTGGCTTTAGGAGAAGCTTTTTTACAAGCTTTAGGAAATAAAAGAGGAATAGAACGCTATGGTTTTTTGTTGCCCATGGATGATTGTTTGGCACAAGTAGCCATTGATTTTGGTGGACGACCTTGGCTGGTTTGGGAAGCTGATTTTAAACGTGAAAAAATAGGTGATATGCCTACAGAAATGTTTTATCATTTCTTTAAATCGTTTACTGATACGGCGAAATGTAATCTCAATATCAAAGTGGAAGGGAATAATGAGCATCATAAAATTGAGTCTATTTTTAAAGCTTTTGCCAAAGCCATTAAAAAAGCAAAACAACGCGACTTATCTTCCAATCAAATTCCTTCTACAAAAGGAGTATTATAATAGCTTTCAAGTAGATATTATATTTTAAAATAAAAAACTGATAGGTGAAGTTTCCTAACTTCACTAAAAAATATTAAGCGAGTTTCTTAACTCGCAAAATCATAATTTAGACATGAATTTAGCCATCATCGACTACAACGCAGGTAATACTCAATCCGTCATTTATGCCCTACAACGTCTTGGGATTTCACCAAATTTGACAGATAATCCAGAGCAAATTTTATCTGCGGATAAAGTCATTTTTCCAGGGGTAGGGGAGGCAAGCACCACCATGAATTTTCTAAAAGAAAAACAACTTCATCAACTCATTCCACAACTAAAACAACCTGTTTTGGGGATTTGCTTGGGGATGCAATTGATGTGCCGATACTCCGAAGAAAATGATACCACTTGTATGGGAATATTTGATGTAGATGTTAGGCGATTCAAAGCTCAAAATGGAGAAAAAGTACCTCATATGGGTTGGAATACCATTCATGAAATAAAGCAACCTTTATTTCATCAAGCTTTGACCAATCAATACGTTTATTTTGTACATTCTTATTATGTGGAACAAGGAAAACATACAATTGCTACTACCAATTACGTACACCCATTTAGTGCGGCTTTGCAAAAAGATAATTTTTATGCTACACAATTCCACCCTGAAAAATCGGGTAGCATAGGGGCAGCTATTTTGGAAAACTTTATAAAATTGTAATCTATGCAAATCATACCAGCTATAGACCTTATCGACGGAAAATGTGTACGCCTCACACAAGGCGATTATGCAAAAAAAAGTACTTATTTTGAAGATCCATTAGATATGGCGAAACAGCTAGAAGATCATGGAATTCAACGTCTTCATTTGGTCGATTTAGATGGGGCGAAAAGTCAAAAAATTGTGAATTGGAAAGTGCTTCAACGTATTGCTAACCATACTGATTTAATTATAGATTTTGGTGGAGGCATTAAATCAGATGAGTCGATCAAAATAGCTTTTGATTGTGGTGCAGCTATGATTACGGGGGGAAGTATTGCTGTTAAAAATCAAGCTTTATTTTTGTCTTGGATAGATCAGTATGGAGCGGATAAAATCATTTTGGGGGCAGATGTAAAAAGAGAGTTTATTGCCACGCATGGTTGGAAAGAAACTAGTAATTTGAATTTATTTGATTTCTTAGATTTTTATCTCAAAAAAGGGATTCAACAAGTAATTTGTACTGATATTGCTAAAGATGGCATGTTGAAAGGGCCATCTATTGAATTATACCAAAAAATAATATCGAAATTTCCCTCCATCCAATTGATTGCAAGTGGTGGCGTTTCTAATTTGGAGGATTTAGGTGTGTTACAAAAACTAGGATGCTCAGGAGCTATTATAGGAAAAGCGATCTATGAAGGTAAGATTAGTTTAGCTGAATTATCGATTTTAAATTAAAAAGCGTTTTTGCATGACTAATACTAAATCACACAAAAACGCTCCAAGACGGCTTACAAAACTAAAAGGAGTTTTGTAAACTTATATTTTCCTTTCTTAGAATGAATACTTCACGCTAGCCGTCCAAGTACGACCAAAGCCAAAGTAACCACGAGCAGATTGTAAATCATCCGCATCATTGGCTTCTGCAATATACAACTCATCTAAAGCATTATTCAAACGAAGACGGAAACGAAGATTTTGTTCTCCAACAGGTAAATTATACGTAAGACCAGCATTTAATAAACCATAAGATGGCAATAATAAAGGCTGTGATCCTCTACTAGCAATATCAGAACGATCAGAAGGATCAAATTCTGCATATAAGTTGTCAAAGAATTGGTATTCTGCATCTATTCCTAAGCCAAATGGTAAGGTATAAGAACCTCTAATTCCAATTGTCGTTTGAGCAGCATCACCAACTTTCAATCCATCTGCATACACATTTACATTTCCAACAACATTATTGTCTTCATCAGAAATAATTGCTTCTACATCATTTTTCCATTCCCAATTTCCAAATGATCCCATTAAATCAAAACGTAAACGGTCAATTGGAGTATAACCAACTTCTACTTCTAAACCTTGGTGTAAAGCATCAATACCTTGAATGTTTGCAAAAAAGTCAATTCCACTTGCATCACTGAATCGCTCAGAGAAGGTACGATCTTGCCAGCTTGTGTAATAGTAATTTATATTAGCACGTAATTGACCAGCACGTAATCCATAACCAGCTTCAAAAGATAATACTTGCTCATTTAAGGCATCTGCATTAACGTCTACGTTATTAAAACGAGGGAAAATTGCATCAAAACCTGGCGCACGAGAATAGTAACCTGCATTTACAAAGATATTATTTGCACGGTCGATATTGATATTTGCACCAACTTTAGCATTATAACCAAAGAAATTGAAGGTTTCAGAAGTTTCATTTTCACTTCCTGCTAAATAGTTGAAACGATCAACACGTGTATAGCTTGTATTTGATAATGAAAGTGAACCAAAAGCGGTGAAATTTTCATTGTTATATTCTAACTCTCCAAATGCACCTTGCCATCCTACTACACCATCATTGTCATAGTGAATTTTTCCTTCTTGCCCTGGATTACCAAATAATCCATAAAAACCATCACTACTTTCACCAACTAGTTTACCTGTTTCCTTGCTATCAATTTCACCATCACCATTTACATCAAATGTAAATGATTGTGCATTAACATCTCTAGGGTCAACCCATCCTTCAGTACCTAATAAATCTACAACTTTGCGATAGTGTAAACCTGTATATTGACGTACATCAATACCAGCAATTAAATTAAGATTATCATTTAATCCTATTTCTAATTTAGAAAGAAGACCAACCCAATTGTGTTCATTCATAGAAGCACGACGAATTAAACCGTTTCGTTCACTAGCGTAAGTACTTGCATTTCCAACTTCAGGAAAACCATCAATATTTCCACGACCTTGATTCCAAGCAACGATATCATCTACACGTACATGACCATTTGCGTCAGTGTATCCCCAAGTCGCTCTACCATCAATAGAACCACGATCTCCAGTTCCTCCACCACGTCCCATAGAATAGTAAAGAGAAGTTGCTAAGAACGCCTTATTGTTAATTGTCCAATAGTGATTTAAAGAAAATTGAGGTTTGTGGTAGAAATTTTCACGGATGTTATAAATTTCGCCATCTTTAATTCCCATATCAGAATTGAAGCGAACATTGCCTGGCCCAGAAAGTTTTCCTATTTCGCCACCATAATCAGTACGCTCATCATAATCGGCTACTACGCCATTTTGAATTTGCTCCGCATAATCGCCTTCTCCATTATCAGGTACATAAGTATTCAAGGTTTGGCGGAAGGTACGCTGACCATGCGTTTGAGGTGCACCAAGCGCTGTTAAAATTAATTGATGTTGGTTGTTAGCACCAAATTCTTTACCAATAGATGCAAAATAATTCCAAGCATTAATGTATGCACCATCAATATAACCATTTCCTTGTGTACGAGAACCTAAGAAAGAAAATGCCCAACCATTATTCATCTTTCCAGAAGAATATTTAAGGGAATATTTTTGATAACCATCATTTCCAACTGCCGCTTGTGCGTATCCACCTTGCTCCAATTCTGTAGCTTTAGTTACTACATTTATTGTACCACCTACAGAACTGATGGCTAATTTTGAAGCACCCAATCCACGTTGAATTTGAACATCATTAGCTACTTCTGAAAGTCCAGCCCAGTTAGACCAA
Source organism: Saprospiraceae bacterium (assembly GCA_020628645.1). Taxonomy (GTDB): domain Bacteria; phylum Bacteroidota; class Bacteroidia; order Chitinophagales; family Saprospiraceae; genus JAHDES01. Next base: position 48,421 of record JAHDES010000045.1, read on the forward strand.
TAGACCCATCCATTTTCCATATCATTTACAGGGATACCATTAATCATAATCGCCATGTTTCGTTGGTTGAAACCACGAAGATTAATACGTGCATCTCCATATCCACCTCCGCTTCTTGTTACATAAACGGAAGGAGTAGAACGAAATACTTCTGGAAACTCTAAATTACTTACATTCGCTTCAATTTCTTCAGCTGAAATTGTAGAAACAGCTACAGGCGTTCGACGGTCAATCGCCTTACTTGCAATAAATTCTGCAGCTTTGATTCCAACAGCAGTTGTTTCTGCCATAACGGAACCAAGAGAAACATCATCAGAACCCACCACCACTTCTTGTTTCGTTTCGGCATAACCTACATAAGAAATAATAAGGTTGTATGTACCTGCATCAACATTTTCAATGGTAAAATTTCCATCAAAATCTGTAATAGCACCGATGTCAGTGCCTTCTAAATAAACAGTAGCCCCAATAAGAGGTTCTTCAGTAGCTTTGTCAGTAAGTACACCACTAATGGACGATTGTCCAAAAAGTATCAGTGCAAAGACCGAGCATAAAAGTGTAGAAATAAGTTTTTTCATACTAACATTAATTAAGGGTTTGGTAAAATAAACTAGCACAAAAGTACGAGCCAAGGTTTAAAAATTAGATTTTTGATGTTAAGTTTAGGTTAAGTTAAGCGTGAGTGCTTTAAGCTAGATTTTTAGGATAAAATGAATCCTAAAAATTTATAATCTAGAGATAGGATTATAATTGAAAAGAAATGTTATATAAAGGTAATTCTAATTTATACCTTGACAAATAATATGAAGATAAAATTTAATCTTAATTACAGTTTTTTTGATTTTTAACTTTACTAATTAAAATATGCTAAAAAAAATGGCATTAACCCCAAAGATTATTTACTTTTGTGTGCTTTTTATAAAAAGGGTAGAAATGATGTATCTAAAAATTGCTTCTATCGTTTATTATAAATTAAAAATCAGTACATTCTGAAAATTTAACTGTTCAAATCCATAAATCTAATATAACGAAATGGCACGTAGACGTAAACAGAAACAAAATGACGAGACTTTGGTCGATTTAGTAGATGTAAAAGATCAGGCATCTGGCTTTATTGAACAAAACCAAAATATGATTTTTGGTGCTTTAGTAGCATTGGTGGTTATCATAGGTGGAATATTTGCTTATAAAAATTTCGTGCAAGCACCCAAATTAGTAGAAGCACAAGAACAAATGTATCAAGCTCAACTCAAGTTTGACCAAGATTCTTTTGCACAAGCCTTAACGAATCCTGCACCGGGGTATAGTGGTTTCTTAGACATTATCGACAATTATGGTGGTACGGAAAGCGCAAATGCAGCACAATATTATGCGGCGGTTTGCTATTTAAATCTTGGTGAACACAAAGCAGCAATGGATTATATCAATGCTTTTAGTCCTACCAGTGATTTGTTCTCTATCATGAAATATGGCGTTCAAGGAGATATTTATTCTGAGATGAATGACATGGACAATGCTTTAAGTAGTTATCAAAAAGCTGCTTCTGCTGGCGAAAATGAAGCTCTTACGGCTTATTATTTGAAAAAAATTGGTCTCTGGAACGAGAAAAATCAACAATTTCAAGCTGCATTAGATGCTTACAGCAAAATCAAAAAGCAGTATCCAAACTCACCAGATGGTTCAGATATAGATAAATATATTGCACGCGTAAGTGCAAGTTTATAGAAACTGAATAGAAAGAATACTCTTTCTGTTTCAAATTCACAACTTTAAAAAAGGTAAGCTTGTTCCCCTGAATGAGTTTACCTTTTTTGGTTCTTAGACAAATTCCGTGGAACGCAAAATTTATAATTGCATCGGGCGTCGAGCCCTTGCAATTATTATGGGTGGTGTAAGGAGGCGAAGTGTTCGC
>JAHDES010000092.1:0-5271 GCA_020628645.1 Saprospiraceae bacterium
AAAACAAAAAAACACTGTCTAAGGAGGACAGTGTTTTGAATTACAGAATATTCTCTGCTATGATACGACGGTTATTTGCTTATTTGTATGAAGAGCTGATTAAAAATCTAAAAAATCAACATGGGAAGTCAAGCCATTCGTTGATTTATCCATACTATTTAAGAAATATTTTCTTCTAAGAATTTGATCCAGAATTTTAAAATAAAGTTGAAGTTCTTTTACATCTACATCCATTTCCAAGGTTTCATAATTTGGATTAGGTCTAGTCTGATTTTGTTGATGTATTTTTTGAAAATCTAAAAACTGATTTACTATAGAAGCATTAGGTATATTGTTATTTAAATCTTCAGTTAAAGAGGCACTCCCCGCATTTATCACATTTGATAAATCAAGGAGAAGAGAGGTTTGAGAAGTTAGTCTAGTATCCACGCTCATGGTTAAATATTTATTGAAAAAATGTATTCCTTTTGTTTGATGATATAAATATATAGGCAAATTCAACTGATTAATAGTACAAAAAGCATTTTTTGCAGGATTAATACAGACAATAACACAAACACAATTATTCATAAGTTATTATTTTTCAATGATTTAAAAAATTAAACGCGTATGATTTTGCAGTAAAAAAATGCATTAAAAAATTCTATATTATTAGAAAAATTTATTCTATAATATAATTTTACCATAAAAACTAAGGCCAATGAAATTTCATTGGCCAATAGTTTCAGATAGGATTGTCTATTTTTCTAGACATTTTTGTAGCTTTTAAGAGGGTTTATTATTTAAAAATTTGAATTTTTTGATGGTAAACATAATCTCCAGCAATTATTTTGATAATGTATAAACCGTTGGCGATTTGAGGTAAATCGAATGACTTATTGATACTTCCTATATTTACCATGTTTTCATTCCAAAGAGAATGTACTTTTTTACCACTAATATCAAAGAGACTAATATCCAAATGGGTTTCATTCAGTTCTAGATGAAGTGCAATGTTAATTTTATCTCTTGCAGGATTAGGATAAATACCTTCTACTAATGTTTGATTTTTAGATTGAATTACGATTTCATTGGAGTATTCGAAAGTTTCATCAAAATCAACCATTTTCAACCTATAATACCATTTATGCTGACTAAGATCTAAATGATCATCTTCAAACTGATAATTAATATTGAAAGTCGATTCTCCTGTGGCATCTACCCTACCTACTGTTTCATAATCACCAAAGCGATTTCTACGCTCAACTTCAAAATGACTGGTATTGCTTTCCGTTGCTGTTTCCCATTTTAATTGAATCGCTTTATTATTTAATATACCAGAAAAAGATAATAACTCAACAGGCAGGAATGAATTTTCAGCAAGCATAAACAAACTACTAGAATATACGGTTCCCAAATTGGTTAATGAATTAAAAAGTCCACCAAAAACCACTTGGTAATCTGCTATTAAAATGACACTAGATTGGCTATTTGAAGTATAAACAGGACCATTTGTAGGGTAATATGTAAAAGTATTCAAATGGACTAACCCTTTATCTGTAGAAGCCCAGGCTCCCTCAAGATTATACACTTGACCTACAGATCCAATTCCTCCAGATAAATTATAATTATTTTGAATGGTAGGTGTATAATCCCACGTTTTTAAATCCAAATTATAGGTTGCGAAGTCATTTCCAAAATTGTATTTTTCACAAGCAATCAATAAGTTGTTTGGTGCAACTTTAGTCACCGAAACAACTTCATGATGGTCCCCATTAAAAAAATCTGTCCAATTATTATCTTGAAAAGCAGCAAGGTATTTAGAAGGACCTCCAAAATTTCCAATGCCAACAAAGTTGAAACTACCACCAACAAATAATTTGTTATTTATTACCTCTAGTTCATTTACAGGCCCATTCGTTGATAAGGCAAATTTATTGATTGTGGTACAATTACTTCCACCTAAAGAATTCCCGTCCCAAATGGTAATATAATTTGAATCTTGGCCATTAACTTTAGTAAAACTTCCTCCTATCACTAGGGCACATTGATACGTTTCAAGAGATTTGACCACCCCTTCCATAGCTCCAGTTTGAATCGAAATCCAAGAATTACCATCAAAATAAGCTAGGTTGGAAATTTCCCCATTGATATAAAAATCACCTCCTGCATAAAGTGTATTGTTGAAAAACTCTAAGGCATAAATGGAACCTTGCACACCAGTACCTAAATTAGAGACCTGATCACCATCATAAACTATGATTGAACCCAAGTTTTGAATTCCGTTTACAGTAGTAAAGTTTCCAGCAAAAATATATTCATTAGTTATTGGGTCAACTGCTGATGCGTAGATAGCTCCATCAATCTCTCCAGCATCAATAATACTTTGATTATGGCTCCCGTATGCAGGTTGAATCCATGCGAGTTCATCAATGGTAAAACCGTTTATTTTGGCCCAATCTTCAATGGCAGGATAATGAATTTTTAATTCATTAATATACCCATTATTAAATTCTTGTTTAATTAAGCTCGTCAGATTCTCTTGTTCATCTTCATTCATTAAATGCCCTACGGCACATGCTATTCCTAGATGATCAATGAAATAAGGCGTGCGTTCTTTATGATGAAGATTAATAGGAAACAACCCTTTCTTCAAATATAGACGGAGTACCTTTAAATGTTTAAGTCGATTGGCTTTTTGCGTTTTTGATAATGACTTCGATGTATTATTTCGAAGGATTTGTTCAACCAATTGAAGATGCAACTGAATACGTTCGATATCATTATTAAATGCAATTGATTGAAATAATTCCTTGGGTAAATTAGATTGTTTTAACCATTCCTTATTTACTTCTACCATATGATCAAAGATCATTTTTGTAGCTGTTGGATCAATAGATTTAGAAAAAGAGGACAAACAAAATCCAGAAATACACAGAAATATTAAGTATAAGGTTTTAAGTTTGTTGAAAAGGATTGTACGTGTTTTCATTATGTAGTTTTTAATTATTGTTTTTAGAAAATACTCTTTGCTTAAATGATATTGTAAAATTAAGCACTACACATTTCAAATTATCAAACAAAATACGCCCGATTCTCATTAAATATTTTTAACATATAAAATTAACACTTAAACTTTTGATATCACATGCATTTTTAATTTAAAATCCTTTTCTTTACCTTAAGGTTAACTCATTTCCCCTCTTCAAAAAAATATCATTAATCCATTCCAAAAATCATAAGAATGAAAAAACTAATTTTGCTTATCACCATTCCAATTTTACTATTCATTCAATGTAAACAAAGTCCTCCTGAGGAATCAATTGGGACACCAATAAAAGCCCCTAAAGTAAGCCCAATACTATCGAAAGATACCATAGTCATTGCCGATGATTTATTAAACCAATGGGAAGTTAATTTAAGAGATTATGCGCTAGATAAAAACAATAAATTTCGAGTACAAAAAGAACCATTCCCCAATCGGCATGATCCAAAACAAGTAGATACGATTGTGGTATTAAATTCGAATTCCGAACAGTTTGTTTTTTATAAATCGAAAGTTTCCATGATGTTACAAAGCGCTAAAATTACCAATCCCAAATTAAAACTTGCGGGACAATTGAGCTTAGGAAAATCGAAAAGCGAACTGACTTTTTTAGAACAAGGAAAAGCTGTAGATCAAATTATAGTACAAGACGAGATGGATCTTATGCATTATACGTTTACCTTTGATGAAAATCAAAAATTAAATCAATTAAAATATGTAGGTTATGTGGATTAATTTTAAAACTGTATTTGGAGGAATATTGCTAACTGCCTGTCTTGTCTTTTCATGTGCTCGGCCTTGTATGGTTGTAAATACCAAAGCGGCAACAGATGGTTATGCTCCTCCAGGAACTGAAGAAATAGGCCCTAATTTTTATGTAGATCATCGAGAGTTGTGCAACATTGATTGGCTAGAATATCAATATTGGCTAGAACAAGTTTATGGAAAAGAAAGTGCAACCTACCAAGCATCTATTCCCGATCGATCACAATGGGAAGCATGTCCCAATACTTACCCAGAATTTATTGAAGAAAATTATTTCACTCATCCGATGAATTCCGATTATCCGATCATCGGCTTAAGTTATGAGCAAGTGATTACTTACACCAATTGGAGAAGTGATCGCGTTTTTGAAATGATATTAATTCGTGCTGGAGTTATTCAAGAACGAAGTTCAATTGATGAATCTAATTTCTTTTCAATAGATCGATATTTTTCAGGAACATATGAAAATATTTCTCCCAATCTAGATTATCTTATACCAAGATATCGTTTACCGAGTATTGAGGAGTGGGAGCAATTTTCAAAAGGAAACAATCCGAATAATGATGATTGGGGAGTGGATATTCAATCTAAAAATACTAAAAAACATTTAAAGAAAAATAGCTCTTTGTTTTTCACAAAAGAAAATACGAAACTAGCTTTATCTGATTCTACATATTATCATTATACCAAACCAAGCAACTCCTCACTAAAAAGTGACTACTCACTATACGAACTCATAGGTAACGTTGCGGAAATGACTTCTACAAAAGGCATTGCAAAAGGCGGAAGTTGGTTTCATAGTTTAGAAGAAAGTAAAATAACAAATCATCAAACTTACGACAACCCTACCCTTTGGCTAGGATTTAGGAATGTATGTAGTTGGGAACCTTATTCCAAATGACTTAATTAAAATGGTAAAAATAAAAAAGGGCGATCACTAAGTGATCGCCCTTTTATTTTCAAAAAAAGAATTAATTCAATTTCGTAATTCTTTCTGTAACTACTTTGTTATCTAAAATTACACGTACCATGTAAAGACCAGCTGCATGATTGCTTAAATCAAACTCGAAAGTTTTTGCTGTGATACTTGCCGTTTCAGTTTCCATAATTTTCTGACCTGTAACTGTATAAATTTCGATCTTCGTTTCAAACGCTCGATCTAATTCGATATTTATACTAAAGTTTCCAGCAGTAGGATTAGGGAAGATGTTTAAAGTGTTTAATCCTTCTACATCTGCAATTCCTACAGGACCTGCGTTTACAGTTGCCATATCTACAATAGTACACATGTTCGCATCCGTAATCGTTACGGTATAAGTCCCATCAGCAAGACCCATTGGATTTGAAGTCATATCTCCATTATCCCAAAGGTAAGTATAAGGACCTGTTCCTCCAGTAGCCACTACAGAAATAGAACCATCATTTGCTCCGTCTGTAGATTCATCGGTTGCTGTTGCAGTACTTGTAATTGCCGTAGGTTC
>JAHDES010000092.1:5371-10170 GCA_020628645.1 Saprospiraceae bacterium
TCTGATCCACCATTACAAGAAACAGCTTGGAAATTGTCTACTGTATAACCAATAGCCGTAGGCTCCGTAACAGGAATTGGAGGAGATGCTAAAGTACATCCATTGGCATCTGTAATTGTACCAGAATATGTTCCAGCAGGAATTCCTACTAAATCTTCATCCGTTGATCCATTTGACCATAGGAAAGTATAAGGAGGTGTTCCTCCACTAATTGTTAACTCAATTGCAGCGTCTGATCCACCATTACAAGAAACGGCTTGGAAATTGTCTACCATATAGCCAATAGCCGCTGGTTCTGTAATTGCTACAGGACCTGCTACGAATGTACAACCATTCGCATCGGTTACTGTTCCTGAATATGTTCCAGCAACAACTCCTGATAAATCTTCATCCGTTGATCCATCAGACCAAAGATAAGTATAAGGAGCAGTTCCACCAGAAGCAGTAATGCTAGCAGATCCATCAGATCCTGCATTACAAGATACATTAGAAGAAGCATCTAAAGCAACTGTTGGTCCACCAATGCTTGCAACCATTGCCATATCTGTAGCTTCACAGCCAGCAGCATCTGTAATAGTAACAGTGTAAGTACCAGCTGCAAGACCTACTGCAGGATTCACTGTTTGTCCATCAGACCATAAATACGCATAAGGCGCAGTTCCTCCAACAGGAGAAGCAGTAGCTGTTCCGTCCATTGCACCACAGTTTTCTCCTGTAGCAGAAGAAGTACTTGTTACTGCACAAGGTACACCTAAGTGAGCGATTAAATAATATGCAGGAGCAAAAGCACCCAAATCTTCTGGGTTAGACCAAACACCTCCATCAATTTGAATCCATGATCGTCCTAATGTAAAAATATCGGCGCTATATGCCAAGCCAATATTTGTTCCTCTGGCAGAATGTGTCATTCCGATTGCGTAGGATGTTCCTGCATTAAGAACTGTTGGCACAGGCATTGGAATCGTAATTAAAATCGTACCTGCTAATGTTCCATCACCTACCATAGTTAAGATATAGTCATCAGAAGAACCTACAAGTGTAGTTGGAACTCCACCTACCATTTCATATACATCTACTGTAATCGTATCGCCTAAACCGCCTCCAGTAATCGCCAAAGTTAATGAATCTAGTTGCGTGGCATTAATGATGTCATATTCATGTCCTTGAAAAATAACTCCTGTGCCAATACCTAATGAGCCAACAAGATTTCCATCTGTTCTTGTATAATCATTTGCAGTCACAATATAAAGTTCAGAAACTAAGGTATCATTGGTCATATCTTCATCCATCTCGTCAGCAGAAACAATATTTTCAGTCGTCCATGCACCTTCTGCTCCCATTACAAGCATTCCTGGATTGCTATCAAAAGGGGCTACATCACCTGGAGCAAGTGTAGCAATGGGTGTTGAGGTAAATGAATTTATAAGTGCTGCTCCATTATAAATATTTGTGGTTACCGTTACATTTGTTAAAGGCATCAACCCCTTGTTAGTTACACTACCAGCAAGAACGACAGGTACATCTTGAGATAAAGGAATCACAGTATATTCAGCATTAAGTCGATCAACAGAAGTTAATTCTGCATCAAATTGAGTATCTGGAACAGAGAAACAAATATTATCTACTGCAAGGCCTGTTGCCCATTGCCCAGTATCATCATATCGATAAGCAACCATCACTCCAGCCATACCAGCATAAGCAGTAAGGTCTGTTTCTACAGTTTGCCAAGCAACATTTGGAGTAATATCTGCGCCTGCTGCGGTCCAATTGGTACCACCATCAGTACTCACTTCCACACGTGCTAAACCACCATAGGTGGCATCATGATAAACATCAGCAGTAACTGTAACAGCAGTTAAACCAGAAAAATCTTGTGTTGGTAGTACTAGCCTTACTTCACTCATATTACAGTTACATACATCATCATTTGCTGCTGCGAATTGAGTGTTTGCAGGAACTGGCCAGTATCCACCTGCATTTGCTTCTACATCTGTGGAAGAAGTAAACCCAACAGGATTATTAGGATTTACTGTGGTATATCCAGCAGGTAAAGCAGGAATCGTTACAGCTTCGAAATCTTCAGATTCGAAACATGGTCCAGTGATTAAAATATCATCTACTGCAAGGCCTGTTCCCCAAGCTCCTTCGTCATTATAAGCAAAAGAAACAATTACTCCTGCCATACCAGCGTAAGCAGATAGATCTACTTCAATCGCTTGCCATGCGCCTGTGACACTTGTTAGTGGCATTACCGTTGTATAGGTAGCTCCACCATCTGTACTTACATCCACATTTACTAAGCCTTGATAAACATTATCATAAAAAGCTTCAGCAGTCATAGTTACAGATCCAGTTTCTAAACTTAAGTCAATTGCTGGTAAGTTTAATCTTACATCAGACATATCACAATTACATACGTCATCATTTGCCAATGCAAATTGTGTGTGTGCAGGAACTGGCCAATATCCACCAGCATTTGCTTCTGCATCTGTTCCTGTGATGAAAACACCTACATCATTGGGATTAGTTGTAGTGTAACCCGCAGGTAAGGCAGGAGCAGCTACTCCTTCGAAGTCTTCTTGCAGGTAAACCTGTGCTTCAGAAGAAGTAGTTAATAATAAGCAAGAAGCCAGTACCATAGTACAGGTTATTGCTTTTAGATAGTTAAAAAAAGTTTTCATACGTTAAGGTTTAATGAATAAAATAGGATTTATTGAAAAATATTAATTGATCAATAATACTTTTGAAATTGAAAAATTAGTCTTGTTAAAAATTTGCAAGTAGAAAATACCATTTTCTACAAATTTTGTATTTATTTTTAGTTGTTTTCCAGTGAAATTCCCTCTTTGCACTACTTGGCTTCTTTGATTAACCAATTTCCAATTATATTCACCTTCTTCCATAAAGTCCACAAAGATAAAGTCTTTGGTTGGATTAGGGAAAATTTGTGATACAAAATTCGTATTTATTAAATTTATATCTGTCAAGGTATTATTTCCTTCTACCACTTTAATCTTTTGGTTTGTAGGAATTTGATATAATTTATTTATTATACCTGAAGGCCATTTTACTATTAGACTATCCACTAAATCCTCTGTGCTTATTCCTATAAGTTCATAATCTGAATTCTGGCCTAAATAAGCGATTCCACAATGGGTATAACGGACTTGTTTATTCGTTCCAAAATATAACTCAATCCATGCCCCTACTCCATCTCGATTACTCACCGTCCCTACCAAATCTACTTTTAACCAATGGTTAGTATCATTAGTGTTTTCCCACAGCATCAAACTATCTGGACTAAGATTATGTACAGCAATATCAGGAGCACCATCATTATTAAAATCACCAATTGCATTGGAGAAACTAAAGGTAGAATCTTCAACTAAACCCAATGCATCTATTTGGTCTTCAAACAAATTATCTCCAAGATTGACATAAAAAGCATTTTTGAATGGATTTATTTCATTAGCACCACAAACATAAAGGTCTAGGTCAGCATCATTATCAAAATCAAAAAAATTCACTCCCCACCCTACTTCATTATAAGAAATACCAAAGTCAATTTGCTCAAATAAAGAATCCGAATTTTGTAGCAAAACATTTCCAGCTTGAGTATTAGAAATATAAAGATCTAGATCAGTATCTGAATCAAAATCAGCAACACTTATTCCCATTCCATCAATAACAATATCCGCCTGGTATTCTAAACCAACATCTACAAAATCACCTTCTATATTTTTAAACAATTGGTTCGGTTTATTTCTATCTACAGCGACATATAAATCTGGACTAAGGTTTTTATCCATATCAAAAAAAACAGGCATGAAGGATAATTGATAGGTAATATCCCAAGGCATTAGACTATTTATTGAATAAAATGTACCATCTCCTTGATTAAGGAATAATTGATCTGGCAATCCAATACTATTGGTATGATGACAAATAAAAATATCGAGAAAACCATCATTATTTACATCTGCCATAGCTGCACCGAAGCTAGGAGAATTGACTTCAAAACCTGGTGGACCAGGTAAAAGAGCACTTGAAAAATTAAAGTTACCATCATTGATGTGAATAAAATTGCCCGCATTAGTAGCCGTAAGTAAAAGATCGCGATCTCCATCATTATCCACATCAGCCCATAGAATTTGCTTGGTTTCTTTAATATTATTTAAACCATTAAAATAAACTTGTTCAAAATATCCGTCTTGATTTTGATAAAAACTTGGTGGACGCCCTGCCTCTGTGGCTATAGAAATATCATCCCAACCATCTTGGTTAAAATCAGCAAAACTGATTCCTCCTCCAAACGCGCCATTACCATAGGTATCGGAAATACCTTTTTGTTGAGCAACTTCATTAAAATATTGGCTAAAACTCGTAGAGCAGAAGAAAAGGGTAAAAAGAAAAGTAATTAAAGATGGCAAATTGTACATCTTAATTTTAATTGAGTATGCGTAGGGATTTGTATATACTTTTAAAGTTATAAATAAATATTGATTTATTAGAATAAGCAAATAAAAAACAACAACTGATTTTATTTTGCTCATTTTTTTTTATCTACTACAAAAATAAAAGGCTGCCTCATTACTTTGAGACAGCCTTTTTCACTTTTTAATATCAATTGATTATTCAATTTTAGAAATTCGCTCTGTTACTATTTGACTACCTAAAATGAGGCGTACTAAATAAACTCCAGAAGCTTGATTGGTCAAATCGATGGTATACCTGTTTGCCGTAATATTTGCGGATTTTGTTTCGATCACTTTTTCTCCTGTGATGGTATAAATTTCAAC
>JAHDES010000005.1 GCA_020628645.1 Saprospiraceae bacterium
TCTCCGAAATCCTCAAAATTTGCTTCTATCAAAATTCGGGATGATTCATGGTTTTATGTAAAAAATAGATTTTTCTATCTCATTTTTGGTCGTCTACGTTTACCACCTGGGCGCGTTGGAACACCTCCTTTTGACATACGCGCGGCTTGCTTAATAGAGCCACGGTTCTGCATTACTTTATCAAATTGCTGAATTTGCTCTTTGATTTGAGGTTCGGTGACTTTGAGTTTTTTCAATTCTCGGTAATGCAATTGTGCTTGTTTCCATTTACTTCTAGAAACATGGATATTGGCTAATTGTAATTCCACCATTGCTTTTTCATTGTCAGAAGGAAGTTCAATGGTTCTTGCTTTTTCTAAATAGGCTTCTGCTTCATCATTGCGCTTATCATTCATCGCAATTGTCCCTTTTAAAATATAGTAAAAAGCACGATTAGTTTTGTAAAGCCAATCAGGTTTGATGGTTAGATTCAAGCGTTCTTCAGCACCCTGAAAATTCATGGTTTGTACCATTTGTGCCGCCGATTGAATCGTACCCAATAAAAAATAACTTACTAAAAGTCCAATACCAATTAAAAGTAAAGGAAAGGCATACCAAAAACCAAAAGTAAAAGCTAAAGCTGTTCCTCCAAGGAGAAATAAAGCTATTAAAGCAAATTTTAAATAAATATTAATTGTAAACATAAGTAACCTAACTTATTTGCTTGTCGAATAACTGCATTCATCATAAAAAATGTAAGTAACTAACTAGAAGGAGGTTACGAACAATTTTTTGGTGAATTTTTTAAGCAGTTATTGACCAAATAATTAGGTGAAACTACTTAAAATCCGTCTTCTCAAATTCTTAAAAATATAAGTGGAATATTCAATAATCTAAACCAACTTACTAAAATCTAAAATCTAAAATCTAAAATCTAAAAAATGCGCCATCGCGGGAAAGCGACTAATGACTATCTACTGCAAACTAACTACTAAGTTACTCCTTCTCTTCATCATCAATAATCGCATCATCAATAATTGGATCACCGTCACCATCGCCATCTAGAAAACCATGAATATCTCCTTGAAACGGCTCGTCTGCTTTGGCATCTGGAGTTGGATCTACGATTTCAGGGGTACCAGTATCAGAAAGGCTATCAAAACTTTTATAATCGCCATCTGCATATTTCGCAGCTTTCGAAAAGAAATCATCTTGTCCTTCTAATAAGCTTCCTTCCGCATTTTCGTATCCAATCTTACCACTTAATTCGGTTTCTTTATTGAATTTTTCGCCCATTTTCTTGACAGTCTCCGAAAGCGTTTCCATTTCTTCTTCTCCACTCGCTACTTTATCAGCGCGATCCATGAGTGCATCTGCTTTATCTTTTAGATCTGACCCTAGTTCCGCAGCTTTATCCATGAATTCACCTCCTTTTTCCAATACTTTACTACCGACATTTTCGGCAAGATCGCCACCTTTATCTAAAATAACACCACCCACATTTTCAGCGGTATCTAAAACTTTTCCTCCTACGTTCTCTGCTACATCTTTTGTTTTGTCTAAAATTGGTGCAGCGGTATCTATGACTTTTTTACCAACATTTTCGGCTACGTCTTTTGTTTTGTCTACCATTGGCGAGGCAGCATCCCAAGCTTTGCCTGTAATGTCCTCCGCAAAATCTTTTGCAGAACTAAGTGCATCGCCTGCTTTCTCTTTTAAGCCACCACCTACAGTACTAGCTGTATCCAAAATATCACCACCTAAATCATTTACTTTGTGTTTTGCCATATCAAACATATCCGAAGATTTGTCTAATAAGTCATCGCCAAATTCTTTACCAGCATCAACCGCTTTTTTAGAAGCAGACTTGGCTACTGATTTTTGTACAAAAAACAATTTTTTTATTTCATCAAAAAAACCCATAATATTCTATTTTTGGTTTCGATTACAAAAATACTAAAAAATCAATCGACATTACATATACTTAGACTAATATGCAGTTAAAAAAGATACAAGAATATATCCAATCCTACAAAAAATATTTGAAAAGCCCTCAAGCGTATGATTTATTGTATCTCTGGGAATCACAATTCCATTTTCAAAACAAGTGGGATACCGAACGAGAGGATTTTGTAAAGATGCTGGATGAATGCTTCCAGAATGCTACGACAAAACGCCTTTGGAAACGAGAAGCTTACTATCCTAAAAAGATGCTTTTGGCGTTAGCAACATTGCAGCCTGATTTTGTTCGCCACATGTTTTTTGATTTGTTTAATGAAGATAAAGCGATTGATAGTCGTTGTGATCGGTTTCGTTTTTATTGTGATGAGTTGATGATTGAATATCGACGAGCACATCCTATTTCTATAGATACAGGGCATTATCAAGATTATGCAATGATTTCTTTGTATTTGGCATTTCGTTACCCGTCGAAATATCCTTATTATAATGCAAATGCTTTCAAAAAATGTTTACAAGGATTAGGAGCAAAAAATCTTCCTTTGGCAGATGATATTGAACGCTTTTTTAAACTAAGTAAAACCCTCAAAACCTTCATATATAAAGACGAAGAACTCCTTCAATTACACCAAAAACGCTTACTAGCCAGGCATTATCAAGAAGATTCGATGTTGCTTGTCAGCGAATTTATGCAGGTGCTGTTTTGATGAAAAATATACTAATGATTGGCTAAGTTTCCTAACTCGCAAGTTCTGCTATATTATCCCATTTCTGAAACAAACGCCATAAAATAATGACCACTAAAATCAAGGTCAATGAATTCTGAATTAATGGCGTTGCATAAATACCTGTTTTTCCATAATAAAGTGGTAGAATTAATATCGGAGGAATAAAAAAGATCAATTCTCGGAGTACCATCATAATACCTGCGACTTTTGCATTGCCAATAGATTGGTATAAAATGACACACATAATCAACATGGATGATAAAAAACCAGGCGCGATAAATAAACGAAAATGATAAATATCCATCGCGGTAAAGGTCGTATTTGGAAGCATCCAAGCTAAAATAGTTTTCGGGAAACCCACAAATAGCAACATCAAACTCAAGGTTAATAACACACAGCCTAATGTGAATTTCCAAAAAGCTTCTTTTACACGTGGATAATCATTTGCCCCAAAATTGATCCCTGTTACAGGTTGCATGGCACTTGAAAAACCAATTCCTGGAATCAGCATCAATAATAGCACGCGATAACAAACTCCCATAAAAGCAATATCACGTTCATCGCCATATTGATCGAGCATTTTAAAGGTAATCACTTGTTGTACAATAAACATTAATTGTAGCATCATCGCAGAAACACCAATACCCAAAATAGGGCGATACAAAGCGCGTTCTAACTTGAAAAAGTTAAGTCTAACCGCATAAGAAGTTCGTTTATTGATAAAATACCACAATCCCATTGCCGTCAAAATCACCATTGAAATAATAGAAGCATAAGCAGCACCTGCAACGCCTAGTTGAAAGTAACCAATTAGTACAGGATTAAGGATCATATTCGCAATGACACTAACAATAGTCATAAACATCGCCTCCTTGATCTTTCCTTCAGCGCGTATTATAAAATTGAGTGTAACACCGACGATTTGGAAAACAGCTCCCAAAATGAGCATTTGGTAATACTCCACCCCCAAATCAAGAATTTGTCCTTCTCCGCCAATACCTGAAATCATCCATTCTGCTAATGAGAATCCAGTTATGGTTAACAAAATAGCGGCAATAATGGACAATAAAACAACTGTACCAAAGACTTTTTCTTGCGTAACATGATCTTTTGCCCCAATCGCTATACTCAAAAGAGAAGAGCCACCCACGCCAATCATCGCAGCAAAAGCATTTGTAAAGAAGGTAATCGCAAAGGCCAAAGAAACTCCTGCCAAGGCTTCCTCTCCTAAAAATTGGCCAATAAAAAGCGCATCGACAAAGGTATTAATACTATTAATTGACATCGCCAGAATAGCAACGGGCGATAGTTTAAGCATCAAATTCCAGATACTTGCTGTTCGGATTTCAGTACGTAAATCGTTGTTGATCAATGTAGATAATGTTGTTTTAGAAGAGCAACACACAAGGTACAGAATTATTAAAGCTTTCTATTATTTCTTTGGTTAATATCTCATGCAACTATATTTTTAAGTATTTTGTCAAAATAATTAGTAGAACCTATTATGGAAAAACCAACTTTTGAAATCTACAAAAAAGAAATTGTCGTCAAACAAGCCCACTTAGACGACCTCAATCATGTCAATAATGCGATTTATGTCCAATGGATTCAAGAGATTGCGGGCGAGCATTGGAATAGCAGATTTACCGAAGAAGAAACCCAAGATGCCCACTGGTTCGTATTAGAACACCACATCCAATACAAACAACAAGCCTTTTTAGGCGATGTACTCCAAGTAGAAACCACAGTTGAAACTCCTCAAGGGGTTCGTTTCCCTCGAATTGTCAATTTTTATAAAAATGGAAAAGCCCTCGTTCAAGCACGTACTTTATGGTGCTTAGTAGATGCTAAAACACACCGCCCCAAACGCGTATCCCAAGCTTTTTTAGATCGGTTCAAAGGATGATTTATTTTAAATAGCTTGGATGGTAAACTAACTTAGTTTGCTATTTAAACTAAGTTTGCTTATCTTTGTGGTATAATCATTAAAAACTACAATTAGTAAGCCTATGAAAATAGCTATTTGGGTAACAGAAAAATTGATTGGATTTGCTAACAAAAAAATCCTTTTTTAAAAAGATGATTGTATACAAATATCGAAGTGCTAGTAAAGAAATATTAGAGAGAGAATTAATATCTCTTGAAAATAATTACTTCTGGGCAAGTAATAAAAATGAGTTAAACGACCCTCATGAAACGACTGTTGGTTATCAAAATTTTCTTAATACAGCCTATTTTTATCTTCATTGAATGAAGTGCAAGGTAGTGGTAATAAATTTTTTAAACATGTAGAGAAAGCTACTAATAGTCTAATGGATCGAAGGGAGGAATTAGGTATCTTTTCTTTATCTAAGGTTAATGATAATGAGCTTTTATGGGCACATTATGGTGATTCACATAAAGGATTTTGTATAGGGTATGAATTAGAAGGACTAGTTAATGTTGGTAAAAGGAGTGATAGATTTTACTTTAATGTAGAATATTCCCCGATACCTCCAGAGATTGGTATTGGAGATTTAGATTTTCATTCATCTAATCTCATCAAAAAAATGACTGGAGTAAAATCGAAAGAATGGAGCTATGAAAAAGAAATAAGGATAGTAACCAATACTGCGGGTGAACAACTATTTGAATATACAGCACTTAAAGAAATAATTTTTGGATTAAGAATGGATGATTCTAGTAAAGATGAAATTATGAGAAGATTGCAAGGAAGGAATATTAATTATTACCAAATAGAATTGATGGCAAATAGTTATCAACTACTCCCAGTTCAATGTGAGGATAAATATAAGAACGCTTCTGATTACATGTCGCATTTTACGCTAAATTCTTCAAAGGAGTTGAAATTCAAAATTATTGAGAAAAAGCTCGATTTTGCTATTAAAAAAGGAGAGATAAAAATTGAAATTAAAGATAAAATTAATGAAGATGAAATATTACAACTTGCTACGTATTTAAAGAAAAGTCATTTTTTCGAGATGAATAGAATTTATATGTTTTTTTATCTTGAAAGTTTGAAAACAAGAAATCTTGCTTGGGCTTTTTCAAATTATATTAATGATTCTTGGCATATTAACATACATCCAGATGAATGTTTTGAATTTAAATATCAATAAAATTAAAAACTCTTGTAATATAAACTTTAGGCTGCTCCTACGGAGCGCACAAACACCCCAAAAAAAATTCTAAAGCAGTTTGTCCCTACTGGACAACTTCAAATAAAAATTGTTCCAGCAAAACAAGCAGCTTATAATAAAGCTAAAAGTTGACAAAATGCGCTCCATAGGAGCAGCCTAATAAATCAAATTATGGCAAATACCTATACCCAAATGTATGTTCAAATTGTGTTTGCAGTAAAACATCGGGCAGCATTGATCCCCAAAGAACACAAAGAAGAAGTACATAAATATATTACAGGCATCATCTCAAAACGGAAGCAAAAATTATTGGCAATCCATGCGATGCCTGATCACATTCATATTTTCATAGGTTTTAAACCAACCATAAAGATTTCGGATTTGGTACGTGATATAAAAACAGCTTCATCTCAATTTATACGTGAACAACGATATACCCCTTTTCAATTCTCGTGGCAAAATGGATATGGTGCATTTACATATGCACATTCTCAGATTGATCGAGTTTGTAAATACATTCAAAACCAAGAACAACATCACCAGAAAAAGAAATTTAAAGATGAATATTTAGAATTTTTAGCAAAATTTGATGTCGAATTTGAAGAAGATTATTTATTTGATTTTTGGGGAGAATAAATAGAAGAATCACTAACAGGCTGTCCCGAGAGGACAGCTCAAATAAAATTGTTCCAGCGGAACAAACAGCTTATAATAATCCTAAAAGTTAAAAAAATGCGCTCCATAGGAGCAGCCTAAAATATGAATGTCCAAAAATTTTGAGGCGAAAAAATAAAACCACTATCATGTACATCCATCATTTACAGCTATACACCTCCAACTTACAAGAACAAAAACAGTTCTATACACAAATATTAAGGGCGAAATTGATAGCAGCAACTTCACAGCAATTTACCCTTCAATTGGGTCGATCTCAACTCACTTTTGAAGAACGAAAGGAATCTAAACCCTATCATTTTGCGTTTAACATTCCGTCTTATCAAGAAGTGGAGGCGTGGAGATGGTTGCAAGAACGGGTACCGATTTTAAAAGATGAAGAAGCACCAATTGTTGATTTCCCCAATTGGAATGCCAAAGCCATTTATTTTTATGATGCCGATGGCAATATTGTTGAATTGATTGCGCGAAGAGATTTAAATTATCCTTCGACTACCTCTTTTTCTGTAGATTCCATTTTAGAAATTTCAGAAATAGGCGTTCCAACAGATGATGTAGAACCCCATTATGATTTTTTACATCAAAATTTGGGTGCGGCAATTTATAGCGGTAGTTTTGGACGATTTTGTGCAGTAGGGGAGGAGACGGCATTGTTTATTTTAGTAAATCATCAGCTAAAAAAATGGTTTCCAACCAATGAAACGGCTTATCCAATGGATTTTAAAATAAGCATCAAAAAAGAAGAACAACTACATCATTTAGTTTTTGAAGAAAATAGATTTAAGAAAAATGAATTATAAACAATCCTCTTTTATAATTGCGACGGACATCCCAGCCTGCCACTATTAAGTAATTACATGGCTGGCAGGGAGTCCTCGCAATTATTACGGGTGGTCTTAGGAGGCGGAGTTACTATCAATTTCCGTTCAACGGAAATTGATAGTAACTCCGCCTCCTAGAACCTCCATTTTCGTTGTCAAGGCTCGACGCCGACGACAACGAGAGAATACATTGTCGTAATTTTTATCTAAGATTTAAAAAAAGATTTAATATCACATGAAACGTCCATGATTAAAAAGTCTTTAGACTCACAATGACTTTTTAATTCTGATAAGTACCATGTGACCTTAATTATAAATAAAAAAAGACACATGAAAATCGCAATTGCTCAACTCAATTTCCACATTGGTAATTTTGATGGAAATGTCGAAAAAATGCTCACTGCAATCGCAAACGCGAAAGAAGAAAAAGCTGATTTAATTTGCTTTAGCGAATTAGCAACTTGTGGTTATCCGCCACGAGATTTCCTCGAATTTGATGATTTTATCAAAGAAGGAATGGCAGCTATTGATTGTTTGGCGAAAGCCGCAAAAGGTATCGCAGTAGTAGTCGGTGCACCTAGTAAAAATCCAGTAGTGGAAGGAAAAGATTTGTACAATTCTGCCTATTTTTTAGCAAATGGAACAATCCAACAAGTACAGCACAAAGCCTTATTGCCGACTTACGATGTATTTGATGAATACCGCTATTTTGAGCCTGCCAGTGAGTTTAATATTGTGGAATTTAAAGGAAAACGGATTGCACTTACGGTTTGCGAGGACATTTGGAATATTGGTAATGAAAATCCTTTATACACCATTTGTCCATTAGATGAATTGATGCCGCAAAAACCAGATTTCGTACTCAATTTATCCGCTTCGCCTTTTTCTTATACGCATGCTGAAGAGCGTATTCGTATCCTCAAAGCGAATGTAAAACGCTATGGTTTGCCGATGTTTTATGTGAATCATTCAGGTGCACAGACCGAATTATTGTTTGATGGAGGATCATTAGTTATAGCTCCAAATGGAGAAATTTATGATGAATTACCCTATTTCGAAGAAGCCATTCGATATTATGAACTAGAAGATGTGAATGCAGGAAAACAACAATTTACACAGCCTAAAGATAAAATGACACTTATTCATGATGCTTTGGTCATGGGAATTCGTGATTATTTTGGAAAATTAGGTTTTCGTAAGGCTATTTTTGGTTTATCAGGGGGGATTGATTCGGCGGTAACGGCGGTTTTGGCGGCGCGTGCTTTGGGGGAAGATAATGTGCGTTGTATTTTGATGCCTTCTCAATTTTCTTCTGGTCATTCGGTCAATGATGCGCGCCAATTAGCGGAGAATTTAGGGATTCAATATGATATTATGCCGATTCAGTCCATGTATGAAGCATATATGGATACTCTCAAACCACATTTCTGGGGAAAAGATTTTAATGTAACAGAAGAAAACCTTCAAGCGCGCATCCGAGGGATGCTCTTGATGGCAATGAGCAATAAATTTGGTAATATTCTTTTAAATACTTCTAATAAATCGGAGATGGCGGTGGGTTATGGTACGCTTTATGGCGATATGTGTGGTGGACTTTCAGTCATTGGTGATGTTTATAAAACAGAAGTATTTGAACTAGCTCGCTACATGAATAAAGATGGTGAAGTCATTCCTGAAAATACAATTACTAAGCCCCCATCTGCGGAATTACGCCCCGATCAAAAAGACTCCGATAGCTTACCCGATTATGATATTTTAGATAAGGTGTTATTTGAATATATCGAAAATCAGCAAGGCCCGAAAGAGATTATTCAAATGGGTTTTGATGAAAAATTAGTACGCCGTATTCTTCGATTGGTGAACATTAATGAATTTAAACGTCACCAAACAGCTCCTGTTTTGCGGGTCTCCCGAAAAGCATTTGGTATGGGACGTCGAATGCCTATAGTTGGGAAATATTTATCTTAGATTTTTTAGTTCAAGTACAAGAAAATAGCCCCTTGAGCTTGAAGAGGAAATTCGTATTATCATTTTTTGCAATCTGTACGACAGACTTTACGGTTGTATGTAAACTAGCTGTCATTCAATATATTGAATAGATAAAATACGACTATTAATTTAGCGGGAAACGGAAAACATATGAAAAATATAATCTATTTTGTTATTCTCTTACTCTCCCCCTCTATTTCTTTGGTTCATGCACAAGACTGGTCGGGAGATGTACAATGGTTGTATTTTCAATCCAATATTAGCCCTACTCCTTACATTGATTATCGGAGAATAAAAAAAATAGGAACAGATAGCATTCAAGGAAAAGAATGCCACATTTTTGAAGAATCATATGAATATATACACAATGGTGAACATACTATTTTAACTGGATACCCTTTTATGTTAAGTTATGAGAATAATATCATTTCATATTATGATTCAATACAACAGGTTTTTCATACGATTTATGATTTTAATTTAGAAGAAGGAGATACACTTCATTCCTATTGTGCATTTTTTGACACTACTATTCAATCGGAAATAATCGCTGTTGAAGAAATGATAATTGGTGATGATACTTTGAAAAAATTCATAATAAAGGATTTATACGAATTTAATATGGGTTGTTCTCTTGTATCTGGTTCGAATGTTATTATTGAGGGAATTGGTACTACGGAATATTTATTTCCATTTCTTGGATTTGCTGATCCGCCACCTGGAGGAAATTTAGCCTGTTTTCAAACAGATGATTTTATTTATCCAGACACACTCAATGCATGTGAATTGTTAGTTGCTGTCGATAATATCATTTCAGATACAAATGTGAAGCTATTTCCCAATCCAACGGAAGATATTTTAACTATTGAAGTAGATGATTTTAACAAGATTCAACTTTATAACACAGTAGGTAAATTGCTGCTGACATCCACCCAAAAACAAATAGATCTTAGTAGTTTTGCTTCAGGTGTATATTGGGTAAAACTAAAAATAGCTAATTCGTGGACAATACGTAAAATAATAAAACTATAAATCAATCATTATTGTTGAAACGAAAATGATTTGAAATTTCATATATATTTGTTAGGAGATAACAGGCAGATATGCAGGGAAATTAAATTTTTAAAACTTGCAAAGTTCCCAAATCCTGTCACAGATAAACTAAATATTCGTTTTTTGTCGTTATCTTTGTGTAAAGTCAATTTAGAGATAGTAGGCACAAACGGACAAGTAGTACGCCAATTTAGATGAATAGGCGAACATCGGCAACAATGAATGGCAGATTACTACTTCCAATTTACCTAAAGGGTTATATTATATTACCATCACTAATGTGATTAGATCATCAACCCAATCGTTTATTGTAAAGTAGTGTCGTCTGCAATATGTTTAGTCAATAAGCTATGCTATGAGGACTGCTTGAAGCAGAGGCCCAACAATCTCAATGAAGTAATACTACTGTTCTATTCTAAGTATTACAAAAAAATCCCTCAGCATCTCTACTGAGGGATTTTCCTTATCTTTTTGTGAATTTATTATAGTGTGAAATTAGCGTTTGCTAATCCGTTTAGTAGTTATAACCTTTTTATCATGACCAACCAACTGAACTAAATAAAGTCCTTTGGGTAAATCAGACAAATCATATTTTTTATCTGACTGGACATAATGCGTCTTTAATTTTCGACCAATAAGATTATAAACATACATTTCTTTTACCACTTCGTTTTTATCGGTAATGGCAATATAATTGGTCGTAGGATTAGGATAAACCTTAATTGTGGCAGCATTTGATACAGCCTTAGTTTCACTACTTTGTGCTTGTAGTTGTAATGAAAGAAATCCGATAAAAAAAAGAAGTAAAATTTTCCTCATGCAGTATAATTTTCCAAATTGAAAATACGTTACAACAAATTAAAATAAATTATTGATTCTAACAAGTAAGACGGGATAAATTTAAGGGAATCTTAACAGATAACACTAATTTTTTCATGTATCGGGAGCATGGGAAGCTTCTTATTAGCGTTCTTTGAACAAAAACAGCTTGTTACTGCGATTTTAGTTCTTTTATGGTTAAGTTGCTAAAACTAATACAAAAACCAATCCAAAAAATGAAAATAAAGAGAGAAGAGTTATCTGAAAACAACTCTTCTCAATAGTTTTATAGTTCTTTTTGAAAATGCTCGACAAATTCTGCAAGGGTCATGCTTCCCATATCACCTGCCCCTTCATCGCCTTGCCCTGCTTTACGGACGGAAATCTTTCCTTCTTCCATTTCGCGTTCACCAATAATGAGCATATAAGCGATTTTACTCACTTGTGCATCGCGAATTTTTTTACCAATCTTTTCTGCTCGACTATCAATGGTGCCACGAATATCCTTTGTTGCCAGTTCATTTTTGACTTGTTCAGCGTATGCTTGAAATTTATCACTAATGGGCAAAATCTTATATTGCTCAGGTGCTAGCCATAAAGGAAATTTACCCGCACAATGCTCCGTTAATACACCAATGAATCGTTCCATCGAGCCAAAAGGAGCGCGGTGAATCATCACGGGACGATATGCCTGATTATCTGAACCAATATATTCCAACTGGAATCGTTCGGGCAAATTATAATCCACTTGTATCGTACCTAATTGCCAACTACGACCCAAGGCATCTTTCACCATGAAATCCAATTTAGGCCCATAAAAAGCAGCTTCTCCTAGTTCTGTAACTGTTTTTAAACCTACTTCTTGAGTTGCCTCAATGATGGCACGTTCTGCTTTATCCCAGTTTTCATCTGAGCCAATATACTTATCTCGGTTCAATGGATCACGCAAAGAAATTTGAGCCGTAAAATCTTCAAAACCCAATTTGCGAATTACATGCATCGTTAAATCCAATACATTTAAAAACTCTTCTTTTACTTGATCTGGCGTACAGAAAATATGGGCATCATCTTGAGTAAATCCACGCACCCGTGTCAATCCATGTAATTCTCCACTTTGCTCATAACGATAAACCGTTCCAAATTCTGCGATGCGAATCGGGAGTTCTTTATACGAATGGGGTTTGTGCCCATAAATTTCGCAATGGTGTGGACAATTCATTGGTTTTAACAAAAACTCTTCTCCTTCACGAGGTGTATTGATGGGTTGAAAACTATCTTCACCATATTTTTCATAATGCCCAGAAGTTACATACAAGTCCTTCTTCGCAATATGAGGGGTAATAACGGGTGTATACCCACGTTTGATTTGCTCTTTTTTTAAGAAATCTTCTAAGCGCGTACGCAAAGCTGTTCCTTTAGGTAACCAAATAGGAAGACCAGCGCCTACTTTTTCAGAGAACATGAAAAGTTCTAATTCCGCCCCCAATTTTCGATGATCGCGTTTTTTCGCTTCTTCGAGCATGTGAAGGTATTGTGTCAATTCCTTTTGTTTTGGAAAAGTGATACCATACACACGGGTCATTTGCTGACGTGATTCATCTCCTTGCCAAAATGCACCCGCCACATTCATGATTTTAACAGCTTTGATTTTGCCTGTATCAGGAATATGAGGCCCTTTACAGAGATCCACAAAATTACCTTGCTGATAAAGCGTCAATGCTTCATCTGCTCCACGTTTTTCAATCAATTCAATTTTATATTCATCGCCTTTTTCAGTGAAAAAAGCGAGGGCATCATCTCTTGAAATATCTTTGCGGTCAAAAGTGTTCTTCTGACGCGCCAATTCTAACATTTTCTGTTCGATTTTCTTAAAATCGTTAGAAGAAATTGGATTACCTCCTGTATCTACATCATAATAAAAGCCATTATCGGTAGCGGGGCCTGTACCGAATTTAATACTTGGATACAAGGCTTCTAAAGCTTCTGCCATCAAGTGCGCAGAAGAGTGCCAAAATGATTTTTTACCATCTTTATCATTCCAGGTGAGTAGTTGAACGTGTGCATCATTTTCAATAGGGCGATTGGCATCCCATACTTCGCCATTTACTTTGGCAGACAATACATTACGCGCCAAGCCTTCACTTATGGATTTTGCTACATCCATCGCTGACGCGCCTTGCTCATACTCCCGAACACTGCCGTCGGGTAAGGTAATCTTTATCATGGTATCTATGTTTACTCCCATTTTTCTAATTAGATTATTAAAGTTCAAGCGCAAGATCAAGTACAAGTATCAATGTTTAAATTAAACTTGTGATTCTAAAAGCACTTTCAATTGTCAAAAAGAACTTATTTAATATTGTATCTAACTACGCAATCTAGATGGGAAAAGTTCTTTTATGCGCTGCAAAATTAGTTTTTTTAAAAGGACTACAAAAAGGAATGATACAATTAACGATAACGATCTACAATTTCCTTAGAGATACGTAGTCCTTGTTGGAGTTCTTTTTGTACCAAAGCTGTTGCTTGTATGACTTTACCTTCTTTAATTAGTTTTTTGATTTGATTTTCTAAATTTTCAGGTATTTGCATGATGATACATTTTTATTCTGCTAAAATAGCTCTTCTTAATGCTAAGCAACTTCCCAAATGTAGTGCTTCATGTAGCGCATTGAAAGTAATTGCTTCGTCAATAGAATGCAATGTTATGCCGAAACTAGTCGGATATTCTTTAAAGTTGGCTAATTTTCCCGCTTCATAATCCAAATGAGTTTGATCGAGGGTAGATTGAGCGAGTGCTTGTAGTGCTTCAAATTCGGCTATACTTACTTCTCCTTCTGGTTTTGAACCTTTGCGATAACGGGTGATGATCTCCTTATCAAGTAGCATGGGGATGCCCGACAGCCCATAGTTTAACAATTGCTGGGTGACAATGACATGTCCATAATTCCAGATAAGATTATTATTAAATCCTTTGGGAATTTGATTGATTTGCTCGTGCGAAAGGGATTGTAAAATACCAAGTATATTTTTGCGGCACGCACGGATATTATTGAGGGTAGTGGAAATACTAATCATTTTATTAGACATTTGATGAGCCACAAAAATAAAAAAGACTTGCAGGGAATTACACCAACAAGTCTTTTTTTGAAAAAAATAAGAGAAGTTTTTTATTGATTCACAATAATTTTTTCGGTGAATACTTTTGCTCCTTGCTGAATTTTCAAGAAGTAAATACCTTCATTGGAATCAGAAAGATCAATTTTTTTATTGAATACTCCACTGAAATTTGGCATTTCTTCCGTAAACACTTCTTTACCTGCTAAATCGACAATGCTCACGCGCGTTGCCATTTTTTCTGGCGTTTCAAACTTGATCGTTACTTGACCAGAAGTAGGATTCGGGTACAACTCAAAGGTAGAAACAGAAAGCGTATTTTCAGGAAGGATATTTATATCTTCTTCAATGATTGTTTCTGTGATGGTCTCTTCTTCGCCATCTTCAATGATGATTTCTACTTTTCTATCTGCACTTTTGCCTTCACAACAATTCGGTGGGCAACAGCTTCCATTTTTTGTCATAGCTGCTGCTGCTAAAGTAGCTTTAGTAGCTGTTTTTTTATTGCCGCGAATATATTGGATTTTGATTTCGTCCCCTATTTCGTAATCTTGTACTTCATCAATTAAATCGTCGATGTCTCCTATTTTTTCTTTATTTACTTTAATAATGACATCATTGGCAAGTAAACCTGCACGATCTGCTGCTGAATTTTCGGCTACACTAATAACTCTTGCTCCGCCATCTTCTTCTGCATTTTCGATGGTGACGCCCAAACGAGGTTTAGGTTCAGTTTTACAGCAGTTATCTTTTTTTAGACGATAGGTTTTACCATTTAAATCAGTCCAAGAACCACCCTGTCCTTTATATTTATGCACTTCTACTTTGCGCATATCAGGTTTTTTACCTAAAAGAGCTTTAGTGCTTTTGGTTTGTCCATCTCTAGTGTATTGAATATCAATTTGATCCCCAATTTTGTAATCGTTCATTAACTCAATTAACGATTGATAATTATTGGTAGGCTGTGCATTGATGGTACGGATAATATCACCTTTTTGAAGACCCGCTTTTTTAGCAGCGCCGCTGTCCATAACTTCTTCAATATAAACGCCTTTTCCTTCGTCTACATTAGAGATTTGAACACCTAAATAAGGACGGTTTTCATTCATAGCACCGTCACCTATGCGTTTTTTGATGATTTTAATTTGTTTTTCGCCTTCGCCACCCATGATTTCTTCAATCTTGATATCCATATCTTCAAGGATTTCATCCATATCATCTTCACCATCCATACGCATGATACGAATTTGGCGGTGACCATCTTCAGTGGTGCTTTCAATTTTTTCCATGATGTCTTCTGTAGAAGAACCATCTTCATCATCTGTTTTAATGATAATGACTTTTTTACCATCAAATTCTCCTTCTTCTACTTTTTCACCATTGATAAAAATGTTATCTCCATCAACAGTGACTTCAATTTCTTCTTCTTCAAAAACGAATTCATTTTCTTCATTTTCTTCTTCTCCCGAAGGACGAGCAGCGATTTGTTGAACGTCTACATCTACTTCAACTTCTCCTTGAAAATCGCCAATTTCTTCTTCCACTAATTCTTGAATTTTTTCAATTTCACTTTCATCTCCCGTTCGGACGATTTTTTTGACAGTAGTATTGCCTTCTTCGTCAGTCATTTTGATGGTAACAGTAGCTTTCAAGCTACTACCAGGGGGGCAGGCTTCCGCATTACCCTCTTTAATAATAATAGTTTCTTCATTTTGTGCAGTAGCAATGAATGGAATGCAGAAAAGCATGGCTACAGCAAATAGATAGGCTCGAATAAGATTGTTAGGCTGATTCATTTTATAAAATATTTTATCTCAATGAAATTTAAATTATGGAAAGTTTTTATAAAGTTTTCCATTACTAAGATACAAAAAATTATACCAGAGGTTGCAATCAAATGAAGTAGGATTTATTTTCTGAGCCAAAATCGTTAAATTGCTGTTAAAGTGGGGTGTACAACATCCACAAAGGAGTATATTTGTAGTATACTTAGAAATAAACCATATTTTCTTCATCTATTGCCTATGAAAAAATCACGTATTTGGTGGATTATTGGACTTATGTCTTTTGCATTAATTGGTAGTATGTTGCTTCAATTTTATTGGATTACTGAATCTGTACAATTGACACAGAAGCAATTTGACCGAAATGTAAAATCTGCATTGAGTAAAATACGTGATCGTGTAGAAGTATTTGATGAACAACAGTATACGGGTATTTTAGATGATAATAATTTTATTCAAGTAGATTTAGCGTATAAAATTCAATCTCAATCGAATGGACAATTAGTGAGTACGACAGAAGAAATACAAGCTAAAATTCATGAAAATGAGTGTATGTGTGCGGCTTGTGTTTCAGAACGAAATCAACGAAACCAAAAATTAATTTATCGTATTGAACGCGAACGTTTGGAGCGCGTTTTAGGGAAAAAACCTTTAGCAAGTCGCCTTCCTCAACTGGAAGATTTACAGGGATTGATTGAGCAAGAATTGAAAAATAGGGGGGTCTATTTAGATTTTGATTATGGAGTCTATTCGGTAAGAGATAAAGGTTTTATTATTCAAAATGGAAATTATCTCATTACTGATTTTGGTCAAGAAAGTCAGCCTTTAGCAAACGATCGTTTGTTTAATTCAAAATTTAATATTCCTATTTTTGATCAAGATGGGCAAGAATCTTCTGGTTTATTAATGGTTCATTTTGCAGGATTGGCAACGGCAGTTTGGAAATCAGCTTGGCCCCAAATGTTGGCAGCTATCATATTTACAGGTTTGACGCTTTTCTGTTTTATTTATACGATACAAGTGATTTTTAGACAGAAGAAATTATCTATGATGAAGACCGACTTCATCAATAATATGACGCATGAGTTCAAAACCCCTATTGCTACAATTTCTTTGGCAGCAGATTCGATTACTAGTCCTATGATTGCTGGAAAAGTAGATAAAGTGAATCGTTTTGCAGATATTATCAAACAGGAAAATAAACGCATGTTGAGCCAAGTGGAGAAAGTGCTTCAAATGGCAAAACTGGATCGAGAGGATAAGAAATTGAAAATCACCAATGTGAATTTAAATCAAACTATTACTGATGCTGTTGGTAATACTAACTTACAAGTGGAAAAACGAGGCGGATTGATTACAATGGATTTAAAAGCAACGGATTATACGATAGAAGCAGATCAAACTCACATCTCCAATATTGTCCATAATTTATTGGATAATGCTAATAAATATTCTCCTGATGCTCCTGAAATTAAGGTGTCAACCCTGAATAAATCAGGTGGTGTAGAAATTACTATAACAGACAAAGGGCTTGGTATGACCAAAGAAGCACGGCGCCATATTTTTGATAAATTTTATCGTGTGCATACAGGGAATCGTCATGATGTGAAGGGTTTTGGATTGGGATTGAGTTATGTGAAAGCGATGGTAGATGCGCATAATGGACAGATCAATGTAAAAAGTGAACTTGGGAAGGGGAGTAGTTTTATTTTATTTTTCCCAAAAAAGTATGTACAAAATTAATTGTATATTAATTTAGATTTCTTGTAAAATCGCTTACATTTGTTAAAATTGTAATGCGTCTGAAATGACTTCCCTTTTTTGATACTAGCTTTTCTTAACATTTTTATGTAATATTGAAATGTTGTACACGATCAAAAATAAATGATAATTTATTTTTTATTTATCTTTGATCGGTATATATCAATGTAGAATAATTTTTGTTAATAAACCTAATAATTATTATACTATACATCGAGTATAATATTTAAAATACCCTGGCTATACCATATCCTAATTTCTGACGTTATAGGAGTAACTGATCGAAATGAAATTGCGTAAAGCATAATAAAACCTACTACATGACAAATCATAAAATTTTACTTGTTGAAGACGATCCGAATTTCGGTGATGTACTACGATCTTATCTCGAAATGAATGAGTATGAGGTGACTTTGGCTCGAGATGGCGCCGAAGGATGGGAAAAATATAAGAAAGGAGATTTTGATTTGCTCATCTTTGATGTTATGATGCCTAAGAAAGATGGGTTTACTTTAGCCAAAGAAGTGCGCGAACGTGATACGGAAGTGCCAATTATCTTTTTGACGGCTAAAACAATGAAGGAAGATGTATTGCAAGGCTTCAAAATTGGAGCAGATGATTACATCAGTAAACCATTCAATTCAGAAGAACTTTTATATCGTATTCAAGCGATCATGAAGCGCCGTCAAGGTAAACCTGATCCGCGTGAAGAGGTAAAAGAATTTCATATCGGACAATATCATTTTAATTATCCACTTCGTATTTTGAGTATGACTAACTCGGAAAGCGGAGAAGTAGAAAAAGAAAAACTATCCCCCAAAGAAGCTCAATTGCTTCGGATGTTTTGTATGTATATGAATGATATTTTGCCTCGTTCGGAAGCATTGACAAAGATTTGGGGAGAAGATAATTACTTCACGGCTCGTTCTATGGATGTGTTCGTTACGAAATTGCGGAAATATCTGAAAAAAGACGAAAATATTGAAATCGTCAATATTCATGGAAATGGATTTCAATTATTAGTTCGTTCAGAGGAAGAAGTGTAGTAATCTTTCGAGCTAGTGCTTAGGGCGAATAGTTGCTCCTTCTACTATAAAAAATAGCCAAGATTCAATTATTTTGAGTCTTGGCTATTTTTTTTTGGTTCTTAGACAAAAATTGTGATTACAATGAAACCTGCCCGACTTCGTCATTCAGGCGGGCTTCAAAACGCTTGTCTCTCATCCCGACAATTATCGGGAATCGAGTCTTCACATTTTTTGTTCCACACAATTTGTCTAAGAACGTTTTTTTTGATAAGTATTAGACAATTTCAAATTTATAAAATACAACTGATTTACAAAAAATGGACTAAACTGTTAAATAGTGAAATCGCAAGACGACTACAAGTCGGCTAACGACAACATTCAAAAAGAAGCCCACTTCATCGCTTTATTGGATGAAGTGGGCATTCTGCATACTATGAATTGAGACCCTTTTTAAAATGAAAATTTATTCTTTTAATCAAAACAAGCATCTAAAACGTCTTCGAGTTCATCTTCACTCATAATCGTCTGCGTCGTTCCATCTTCTATTAGTGTAATATCGAATGGATAAACTGGATCTGCATCAATATCTTGCTCCCACAAGGCCTCCAAATCTTCATCTGAATTGATGGTTTGGGTGCTGCCATCTTCTAATTCTACCTCTACTGGATAATTGATGTTGAAGCATTCGCCTAATTCGAAGTCATCTTCATCATCATACTCATCCTCAAAACATTCGTCTAATAGATCTTCAAAATCGTCTTCATCATTCATAGTGAGGGTGCTTCCATCTTCAATGAGGGTTACATCGAACGGATAAACAGGTTCTGCTTCCACATCTTGCTCCATTAAAGCCTCTACATCCGCATCTGAGTTAAGCGTTTGCGTCGTTCCATCTTCTAGTATTACATTTACAGGGTAATTAATGTTGAAGCACTCACCTAGTTCAAAATCATCATCAAAACAATCATCGTCCTCACCGTCTTCGTCTTCATCATCGTCCTCCTCTTCATCATCTTCTTCGCCATCGTCCTCGTCGTCATCTTCATAATCACCATAGCAATCCTCCAATATTTCTTCTAAGGCATCTTCATCTGCCACATCAACTTGACTACCATCACTAGCTAATATGACACTTACAGGGAAGTTAATTTCAGGTTCTATATCATTGGCTTCCCATTCTAGGATAGCTGCTTCTAATTCTGCATTATCATTTACGGTTAGGGTCGTTCCATCTTCTAGGGTAAAACTGACGGGATATACAGGAGTAAAACAATCTTCAAGCGTTTCATCGCCTGTACTAGAAGTTGCTGTTCCAGATAAAGCATTTGCACCACTAGGCAAAACGATATTTTCGGACATCATTTCTTCCATATCTTCTTTTTCACAAGAAGTAAGCGTGATACCTAAAACAAATACAAGAATGAAAGCTGGGAAAACATTTTTCAATTTCATCATAATCGAAATTTTATTTTGAGATTAATAATTTGGAAAATGCAATTGGGTTAGTCGGATTTATATAATCTAAGTTGCGTATCGTGAGAGAAAAGAAGGAGAATTTCATAAAATCTGTGATTTTTCTGAAATATGACGCTTTTTCTCTCTTAAAAACGATAAAACGCAACTTGTATAAAGTATCTATTGCTATTTCCTTATTTCGATACTAAGACAGGGTGAATGGAGTTTTCCCCTATTCTTTTTGGATTTTTTTTGAAATATTTTTCAGGATAAGGTATAAAATTTTGATTGTAAGGTAGTTATGGTGAAATCTAAAATCTAAAATACTACTGAAAGCGAAGAGTATAAGAAAAGGAGGGACGAAAACTTAAGCCATAAACTGGAAGATAGGCTTCATTTCCATTGATGTCAAAATCTAAACGGTAGTAAGCGATATTTTGGCGATTGTATACATTGTACGCACCAATTTTAAAAAGAT
Source organism: Saprospiraceae bacterium (assembly GCA_020628645.1). GTDB lineage: Bacteria > Bacteroidota > Bacteroidia > Chitinophagales > Saprospiraceae > JAHDES01. Next base: position 20,787 of record JAHDES010000005.1, read on the forward strand.
GAGATAATTTTTTAGTTCTATATTGATACGATAAGTTTAAATCTAAACGATGATACACTGCTTCATTTCGAAGTGCATTATTTTCATTGATGTTTGTAGGCGTTTCTATTTGTTCGGGTCCTAAGGGGCGAATTAATTGTCTTGGATTGGGCGAATTAAACACCCAATTTAGTCCTGCTGTGAAACCTTTTCCCCATTTTTGATATAAAAAGAGCTTGATCTGGTGAGGCTGATCATTGGCATGAGGAAAAGGATTACCATCATTGATACTTGAAAACGTTCGAGTGCTAGAGGTACGTGCATAAGAAAGAAAGCCTCCATTCCGTTTACCTTCTTGCTGTAAACTCAGTTCAATGCCGCGCGCCTCCCCACTGCCTTCTACTAAGAAAATGTTGAAATCTTCTTCCTCAAAACTAAAATCTTGTGGATAACTGTATAAATGCTGCATTTGCTTGGCGTAAGCATCTATTTTTAGCTGCAAACTTGGACGAATTTGATAGTGCATGCCCAATTCTACTTGCCAAGCTGTTTCAGGAAGTAAATCATTATTAGAAGGAATCCACAAATCATTGGGTAAACGAACCGTATTATTGGATACCAAATGAAGATATTGTACCATTCGATTGATAGATGTGTGAAAACGCACCTTCTTATTCGCTTGATAATGAATAGAAAGCCGTGGTTCTAGAAGGGTATAATCTTGTTGTTCTTCTTGAAAAAAATTACTGAGGCGTAGTCCTAAATTAAAGTGCCATTTATCCTTTATATTAATTTGATCTTCTACATACAAATAACTTTCTATGGCTTCTATTTCCACCTCTTCTTCTAGGGCTTGTAATTCAGAAATGGTGTAGTCATCATCATCGCCTATGGCTTCATCTTCTATATCTCGATAGACGATTTTGGGAATGAAAGAACGAAAAGAAAAACCGCCCCCAAACCGAAAACGATGAATTGGATTCGGAAGATAATCTAGGTCGATTTTCAAGCCAATATCTTCATTTTGAGATTGATTAGAAAGGTAAAATATATCTTCCAAGGGAAAATCTCCAAATTGATCGAGCTCTCCTCGCAACTCTTCTAAAACGGTGTATTCATAATCAAATAAGCTGTACGTCAAGGTGGTATTGGAAAATAATTTATCTGAAAAGAGGTGATTCCAACGCAAAGAAAAAATGGTATTCGACCAATTTAAAATGACATCTTCTTCTATGGAGAATTCTTCCTCTTCTTCTTCATCTAGCTCTTCTGATTCAATTGAGCTTTCCATAAAATCGGCTCCTCGATAAAAACTAAGATAAACGCGATCTTTTTGAGAAAGCGTATAATTAATTTTGGCATTAAAATCTTGAAAACTAGTGGTGATTTCTTCGGTATTATTGGAAAAATAAGTGCGTTTGAAAAAGGGATTGAGAAATAAACCCGTATGTGAACTTCTTCCAGCAAGCAAAATAGCTCCTTTCTCCTTTTGAATAGGCCCTTCAATTAGGGCATTCGCCGAAACTAAATTCATACCTAGATGCCCTGTCCAACGATATTGATTGCCTTCTCTCGTTCGTATATCAAAAACGGAAGCTAAACGCCCTCCATATCGCGCTGGAAAATTACCCTTATAAATGTTGGCAGAACGAATCGTGTGTTGATTATAAATTGAAAAAGCTCCCATCAAGTGATAAGGAATATAAACCGTTACTCCATCTAATAGCATCAAATTATGTCCACTATTGCCACCCCGAACAAAAATTCCACCCAATCCATCTACTCCTGATTGAATACCTGGTAGCAATTGTGCGGTACGAATAGGATCTGCTTCTCCACCAAGACTTGGACTAATACGAACGAGTTCATTACTTAATCGTTGTGCAGATTGTTGTGCATTTTGTTTTAAAAATAACGTATTCTTTTCTTCATCTTCTACAATGACTTCTGCTAAAGTAAGCGCATTGGAAAGCTGTATGTTTTCGCTTATGTTATTCGATAAATTAATCGTTTTTGATAAGGATTCACATCCTAAATAGCTGAATTCTAGATTTATAACTCCTTTTGGTAAACTCAAACTGTAAAAACCATATTCATTGGTGTAGGTGCCTTTTTGATGAGTAGAACAATATACTGTAGCAGAGATGAGTCGTTCGCCAGTATCTTTGTCTTCAATATAGCCACTAATCGTAAAAGTTTGTTTTTTTGCTGGGAAAAGTAGAATTCTTCCATTACGATTTTTAAAATCAATTCCTGTATTATGAAGCAATTCATTGAGAATCCATTCGATAGATTGATTGTTATAATTAGCAGTAATTGGGTCACTTGTTTGAAAAAAACGTTTGCTAAAAGCAATATTCAAATTAGTTTGTTCTGCTAGTTGTGTTAACGCTTTTTCTATAGGGATATTAGTCGCAAAAAAATCAATTTTTTGGTTTAATTCCTTTTGTGCGTTTAGGATTTGTACGAACAAAAAAAAGAATGAAATAAATAGAATTCGTAAGGTCATTTTTTTTAATTACAAGAACTCCCTTTAATAAGATATTGAGTTGGTGAGTGTTGAATGACTTGAGCCTGAAACACTTCTTTTATTTCATCTAAAATTATGCTAATTTGTTCATTATCATAAGAAGCAGTAAATGGACAATCTACCATATTATTACTTAAAAATACCTGTAGACCATAAAATTTATTAATTTGTGCTACGACTTCTTCGATTGGAGTATCTTCAAATACTAATTTCTTGGAATGCCAAGCGGAGTCATTAGTATATTGTTTCCCTAAATTGGTTACGGCACCTGTTCTAGTTGTTGACATGCCTTTTTCTAGTTTATTAAGAATGGTATGTCGTTTTGATCCACGTTGACGTAATTCAACTTTACCACTTTCCACATAAACTTCTATTTCGTCCATTTTTGTAATATTAACATTAAAACTAGTTCCTAAGACCGTTACCAATTCATAATCCGTTTGAACTATGAAAGGATGATTTTTATCGTGGGATACTTCAAAGAAGGTTTCTCCTCTTTTTAATTTGACTAAACGTTGCTCCTTGTCAAACTCTTTTGGGTAATGTAATTCTGTATTTGCATTTAAATGAACGACTGATTGATCAGGAAGCGTGAAGGTTTCTGGAGAGTCGGTGGTAGTATACATTAACCAATCCAATACTTCATTATTTGCCATGGGTTTATTTGGCTCATTCGTATCGCTCAATATAAAAAAAGCGGCGGCTAATAATAAGAGGCTAGCTGCTATAGCTAACCATCTAAAATTGGAGCGTTTTGGAGGATTGATTGAAACAACTTTAGGAGCAGTTTCTTTTTGATTTGGTTCTTCCTCCTCCATTTTTGATTCCAAGAAGGAGAATTCTTCCTCTAAATCAACATCAACGGTAGCTTTAAGGGAGTCGCTTTTATTCCAAACCGTTTCAATGCCAAGAGCAGTGATGCGATTAGCAGGAGCAGCTTCAAGCCAAGCGTCCAGCTTTTCTTTTTCTGGAGGGGAGATGGTGCCTTCCAGTTTTTTATAAATGAGTTCTATGTAAAAATCTTCTTTCATTTAGCTGAATTTTAATTTTTTAGAGAATTATTCGGTATCAAGACAAGATAAACCAAAAAATCCCCTATGTGGAGTCTTTCTTTTCTTCTAAAAAAGGACGAATTGCTTTTTGTAAGACCTTCAAGGCTTTGGTAATTTGATTCTCCACCGTTTTGGGTGAAATATCAAGTTGTTGCGCAATCTCTTTGAGCGAATAACCTTCTAAACGTTTCATAATGAATATAGTACGACAACGATCTGGTAAAGTATCTAGTGCGCGTTTCATGGCAGTTTCTATATCTTGAGCTGCCAATTTTTCATTGGCAGAATTTTCTGTACTTGATAAATGAATCACATGAGATTCATCCACTACATTTTTTTTTGCTTTAATAAAGTTTAAGGAACGATTAATGACGGCGCGTTTAAGATAAGCCCCTACAGACGTTTGAATTGTTAAGTTCTCCCGTTTTTTCCAGATTTGAAGAAATACTTCTTGTGTTACATCTTTTGCACTATTGATATCTTTTAGCATGTTAATAGCTGTACCTAATAACTCTTTATAGTATCGATCAAAAAGAGTACGAAAAGCGGTACGATCCCCTTTTTGAATGTGTTGAATCAGTTGTTCGTCGGTCAGTATTACTTCGTCCATAAAAGGTGTGCTGATTTTATCTGACCAATATACGAATTTGAGGTAGGGGATTATTGTATCCTAGCTATTTCTTTTTAGAAAAAAAACTTAAAACCTTTATGAACAGCTATATTTTTATTCAATAATAAATTCGACTCTTCTATTTTCAGGATGATATTTTCTTCCGTCGGATTGTGCAATCGGTCTTGAACCGCCATAGCCTTTAGCACTAATGATTTGTTGGTAATGAACCCCATTTTTCACAAGATAGGCAGCAATTGCTTTTGCGCGTCTTTCTGATAAAATTAAGTTTTTACTAGTATCTCCAACATTATCAGTATGCCCTTCGATTTTTACTTTTCGGTTGGGATTATTTTTTAGGAATAAAGCCAGTTTATCGAGATCAGGATAAGAGACCTCAAGAATTTCAGATTTAGCCCGTTCAAATTCTATGTTTTTTGGAATATATTTCTGTATGGTATCCATACTCTTTTTTGGAGGCGTAACAACAATTGGTTCTTTTTTAGGGATTGGTTTCGGTTTTGGTGTTGGCTTTTTTTTGGGTTTTGGTGCTGGTTTTGATTCAGCAATTGGCTGAGGTTTGGGTTCCTCAATTACTACTTCTTCAATAGAAGGCATAAAATACTCCGATGGAATGACGACAGGATCATTTCCATACCACCAACTGCTCAACCAACTTTGATCTGGGTCTTCGGGTAGTTTCCATAATAATCGGATTTCAGCCTCATTTAAAGCATTGAAATAATTGATTTTGATGGTATAATTTGTATTTGCATTTAAGTGTATCGTTCCTTCAGAATAACCTACATCGTTTAATTGCCAGTTCGAAATAAGAAGGATATCATCTATCCAGACACGAATACCATCATCAACACGAGCAGAAAAAGTAACATCTCCTGTTCTTGGCGTTTTCAGTTGACCTGTATACAATACGGAACAATAATGAGGGTTTAGACCTTGTATAGGGGCTCGCTGATTCCAATAAAAATCAATATTAGATACAAAGTGAGTACCTACATATTCGTCAAAGTTGATACCATTAAAATATTCCGCCTTCAAATTATCTTGAGCAAATAAAAGAGATAGGGTAGGGGACAAGAATGCTAATAATAGGAGGAGATATTTTTTCATAATAGATGGTTTTGGTTTTAATGGACAATTAAAATAAGGAAAGGGCGCTTTTAATACTGAATTCTTAGAAGTATTCTGAAATATATTCGATGAACTACGAGAAATGAGTAGAATTATATAAATAACACGAAATGGATTAAGTGATTTTGTAAATCACACACTAATCGGTTTATGTATTTTTAGCTAGATTTTAATAAGGAATGAGAAAAACTAAAATTTGGAAGACGAGGAAGATCAGAAGATGGCAGGACTAAAATGCTATTATAAAGACAAGAAATATTTCACCAAAAGAATAACTCTTTGATTTTACTTTTTAGTACATAAACAGTCACCATATCATTTAAGTATATTCTTAAACAACAAAACCCTCACAAGTAATTGACTTGCAAGGGTTTGTAGTTTACTTTAGCAGCCCCTAGGGGAATCGAACCCCTCTTTCCAGGATGAAAACCTGGCGTCCTAGCCGATAGACGAAGGGGCCATTTGCATTGGTCTTTATTCGCATTTTTGAAGATGCAAATGAAGATCAATGAACAACTCCCAGTTCGTTATCAGGAAGAACAAAATCAATTTGAAAAGGCTTTTCTTTTAAAGCGTTGCAAATATACGGATACTTCATTTAAACAAGCAAATATTTTGGGCAACTTTTTTTCGTAAAATTGCTTTTTTTTATGAAGTCCTTCTTTTACTTGAATTTTTCTATTTATGGAAACATAAAAATTCAGTATCAAGTTCTATCTTGCAAACCCATTTCGAACAAAAAAAATTCCCTTCAAATAAAAAATTATAACAAAATCAGTAAAAAAAGAGTTTATAATATACAGGCTATTTGAATTATTGTTACTTTTACACTAAGTAATCTTAGTTTGTATTCTAAAATAACTAACTATTAATTGTCCAACTAAACTAAAAAAAATGTCAAAAAAAGTTGCTATCAATGGATTTGGGCGTATTGGCCGCCTTACCTTCCGAAACCTTATCAAAAAAGAAGGCATCGAAGTAGTAGCCATTAATGACTTAACAGATAATCACACACTTGCTCATCTCTTAAAATACGATTCTGCGCAAGGGCAGTTTGATGGTACGGTAGAAAGTACCGATGATGCTATTATCGTCAATGGAAAATCAATTCGAGCTTCTTCAGAACGCAATCCTGAAAATTTGCCTTGGGCAGAACTAGGAGTGGATGTCGTTTTAGAATGTACAGGCGTATTCCGTACAAAAGAAAAAGCAAGTTTGCATATTAAAGCTGGTGCTAAAGATGTGGTGATTTCTGCTCCAGCTAAGAGCGACGGGGTACAAACTATTGTATTAGGAGTAAATGATGATGAATTGGATCGTCGTCATAATGTATTTTCTAATGCTTCATGTACTACAAACTGTCTTGCTCCTGTTGCTAAAATTATCAATGATAATTGGGGGTTAGTAGTTGGATCTATGACCACTACTCACGCATACACAGCCGATCAACGCATCCAAGATGCACCACATAGTGATCTTCGTCGCGCTCGTGCAGCGGCTTTTAATATCGTTCCTACTTCTACGGGGGCGGCAAATGCTGTGGCAAAAGTTGTACCTGAAGTAGCTGGAAAATTGTCAGCTATTGCTGTTCGCGTTCCTGTAATTACAGGTTCTATGATCGAGGTAAATTGTGTTGTGGAAAAAGCAACCACGGTAGAAGAAATCAATGCTAAATTCAGTGAAATGGCAGGAGGGACGATGAATGGTGTACTTCAATATACAGAAGACCCACTTGTGTCTAGTGATATTGTGGGAAATCCACATTCTTCAATTTTTGATGCAGGCATGACATCTGTTTCTGGTGGTACTTTTATTAAAGTGGTAAGCTGGTATGATAACGAAGCAGGTTATTCGGCTCGTTTGGCAGATCTTTGTGCGAAAGTTGCTAAAGTGCCTGAAGCAGCAGCAGTTTAAAAAAAATAGACTAATAAATGAAAGCTTCAAAGACAAATTCGTTTTTGAAGCTTTTGTTGTTTTGATCGTCAATGTAATTCACATTTCCAGTTTAATCGTCAAAAACAGTGAGCTTTATTAAATTTAATATTATGATTAATTTGAATGTGATAATATTAATGACGATTGACGAGATGTAAAAACTTATTTATCAATTGGTTAAGAGTAGGATATCGTTTTTTTATGATAAAATGACGATAATTTAAACGCTCAGAATCAAATATATTTTACAGAGTAGTATCTTTGGTCACCTATACTATTAATATTCTTCCAAAATATTTTCCCAAAATCAATTCAAAATGCAATTAGCCGTTCAAAATAAAAAAGTGCTCGTTCGTGTAGATTTTAATGTACCACTCAACGAAAATTTTGAAATTACAGATGATACTAGAATGCGAGCTGCGCTTCCAACACTTCAACATATTCTTAATGAGGGGGGGGCTTTAATTATAATGTCTCATTTAGGTCGTCCACAAAAGAAGAAAAAAGATGATGGAACTATTAATGTTGAAAAATTTACCTTACGACATGTCGTTACACATTTGTCTAGTTTGTTAAATCGTCCTGTGAAATTTTGCCCTCAAACAGTTGGCGAACAAGCCACACAAATGACTAGTGACTTACAGTCAGGCGAAGTTTTAGTTTTGGAGAACACACGATTTCAAAAAGAAGAAAGTAAGGGAGATGAAGGCTTTGCACGTCAATTGGCTGATCTAGCAGATGTTTATGTCAATGATGCATTTGGAACGGCTCACCGCGCGCATGCTTCGACTACTACAGTAGCTCAATTTTTCTCAAAAGAAGAAAAATCTTTTGGATTTTTAATGCAAAAAGAAATTGAAAACGCGAATCGTGTGCTCCATAATCCCCAACGCCCACTGACTGCTATCATTGGTGGAGCGAAAGTATCCGATAAGATTTTATTACTAGAGCGATTGATTGATTTTGTAGATAATCTAATTGTAGGTGGTGGTATGGCGTATACTTTTGTAAAAGCCAATGGTGGTGACATAGGTGATTCCATATGCGAACTAGATAAATTGGATCTAGCCAACAAATTAGAAGACAAAGCAAAAGCAAAAGGAGTAAAACTCGTCCTTCCTTCTGATAATATTATTGCTGACGATTTTTCAAATGATGCACAACGAAAAGAAGTTCCCTCTGATCAAATCCCTGATAATTGGCAAGGCTTAGATATTGGGACTAAATCTCGTGAAGAATTTGCAGAAATCATAAGAACTTCTAAAACCTTACTTTGGAACGGACCTATGGGTGTTTTTGAAATGCCCAATTTTGCACATGGTACAAAATATATCGCACAGGTAGTTGCTGATACCACCCAAAAAGGAGCTTTTTCTTTAATTGGAGGTGGTGATTCAGTGGCAGCTATTAATCAAATGGGCTTGGCAGATGATGTGAGTTATGTTTCTACAGGTGGTGGTGCAATGCTTGAGTTTTTAGAAGGAAAAGAATTACCAGGAATAAAAGCAATGGAGTCTTAAAAATTTCAATTATTCAAACTCTATTGAAAGTCGTATTTCTAATGATAGAAGTACGACTTTTTTAGTATAAATTAAAAACAAATAAGACGATATAGAACAAACTTTATTGTTCATCGTAATATGTAAAACTTTATGTTATAAACTGTTATTGTCGTTATTAATGCTGCTTAAAATTACTAGTTAAAAAAAAAAAATATAAATTATTACTTTAATTTATAAGCTTGGCATGATATTTTCCATTAATTTATTGTTCAAAAAAGATTGAATATTATTGATACATGGATATTACTCCTTTATACACAGGTATAATTCAATAGTTTTTTGAACAGTAACATCTATAATCTTGAAAAAGTAGTGATATGTTTCAAACATTGTTTTTACAAAAAACCTAATATTTGAAAGCTGAATGTCACAATTAATAATAATATTAGCTAAAGTTGAAGTGAATAATTTCAATATTGCTTGTAATTGACAAACCAACAATAATGTTGTTGATTGTTAAATAAAGTTTCTAGATGATAATAATGTACCAAAACTAATACATATCAGATAACACACTCCCCTTAGTTATATGAAATGTAGTTCAATTTAGAGTCTAAATGATCAAATTAAACTACACGATTTATACTCACTTTCTGAAAGTTAAATTATAAAATAAAAACTTTTGAGGAAGTTAAGTATAGAATCTTACTTCAAAACTTGTCATCAAATTTTCTATTTCGATAAAAATTTCAACGCTTGTAGTTGAGCTGGCTCTGCTATGCCCAAACTTCAATTGATGAATATATATAATATAATTTTTTAACAAGGTTTACACCTGAACATATACTGAATGAACGATAATTCTTTACACACAAAGAATTTGATGGATTTAGAAAGTTCTAAATCGGAAAAAGCTGATTTGAGTGCTACGGTTGTAGCCACTCAGGTCAGCTTTTTTTGGTTGATCACTAAGCTAATGCTTCGGTCAATCCAAAAACCGTCTTTAACAATGAAACAACTATTAATTTTCTTAAAAAGAGTCATTTATTCAAATTTTAAAAAGTGCGAAATGGGTACGAAATTTTACACACATTCACCATGGACTAAGAGCTTTTTCTTAGCGAGTGTATTCGTCATGAGCTTTGCCATGTTGCATGCACAACACGATATCTCTATCGCAAAATCGTCCAATCGAGCTACAGCTGAGATCGGCGATAATGTGACATTTACTGTTACAGTAACCAATGATGGCGGTACTGCCGTTACTGGTTTACAAGTGACAGATCTTATTCCAACAGGATCCACTTACGATAGTAAGGTAGTACCAGGAGGTACTACTTACAACGAAAACACGGGTCTTTGGAATATTGGAAGCGCAATGAACGCTGGCGTGTCTACTTTAGTTTTACAAGTAACCGTCACCGTTGATGAAGTTGGACTTATTCATAATCAGGCTGAAATTACTGCCATGAATGAAGTAGACGACGATTCTACTCCTGGAAATGGAGCAGTTTCAGAAGATGATATCGCTGGAGCTTGTACTTCGATTCCAATTAAGCTTTGTCCTACTTTAAGTGAAACAGTCACACTGACAGCACCAGATGGTTTCGATATGTATACTTGGTATCGAATATATGATGTTGATGGTGATAGTAATTTAGATACTGTATCTGTTGCTGACGCTCAAGAGGTAATCGTTGGAGATGAAGGTGATTATTTCTTCGTAGGCGATGATTTGGCAGGTTGTGGATATAGCAATTGCTGTCCAGTAACAATTCTGAATCACTGTTTTGATCTTTCTTTAACTAAGTTAACTTCAGTTTCTGGTGTAACTCTTGGTGATGTCGTACCTTTTACTATAAATGTAGCTAATCAAGGGGATATAGATGCAGAAGATATTGTAGTAGCAGATTATGTCCCAACAGGCTTTACTTATAATGCAAGTGATAATACTGGTTTGGGCTGGTCAACTTCTGGTGGTATGATTGTGAATAGCAACATTACCAACTTAGATGCAGGTCAAACAGCTTCTCTTACTGTAAATCTTGAAGTAGTTGATTTAGATGGAGATTTAGTGAATGCTGCTGAAATTCAAAGTTGGGTAGATGATTTTGGAAATGTCCCAACAGATGAAGATTCTACTCCTGATAGTGATAATAACGATTTAACTGTAGATCGTACTGGAACTAATGATCATGTTACGATAGATTATGTAGCAGATGATGAAGATGATCATGATATTGCTGAAGTTCGACCTGCTGGTTTTGATTTAGCATTAAATAAATTAGTCACTAATCCTGCTTCTGGTGCTATTACCTATGGAGATAAAGTAACCTTTACTATTCAAGTGGGTAACCAAGGTGTTGTAGATGCACAAAATATTGTCGTTACAGATTATATTCCTACAGGTCTTACCTTCTTAACTGCTGATAACCCTGGATGGGTGGGAGCAAACGGTACTACTGGTGGTAATGTCACTAGAACAATTACAAACCTAGATGCAGGACAAGGAACGAGTGTTCCTATCGTTCTAACAGTTAATACTACTGCAGGAACAGTAATTGACGATCTAGTGAATGCGGCTGAAATTTCATCCCATGAAAATGATAATGGAGAGTCACCAATGGATGAAGATTCTGATCCTGATTCTATTAATGGAGACATGGTCACTGACCAAACAGGTAACGAACACCTCACTGTAGATAATGCTCCTGATGATGAGGATGACCATGATATTGCAAGAGTCTTCTTGCCAGAATTTGATTTAGCCTTAACTAAATTAGTGAGTGGCTCTACTTCAAATTATACAATCGATGACAAGGTTACCTTCAATATAATGGTGCGTAACCAAGGTGCTGTTGATGCGCAAAATGTAGATGTCATTGATTATATACCTACAGGCTTCACCTATCTAGCTGCTGACAATGCTGGATGGACAGGAGCTAATGGTGCAACTACTGTTACTCGTACTATCGCTAATCTTGACGTAGGTACTACTGTTACTTTACCCATTATTCTCACAGTAAATAATACCGCAGGTACAACTGCTGATGATCTTACTAATACTGCTGAGATTTCAGGACATGAAAATGATAATGGTCTTGTTCCAATGGATGATGATTCCACTCCTGATGCCAATAATACAGATCAAGTAGTCGATCGTACTGGCGTAAATGACATTCTTATTGACAATGAGACGGGAGATGAAGACGATCATGACATCGCTAGCGTCACTTTAGGTACATTTGACTTAGCATTAACTAAATTAGTCGTTGGTACTTATCCTTCACTAACCATGGGCGATAAAGTTACCTTTAATATAATGGTGCGTAACCAAGGAACATTAGGAGCTACTAATGTAGAAGTGACTGATTATGTTCCTGCTGGTTTTACTTTTATTGCGGGTGATAATGCTGGATGGAGTGGTGGAACTGGTGCCACAATGCCTACTTTTACGGTAGCCACATTAAATTCTGGCCAAACAACTACTATACCTATTGTCTTAACGGTTAATGCTGCTGCAGAAGTGGATCCTAATAATTTGATCAATGGCGCGGAAATAAGTGATGCATATAATGCCAATGGAGAATTTACTGTAGATGAAGATTCTGAACCAGATGCTAATGATACCGATCAAGTTATTGACCGTGTATTAAATTCAGATATTAATATTGACTTTGAAACAGGTGATGAGGATGATCATGATATCGCATCTGTTCAATTGGCAGAATTTGATTTAGCGCTTACTAAATTATTAATGTCTTCTCCAACCGTAACACTTGGGGATAAAGTGACCTTTAATATAAATGTAGGTAATCAAGGAGCTGTAGATGCACAAAATATAGAAGTGACGGATTATGTTCCTGCAGGATTAACATTCCTGACTGTGGATAACCCAGGTTGGGTTGGTGTAAATGGCACCTCAGGAGGTTCCGTAACGACAACTATTCCTAACCTTGATGCTGGTCAAGGAACTACAGTTACTATTATATTAACTGTAAATAGCTTAACTGCTGATCTAACAAACTCTGCGGAAATCTCAGCACATGAAAATGATAATGGTGATGTACCTACGGATGAAGATTCTACTCCAGATGGAGTAAATGGGGATGATGTAGTGGATCAAACTGGTTCAAATGATCACTTAACGATTGATGATGCTCCAGATGATGAGGATGATCATGATATCGCATCTGTTTCTCCTGCTGGATTCGATTTAGCTTTAACAAAATTAACTCCTGTATCTACAGTAACCCTTGGAGATAAAGTAACATTTACTATTAATGTAGCCAACCAAGGTAATGTAGATGCCGCAAATATAATTATCTCTGATTATGTACCAACTGGTTTCACTTATTATACGGCCGATAATACAGGCTGGACGGGTGCAAATGGTACATCGGGCGGTACAATTACGTACGCGCTAGCTGATTTGGATGCAGGTACTGCAACTACAATTCCTATTACTTTAGAAGTAACGGATTTAGATGCAGACTTAACCAATGCAGCTGAGATAACCTATAATGAAAATGATTTTGGTCTAGTTCCAACAGACGAAGATTCTACTCCAGATAATGTTAATGGAGATATGGTCGATGATCGTGAAGGAGCAAATGACCACATTAATATAGATGACGGTCCAGATGATGAGGATGACCACGATATTGCTGTGGTACGCCCTGCTGGATTCGATTTAGCCTTATCTAAATTAACGCCTGCAACCAATGTGACACTTGGTGATAAAATTACATTTACGATAAATGTAGCCAACCAAGGTCAAGTGGATGCTCAAAATATTGTAGTTACAGATTATGTCCCTTCAGGTTTTACCTTCTATACGGCTGATAACGTAGGTCTTGGATGGGTAGGTGCCAATGGAACATCAAATGGTTCTGTAACAAATAGTACGATCACAGATTTAAATGCTGGTCAAGCTACTTCTATTACAATCGTGTTAGAATTAACAGATCTTGACGGTGATCTTACCAATGCTGCTGAGATTTCTGCACACGAAAATGATAATGGAGATGTGCCAGCAGACGAAGATTCTGATCCTGATAGTGCTAATGGCGATGATGTAGTAGATCAAACTGGAGCAAATGACCACATCAACATTGATGATGGGCCAGATGATGAGGATGATCATGATATCGCCACTGTTGTTCCTGGTATTTTTGATTTAGCCTTAGTTAAAACAAGCACAGCGACCAATCTTACATTTGGTGATGTTGCTTTATTCACCATAACTGTAAGGAATCAAGGAACAGTGGATGCTCAAAATATTGAAGTTACAGATTATGTGCCTGCTGGTTTTACATTTGATCCAGCCAATAATGGAGGTGTATGGACAGGTGCTTTGGGTGATGCTATGGTAACTTCAACTATTGCTAATCTTGATGCTGGTCAAACTACAAATATCAATATCCTTCTTACAGTAAATACTACTGCGGATAATGCCTTAAGTAATTTGACTAATACTGCTGAAATTAGTGCCTACACCAATGATAATGGTGATGTACCAGCAGATGAAGATTCAGAAGCAGATAATAATAATACCGATGATACAGTTGACCGTCTGAACACTAGTGATGTCACTATCGACTTCGAAACTGGTGATGAAGACGACCACGATATTGCGGTAGTTGAATTGGGAGAGTTTGACCTTTCTTTAATTAAAACAACTACAGAGTCAAATATCACCATCGGAGATAAAGTAACCTTTACAATTCATGTGGCAAATCAAGGAACAATTGATGCCCAAAATGTAGTAGTTACTGATTATATTCCTTCTGGTTTTACCTATATGAGTGCGGATAATGCAGGATGGATTGGAGCCAATGGCTCTTTAATGCCTTCTTATAATATCGCTAACTTAGATGCTGGTCAAGCCACAACGGTCGATATCGTTTTAACAGCAAATACGACTATGGCTACTGTTCCTAATGATTTAGTGAATACCGCTGAGATTAGTTCTGCTGAAAACGATAATGGCGAAAATCCAATCGATGAAGATTCTACTCCAGATACCGATAATGGAGACCTTGTAGTAGATCGTATGAATACTACGGATCATATTACGATTGATAATGCCGCAGATGATGAGGACGATCACGATATTGCAGAAGTAGAGCCAGGTATTTTTGATCTATCTTTAACTAAATTAACAACAGCATCAAATTTAACACTTGGAGAAACTGCTACCTTTACTATTAATGTAGCCAACCAAGGAACAATTGATGCTCAAAATGTTGTCATCACTGATTATATTCCTACTGGAATGTATTTTGATGCAGCAAATAACCCCGGTTGGGTAGGAGCAAGTGGAGCAAGTATAGTTACTTATACCATCGCCAATGATTTGGATGCTTCTGGTTCTCCTGATGGTGGACCTACAACTGCTTCTGTTGATATCGTATTAACAGTGATCAGTGAAGATCCTACCACATGGGTGAATGCTTCAGAAATCCTTTCTTGGGAAAATAATAATGGTGAAATGCCTGATGATGAGGATTCTACTCCAGATCAAGATAATCAAGATTTATTAGTAGATCGTACACAACCAACAGATCATATCACTATAGATGAGGTGCAAGATGATGAAGATGATCACGATATCGCTATTCCAACTCCAGGGGTATTTGATTTATCCTTAACTAAATTAACAACAGCTACTAATTTATCATTGGGAGATAAACCAATGTTTACTATCAATGTAGCTAATCAAGCAACAATTGATGCTCAAAATGTTGTTATTACAGATTATATTCCTTCTGGGTTATATTTCGATGCAGCAGATAACCCTGGGTGGGTTGGTGCAAGTGGTGATACAGAAGTTACCTATACCATTGCTGCTGATTTAGATGCAGTTGGTTCACCAGATGGTGGGCCTACAACAGCTACTGTAAATATTATTCTTACAGTAATTGATGAAGATCCTACTACATGGGTAAATGCATCAGAGATTCGTTCGTATGAAAATAATTTTGGAGAAGTACCTACAGATGAAGATTCTGTAGTGGATACAGACAATGATGATCCATTAATAGATCGTACAGGTGCTAATGATCATGTCATTATTGACTTTGTAAGTGACGATGAAGACGATCATGATATCGCTATTCCAACTCCAGGGGTATTTGACTTAGCATTGACGAAATTATCGGCAGTTCCTAATGCTCAAATTGACGAAAAAGTAACCTTCTCTATCAATGTAGCCAATCAAGGAACGATTGATGCACAAAATATTGATGTTATTGATTACATCCCTGTTGGCTTTACTTTCTATACAGCTGACAATCCAGGTTGGGTAGGTACAAATGGTCAAGAAGGAGGTACTGTAACAACTATGATTGCTGACCTTGATGCAGGTGCTGCTACAACTTTGACGATTGTATTGACAGTAAATAGAAATGTTACATTTGATGATAATACTAATAATAATCCAACTGTAATTACAAATACAGCAGAGATTTTTGATGCTGAAAATAATAACGGAGAACATATTACAGATGAGGATTCAACTCCTGATCAAGATAATAGTGACCCATTAGTAGATCGTACAAATCCTACAGATCATATCACAATTGATGAAGTAGCAGATGATGAAGATGATCATGATATTGCTGAAGTTATTATCGAATTATTCGATTTAGCTTTACGTAAAACAACCAATCAAACTGAACCAATTCAGGATGAAGATGATGTGACTTGGACAATCACAGTATTCAACCAAGGTAATATCACAGCTACTAATATTCAAATAACAGATTATATTCCTGACTTCTTTGATCTTAGTCCAATTGATGATCATGGTTGGGTAAATGCTCCAGCACCAGCAGGTTCTGAGTATGCAACTGTTACCATTCCTGGCCCTATTGCCCCAGGTGATTACGAAACAATTGATATCATCTTACGTGCAAATACGCCACTACCTCCAGGTCAATACATCAATACAGCTGAGATCTCTTATGCTGAAGATGACTTAGGAGTGGATCGTTCAGATGATGATATTGATTCTACTACAGATGGCATTTTTGGTAACGATAACCAGAAAAATGACGAAATTTTCGAAAATGTAATCGTGAATCCTGCTGATGATGAGGATGATGAAGATTACGCAATCGTAAATGTAGACGTATTTGACCTTGCTTTACGTAAAACGGTACTTACAACAGAGCCAGTACAATGGTGTGATGATGTAACCTTCCAGTTTACTATATTCAATCAAGGTTCTATTCAAGCAACAGATATTGAAATCGTAGATTACATTCCTGATGGTTTTGAGTTAAGTCCTATTGACTTTAACGGATGGACCTATTACGGTGGAAGTAATAAATTAATCACTAACACGATTAATGATGTGATCTTCCCAGGAGATAGCTTTAAAGTAGATGTAGTATTACGTATTGATTCTTGTTGTATTACACTTGATTCATTGAATAACCACGGGGAAATTACACATACTAGAGATGTAAATGGTTTCGTACAAGATACCTTAGATGTTGATTCACAGCCTGACTTTATCTTTGGTAATGATCTTGAAGTGGATGATATGATCTCTGATAATAATACAGTAGATGAGGATGATGCAGATATGCAAGAACCTCCTGTATTTGACTTAGCTTTACGTTTAACAACATTACAAACGCTCCCCGTCGTCATAGACGAGGATGTGCTCTATACGGTCACGGTCTTTAATCAAGGTAATATAGTCGCACAGAATGTAGAAATTACAAATTACTATCCTAGTGGATTTGCGCTTTCTCCTAATGCGGTAGGATGGACAGATAATGGCGATGGTTCTGCAACTGCCATAATGCCTGGCCCTGTAGTACGTGATGATTCTATTAAGATGGATATCATCTTAGTACCGACTAACTTAGCCCATGATCTTGTACATCATGATTCTACTTATCATCCAATTATGGATCGATACTTCATTAATCATGCGGAGATTAGTGGCGCTGAAGATATAGATGGGGTAGATCGTACTGATTTCGATATTGATTCTGATACAGATAATGATCCAATCAATGATTTAACATACGTTAGTAAAGACAATGATTCTACTTATGTAGGTTATGTGAATGATTACATCGAAGAGTGTATGAAGCGAATTGATGAGGATGATCATGATTTAGCGAAAGTTACCTTCTTTGATTTGGCAATTCGTAAGTATCCAGGTGTTCCTGATACCGTACAATGGCACCAGCCATTAGATGATGTAGATTTCCGTATCGTAGTATACAACCAATCTGCAGAATTGTCAGCGCAAAATGTAGATATCATTGATTATATTCCTGAAACAGGTACTGGAGCTGGATTTATTCTAAGTCCAAATGACCCTTATGGATGGGTTGCTGGACCAAATAATACAGCTACAAATACTATCGCAGGCCCTATTGCTCCAGGTGATTCAGCTGAAGTATACATTCGTTTACAAGTTCAGCGCCATACACCTGCAGGATGGTATTACAACAATGTTGAAATCACCAATCAAGAAGATACAGATGGTCGTGATTTAACAGATTATGACTATGATTCTGATCCAGATACAGATGACTCAAATGACTTCCAGATAGATGATGATATTGATGGTCATGGTGTTGATAACTTTGCTGATCATCCAGATGATAGTGAAGATGAAGATGATAAAGATGAAGCTCCTGTTTATGTAGAAATAGTTGACCTTGCTATTCGTAAGACAACAGATCAAACAGAGCCAGTATTATATGGACAAGACATACCGTTTGTAATAACAGTTTTCAACCAAGGTTCATTTGATATGTATGATATAGTTGTAGTTGACTATATCCCAGAAGGCTTCAAGTTGAGCCCGATTGATCCAAATGGTTGGGCACCTTATGGCGCATATGTAACCAAACCAATCGCTGGACCATTAGCTTCAGGTGATTCTACGAAATTAGATATTGTCTTACGTGTAGAACAGGAAGCCTTGCCATACACATTCGATAATATGGCAGAAATTGTGTCAATGGAGGATGCTGAAGGTGACGATCGTTCTGACGATGATGTCGATTCTTACCCAGATATTAATAGTGGAAATGACAATCTTGACGATAATGTCATTACAGGTGACTTTATTGGTGTTCCAACGGATGATGAAGATGATCATGACGTAGCAAATGTAGATATCTTTGATCTTGCATTACGTAAGACTACACCTCAAATTACACCAATTCACCCTTATGAAGATGTATTATTTGTAGTAGAAGTATTCAACCAAGGTTCGATTACTGCTACAGATATTGACTTAATAGATTATATTCCTGCTGGTTTTGTATTAAGCCCAATGGATGCAAATGGTTGGACAGCAAGTGGTGATGGTACTACAGCTACAACAACAGTTACAGGGCCATTAATGCCACAGGATACAGCTATCGTTGAGATATTATTACGTGTTGATCCTTCTATCTTGGATATGATCGACTATACATCAAAAGTATTTGTAAACGATGCAGAGATTACATCGGCTAATGATGGAGATGGTATTAATCGTGATGATTTTGATGTTGATTCTACGCCTGACGATACCAATGGTAATGATCTTGTAATCAATGATGAGATTAATGACGAAGGAGATGACGACGAAGATGATCACGACTACGCAGAAGTAACCGTTGAAGTGATTGACCTTGCACTACGTAAGACAACAACCTTCAATCAACCTGTACGAATTGGAGATGATATTCACTTTGCAATCGAAATCTTCAACCAAGGTACAGTTACAGCAATGAATGTTCAAGTAAATGATGTATTACCTCCAGGCTTTGTATTAAGCCCATTAGATGGTAATGGTTGGTCTGTAACAGGAGATGTGGCTTCTGTCACAATCCCAGGACCAATTCCTCCAGCGAATGCGTACTCTGTAGGTATTGTTCTACGTGCAACAGGTGATGTTTCTGCAGATTATATTGATAACGTTGCAGAAATCATTTATCATGAAGATCCATTAGGTGATGATCGTTCAAACCATGATCATGATTCACAAGTGGATACTGATCCATTAAATGATATCGTTGATGATAATGTGATTGAAGAAAATACAGTATTGAACCCTGGTGATGATGAGGATGATCATGATGTAGAAGCATTAGTAATCTATGATTTAGCCTTACGTAAAACAACAAATCATACTGCTCCAGTAAGTTCTGGTGAAGATGTGTTGTTTACTATAGAAGTATTCAACCAAGGTTCAATTACAGCTACCAATATTGAAGTTACAGATTATATCCCAGCTGGCTTTGTATTAAGTCCTAACGATGCTAATGCTTGGATTGATAATGGCGATGGTACTGCTACCAATATGATTACAGGACCATTATTGTCAGATCAGTCTATGACAGTTGATATCTTATTACAAGTAACACCAGATGCAGTTGACGGACCAGCGGATAACATCGCTGAGATTTCAGCTTCAATGGATGGAGATGGTGTAGATCGAACCAACTTCGACTTTGATTCTACTCCAGATGCAATACTTGGAAACGATAATCAAACAGATGATGAAATCACTGAAAATAGTTTCAATGGTGGTGATGAGGATGATGAGGATATCGCTTCTGTAACTGTTGAAGTGATTGATATCGCATTAATTAAAGTAATGGATCCTGCACAGGCACAGCCTATCCGTGTAGGTGATGATATCGTATTTAACATTGAAATCCATAACCAAAGTTCTATCATCCTTCAGAACATTGACGTTATTGACTATATCCCAGAAGGATATGCTTTAAGTCCAAATGATGCAAATGGATGGTTACCTGGTCCAAATAATACCGCTACTTATACGTACCCAGGTATGTTATTACCAGGAAACTTCGTAACAGTTGGTATTGTAGTTCAAGTAATGCCAGGTGCTCCATTATGGTCTTCTTTCAACTATGCTGAGATAACAGCATTTGAAGATGAAAATGGTGATGATCGTACAGACGAAGATCGTGATTCTGATGCAGATTCTGATCCTACAAATGATGGTCCTTGGGAAGATGATATTACTGATAATACCAATGGAGATGAAGATGATCACGATGGTGCTGAAATTTTCTTACCAGGTTTCGACTTGGCATTGAAGAAAACATTAGCGAACGGTCAATCTCCAATCGTTGAACAAAGCGATCTTGTGACCTTTACGATTACCGTATATAACCAAGGTACACAGACGGCTTATGATATGGAAATTACAGATTATATCCCAACAGGATTGACATTGTCAGATGCTGATTGGACTTCTGTAAATGCAAATGAAGCAACAATTGATCTAGCAGGGCCATTGGCTCCATTAGATTCAATGACTGTTGATATTACTTTACAAGTAGGAGCTACTTTCCAAGGGTATGACCTTGTGAATTTTGCTGAAATTTCTGAAGCTACCAATGTAGATGGTGCTCCTTCTATCCCAGATTATGATTCTACACCAGATGATAATGATAGTAATGATGGAAATGTAATGAATGATACAACTAGCCAAAATGGTTTATTGTATCCAGGTGTAGAAGATGAAGATGATCATGATTTAGCGGAGTTAGAAGTTCTTCAAACATTTGACTTAGCGCTTGTGAAGCGTAAAGCAGTCAATCAAGTTGATATGGTGAATCCTGGTGATTTCGTTACTTTCACAATTGAAGTGACAAATCAAGGGTCATTATTCGCTTATGATATTGAAGTAATTGACTACATTCCTACAGGAATGATCTTGGCTGATGCTGATTGGACAGATAATGGTGATGGAACTGCTTCCTTCATGATTCCTGGCCCATTAGTGAAAGGTGCTTCTATGGATATTGACTTAACTATGCAAGTTGATGCTAACTTCGAGGAGCAAACAATCACGAACTTTGCAGAGATTTCTGCTGGTTCGCATGATGAAGATCCTGCTACACCAGATCAAGCTGATGAAGATTCTACACCAGATGATAATCCTTCTAACGATGGTACACCAGTCGATAATGTTACGGATAACACAGGTGGTGACGAGGATGATCATGATCCAGAAGAGATTTTAGTCTTCCAGCCATTTGATTTAGCATTAATCAAAACGATGTCTCCTTCACAGACGTATCCAATACGTCCAGGTGATGATGTAACCTTCCAAATTCAAATTGTCAATCAAGGTGATTTAGACGCTTATGATGTTGATATCGTTGATCATTTACCAACAGGATTAACATTAAATGATCCAGATTGGACAGCTCTAACTTCAAATAGAGCTGGGTACACTATTGCTGGTCCTATTGCGAAAGAGGGCGGTGTTATGATCGTCGATATAACGACTACTGTTGATATGAATTTCCAAGGTACTAGCCTTGAAAATATCGCTGAAATCTCAGGAGGTGCAGATCACGCTGGAGGTCCAGATAAGGAAGATGTAGATTCTACGCCAGATGCTATTGCTAATAACGATGGCCCTGTAGAGGACAATGAATTAGACGGTACTGGTGAATTAGGCGATGATGAAGATGACCATGATCCAGAAGAGTTTGAAGTATACCAAGTATTTGACTTAGCTTTAAGCAAAACTTTAGCTGATGGTCAAGCCAAAGATGTTGCTCCTGGTGAAGATGTAGTATACACTATTGAAATCACTAACCAAGGTACAATTGATGCTTATGATATTGAAATCACAGATTATGTACCTGAAGGTATGAGTTTTAACTTGACAGAGAATCCATTATGGTCACTGTCTCCAACAGGTCAGCCTACTTATGTACATCCTGGTCCTCTTGCGGCTCATGGTGCTACAACTACTGTTGACATTGTATTAACTATTGATGTAGGAATCCAAGATTTCTCTACTGTCAACTATGCAGAGATTAGTGCAGCTCAGGATGAGAATCAAACGAATCCTATTGATGTTGATTCTACTCCTGATACGGACGATTCAAATGACGTAGGTGGTACTCCTGATACTACTGAAGACGATCATATCGACGATGATGGAAGTGATACTGACGGTGATGGTATTACCGACGAAGATGACCATGATCCTGCGGTTGTTAATGTAGATCATACATTTGATTTAGCATTAGTGAAGCAATTGGCAGATGGTCAATTACCAACTGTAATGCCTGGTGAAGATGTATCTTATACTATTACAGTTACTAACCAAGGTACATTAGATGCTTACGAAGTAGAAATCGTTGATTACATTCCTACAGGTGCTACTTTAAATGATGCGGCTTGGGATGATAATGGTGATGGTACAGCATCTTATGTATTAGCTGGTCCTATTGCTAATAATGGTGGTACAGCTACCGTTGATATCACTATTACGATCGATCCATTATATCAAGGTCGTAAGTTGACGAATCACGCAGAAATCGAAAATGCAGATAATGATACAGATGATTCTAATACACCACCTGTAGATGATGATTCTGTAGCGGACAACGATCCTACAAATGATGGTACACCAGAAAATGATAATATTGATGGTACGAACGGTGACGAAGATGATCACGATCCTGAAACGGTAAATGTTGGTCAAACATTCGACTTAGCTTTAATTAAGACGAAGCATGAAGATCAATTACCAGTAGTAGACGTAGGAGCGGATGTTACCTTTACCATTACTGTATTCAACCAAGGTTCATTAGACGCTTACAACATTGAAGTAAACGACTATATCCCAGTTGATTTCGTATATGATCCTTCTAATGCAACCAACATGGCAAATGGTTGGAGCTTAGTAGGTGGTCTTGCTCGTACTACTATTCCTGGTCCTTTAGCACCAGGTGATGAAGTACAAGTAGACATCGTATTACAAGTATCTCCATCTTATGGTGGACAATTAATTGAAAATTATGCGGAGATTAACTTCGCAGATGATAATACAGATCCTAATGATACACCTCCTACAGATATTGATTCTACACCAGATGATGAAGTATTCAACGATGGTAACATCAAAGATGATAATACTTCTGAAGACTGGACGGCAGATATGATTAATAATGATCAAGATGATCATGATGTTGCTGACATCATTATTGATCAAATTATTGATCTTGCATTAGTGAAGCGTTTAGCACCATCACAAAATGCAACAGTAGCACAGGGTGACGATGTAGAATTCGTAGTAACT
Organism: Saprospiraceae bacterium; assembly: GCA_020628645.1. Lineage (GTDB taxonomy): Bacteria > Bacteroidota > Bacteroidia > Chitinophagales > Saprospiraceae > JAHDES01. Next base: position 44,650 of record JAHDES010000005.1, read on the forward strand.
GTATTCAACCACGGTTCATTAGTAACGTATGATATTGAAGTGACAGATTATGTACCTGAGGGTATGAGCTTAAGTGCAAATGATACCAATGGCTGGACGGCTGCTGGTGATAATGTTACCAATACAATCGCTAGCTTAGCGCCAGGTGATAGTATGGATATTTCAATTGTTATGACAGTAGATCCTGATTTCCAAGGAAATACTATCGTGAATCATGCTGAGATTAGCTCTCATGATGATGATACTGATCCAAATACACCAACACGTCCAGATGAAGATTCTACGCCAGATACTGATCCTAATAATGATGGATTTGGTGGCGATAATGTAACAGATAATAGTTTCGGTGACGAAGATGACCATGATCCTGCACAAATTAACGTTGAACAAACGTTTGACCTTGCATTGATTAAGGTAATGACAACGACTACTGAAGTATATCCAGGTGATGATGTAAGTTTCGAAATTACAGTTCATAACCAGGGAACATTAGATGCATTTGATGTTGAAGTTACTGATTATGTACCTTCTGAAATGAGCCTAAGTGCAAATGACATGAATGGTTGGATGGCAGACGGTGCTAATGTGACGAACATGATTGACTTCATTGCTCCAGGTGAGTCTGTAACATTAGATTTAGTCTTGACGATCAATAATGACTTTGAAGATTATACAATCGTTAACTGGGCGGAGATCAGCGATCACGATGACGATGAAAATGGATTAAATGACGACCCAACTGACGAAGATTCTACTCCAAATGACGATCAAGCTGATGACGTATATGGAATGAATGATTTATTAGATGGTGACGGTACGAATGACGAAGATGATCACGATCCAGCAACAGTAGATGTAAGTCAAATCTTTGACTTAGCATTACGTAAGACACTTTCTCCAGGTCAATTGACAGCGGGTAATCCAGGTGATGATGTATTCTTTACGATTACAGTATTCAACCAAGGAACGCTTACTGCTCATAATATTGATGTGGTGGATTATGTTCCTGCTGAGATGTTATTCAATGCTTCCCATGCTACCAATGTTGCAAATGGATGGACATTAGTGAATGGTTATCCACATACTGAAATAGTTGGACCATTAGCACCAGGCGATTCTACAACAGTAGAAATCGCAGTTACAATTGATCCAACTGCAACTTCTGATAAATTAATCAACTTCGCAGAGATCACTTCTGCTGATGATGATGAAGATCCAAATACACCAGCTGTTCCAGACGAAGATTCTGTATACGATGACGTAGACTGGAACGATGGTACAGTAGTAGATGATATAATTGACGAAGATTGGGCGACGGATTCATCCACTGATCAAGATGATCATGATCCTGCAGAGGTATATGTAGGTGTTGTAAATGATATTGCTTTATTGAAAGTTGTATCTGAAGATCAACCAATGCCAATTATGCCTGGTGATGATATCACATTTACAATCTCAGTAATTAATCAAGGTTCGATTACTGCGTATGATGTTGAAGTAACAGATTACTTACCAGCAGAAACGACCTTGAATGATGCGAATTGGTCAAACAATGGTGATGGCTCTGTTTCATACACCTTACCTGATCCAGTAGCAGCATTTGATACTACTGATATTACAATTACAGTAACATTAGATAGCGACTTCCAAGATTACAGTGTAGTTAACGAAGCGGAAATTAGCTATTTCGATGAGGATGATGATCCTACGACGCCTCCTATGGCAGATGAGGATTCTAATCCAGATAATAATCCAGATAATGATCCATTAGTGGACGATGAAACAAATGATGATGGTACAGTAGATGAAGATGATAATGACATCGCAGATGCACCTATTACACAATCATTTGATTTAGCCTTGACGAAAGAATTGGCTGCTACATCAATGCCACCGTTTGTTCCTGGTGACTATGTGACTTATGATATCACAGTTACCAACCAAGGATCATTGACTGCTTATGATATTGAAGTAACGGATTACTTACCTGCTGACATGATTTTCGTACCAAGTATGAATACAGGTTGGTCTATGGTGACAGGTAATCCTACATACACTATTGTTGGTCCTGTGGCTAATTATGGTGGTGAAGTGACACTTCAATTGACATTACAAATTGATCCTACATTCCAAGGTGATGAAATCTTGAATGTAGCGGAGATCAGTGCTGCTCAGGATACGTACCAAACGAATCCAACCGATATCGATTCTACACCAGATACGGATGATAGTAACGATGTAGGTGGTACAGCAGAAACGGATGAAGATAACCATATTGATGATGATGCTCAGGATACAGATGGTGATGGCATCATGGATGAAGATGATCATGATCCAGCATTAATTCCTGTTGAGCAATCATTCGATATTGCTTTAATGAAGCAATTAGCAGATGGTCAAGCAAATACAGTAACTGTAGGTTCTGATGTTACCTATACGATTACAGTAATCAATCAAGGATCATTAAATGCTTATAATATCGAAGTAGTGGATTACATCCCTGCTGGTATGAGCTTAAATGATGCTGCTTGGACAGATAATGGTGATGGTACTGCATCTTATACTGTTGCTACATTAAACGGTATGGAATCTACTACTGTTGATGTGACAATGACTATTGATCCTGATTATGTTGGTGAAACGATTGACAACTTAGCAGAGATTGCTAGTGCAGATAATGATATGGATCCAACGAATACTCCTCCAACAGATGAGGATTCAACTCCTGATACTGATCCAGCTAATGATGGTACACCAAATAATGATGTTACCGATAATGAAGATGGAGATGAAGATGATCACGATAATGAGGAGATTACAGTAGAACAAATATTTGATTTAGCTTTAATCAAGCAATTAGCACCAACTCAATCTACTTCGATTGTACCAGGTGAGAATATCGAATACAAAATCTCTGTAATCAACCAAAGTAATACAGATGCCTTCAATGTAGAAGTAACAGACTTTATTCCATTTGGAACTACATTATTTGATGCAGCTTGGACAGATAACGGTGATAATACAGCTTCTATAGTTGTTGCTTCTGTTCCTGCATACACTACAGTGAACTTAAGCCTTACATTAGCAACTGATGCTAATTACCAAGGTGAGTCTATCTTGAATATCGCTGAGATTACTGCTGCAGATGATGATACTGATCCAACGAATACACCTCCAACTGACTTCGATTCTACACCAGATGTGAATCCTGATAACGATCCACTGATTGATGATGAAGTAAATGACGAAGGTGATGCCGATGAAGATGATAATGATATTGCAGAAGTTGCAGTAAATCATACATTTGATCTTGCTTTAGCTAAGACTTTAGCAGCAGGTCAAGCAACACCAGTAATGCCAGGAGATCAAGTAGATTATACAATTACGATTACTAACCAAGGTACATTAAATGCCTTTGACATTGAAGTGACGGATTACTTACCAGAAGGTATGGAGTTCGCAACAACAGGAAATGTTGGTTGGTCAGTTGTAGCTGGTAATCCTACGTATACAATTGTTGGCCCAATAGCACCTAATGGTGGTACAGTTACGCTTGATTTAACATTAACTGTAGCAAGTACATTCCAAGGTGATGAATTAGTGAACTTCGCTGAGATTAGCCACGCACAAGATGCTAACCAATCTGATCCTGTAGATGTTGATTCTACACCAGATACAGATGATAGTAATGATGTAGGTGGTACACCTGATTCTGATGAAGATGACCACATCGCTGATGATGGTTCAGATACAGATGGAGACGGAGTAACAGATGAAGATGATCATGATCCAGCAAGTATTGCTATAGATCAAACATTAGATGTTGCATTGACTAAGACCTTAGCGGCTGGTCAAACACCTAATGTAGAAGCTGGTAGCGATATTACTTATGAAATTATCGTAACGAACCAAGGTTCACAATTTGCTTATGATGTTGAAGTAGTGGATTATATCCCTGCTGGAACTATGTTAAATGATTCAAACTGGACGGATAATGGTGATGGTACAGCTTCAACAATGATTCCTGGTCCTATCGCTAATTACGGTGGAACAGAGTCTGTTGAAATTACATTAACTATTGATCCAGCTTATCAAGATACCTTATTAACGAACTTTGCTGAGATTGCATCTGTAGATAACGATGATGATCCTACAACACCTCCAATGGTAGATGAGGATTCAACTCCAGATAACGATCCAGCGAATGATGGTACACCTGAAGATGACGATATTGATAATACAAATGGTGATGAAGATGACCATGACCTTGAAACAGTGAACGTTGGTCAAATCTTCGATTTAGCATTGATTAAAACACTTGCTGACGATCAGTTACCAGTTGTTGATCTAGGTGCAGACGTTACATTTACAATCACTGTAACCAACCAAGGTACACGTGATGCTTACAATGTAGAGATAAACGATTATGTACCTGTTGATTTTGTATTTGATGCTTCTAATGCTACGAACGTAGCGAATGGATGGTCATTAACTTCAGGTATCGCTCGTACGGTAATCGCTGGACCAATTGCTCCAGGTGCGACTGCAGAAGTAGATATCGTATTACAGGTTGAGCCTTCTTATGATGGTGAATTAATAGAGAATTACGCAGAGATTAATACTGCAGATGATGATACTGATCCTACTAACGAACCACCAGTTGATATTGATAGTACGCCAGATGACGAGGAATTCAACGATGGTAATGTTGTAGATGACGAAATTACAGAAGATTGGACTGAAGACATGGTGAATAACGATCAGGATGATCATGATGTCGCTACTGTTGAAATCGGTCAAGTAATCGACGTTGCCCTTACTAAAGAGTTAGCTGCTGGTCAAGCAACTGCTGTTGAGCAAGGTGATGATGTTGAATTTACAATCACTGTAATTAACCAAGGTAGTTTACCAGTATACAATGTTGAAGTAACGGATTATGTACCAACAATGATGAGCCTAAGTGTTAATGACACAAATGGTTGGACATCTAACGGTACTACTATTACTAATACTATTGCTACAATTCCTGCTTCAGAAAGTGCTTCTATAAATGTTATCATGACGGTTGATCCTACTTATCAGGGTACACTAATTGAAAACTTTGCTGAGGTAAGCAGTGTCGATAATGATACTGATCCTACAAATGAGCCACCAACTGATCAGGATTCTACACCAAATGATGATCCAACGGATGACATCTATAATGGTGATAATGTTGTAGATAATACTGATTTCGATGAAGATGATCACGATCCAGCTACTGTTGAAGTGAATCAATACTTTGACTTAGCAATTACGAAAACAAGTAACCCAACTGCGGATCTTTACCCAGGTGATGATGTAACTTTCACAGTTACTGTAATGAACCAAGGTACATTGGATGCTTATGATGTGGAAGTGACGGATTATATCCCAGCTGACATGCGTCTAAGTAATGCTGATACAAATGGTTGGACGCTTGATGGTGAAAATGCTGTGACTACAGTAGACTTCATCCCTGCAGGCGGTACTTCTACCTTAGAAATTGTATTAACGATTAGTGAAACATACGAAGGATTCAGTCAAGTAAACTGGGTTGAAATTAGTGGCGCAGATGATGATGAAGTAGTGAACAATGACGATCCAATTGACGAAGATTCTACTCCAAATGACAATCCTAATGATGATCCATTTGGTGAAGACGATCAAACAGATGGTGACGGTACAACTGACGAAGATGACCACGATCCAGATACGATCGTTGTAAATCAAATCTTTGACTTAGCATTGACGAAGACATTGGCTGACGGTCAAACATCTGCAGTATCTGCTGGTGACGATGTGACTTTCACAATCACAGTATACAACCAAGGTACATTAACAGCACATGATATTGATGTGATTGATTATGTTCCTGCGGATATGTTATTTGATGCGACCAATGCAGTAAACGTTGCAAATGGTTGGGTTTCTACAAGTGGTAACCCACGTACAACTATCGCTGGTCCTTTAGCACCAGGTGCTTCTACTACAGTAGATATCGTTGTAACTGTTGATCCAACATTTACTGGTGAGCGTTTAGTGAACTTCGCTGAAATTACAGATGCGGAAGATAGCACGCAACCAGGTGATCCAGTAATGGAAGATGAGGATTCAGTTTATGATGACATTGACTGGAACGATGGTACTGTAGCTGACGACGTAATTGATGAAGATGGTGTTGCTAATACAAATGAAGATCAAGATGATCATGATCCAGCAGAAGTTTATGTTGGTCAAATTTTTGACCTCGCAACTGTTAAGACTTTAGCAGATGGTCAAGCTTCAGCAGTTAATCCAGGTGATGATATTACCTTTACTGTTGCAGTAATTAACCAAGGTACACTTGAAGCATACAATGTAGATGTTACGGATTATATCCCAACAGGTACTACATTAAATGATGCTGCTTGGACAGATAATGGAGATGGAACAGCTACGTACAACTTCGCTGGACCAATCCTACAAGGTGATACAGCTAAAGTAGATATCACAGTTACTTTATCTAATGCTTATCAAGGTCATACAGTAATGAATACTGTAGAGATATCTAGCGCAGATGATGATACTGATCCAACAAACATGCCTCCAACAGATCAGGATTCTACGCCAGATACTGATCCAACGAATGATCCTACCATTGATGATGAAACGAACGATGAAGGTGATTCTGACGAGGATGATGCTGATATTGCAGAATTAGATGTGAATCAAACATTTGACTTAGCATTGACGAAGAAAGTTGCTGCTGGAACAGCTATGCCTGTCGTACCAGGTGACAATGTTACTTTTGAAATTGAAGTAACGAACCAAGGTACATTAAATGCATACGATGTTGAAGTAACAGACTTCTTACCTGCGGGTCTATTGTTCGATCCAAGTATCAACCCAGGATGGGGAATGGTAGCTGGTTCACCAACATTCACAATTGCTGGTCCTGTGGCTGGAAATGGTGGTGTTGAAACACTGACACTTACATTACAAGTAGATCCTACTTTCCAAGGTACGGATATTACAAATATTGCTGAGATTAGTGGTGCTCAAGATGAGAACCAAACTAATCCTACAGATGAAGATTCTACGCCTGATACAACTCCATCTAATGATGGTACTCCTGTAGATGACGTAATTGATAATACAAATGGTGATGAAGATGATCATGACCTTGCTGATATTACAGTAGAGCAAACGTTTGACTTAGCATTAGTGAAAGAACTTGGGCCAAATCAACCACAAGCAGTTGAACTTGGTGAAACGATCACTTATACAATTACAGTGATTAATCAAGGAACACAAAATGCGTATAACATCAATGTTTATGACTTCTTACCTGAAGGGGTAACTCTAATGGATCCAGCTTGGACATTTGTAGAAGACAATATTGTGAGTCAAGTAATTGATGGTCCATTATTAGGAGGAGAATCTACCTCTATTGAAATTACAGTAATGGTGAATCCTGATTTCACTGGTGACTCTATTACAAATATTGCTGAAATATTCAGTGCAGATACAGATAACGATCCATCAAATGGTACACCTACTGATGAAGATTCAACTCCGGATAATAATCCTGATAATGATACTACAGTAAATGGTGTAACAGATGGTTCAGGTGGTGATGAAGATGACCACGATACAGAAGATGTTGCTGTAGGTCAAGTATTTGACTTAGCATTAATTAAGCAATTAGCAGATGGTCAATCTAATGTAGTTAACCGTGGTGATGAAGTAACCTTCTCTATTGAAGTACATAACCAAGGTACATTAGACGCATATGATGTAGATGTTACAGATTATGTACCAGCTGGATTGATCTTAAATGATGCTGATTGGACAATGTCTAGTGGTATGGCTACAACAACAATTGCTGGTCCTATCACATCTGGTACATTCGCAACTGTTGAAATTACATTTACAGTTGATGAAGACTTTACTGGAGAAACAATTGAGAACATTGCTGAGATTACAGGTGGTTCTACTACTCCTGGTGGTCCAGATGAGGCGGATGAAGATTCTACTACGGATACTGATCCTAATAATGATAGTACAATCGATAACGTTACAGATAACAGTAACGGTGATGAAGATGATAACGATCCAGAGGTGATTACTGTAAATCAAGTATTTGACCTTGCATTAACTAAGCAATTAGCGGATGGTCAATTGAATGTAGTGAACTTAGGTGAGGATGTAACCTACATGATTACAGTTCATAACCAAGGTTCAATGGATGCTTATGATGTAGATATCGCAGATTATGTACCAGCTGGCTTAATCTTAAATGATGCAGCTTGGACAATGTCTGGTGGTATGGCAACTACTACAATTGATGGCCCAATTGCTCCAGGTACATCTACTTCAGTAAATATTACATTTACAGTTGATGAAGACTTCACTGGCGAAACCATTGAGAATATCGCTGAGATTACAGGCGGTACGGATACACCAGGTGGTGCGGACATGGATGATGAAGATTCTACACCTGATACTACACCTGATAACGAACCAATGATTGATGACGTTACAGATAATAGTAATGGTGATGAAGATGATAACGATGGTGAGACGATCACTGTTAATCAAACATTTGACTTAGCATTATTGAAACGCCTTGCTGTTGGTCAAGCAACAACAGTTAACCCAGGCGACGATGTGACCTTTACGATTGAAGTTCATAATCAAGGAGTAAATGATGCATATGATGTAGATGTAGTTGATTATGTACCAGGTGGTTTAATCTTGAATGATTCAGATTGGACAATGTCTGGTGGAATGGCAATGACTACAATTGCTGGCCCAATCGCTCCAGGTACTATTGCTACTGTTGACATTACATTTACTGTAGATGCTAACTTTATTGGTGGTTCTATTGTGAATTCAGCTGAGATCGCAGGTGGTGCTACTACTCCAGGTGGTCCAGATGAAACAGATTCGGATTCTACTACAGATACAGATCCTGATAACGATCCTATGGTAGATGACGTTACAGATAACAGTAATGGCGATGAAGATGACAATGATGAGGCTACTATTGAAGTTGATCCATGTTTCGACGTAGTTGCTTCTGATGATGTTGAAATTTGTCAAGGTGACGAAACTCAATTAACAGCTTCAGCTCCAGGTAATGGAACATATTCTTGGTCTCCAAGCCTTGGATTGAGCTGTGCTGATTGTCCGAATCCAGTAGCAAGTCCAACAACTTCTACCAACTATCAAGTAACTTACACAGACGGTTCATGTGTATCTACAGATATCGTTGTTGTTACAGTTACTACAATGATTGAAATCGCTGAGACTATTACAGATCAAAATTGTTGTGATGCAGGTACGATAGTACTTGATGTAACTGGTGGCTCTGGAAGTGGCTTTAGCTACGATTGGACACCGGCAGTTTCTACATCTGCTACAGCAGCTGATCTTGAAGCAGGTTCATATAGTGTAATAGTAACGGATGATGCAAGTGGATGTACTGCTGAAGCAACTTATACAGTACGGGATGTATGTGGCGATTGTCAAGCATACTTCACAACTGATGAAGTAACAGTAGAATTTGGCGGAGATGATGAAATCTGTGTTGAAATTCCATTGACGGAAAGCTACATCTACGAAGTATTATTAGATGGTACTAATTATGAGCAACCATTTAATGCTTGTAGTATTGACACTGTAGTGTTCTACACTTACGCATTACTTGTAGGACAAGGAAATGACGGACCTTATCGCTTAGATTCTTGGACATGCAATGGAATCACAATTACAGATGTTGAATTTAATAACATGACTGATTTTGTAGACTCTATGAATGTTTGGGATCCAACTGGTAATTGGATGCATAATCCATCTACCTTTACGATAAGTGGTGGAAATGATGATGTTGAATATGAAGATATCATTATCACTCACTTAGGTACATTTGTACAAGCTACTATTCAGACGAACTATACAGGTATTGCAAATGGTTCTGCATTAACAATTGATGCTGATCCTGGATTACACGAATTAGTAATCACTAACCCAATATTATGTTGTTCTGATACATTGATGATTGATGTTGTTCTTCCATGTGAATCATTAGATTTAGCATTAGTTAATACAATTCCTGCTGATTGTTGTGGAGGTGGTTCTGCTACTGTTGAAGCAACAGGTGGAAATGGCGACTATATTTATGAATGGTCGAACGCATTATTCGGTCCTGTAGCAAATGATCTTGTTGCTGGAACATACTCAGTAACTGTTACAGATGAGCAGGGATGTTCTGATGAGTTAACAATAACTATTGATGATGCTTGTTCTGGTTGTCCAGATGTATTTGCTGAATCTACTATTACAGTTCCAGAAGGACAAGATACCGAAGTTTGTATGGATCTTCCATTGAGTGAATCAATGATCTATGATATCATTGTTGATGGAAGTAACTATACACAACCATTACAACCATGTAATATTGATACAGTAGTATTCTACACTTATGCATTAGTTGTAGGACAAGGAAATGATGGTCCATACCGCTTAGATTCTTGGTCTTGTAACAACCTTACTGTTGAAAATGTAGAATTCGCTGATATGAATGCGCTTGCTGATTCAATGAATGTTTGGGATCCAACAGGAAACTGGATTAATACTCCACAAACATTCACGATCAGTGGAGGCGATGATAGTGCTACCTACGGTGATATCTTAATCACACACTTAGGTACACAAGTACAGGCTACCATCCAAACGAACTATACAGGTATCGCTACTGGTTCTCAAATGACAGTTCCAGGTGGTACAGGTGAAGTACAAGTAATAGCTTCTAATCCACAAACTTGTTGTACAGATACATTGACAATTATCTTTGAAGATGTATGTACTAGCTTAGATGTGATTCTAGATGAAACTATTCCTGCTGATTGTTGTGGAATTGGTTTAGCTAGAGTTGTGGCTGCAGGTGGCACGGATAACTATACTTATGTATGGTCGAACGGATTAACTGGTGCAGAGATTGATAGTGTAGCTGCTGGAACATATACTGTATCAGTAACGGATGATCAAGGATGTGCTGGTGAATTAACAGTTACTATTGATGATGCTTGTACAGGATGTCCTGACATCTTCGATGGAGACGATGTAATTACTGCAGTTGCTGGAGAAGAAGTAAACGTTTGTGCGAACTTCTTATTAACTGAGCAAGCAGTATACGATGTAATCCTTGATGGTTCTGAATACATGCAACCGCTTGAAGCTTGTAACTTAGATACCGTGATCTTCTATACTTACGCATTAGTTGTAGGACAAGGAAATGATGGTCCATACCGCTTAGATTCTTGGTCGTGCAATAATATTACATTGACTAATGTAATGTTCAACGATATGCAAGAGCTAGCGGATTCTATGAACGTTTGGGATCCTGCTGGAATGTGGATGCACAATCCTGCTACCTTCACAATCAGTGGTGGTGCCGATAATGTAACCTATGGTGATGTATTAATCACACACATGGGTACGCAAGTACAAGCTACCATCCAGACGAACTATACAGGTATTGCTCGTGGTTCTGAGATTTCAGTAACAGGAGATGAAGGTACACATGAGTTAATTGTTGTAAATACAGAAACTTGTTGTGCTGATACAATGACGATTATCTTTACTGCACCATGTGATTTAACCTTCGATGTTGAAATGTCTAACGTTGGTTGTTGTGGTGGTGACGGTTCTGCTACTGTAAACGTCATGGGTGGTACTGGTAACTACACATTCGCTTGGGAAGGTGACATTTCAACAACAAATACTGCAACAGGCTTAGCTCAAGGTTCTTATAAAGTAACTGTAAGTGACGGACCTGCTTGTCAAGAAGTAGTTGAAATAAATATTGGTTCTGATTGTACAGATTGTCCAGAGATATTTGGTCAAGATACTATGAATTTCAATGAAGGTGACGAAGTGGAAGTATGTGTGTCAATACCTCGTGCAGAATTTAACATCTATGATGTGATTCTTGATGGTTCTGATTACATGCAACCAGTTGAACCGTGTGATTTAGATACCGTAATCTTCTATACGTATGCATTACTAGTAGGACAAGGAAATGATGGTCCTTACCGCTTAGATTCTTGGTCTTACTTTGGTGGAACTCAGTCAGATATTATGTTTGATAATATGCAGCAATTAGCTGATTCATTACAAGCATGGGATCCTGCTGGAAACTGGATGCATAATGCTGAAACCTTCACCATCAGTGGTGGAGATTCAAGTGGAGCTTACGGTAATATCTTGATGACTCACATGGGTACACTAGTACAAGCTACTATTCAGACGAACTTCACAGGTATCGCATTCGGATCAGAAATTGATCTTCCAAATGAGCCTGGTACATACGAATTAGTAATTGTTGATCCATCTACCTGTTGTTCTGATACGCTTATGGTTACTGTAAATGCAGGTGTAACTGTTACGACAGGAACTATATTCCTTGATACACCATACGAAACTCCAATAATGGATATGTGTATGGACTTAAGTGAATTATCAGGAAACTTTGCTACTATTTCATCATGTGGTGATCCTGCAAACGGTACATTAACTATAGATGGAATCGATGAGTGCGCAGATTATACACCTAATCTTGGATTCTCTGGTACAGATAATATGTGTATCGTAGTATGTGATGACTTAGGCGTATGTGATACAACATTTATTGAAATCAATGTTAGTGCGCCAGTTGTAACTATTACAACGGATTCAATGGACGTTTCTACTGATTATGAAACACCAACTGATTTATGTGTTGATTTATCTCAATTAACAGGTTTATTAGCATCAGTAGAGTCATGTGGTGATCCAGTAAATGGTACATTGACACTTGATGACACGGAATGCTTCACTTATACTCCAAATGATGGTTTCTCAGGTGATGACGAATTCTGTATCGTAGCTTGTGATGATACTGGTGCTTGTGATACCACAATCATTACTGTAACAGTAAATGATATCGTTGTTACTGTGCCATCAACAGATACGATCTTGTTAACAACACCTTATGAAACTACGATTCCAGACATGTGTATGGATCTAAGTGAATTATCTGGTGCCTTTGCAAGTATTGAGTCATGTGGTGTTCCTTCAAATGGTACATTACTAATAGATAACACAGATGAATGTGCAGATTATGTACCTATGGACGGCTTTAGTGGCACAGATGAAATGTGCTTAGTAATCTGTGATGATCTTGGCGTATGTGATACTACAATCATCATTGTGACGATTGAAGAACCAGTTGTTACAACTACAATAGATACGATCTTGTTGACTACACCATATGAAACTGCTATTCCAGACATGTGTATGGATCTAAGTGAATTATCTGGTGCCTTTGCAAGTCTAGCATCATGTGGTGATCCTTCAAATGGAACATTAACTATAGATGGAACAGATGAATGTGCAGATTATACACCAGCAGATGGCTTTAGTGGCACAGATGAAATGTGCTTAGTAGTATGCGATGATACTGGCGTATGTGATACCACAATTATCATTGTTACTATTGAAGACGAAGTAATTGAGTGTGATGATTTATTTGCAGAAAGTGCAGTTTCTATTACTGATTGTGATAATGGCGCGACGGAATATTGTATTCCAATTCCATTAGCAGAAGTAGGGGACTATGTGATTACTGATAATGGTGATGCTTTCACAGGAGATATTACTGGATGTAATATTGTAGAAGTATCAAGTTATACGTACTTCGCATTACCTGGTCAAGGAGATCAAGGACCATATACACTTCTTTCATGGACAGTGGATGGTACAACACACTCTAATGAAGCGTTCAACACAATAGCTGACTTAGTTGCTTTAATGAACACTTGGGATACTAATGGAAACTGGACACTAGATGAAGCTACATTTACGATTAGTGGTGGAGCTGACGGTAGTACGTACAGTGCAATGAATATCTTACACGATGCAACCAGTACGCCAGTACCAATGGATCTTAATACTAACCCTGTCGCAATGGGAATCATGTTAGTACTTGATAATGGAGATCACAATATTAGTGTGACCAACAGTATTACTGAATGCAATGATTCACAGTTAGTAAGTGTTGATTGTGCTCCTGTAGTACAAGATACAATGATAGAAACTGTTATTATCCTTGACAATATGGGTGAACTTTGCTTGGATGAGCTGGGTATCACAGGTACAATTACTAGTATCACAAATATTTGTGAAGATGAATCTGGAGAGAATGTAATCTTCTCAATTGATACTGTAACTAATTGTATTGTATTTGAAGGTATAGATATGGGTATTGATACTGCTTGTATTGAAATCTGTACTGAAGAAGATGGTTGTACAAATATTACAGTATTAACTGAAGTAGTTGAGGAAATCGATTGCTTAGATATCTTTACTGAAGATATTATAGTAGAAGCTCCTGATTGTGATGCAGAGACTGCTATTTGTATGGCAACACTACCATTTGCTGATAGTGGAGACTATACATTAACTGTCAATGGTGCACCTTATGGAAATGCATTCATAGAATGTGAAGATGGTTCTGGAGGTACACAGGCGAGCTTCATGCCAGGTAGCTATGAGTTGATTATCACTAATAGTGTTAATGGTTGTGCAGACACAACACAACTTACAGTGGCATGTTTAGCATCTGAAATAATCACAGATACTTTAGATGTAACTACTATTGATACCATCTGTTTAGATACAACTGATTTACCAGGTAATGTATTAAGTATTGTGAATGTTTGTGAAGACGAATCTGGAGAGTTAGTAGTCTTTACAACGACAGATGATTACTGTGTAGAAGTGAATGCCGTTGAAGTTGGCGATGAAAGTGCATGCTTCGTCATATGCGACGACTTAGGATACTGTGATACCACTTATATCTTTATTACAGTTGTTGATCCTCAACCAACAGATTTAGATGCAGTAGCAGATGTAGATACTATCTATCAAGGAGAAACAAGTATCATTAATATCTTAGGCAATGATGTCTTCGGTACATTAGATACCTTCTATATCCTTGAAGATCCTGCAAATGGTACAGCAGAAATAGATGACTTAGGTACAGTAACTTACACACCAGAAGATGACTTCTGTGATTCAATGGATGGAGATACTTATACTTATGTCATCTGTGAGAATAATGTTTGTGATACAACCACAGTAACGGTATACGTAATTTGTAGCGACGTTCAAGTATACACTGGTTTCTCTCCAAACCAAGATGGTGTGAACGATGTCTTTACAATCGAAGGTATACAAGGAATGACAGATACTGAATTACATATCTTTAACAGATGGGGTAATGAAGTATTCTACGCGCAAAATTACAGAAATAACTGGGATGGAACTTGGAATGGACGTCCACTTCCTGATGGTACATACTTCTATGTATTTGATGATGGAGATGGAAATATCTATTCTGGTTATGTCCAGATACAACGATAATAATTTCATCGAAAATGACTCTTTGAGAAATTAGATGACTGGGCTGCCCTTCGGGGTAGCCCATTTTTGTTTTGCATAACTTCTTTCCTAAAGATGTCAGAAATATTAAAATACAGCCTATTTAAACATAAATTAATCTTATTCGTATAAATAAAATGTGTAAAAAATAGACTTTTTTTAAAACTAATTAGTTTTTGTAAAAAAGTAAGTTTTCAAAATATTGTTTGGGGTGAAAATCTACAAATATATTTAGTTCGGTTTTTATAAAAAAATACCAATTTTTAAGCTATAAAATAGTGATTGATCGGATAGCCTATAAAAGAAAATATTCCTCTTTATGCTTGATTATCAATTGAATATAAATTAGCTTTGTAAAATGAATTAAACTTAGTGTTTGAAATACAATAAGATAAGATCAACAACTTAAATCACTTAACCACGTCATCATGATCAAAAAACAGTATTTAAAATCAAAGTCGCTTTATAAAGTGACCTTCAGCTTACCTAAAGAAGCTGCTAAAGACGCAAAAGAAGTAAAGCTCGTTGGAGAATTCAATAATTGGGAAACCTCTAATGGTGTTGCGATGAAAGCAACTAAAAAAGATTATACAGCAGTATTAGAATTAGAAACAGGAAGAGAATATCAATTTCGTTATTTAATCGATCAACAAACTTGGGAAAATGATTGGCAAGCAGATAATTATGTTGCTACTCCTTATGGTGTTGATAACTCTGTAGTGGTGCTTCCTTCTGTAGAAGGTGTACCAGTATCTAAAACAACTACTAAAACTGTTGCTAAAAAAACAACAACTAAAGCTACTACTGCAAAAAAAATAACAGCTAAAAAAGTAACGAAAACTGCGACAGCTAAAACCACTAAAACAACTGCTAAGTCTACAGTTAAACCTGCTGCTAAAAAAACGACAACTAAAGCAACTACTGCTAAAAAAACGGCTACAAAGAAAACTGTTACTAAAGCAGACGATTTAAAGAAAATTGAGGGCATTGGGCCAAAAATCGCAGGTTTATTAAAAGACGCAGGTATTTGTTCTTTTAATGATCTTGCAAAAGCTAAAACAACTGTTTTAAAGAAAGTATTAGCGGATGCTGGTCCACGCTTCAAAATGCATAATCCTACAACTTGGGTACAGCAATCAAAATTAGCTGCTGCTGGCAAATGGGAGGAGCTAAAAACCTTACAAGATAAATTAGACGGCGGAAAACGTAAATAATACGCTTCCAATTCAGTCTCAACATAATAAAAGCACTTTCGGCGGTTTGTCGGAGGTGCTTTTTAGTTTGTATAATATGGATGTCTTAATCTTTAAACTAAATTATAACTCTAAAGTAGCGTTTTTACACCCTCTTGTGCATATTTATTTCCCTTACTCTAGCTATAGAGTAGGGGATTTTTTTATGTAGAGAGAAACTAAAATAAAATGTAGATTAAATGAAGGCTTACTAAATAAGTAACAAATAACAATAATTTTATGAAATTTTCAATAAAACAAGTATAATGTTTACACCTGTCTAACAATGCTTTAAAACATAATGTTATGTGTTTTTTGGCACATGATTTGGCATTTAATTACTAAATAGCACAATATATTTTAAAATTGTCCTTATTCCCCTCCTTATTCCCTTCCTTATTCCCCTCCTTATTTCAACTAGAACTAGCTTTGTTTTCATCTTATTGTGCTACGGAGAAACCCAAAAATGTTTTTATTATGTATTCAAATATACAGCACAATAGAATTATCACTTTTAGTATAAGTCTATTCTTTCTTTTTTCTTATTCTTTCTTAAAAGCACAATCGACTTGCCCTGATTATACACTCATAGGTCATGACATGGGCGTAGATATGATCGATGCCAATTCTTATATTTTGACCAATTGGGGAGGAAACATCACCAATATTGGAGATATCAATGGCGATGGTATAGACGATATAGCAGTAGGAACCCCCGACCAAGGGGCTTGTGTGAATACCATTTCAAGCAACTGTTATTACCTTGGTGCCATGACCGTTTTATTAATGAATGCCGATGGTTCTGTCAACAGCTCCCAAGTGATTTCAGAAGGTCTTGGCGGCTTTAGTGGTATTTCGGATAGCCAATCTGATTTTGGTGGGGATGTGGTCAATATTGGAGATTTGAACAACGATGGCGTAGATGATTTAGTGGTTGCCGATGCTAGTTTCATTTATACCAATCCAAGTTTAGATTTTGCAGGAAATATTCATGTGCTGTTTATGAATGCTGATGGTACAGTAGCCAGTTCTTATACGCCAGACTATAGTGAATATCCAATCGCTTTTGACAGTTATTTTGCGGATGTATTAATTACTATTGATGATGTTGATGGTGATGGTATTCCTGAAATGTTAACGAGTGATCGTGATGGATATGTTTATCTCTTATCAATAAATGCTAATGGAACGATTAAAAACCTAAGCTATATAAACACATCTACTTTTCAACCCAACTTATCTGGTTTTTCCAATCCTCAAGTAGTGGACTTTGAGCGTTTAGGGGATTTTGATGGCGATGGAGTAGAAGATTTTATTTTAGGTATCGATGGTAATGGTGGCGAATATATTATTTGGTATATGAATGCTGATGGGACGGTTAAAATAGAGCAAAACATTACAGATCCTTCTATCATTGATCCAGAGTATGGGTTCTCCAATAATATAGAAGTCATTCCTGATTTTAATGGAGATGGTGTTATAGATTTGATGATATCTGATCCTGGCTATGAAATCCCTGGTACGACAGACCATATAGGAGCGGTACATTTTGTAAGTTTAAATGCCGATGGAACGATGGCATCGTCCAAAACACTGGATGGGAGCTATTTTGATCTTCCAACTTCAACTTCTGGTTTTGGAACTGATTGGTTTGGTAGGGAAACACACTACTTAGGCGATGTAGACAATGATGGTTTTTTCAATATTTGGATCAATGCGAACTTTTATGATCAATATGGTGTGCCAGATGTAGAAGGGGTAATGTATTCCATAGATGTTATGTGTGTAGATGGGGAATTTGTTTTACAAGAACAATGCCCAGATGAAATTATTAATATTATTGCTGCTAATGTAACAGAGGTTTGCCTGAATGATAATATACCTAATATAACGAATGTTACCCTAGCAAATGGCGGGGGGACTGGTTACTTTAGTTGGGAAATGAGTACAGATGGCGGAGGTAGTTGGGATGTAATTCCGGGTGCTACTACTCTAGAATTTTCAAGTACGGTAAGTATCACAGGAACAACCCAAATCAGACGAGTGTATGAACACTCTTGTTGTTTAGCCGATCCAGTATATTCTAATGTGGTAACGATTAACATCCAGGGTGAAGCTCCTGAAGTAAATATTTTACCCAAATTTTATTGTCCTTTAACAGCTGGCTCATCTGCCTTTGAAGTGGAAGTGACTGGTGGTACAGGGCCTTTTACATATAGTTGGTCTCCTAGTACTGGTTTAGATAACGCGACTAGTATGACGCCTACTGTAACTTATGGTACAACAGATAGTTATACCTTAATCGTAACGGGCTCAGATGGCTGTAGTACAGAGGCGACGGGTTTATTGTTTCCAATACAAGCAGACGCAGGAGGAGCTTTGACTTATATTTGCGAAGAAGGGGGCGTCCAAATTGGAATGTCGCCGATCCCTTCACTCAATCCCATCACTTATTCATGGATTCCTACTACTGGTTTGAGTTGTAGCGACTGTCCTGATCCAATAGCAAATCCAACTGCTTTTACGACTTATACTTTAACCGTAGATGATGGCAGTGGCTGTGAAACCACTTCTTCTATCAATGTAAATCCCAATGGTTTTGAAGCAGATGCGGGCAATGATATATATGTGTGTCAAGGTACAGATGTGACCATTGGCAATAATGCCACACAAGCAGGAGTATTTTATGGCTGGGCACCTGGTTTATATATAAATAATCAAATCACGGCTCAACCCACGTTCTTTAGTGGAGTAAGACCTGATCCTAATCCTTTTACATATACCTTAACAACCTTTGATGAAGCTAATGGAGGTTGTTATTCAGTAGATACAATGTTGGCGCATGTGGCTTGGGCCGATGCAGGACCAGAAGATGTAGTAACGGTTTGTGGTACACCGATTCAAATCGGTACGCCAGATTGTTGTAATGGACAAGCAACTTATGAATGGACAACCCTTTCGGGAGATGCTGTTAGTTTTGTTGACCCTAATACTGGCTTATTGACTAGTTCGTCAAATATTCCAATGCCGTATGTTCTTCCAACGACCCAATGTACCGAATATCAAGTCACCGTTCGATGGGGTCCCAATGCGGATAATACTGGAGGAGCCGTTTGTACGGATAGCCGAGAAGTGTGTGTTGGTTGTGGTGATGGTTGTCCAGTAATAGATGTAGCGTTTGATGAAGATATTGCTTGTGGTTTGGGGACTGCTGGAAATACAATGCGTGTACCTTTAGATCCAGAATGGTGGAATATTAGTTGGTCACCAGGTACTAATTTGAGTTGTACGGATTGTATGGATCCCGTTTTTACCTCCAATATTACGTCTGACATTACCTATACCGCTACCTATACCAGCAAAGCTGATCCTACTATTAGTTGTTTCTTTGAAGTAGAAGTATTCAATTCAGCCTCAGCATTTCCTATTGCTACTGCCCAAGGAGGCTGGATGTGCCCAAGTGGTAGTCTTCAAATAGGTGGGCCTCCTGTAGTGGGTTGGTCCTATAGTTGGTCAAGTACATTTGGTTTGGATGATGCTTTGAGTTCCAATCCAACGGTATCAGGAATTACGTCTAGTCGGAATTATACCCTTACCGTAAGCGATGACGTAACAGGCTGTAGTGCTGATACCACTATTCGAGTAGGGGTATTACGAGGATCAGACTTAGCTGTTTTTAGTGTCGAAGGTTGTGTAGGAGATCAAGTCTCTCTAGGTGCTGATCCTATTCCAGGAGTAACCTATTCTTGGACACCCACCACTGGATTAGACAATCCAAACAGTGCAAACCCAACACTAACTATATCCAATACAACAGCTACCAATTATTCAGTAAGCGCAACAGGTTTCGGTTGTACGGAAACAGATGATGTGGATATAACTGTATATACCGATATACCTTATGAGGGACCCAATCCATTTTATCTTTGTGAAGGGGCAGAATCTATTAGTATTGGTATTGAAGTGAATTGGCGATATGACACTCCAGAAGATATAACTTATGCTTGGTCGCCATCTACGGGTTTGAGCTCAACTTCAGGAAACCCTGTTTTGGTTTCAGGTCTTACAACCTCTACTACCTATACAGTTACCATGACATCTGGAGGCGGAGGTTGTGTAACTGAAGTGCCAATCGAGGTTAATGTAACTCCCAATCCAACGGCTACTTTACCAGATATTGAAATTTGTGATGAAACAATGGTTACCTTAGGGCCTACAACACCAGATGCCAATATTGAATATTATTGGGATCAACCAGAGACTTTGGATGATGCTACTAGAAATCCGAATCCTATTGCAACTATAGATGGGCCAACGACTTATACGGTTTCATTAGTCGATCAAACTTCCTATTGTATTGGTGAAGCGACTCAAAATATTGTATTAGAAGGAACAGAAGCAAATGCTGGCCCCGATTTTAGCGTTTGTGAAAGTACGGCTGTTACCTTGGGATTGAATGCAGCGGAGGCGGGAACTACCTATTCTTGGTCGCCTGCTTTATATTTAGATGATCCGAATATAGCTCAACCTACTGCTACGCCTGAAAATACAATTACTTATGTATTGACGACTACAAAAGATGGCTGTTCTGATTCCGATACGGTTAGTATATTAGTTACCCCAGGGGTAGAATTTGATTTACGTCCTTATTCTGTCGTTTGTGCGGGAGGATGTGGAATGATAGGCGTGCCTTTTGATCCTGCCTATACTTATGAATGGTTTCCTGCAGATGCAGTAAGTTCGCCAACTTTGTCAATGACAGAGGTGTGTCCTACTTCAAGTACAACGGTTTATTTAACCATAACTGATCCCGTAACGGGCTGTTCAGAGACACAAAGTACGATCATCACACCAATCATCTTTCCCAATAATGATATGGAATTGATAGATGGATTGGTCTGTGTAGATTCGGCAGCTACTATAGATTTATTAAATTCCGAACTCAATGTTAACTACCAATTACGCGATAATACTAATGATAATCCTATCGGTGCTGTAGTCGTAGGTACAGGCGGTACGATTAGTTTCCAGAATGACCCTCTAAATGCAGTAGGTTCCTATGAATTTAACGTCTTAGCTATGAGTGCTACTACCGATTGTGAACAAGAATTGATTGATATTGCTACCGTGACGGTAGAAGTATGTGATTATCCGACGATGCCACGATGTGATGCACCAGCTTGTCATTTTACGAGCAATGATCTTTATTTAGGTACTGCCATTAATTCTAATAATGATCAAGGTGTTAGCTTTCCAAATGATATTCATCCTTCTAATCGAATTAATCTTCCTGTTTCTATTTATAATAATACAGGAAGTACAGCCTATTTAAATGTATGGGTAGATTGGAATAGTGATGGCGATTTTATTGATGCTGGAGAGCAAATTGCAAGTGAAACATATCCCTATGCAAGTTATAATGGATCATTTTTAGTTTCGCTACCAACAATAATACCTTCGACAATTGTCCTAGACTCGGATATCGACTTTTTATTTCGCTTAAGTACAGATGAAAGTTCAATTGAGGAAGCTTGTGAAGGCGCTTGTTCGCCAGATGGAGAAGTAGAAGATTATCAATTACGCATTGGTTGTAAGACCGATGGCTGTTTTCCAGTCATTATACAAAATTAAGATAACTTATTTATTGTGCATATTTATTTCCCTTACTTTAGCCTTAGAGTAGGGGATTTTTAGTTTAAAAAAGAACTGGGATATTTTCCAAAACGCTTATAAAAACTTCGAGAAAAACGTTTTAAATCCTTAAATCCAGTAGAATATGCTACCGCTTTGACCGTATTGTATTCCTGATTTTCTAACATTCGTTTGGCTTCTTGTAATCGAACTTCTTGGATATATTTTTTAGGTGTTAAACCAATCAAACTTTTAGTTTTTCTATTAAGATGAGAATAACTTATACCCATATCAGGGAGAATATCTTCAAGATTGAAATCAAAATTATTTAAGTTTTCTTTTATCAAATCTTCTAGAAGTTTAAATAAAGCCCGATCCTGTGCACTGTAGCTATTCTTAGTTACTGAACTATTATTAGTTTCATCTATAAGCCGATTTTTCTCTTCGTTTATATTTTCTGCAAGTGTAAGTAAATTATTAATATGAGTTTTCAACTCGCTTATTTGAAAGGGTTTCTGCAAGTAATTATTGACACCCATTAATAAGGCATCAATTTTATCTTTGGGCTCATGGCGAGCAGTAAGCATTAGAGTAGGGATACTAGCATGATTTTCTTTATTTTTAATGGTTTCAATGAGTTCTTTTCCATCCATATTAGGCATCATCCAATCGCTTACAATAATCGAGGGTTGTTTTTTATCTAAAAACTGGAGCGCTTCATGACCATCATGAGCAAATGCTAGATGATAATCTTCCCTTAATGCATTAAATAAGTATAAACACATATCCATATTATCTTCTACAATAAGGATATAATTATATTCAGTATAGTCCTCTAATACTTCTTTTTTTGGAAGAAAGTTTTCTTCTAAAGCAGGAGTTGTAGAAATAGGATAAATAAGCGGATGTTCTGCCGATGAGGAATGTTTTATTGGAATTTGAAAAGAAAAGGTACTTCCTTTACCAAACGTACTTTCTACTTCAATTTGCCCTTCTAGTAGTTCGACATATTCCTTACAAATAGCCAGTCCTATTCCAATACCGCCATTTATACCACTATTTGTTTGAGACTGGAAAAATTGGTCAAAAATATGGGGAATATCTTCTTTTGGAATCCCTTGCCCATTGTCTTGAATACTGAATTGGAGCTGATTATTTCGAATGACATATTGAACCATTATTTGCCCATTTGAAAGGGTATATTTCATGGCATTACTCAGTAAGTTTCCAATAATGATCTTTAGTTTTGGTAGGTCTGTTTTAATAGTGATTAAAGAATTTGGAAAAGATTTGTTTAAATTAATATTTTTCATTTTTGCTAAACCCTCATACTCTATGAAAATCGAATGCATAAAGTCGGAAAGCTCGCATTGATAAATGGTGGGTTTTATTTCATTGTTATTAATTTTTGAAATGTCTAAAATTTGATTGACCATTTGTAATAACTGCTCACTATTCCGTTTTGCCAAAGCTACATTAAAATTTTTTTCTTTCTCTAAAGGTTCCAAGACTCCAATGATGATAGATAAGGGGGTTCTTAATTCATGAGAAATGTTATTGAATAATTTGTTTTTGAATTGATTTAATTCTTTCAGTCGTTGAGCTTGCTGTTCAATCGTTTTTTTATGTTCTAAATCTTTTGAAAGCAATTGGTTTTTCTTTCTGATTTGGAAAAACAAGATACCACCGATTCCTAAAAGAAATATACTTAGTAATAAACCGAAGGAGAGAGAGATGTTTTTGGTCGTCTTTAATTGGCTTTCTATTTCTAAAGAAGCTATTTCTTGCTCTTTTTGCGTATGCTCAAATTGAGCGTTCATATAGTCGATGTAATTCGTTCGTTTTTGGTCAAAAAGTTCTTTTTCTAGTTTTGTTTTTTTCTGTTCGGCTTCTAGTGCTTTTTGATAATCTCCTTTTGAAAGATGGTAATCTTTTTTTACAGTATAAAAATACGTATCTAATTTAGTAGAATCTTTGCTTACTTTAGATTCAAGGGTATCAAATAGCATATCTAAATCTTTGCAGTTTTTTGTTTTTAAACAATAAGCTATTTTTGTCTTAATGAAAAATAAAGAGTTATCATGACGTAAAGGAATAGATTTATCAAGATAAATTTTCGCTTGGTCTATTTTGTTTTGTTCTAAAAGAAATTGGGCATAATATAGATATGAATAATAAGCTCTTGAGCGATAGCGAGGAATATCTAAAGTATCTATTAACTGGACATTTTCAATGCCCTTTTGGAAATAATAATGGGCAGAGTCCACTTGATGTTGCTCTTGATACAACTTGGCTAGTGGTATATAGTTGCTTGCTCGAACATAATATTTTCTTGGAACACCAAAATGCTTACCTGCCTCAATACTCAACTTTAAATAAGTCAATGCACTTGAGTCATCTCCCATATCCATAAAAATTCGACTGATATTATTAAGGGGATAAAGAACCTTTACGGGATAGATCGATTTATTATAATACTCAAATGAGCGATAAAAGTGATTGATAGCTAAATGGAGATTGCCCCTATTTTTATGGGCAAGACCTAAATAAGTTTCTGAACCACCAAGAACATCCAAGTTATCTAATTTTTTGCCTATCTCACTATAATGTTTTGCATAATGTAATATGCTATCTGCCTGACCGAAATAATAATGTAGCGTAAATAGGTGACTTATATATGCCGAGGAAAGACTATCATTGATAGATTGTGCTGCTTTTAGACCTTTATGGGTATAGTATAACTTTTTTTCAAAAGATAGTTTAGGTGGTAATTTATTCTCAATTATAATGGTGTAGTTTTCTATATCCTTTTCAGAAGAAAGGGGATTGCTTTCTAGTTGTTGTAGTATAGCTATGGAATCGCTAGTTTGACTTAAAGCATTTGCTAAGAAAAAAAAAGATAATAGTATAAAATGAAATATCTTTTTCATTTTCAGTAGTTCTCGGGTGTAATTTTACAATTGTGCAAATTTAAAAATATACATTTTTTTTGGTTCAAGGATAAAGAATGGCACTGCAAACCCCTAAAACATATTGTTAGGAATTTTTTGCCCCCTATTTGATAAAATATGCCCCCCTTATACTAGAGTTTTCTTTTCGGATTGGCATATATGTTGTGTAAATGTTGTGTATGTGTTGTAAAAACACCTCATGTGTAAGGAGAAATTTAGTCCTTCAAAGTAATTTTGAAGGAAAATTTAAAGAGATGTTTTCCTCTTTTGGATACTCTTTAAACCTTAATACGTTCTATTTTTTATATTTTTAGTCTTCTATTAGTTCTACAATATTATTCATTGTTATCAATTTTTTGATAATTATAAATAGTCATGTATGCACTATAGTCTCTATCCCAAGCTTATGAACATAACTGCTGTTATTCTCGTTTGTTATGTTTTATTATTAAATGATCAACATTATTACAATGATTTCTTTTCCATAGTTGATCAACAAACTTCCTCAATATCTTCATTATCCTATTACATAACAGATGATATACAAGATCAATATCACCTGAAGAAATCAATAAAAAATACTACTTCTCAAGTATTTCATTTGTTTACACATGGAAAGAGTGGTGCTTTATTGATTGATGGGGAATGGAAAAATGCACCCCAAATTGCAAATTGGTTACAAGAAAAAAAATTAGTATACCACAAAAATCAACTAAATATCTATGGATGTGAGTTTGCCAAAGGCGAACAAGGACGAAAAGCAGTCGCCTACTTGGAAGCAACCTTAGGTCTAAAAGTGGCTGCCTCAGACGATATTACAGGAAAAGATGGGGACTGGGAATTGGAAGTGGGACATAGCTTCAGCAGCATTACTGTTCATGATTACGCCTACAGTTTGCAAACCTGTACAGTCAATGCGGGTGTGCCTGAAGCATTTTGTGCTGAGAATATCATACTAGATGGTGAAGTATCAACCTTAAATGCAGATTTGTCCTCAGTCATGTGGACTATCGTATCCGCTCCTGCTGGATCTACTGCAACTATAACTAATCCTACCTCAGTCGATACAGATGTAAAGCAAGCAGGTCAAGTTTCTGGAGATTATATCTTTCAGATAGAAATGAACTGCTCAGATGGCTCTGGCACAGCGACACAAACCGTCACACATACGGTAGTTGCAATTCCTTATCCTGAGCAGGAAATTATTGATGATCCATTCTGTTGGGATGGGAGTCCTATTTCTTTAAATGGTTTCGACCCTGGACCTGGTTATACGGTTAGGTGGAGTCAGGAAAATGGGGCTGATGGCATAATTACTAATGAAAATAGCCCTAATGCTACGTGGATGCCTGATCCAGATAATTATACTTGTCGGGCAAGCGGGGATGCAGAAACACAAATTATCCAATACAGGATAACAGAAGACGCTACAGGTTGTGCTAGGTGGTCCAACCAATATGTCTCATGGTATGATGCTACTGTACCTGTGTATATCAATATTCAAACCAATGGTAAAGACTTATGTTTTCAACTAGATGCAGCCTGTTCATTGGATGGGAGCGGACTATGGACAGCTTCGGGACCAGGTACTATAACATTCAATAACGATACTTTTTCCGAGACTTATGCTTGTGTCTCCGCTCCTGGACCCTATACATTCACTTGGACTGTTATAGGTCCAGCTTGTCGGACAGGGACAGCATCACAAACCGTGACCATTGAAGGATTTGGTGCTGGTGGTACTTTTGAAATAGACGCAGGAGAAGATATGTTCTTTTGCGATATTCCAAACCCGCATACATTTTCGCCCTTTCCTCCTGAGCCCGGTATGACGGCTAGTTGGCTACAGCTAGATGGAGCTCCAGTGACAATCACCGATCCGACCAATGCATTTTCAACCATCACAGGTATGACCGACTTGGGGGGGCCTTATGAGTTTCAATTAACCCTTTGTACAGCCGTTGATTGTTGTGTACGAGATACAGTTGTCTTTGAAGGAAGAGGTGATTTAGAGTGGCAAACAAATGTTAACACTGGCTGTGGAGTAGGATATTTAGATGACTACTTGATTCGCCAGATTGGAGGTGTACAAATTGGCGGACTAGATACCATAGAGATGTGTATAACGATGACAGAAATGCCGCAAACGCAGATTGACCTCTTCGGTGGTATTGACATCCGATGGAGAGATTTTGATGGAGGATACGCCTATAATGTAGATACTCTTTTTGATGTTGGACTCAATCAACAAGTTTGCTTTAGAGGTTCTGGTCAGGCTATTCTTGATGCTTATTGGAGTAATGCGAAAGATGAATTATCTCCTACCAAAATACATCTTGCCTTAGAAAGACCTTACCATTCTGGTACCTACTGTGCAAATATGGAAATTTGGGATGGATGTACCACACAAACTTTCCAAGCATGCCACTATGCAAGTACAGACATAGGTAGGGATGCCAATGCAGGTACAGATATATTCCTCCCTTGTAATGTCAAAGATGTCATGCTCTCGGGTAATCACCTTGGAGATGGAAGTGTGGAAGATGGAGACTATTTTAACATAGGTATGTGGTCTTATGTCTCTGGACCTTTGGATCCTTTCGATAATATGGCATCAGATTACCTCTTGCACAATCCATTAATAACAGACCTTGTGGATGGTACGTATGTATTAAGATATACCAATCTAAATGGTCCAGAATGCGCAGAACAATATGATGATATGACACTGGTAGTAGATCTAAGAGAAATGAATTTTGTTCCTATAGTTACGAATATTGGTTGTGAAGGCGGCAATACAGGATCAATAAACATCACCAATATTACGGGAGAAGTTGCAGGCCCATACATGTATAGTATTGATGGTGGAACTACGCTTCAAAGTGCTAGTCTTTTTACGGGTTTAGCTGCGGGAACTTATGACCTCTATGTGGAGGGCGAAGATGGATGTCGTGCAGAAGCACAAATAGAATTAACTGCGGCAGTTCCACCAATGTGTACAATTGATGCTTTAGGACAACCTACTTGTGAGAATATGTCAGGAGGAGGTGCAAGTGTTACCGCAACCGAAGGCGTTCCACCTTATACCTATGCGTGGTCAAGTGGAGGCAATGCAAGTACTGCTCTTGGACTGGTGGGGGGGACACATACAGTAACGGTTACAGATAGCCAAGGCTGTACGGTCGAGTGTGATATTACATTGGACACACCTACAGGTTGTTGTGAAGTAACGATATTGACAGCAGAACAGTCAGAATGTATGGATAATGCTACCCCTACTTCTATTGCAGATGATTATTTTACTGTAACAATTAATGCGACGAATACTTTTTCTAGTTTATTGCAGTATGAAGTAGTAATAGGAGCCAATGCCGACGGTTCAGGCGGTACTATACTTGGTACAAGCAATTATAATACACCAATTACAGTAGGAACAGCGAATACTCCACCTTTTGAGGCAGACGGAAATACAACTTATGACTTGATTATAAGAGATACTGAAAATGACGATTGCTTTCAACCTTATTCGACATTGCCTTTAGAAAGCTGTTTTACTTGTCCAGAAATCACTCTTGCCACAACTTCTGAATCAGAAATTTGTGATGGTGAAGTGGTTCCTACCATTCAAGTAGCGACGCAAGATGTTTTAACGCCTGATCAAATTCAGTTCGTTTATTTTACAACACCACAATTTGGCGACAATATGTATAGCGGAGGAACATCTATTGGAAGTGCAGTGAGTCCAACAGGAGGTTTTGCAAGTATATCGAATGTGAGTTTTCCAAGTGCCAATACCTATTATGTATACGCACTATTGACTCCAGGTCCAACAGATGATGTTACTTGTCGCCCGACAGATTTTGTAGAAATAACGGTAAATCCATTGCCAATAATAACACAGGATGTATCAGATGAAAGAGTATGTTTAGATTCTATAGCCAGAATACAATTAGCGAACTCAGAAATTGGAATCAGTTATCAATTGAGAAATGATAGTGATGATAGTCTGGTAAGTAATCCTGTGGCAGGTACAGGAGGAACAATTCTATTAGAAACCAATCTGCATAATACGGTAGGTACGTTTACTTATAATGTATTAGCTACCAATACTTCTGGTGCTTGTCAATTAGAGCTAACAGACAAAGCCGTAATATCTGTAGAAATATGTGATTATCCAACATTGCCACGTTGTACGACTCCCGCTTGCCATCTTACATCAAATGATCTTTATCTGGGCACAGCGATTAATTCAAATAATGATCAGGGCGTAAGCTTTCCAAATGATATTCACCCTTCTAATTTAATTCATTTTCCAGTCTCTATTTATAACAATACAGGAAGTACGGCTTATTTGAATGTATGGGCAGATTGGAATGCGGATGGCGATTATGATGATGCAGGAGAACAAATAGCAAGTGAAACCTATTTATATGCTTCTTATAATGGAACGTTTACGGTGTCTCTCCCTACAACTGTTCCCACAACAGTTGTACAAGATTCGGATATCGATTTTCTATTTCGTTTAAGTACAGATGATAATTCTATTACAGAGGCTTGTGATGGAGGCTGTTCGCCAGATGGGGAAGTAGAAGATTATCAATTACGAATAGATTGTAATTACAATGTTTGTCAGCCTGTAGATATTAATGACGATTAAACCAAAGAACGTTATTGTGCATATTTATTTCCCTTACTTTAGCCTTAGAGTAGGGGATTTTTAGTTTAAAAAAGAACTGGGCAATTTTCCAAAACGGATTTGAAATGACATTTTATCAAGTATGTTGTTTTTTATCAGGTATACATGTGTAAAAAATGGCTTTTTCTAGCTTAATTGTTGATTAGTATCTGTGTATATGATTTTCCAAAAAAGAAAAGGAGAATTTATAACAAACTAAATTTGGTTCGATTGTTGAATATTGTGACATGTAAAAACTAAAACGTTATAGTTGTTTGTAATGTATCGCAAATAATTATACATACACATTTATGCACATAAAATTTATTTTTAAAATGCACAACTTCAATCTAGGCATTTTTCGTTTATTACTATTCATTAGTATTAATTTATCCTTTTCGCTTTTACAAGCACAAACCTACCTACAATCCTCTACGTCATTTTATGCCGAGGAAAACCCAGGAATGCTTCTTTTTGAAGGGGTCACCATCACTGATTTTGAAGTAGCAGATGGAGTGACGCATCTGCTTTATTATTATCATGGTGAAAATAAGATTCCTACTACAGATGGTACTACCACTCCCAACAAAACAGAAGGGTTTCTTACTGAAATATCTAGATCAGTGGGTTATGCTCAATTGGATGCAGATGGCAATATACTATATCATACAATTATAGCAGGAGCAAATAATGACCTTGCCACCGAGATAGAAGTAAGTGATGGAGTGGTGTACATTTTAGGCGAAGCGAATAGTAGTGACTTTCCAACAACAGATGGTACAGGGCCTACATCCAGCGGTGGTTTTACTAATTCTGGTTTGTTTTTAATGTCCAGAGATGCTGCATCAGGGGGATTGTTAGCGAGTACAATTATTTCTAGTGATCTCTCCTTAAGATCGACTACATGGGGAACGCTTTTAAAAGCAGTAAATGGAGAAGCTCATCTAATATATTCCAATATAAATGATTCACAAATTAATCCTAGTTTAACGCCTACAGATGGTTCTTCCTATCCTTCAGCTACTGGTGCAAGTGGAACGTGGTATTATAAATTTGGCCCTTCTTTGGCTGGTCCTTCCGTGTCTTTTCAAGAAGGATTTACTGATATAGAAGATTTTGAAGTAGTTGGTAATACGGTACATTTAGTGGGGATGATGAATAATGCAGGCACCCCTACAGAAGGTGGAAGTAATACCCCCGGTTCAAACAATGAATTGACGGCAGCTTATGGGCAATATGATATGAGTACTGCCACTTGGAAAACAAAATTTATAGGGGTAGATGGATTTGCTGAAGGGGGGGATATAGATGTAGTCGGCAATACCGTACATATTGGTAAAGCACTCAGTTCAAATGGACCAGTGACGCCAACCTCTACAGGACTTTCTCTTACACATCCTGATGCGTCTTTCAACGGAATTTATTATACCCAATTAGATATAGGAACAGCAGGTTTTCCCGCTATCGTTTCTACAGTAGTCGGAACAGATGGACGAACCAAGTATGGTGAAATGGAGGTAGTCAATGGAAAAGCACATTTCATTTACAGTTTTGAGTCGAATAATGACTTATTAGTGCCCACGACAGACGGTACATCCGTAGCATCAACAACCTATAGTACAGGCTATACTGCCTTAAATAATTTTGGGGATGTTGAAATCTTTACGATTCTCGGAGCAGGTACAGCATCAGACGAACTAGAATTAGAAGTACAAGGTGATAACGTCTATTTGTATAGTATCACAGGAGATGTTTCAAACTACCCACATACCAACTATTTTCCGACAGGTGCAAATGACCCTACGCCAGCTCTAAGTAAAATCAATCATACGACAGGTGAATTGATGTTTTCTACGACTTTTGGAAGTAATGAAAATGAATCACTTAGATCTAAAAATGATAATCTGCTTCAGGTAGTCGATGGTTTGATCTATATGATGGTACAGTTTGAGGGGAGTGAATATCCCCAAACCTCTAATGTAGTACCTACTTCAAGCACTGGAACTGTTAATTCTAAATCAGGGAATATAACGGTGATCAATATGTGTGATGATAACCTGACCTACACAACTGAAAGTAGTACCCTTACTCCAGCTACGCAAACGGTCTGTCAATTGGCCTTAGTGGAGAATATTATGGCAGAGGATGTCTATGTAGCAGGAGATGATTTACCAGAATTATATATCGAAGGTGCGCCCGTCAATCAATATATGATAAAAGCCAATTATCAATGGCAATGGTCGGAAAGCCCTACAGGCCCATGGATGGATATTGATGGAGCCACTTTGATGGATTATACCCCTATACCCGCTAGTACCGATCGTTATTTTAAACGAGTTTCTACAAAAGACAGATGTTGTGGACTAACTCCTCTTCAAGAAACGGATGTAGCCGCAGTATTGGTGAATGATGATGAGGCTCCAACAGTAGATGCAGGAGGTGTATTTCATTCTTGTGCAGGATTAAGTGTTACTTTAGGAGGGGCGCCTACCGCTGATGGAGGTACACCGCCTTATACCTATACCTGGGATGGGGTAAGCAGTTCTGATCCTAATCCAGTCGTCAGTCCAAGTACTTCTACAATTTACACGGTTACGGTAGTGGATGCTACGGGTTGTTCACAGATTGACCAAGTTCCTGTGAATATTTATCAAGCCAATGCAGGGGCAAATCGCTCCTCTTGTTCAGGAGAACCTATTCGTATTGGTTCTGATCCACCAGCAGGTTTGTCTGGAGTTACCTATAGTTGGTCACCCACAACAGGTTTAGATTGTCCGACTTGTCCTAAACCTGTTGCTACGCCAAGTGCAACAACGACTTATACGGTCTCTATGACCATACCTACTACAGGTGGTTCTTGTACCACAACGGATGATGTAACGATCACCTATGTTGGTCCCCCAGGAGCAGGAGCTTTTGCTGGGGCAGATAGAACAATTTGTATAGGAGGAACCACAACAATAGGCAACAATTTGGATGCTTCTTATGACTATACTTGGGCACCTGGGAATTATCTTACGGATAATCAATCTTCTCAAACTACTTTTCAATCTGGAAGTTTGGAGTTACCTGAACCAGATCCCATCACTTATTATTTGACCGCAGAAAAGGCAGGTTGTACCTTTATAGATGATGCTACAGTAAATGTAATTTTAGCAGATGCAGGACAAGATGGTTGTGGCCCTCGATATGTAGGGATAGAAGATCCACACCCAGATATAGATGCAACCTATTCATGGGTTAAAGTAAGTGGGCCAGGTAATTTTACAGGTGCTACAAATGAACCTCGTGTACCTGTTTCTTCTTCTGGTTCGGGAACAACTACCTATCGACTAACCGTAACACATGATGGTGTGAGTTGTACTGATGAAGTGGTGGTGCCACCCTGTGGTTGTGTAGTAGAAATAGATGTGATTGCTGAGTATGGCTGTCCTGTATACGATCTTCGTGGTGAGCTACAACCGCCTCCTGTGGTTTTAATAGCTACAGCAGCGGATATTTTTTCAGGGAATCCTGACGATTTTGAATATTCATGGTCACCACAAGCAGGTTTATCGGCTTATGATGAGCGAATTGTTACCTTGACGGATGGAGTTAATCGTACCTATACGGTAACTATGTCTAGTCCTTTTGAACCTAGTTTTTCCTGTTCAGAAACCATTGTAGTCAACCATCCTGCATGGTCTTTACCCAATTATAATGCACAAGATCGCGCTACCTGTTTGGGTAATCCAGTACAAATTGGAAGTCCACCAGTTGCGGCTTATTCGTATAATTGGTCAGGAGGGTCTTTAAATGATGATTCAACTCCCCAGCCGAATGTCACTCCCTTATCCGATACAGAATATGCAGTTACGGTCACAGATACAGGATCAGGTTGTATTGCATTGGATACTGTTATTGTTACGGTAGAAGGAGCGAGTGCCAATCCAGGACCAGATCATTTAGTATGTGACAATGGAATTGTACAATTAGGAGGAGGTCCAGCGCAACCTGGCTATACGTATAGTTGGTCCCCCTCATCAGCTCCTTGGCAAAATGGTACCAATAGTTCTAGTGCACAACCTGAAGTTCAGGTTGCTATTAATACGACTTTTACCTTGACCGCGACACATACTGCTACAGGTTGTCAAGCTACGGATCAAGTGGATATAGTGGTCGGAACACCAGTTCCACCTTTTAATTTACCCGAGCAAACCTTTTGTCCAAGTGATAATGCTGTTTCTATTGGCTCAGGAGCACCTTCTGGTCAGAGCAATTATCAGTGGGAACCCAGTACACTTGTGGATAATCCTAATTCAGCCAATACGACGATTACCCCTCCACCTAGTGGTTCTATCACTCTTTCGTTGGAAGTAGGAAATTCTAGTGGATGTAATCGAGTAGAAACCTTAGATTTGGTGACAGAAGAAACAGAACCCGATCCAGGAGAGAGTCAAGTGATTTGTGTGGGTCAATCCATTACGATGGGCGGCGATAATGATCCAGCAGCTACTTACCAATGGAGCCCAGGAACAGGCTTAAGCGCTACAGGTTCAGCAAATCCAACTTTAACGCCTTCTTCTGCTGGAACAACGGTGTATACCTTATCCAAAACGTTGAATGGGTGTACCGTAAGCAGTGATGTTACCATTACAGTAGAAGATTTTGATATCCCCAATTTAGAAAATAAAACAGTTTGTAAAGGGGGATGTGCACAAATAGGATTTTTACCCGAACCAAATGTACGATATTCATGGTATCCAACCGAAAATTTATCTGATCCAAAAATATCGAATCCAATTGCCTGTGATACTGTAGGTACGGTTTATACCTTAACGGCAGTAGGACTTGGCGGTTGTGCGGTTTCAAAATCCATGACCTTTAGTATTAGTCCTGAAGAGCCACCAATGTTAGAAGTACCACCTGTTTCATTTTGTTTGGGAGCTGGAAATTTACAATTTGCACCAGTCGTCACACCAAGTAATGGGAACTATTATTACGAATGGTCACCCGATGATGTATGGTTGTACGATCCAACTGATCCCAATACAGAAATTGGGGTATCAGAAGCAGGATCTAATTCCTACACCTTAACTGTAACCAGTCTGGATAATGGCTGTAGTACTTCAGCGGAGGCGGAGTATTATGCTGAAGTATGTCGGGTTTGTGAACCACCTACAGCACTTCCTCCTGTAGCTTCACCAGGCGAGTGTCCTGATCCACCAGATCCTGATAATGCTACAATTCGATTGTCAGGAGTAACAGGAGATAAAGTTGGTATTGTAATGGGAGGACCTTATGATGATGTTGGTGGGCCATTATATCCTTCAGCACTTAGTATGGGAGGTGCAGATACCATTACATTGACAGGTTTGGTTCATGATACGATTTATACGATTCGTGTATTCAATTTTGCAAATAGTTGTTTTTATGATATTGATAGTGTAAGAACTGCACAATCGGTTTGTTGTCCAGATGTAGAAAATCCTTCGGCATCACAAGAAATATGTGCAGATGAAGATTTAGAAGACATATTTGTGACGACTACGGCAAGTGAAATTGATTTTGTGTATTTTACCAGTCCTGCACTTGGGGATGCTATGTATAGTGGTGGAACATCTTTAGGTATAGTAAGCCCTGCTGCTAATGATATAGCAACCCTTTCAGGAGCTAGTTTTCCAGGGCCAGGCACCTATTATGTATATACAATTGTACATCCCACACCGTCTCAGGCGGATTGTCGCCCTTATCAATCGCTTGAAATAACGATTAATCCATTACCCGATAATACATTAGAAGTAACGGATACCTTGGTATGTGAAAATGGAAATGCATTGATATGTGTATTAAACTCAGAGACGGGTATTGCTTATGAACTAGAGCAAGATTGGACAGGAAGCATAGTCGATGGACCAGTAGCAGGAAATGGAGCAGATGCATGCCTAAGAACAGGAATAATGGGTACGGTTGGAACATTTAATCATAATGTAATTGCGACAAATCCAAATACAGGCTGTGTAGATACCTTATTGGATCAAGGTATAATTGAGGTAGATTATTGTGACTATCCTTTAGAAGTAAGAATCCCTTGTCCAGAGGATAATCCTTGTCATTTTGTGAATACCAATTTGTATTTGGGTGCTGGAATTTCTGCTGATCCAGATCCAGATGGCGTAACAGATGATAATGAGGGTTTTTTATATCCCAATGATTTACATCCGGGGAATTTGATTCATATTCGAGTAATTGCTTTTAATACCACAGGGAGCGATGCTCGATTAAGAGGATGGATTGATTGGAATAACGATAATGATTTTGATGATGCTGGCGAATTGATCGAAGATAATATCTATGCATCGGGTACGTATAATGGAAGTTACACTTTATCTATTCCTGTGACGATCCCCAATGATGTGGCACAGGATATAGATTTGAATATATTATGGCGATATAGTACAGATTTGACTACACCATTAGGTCCTTGTGAAGGGAGTGGAGCATGTGCCGCCGATGGAGAAGTGGAGTATCATACCTTTAGAGTAAGTTGTAAGGATGATCAATGTGTAGGACTCGAACAAATCCAGCGAAACTAATAGTAAGATATATTGTGCATATTTTAGTTGAGTCCCTACACTTATAATAGTATAGGGGCTTTTTTAATTTAAAATGCATTGTTTTTTAGGTCAATTAATCCGTATTTTTTTATAACAAAAAGTTACTTTTCAACTTAAAAGACCTAATATTCCCTTTTGATGCTGTTCATGAGAAAAATTAATAAATTCCTTTTTTTCGTGGATAGAATGATAGTTATATTCAAAAAAAAAACTTACCTTTGCACTCCAATTACATAAGATACATCTATCATACGAAAATATTAATACGATGGACGCGATTAATTACGTACAAGACCAACTATCTACTAAAAATGAACTTCCAGCATTTCGACCTGGAGATAACATAGTAGTAACCTATAAAATTATTGAAGGCGATAAGCAACGTTCACAGGCTTTCCGAGGAAATGTGATTCAAATTAATGGAGATGGAGCTACCAAAACATTTACTATCCGAAAAATGTCAAATGGAGTAGGAGTAGAGCGTATTTTCCCATTCAATTCTCCTATTATTTCTGATATTAAAGTGCTAAAACGCGGTAAAGTTCGTCGAGCAAAATTATATTACTTACGTGAGTTAGTAGGTAAGAAGGCTCGTATCAAAGAACGTAAATTTATCAAGAGCTAATTTTAAATTAGTTTATTACATACATTAAACGCGCTTATTTGTTTTGTACAGATAAGCGCGTTTTTGTTATATATAGTTCCTGCTTTCAGTTTAATGAATCAGCTCTTTTAAAATATCCAATTTTCCTTTAGGAAGCACTTTTCTCATTCCTAATTCAGTTGAATAAAATTTGATTTCCAAGATATATGAAGGAT
Organism: Saprospiraceae bacterium; assembly: GCA_020628645.1. GTDB lineage: Bacteria > Bacteroidota > Bacteroidia > Chitinophagales > Saprospiraceae > JAHDES01. The sequence goes on from JAHDES010000005.1 coordinate 82,040, forward strand.
TATGTATGTGTTTGTGTATATATTTTGTTTTATTTATATGAAGATACATTTTTTTTGTGTTATTGATGTTTCAGGAAATATAATTGTCCAAATTCGTAAGAATTGCTAGTTTTTTTTGGAAAATTTTAAATAGAAGGTGCAGGGAAAAGAAAAAGTTTATATATTTGTTGTACCAACACCAAATGGAAAACTAAGACCTTTCTTGGGTTAGACTCTAGTTTTTGTTGGCGCTCCCTTGCCCTTTGTTCGAGAGAGTAATTAAGAGGTAAGGCGAGCGTTTTTTTAGCTCCTATCTAAAGATTCATTGATTTGACTTTCGGTCTGTCGTAATTTATCTCTACAATATTGTATCAACTTTTGAGCACGCTCCACCTGCATTGACAATTCATCTATTGTAACAGTTCCTTCTTGCAATTCTTGTACAATTTGTTGTAGTTCTTCACTGGCAGCAGTATAGGATTTTATGGCTTTCTTTTTCATCTATTTAAATTATTGTCGTGAGCCGACTACCAGTCGTCTTACGATTAGTTTAATCATTATTTTGTGTGGTGATATTATGTTTAATAAAAATCATACTCGTTTCGTGTTAAAATTATAGCTTTTTATCATGTAGTTGATTTAAAATCGTCCCACAATTATTTCAATCATCCCTTGTGTATCTAAAAATTAGTCATGGATGTTTCATTCTGTATTTTTCTTTATGGATTTTATTTCACTTTCTATCGTTCCATCATGAAAGATAGTCTCTAATTTTTGTTCGGGATCAATTGCTTGAGTAGAAGAAATAAATTTCCCATTTTGAGTAGTTAAACTAAACCCGCGTCGGAGCGTAGCTTCAGGACTTAAAAAATGTATCGTTTTTTCTTGATAATTTAAGGCTTGTTGTTCTCGTTCTAAAATTTGTTGGATTAAAAAAGGCAATTGTTGATGGAGATAATTAAATTGATCTCGTTCTTTGTTCATCTTATTTTTTGCTTCAAAATATAAATTTTGCTCAACTTGTGTGAGTTGAAAATTAGCTTCGTTTAATTGTTCTTTTAACTGTAGTTGAATATAAGCAAACATTTCTTCCAAACGACCTTCAAAAAAAACATTATGATTGATAATAAATTCAGCTACAGCGGTGGGTGTTTTAAGAGATTCATATACCACTAAATCAAGGATAGTTTCATCCACTTCATGTCCAATTCCACACAAGACAGGTATAGGAAAGTTCGCTACGATAGAACAAATAGCATAACTATCAAAACCTGCCAAGTCCAATTTAGCTCCGCCTCCACGAATGATAATTACTGCATCAAATTCATCCTTTCGCAACGCAATTTTTTTTAATTGTTGTACTACTTCATGCTCTACTTTTATCCCTTGTACGGCTGTAGGAAATAATACATTTTTGAAGCGATAGCCATATGGGTTTGCATTTAATTGTTGAATATAATCTTGCAAACCAGCCGCATTTTCTGAACTCACTACAGCTATTTTCTGGACGACCAGAGGAAAAGGCAGACTTGCATTTTTATGCAATAATTGTTCTTCTTGTAACTGGCGAAGTGTAGCTTGACGTTGTAATGCAAATTTACCATGAGTATAAGTGGGATCAAGGTCTTCTATAATCAATTTAAACCCATATCGTTCATGAAAATCAACTTTCACAAAAACCATAACCTCCATTCCTTCTTGAAGAATGGTATTAAACTCATTGCCTAGTTTACGTTTTAAACGGCGCGCTGAAGACGACCAGATGACGGCATTACTATAAGCTAAAATTTGTTTGTTCTCCTCCTCTTTTTGAACAAAATTAATATAGTAGTGTTGCTTCGATACATCTAATTGAGCAATCTCTGCACGTACCCAAAGGGCATCGTTAAAATTGAGTGCAATAACACGCCGAATATATTCATTTAACTCATACAAAGAATAGGACTCGATCATCTTACAAACTTAAAAAAATCTGAGCGACTATAAGATTAGTTTGGGCATTTAAATTATAAATAGTACATTTGTGTTTCCAATCATTTCTATCTGAAATGAATATACGTCGCCTGCCAAATTTTTTCATACTATCATTGAGAAAGCTAAAGGAGAATAACTTAGTTATAGCTATATATTTTCAGGCTCCATGTATTGAAAATGTTGCATTTCTAAGAACGAGTAACTGCACGATCTATCCAAAAATAGGGAATTGTTGCTCCATATTTCCCTTTACCGATTTTTTAATGTTATAAACTATTTCTATACATGTGGCTATAGTATTAACTATAATCATATGGCTAATAAATAGTTAGGCACTAAAATTGTGTTTTAATCAATGATAGGGAAAAACACGGTGAAAATTTAACATAAAATCGTGTGTTTTTTGGTGGGAAAATTCGCTTTTTAGTAGTAAATTAAAGATAAATCCTTCGATTACAACTATTATGAGAAAGCGAGTAACTCGCCCATGATCTTTCATTAATTGTAAAGAATGAAGAGCCTATTATAACCTATTCGTTATAATCAACGCTCTATGGCTTATGGACTTTCAATATCTATTAGACATACTACTTCGTCGAAAATGGTTAATTGCCTTGTCGGTAATTGTTCCCGCAGTAGCTATATTTTTATATATCAGTTCCTTGGATCGGGAATATAAATCGGTATCCCTCATCTCAACTGGAATTGTGGGTACAGGTTTTAATCCAGATGAAACAAGAAGCTATGTACAAGAAAAAATCTTGAACATTAATTTCGGGAACTTACTACAGAAAATACAAGGGCCAAGTATGAAGCGTTTACTCGCTTATGATATGCTCATCCATGATTTAAAAGGCGAAGTCAAAGCCTTCCGTACGATAGATGAAGAAGATGAGATCACTTATTCTGATGAAGCCATTCAAAAATTAATATCCGAATTAGAAGTTTTAGCCGATACGTTGGATGCAAAACCTTTAGCAGACATTGACAAAGAACGAATGTTCAAAGATTTGGCGAAAGCTTTGGAATATGATGAAGAATCTATTACAAATAACCTAGCTGTTTATAAATTAGGTGAAACGGAATACATCGCAACAGAATATAAATCAGAAGATGCTTTCCTTTCTGCATATTTAATCAATACTTTAATTGAACGATTTATAGAACTGAATCGATCAGAACAACAAAGTGAGTATTCGGATGAGTATAAATTCGCCCAAAAAGTAGAGAAAGAACGAAAAGCCGTAGTGGATAGTTTTAAATATCAATTGAATAACTATCGTCGAGATCGAAATGTGGTTGATCTAGAAACCCAATCGAATAAAATTGTCGAATCGATTAGTAAATTAGAAGAAGCGCGTGCAGAAGAAGAATCACGGCTACGTGCAAGTGAGGGTGCGATTGCTCGTCTTAATCGTTATTTGGGAGAAAGTGACCAAACGATTGTAGAATTTAATCAAGTTTTATTTAATGAAGAAATAGCGCGGTTACGCAATCGACTGAACTCCTTAAATGACCAATATTATCAATCGGGAGATAAAAAATTATTGGCCGAAATAGCACGAATAGAAACCGATGTTGCTGCCAAAATTAAAGCGACAGTCGAAAATGAATCCATTGACGAAGAATTAGAAGGAGATGGCTTATTAAAAACGTATCGACAGCAAAAAGTTGATTTTGAAATTGATAAAATTCAGGCTAAAAATCGACTAGAATCTATTAATGCTTCACTCAGTGTGTTACGAGGTCGAAAAACGGGTTTAGTAAAAGATAATACCGAAATTGCTCGCTTAGAAACAGATTTATACAGTGCGGAAGAGGATTATGAAAAGGCGAAATTGGAGTTGAGTGAGAAAAAGAAAGTATTCGATAAATCTTATCAACCGCTCGAAATTGTAGAAACTGCTCAAGTGGCAGACAAACCTGAGTCGTCCAAGCGAATGTTATTTACGGCATTTGGAGGCGTGTTAGGCGGTGGTTTTTGTACCGTCTTATTATTGCTTCTTGCATTTTTGGATACGAGCTTAAATTCGGCTCATCAATTCAAGAAATTTGCCAAACTACCTTTGATGGGGACCTTAAATGAACTACGTGGTACTGATATTGATTTGAATGAGATTTTTAGCTCGAATGGCAAAAACCAAGATTTAATCAATTTCAAAGAATCCATCCGAAACATCCGTTATCACATGGAAGAATCTGGTGGACGTACCTTCCTTTTTACCAGCACAAAAGAACAATCAGGAAAAACCTTTTTGATGATAACCCTCGCCTATGCTTTAACACTAAAGAAAAAGAAGGTCTTACTCATAGATACCAATTTCAAAAATAACACCCTCACCCAAATGTCAGAAAAAGCAAGACGTAAGAACTTGCTCACGACCAAACTTATTGGGAAGAACAAATTGGGCGAAGATTTTGAATCTAAAAAAGGAATTGGTACAAAATTTAGTATAGATCATGTAGATATTATTGGTAATCGAGGTGGCTATAGTTCTCCTTCCGAGATTTTTGCTGGAAAAGATTTTCAGCAATTTGTAGAAGAATTGTCTCAATCGTATGATTACATCTTCTTAGAAGGCGCGTCTTTGAATAAATACGCAGATACACGTGAACTCATTGAATATGCAGATAAAGTAATTACCGTCTTTTCTGCGGAAAGCACCATTAATGAAGCAGATAAAGATTCTATTGATTTTCTCAATAACCTCAATGGAAAAGTGATGGGTGCAATTTTAAATAAAATGGAACTTTCAAATATGAATTAATCCCTCCAATTTGTGAGGAGTTGCAATGGCAGATAATGGGCGTACATATTGGTTGAAATCAGGGCTACTAGCTTTTCTAGAAAAAGGGGCAGTTTTTGTCTTTAATTTTGGAAGCTTTTGGTGTTTAGTACGCTTGATGGAAAAACCCGTATTTGGAGTTTGGATTATTTTCTCTTCTATCTTTGCTATCCTCGAAGTAGCACGTGCAGGATTGATTCAAAATGCTCTTGTCAAATTTTTATCTCAAGTTGAAACGGAAGAAGGCTATAAGGTAGTCAATCGCGCTTCTTTTACCATCAATTTGGTATTAACAGTTCTTTTTGCGGCACTACTTTTTGGATTGAGCGGTGTTTTGGCGCATTTTTATGAATCTACAATCTTAGCATCCATGCTCAAGATTTATTGTTTGACGACGATTGTTTTATTCCCTTTTCATCAGTTTAATTATATTCAACAAGCCAATCTCGATTTCAAAGGAATCTTCTGGGCAAATTTTGCTAAACAAGGCCTATTTTTTATAGTGGTGCTTAGTTTTTTTATCCTTCAAACGGCACCAGATCTTATTTTATTGACGCAAATACAATTGGGCGCAGCTATAGTTGGTTCAATTGTAGCATTTTGGTTTGCTCGACCTTATTTACGGTTTTCAGCAGGACTTGATTTTAAGTGGGCAGGAGAATTATTGAAATATGGAGGTTTCACCTTTGGGACGAATTTGAGTGCCATGATTCATAAAAAGATTGATACCTTGATGTTAGGTGGATTATTGACACCTGTGGCGGCTGGGCTTTATGAAATTTGTATCAAAGTCATCAACTTAGTTGAAATTCCTACTTTTTCTATTGCTGCTGTCGTCTTTCCACAATCGGCAAGAGAGAGCGCGAAAGAAAATGAAAATACTATAAAATTATTATACGAAAAAGCAGTCGGCGCGATTTTAGCTGTAACCTTACCAGCGATTGTGTTTGTATTGTTATTTTCGGATTGGATTGTATGGGTGATTGCTGGTGTAGACTATTTGGATGCAGCACCATTGCTGAAATTAACGATTCTGTATGGTTTGTTTATTCCATTTATGAATCAATTTGGTACAATACTAGATTCAATAGGTAAACCACAAATCAATTTTGTATTTGTTGTAATTGGCGCAGTAATTAATATTGTATCCAATTATATTTTCATCACCCGATTTGGTGTAGTAGGTGCGGTATATGGAACATTGACAGCTTATATTATCATTTTTATAATTAATCAAATTGTATTGTATCGTTTGTTAAACGTAGAGTTTTGGAAAGCCTTTGTTTATATCCCTTTCTTTTATAAACAAGCATTTGAATTGGTAAGAGAAAAAATGGGACAAGATGCGGTAGCAGCAATTCCTAAAAAGACAGTAGAGTAGGGGAATAAAAAGACTAAGAGTAGGACAGGATTTATCCTGTTCATCTTTCATAGAAAAAATCACTATTGTAAAAGAGTACTTTAATTCACATGAACCACGAGATCGACATTATTTATTTTTCTTTGTTTCGTTGGGATAATCCATATTCTTCGGTATCCTTATCTTTGGCAAGAGAGTTTGCAGAGAATAATCGAGTATTTTACATTAACCACCCCATCTCGTACAAAGATTTGATGAGTGGTTGGGGCGGCATGAAAGATATTCGCTCAGATTTGTTAAAAGGAGAAATAATTTACAATGCTATTGAAGGCACTTCAGAGAAATTGATCTCAGTAACACCGCCTATTACAGTCCCAATAAATTGGCTTTCTGAAGGAGCAATGTACAATCGTTTGGCTGCGAGAAATGATCAAAAAGTAAAATCCACCATTCGTCAAGTAATTGAAGAATATAAAATCAAAGATTATATCTTTTTAAATTGTTTTGATCCGTTCTTTCAAGATATTATTCCAGAAGAATATCCACCTATTTTAAATGTATATCAATGTATAGATGATATTTCTCAAAACAACTATACAGGAAAACATGGGGTGCGTTTGGAAGAAGAAGCCGTTCGCAAAGCAGATTTAACACTTGTTACTTCTAGAGAATTGCGAAATATCAATCTAAAAATCTCAAAGGATACGCATATTTTACACAATGCTGCGGATGTGAATATTTTTAAAAATGCAGTTTCTGAAATTTATGAGCGTCCCAAAGAAATAAAAGATATTTCTACCAAAATTATTGGCTTTACAGGAAATATGGATGCCGTTCGGATCAATTATCCTTTGTTGAAAAAAATTGCCCTTGCGCATACCGATAAAACACTTTTATTAGTTGGGCCAGTTAACAATACAGAGTATAAAGAAATTGGTTTGGATAAATTGGATAATGTAATTTTTACAGGCAGTAAAGATATTACAGAATTACCTGAATATCTTCAATACTGTGATACCGTTATTATTCCATTTTTGTGTAATCAATTGACCAAAAGTATTTATCCCTTAAAAATAAATGAATACCTTGCTGCTGGACGAGCAGTAGTATCTTCCAATTTTTCAGAAGACATTCGCAGCTTTAATGATTGTATTTATATTGCCAATTCTGATGAAGAATTCGTACATTTAATAGATCGAGCCATTGCAGAAGATAATTTAGAAAACGTAAAAGAACGACAAGCTGTAGCAGGAACAAATACCTGGACGGCACGAGTAGAGCAATTTTGGGAGATTATTAGCCCCTATTTAAAACAAAAACAAGAAAAGGGAGCTTTGCAATCCTGAAAAACGCAATTGTTAGCTTTTTGGTAAGCTAAATCAATATATGAAGAACTTAAAAGATAGAATAACGGCGAATCCACGCTTAAAACAACTGGCTCATTTCTTACTATTTCCAAGAAATGACTATCGGCCGCGTTGGTGGGTACGTACCTTCCTCAATCCCATTATACACAAACGGGGGAAAGGATCAAAAATACGTTGGCGTTCGCGTATGGATGTCTTGCCGTTTAATACCTTTTATTTGGGAGAAGGAGCAATAATTGAGGATTTTTCAACCATCAATAATGCCGTAGGAGATGTTATCATAGGAGATCGATCCTTAATTGGTATTTCTAGTGTAGTAATTGGCCCAGTAATTATAGGAAATGATGTGATGCTAGCGCAAAATATCGTAATTTCGGGGCTCAATCATGGCTATGAAGACATTACCAAATCCATTCGAGAACATCAAACCATCACAAAACCGATTACAATAGAAGATGAAGCTTGGATTGGCGCAAACGCTGTTATTACTTCAGGTATTACAATTGGAAAGCACGCAGTTGTAGCTGCAGGTAGTATCGTGACCAAAGATGTACCCGCGTATTCCATAGTAGCAGGCAATCCAGCTCGTATTGTAAAACAATATAATCATGAAACGGAACATTGGGAAAAATACAAACAACAATATGTTCCGTGACGTGATATAGAAATTGAAGTCTAAAATTTACCTTCCTATTATAAAATAGTATTCAAATGGTAAAATGAACCCCTCGTTCATACGTTTTAGATGAAGGTTAACTATGAGCAATAATAAAGACTACAAAAAGGCAGATTTACTCTGGGATGTCAAGTACTTCTTTAGTACTTACTTTTTTGGCTATCCACTTGAAATTTGGGGGATGCTCAAGCATTTTTTTGTTAAAAAACAATCACCACAAAAGAAATTTGCCATATTTTCAACGGGTAGATCAGGAAGCACACTTCTAGTAAGTTTGCTCAATTCCAATGGAAATGTTCATTGTGATGGAGAAATTTTGAAACATCGGTATCTTGCTCCTTTTAAAATGCTCAATCGTTTTGCTAATCAATCCACAAAACCAATTTATGGATTTAAACTTTTAACACATCATATCAAAGATGTACAACTTTCGGGCAAACGAAATGGGGTACAATTTATGCAAGATTTAATTCGAGAAGGGTATCAAATTATTTATCTCGAACGAAAACACCGTTTAAATCAATCTCTTTCTATGATGTATGCTATTTTTAGAAATGATTGGCATAAAAAGGAAGAAAAGAAATCTCAAAATGGAAAACTAAATGTTGATCTTGGAGCTTTAGATTGGTGGATGAATGGATTTGATGAATTGAATGCTTATGAAAAAGAATTATTACAGCATTTGCCGCATGTTCATTTGGTGTATGAAGAAGATTTAGCGGATCATCGTAAACACAAAGAAACGATGGCTCGGGTTTGTGATTTTTTACAAATTGAACCCATTCAAGCTAAAACGAAGTTAAGAAAAATTACTCCTAAAAATTATAATTCATTTATTTCCAATACAAAAGCACTTATTGCTCATTTAACAGGTACAAAATATGAACATTACCTAAAAGAACAATTAGCTTATGTGGAGGATTTATCTAAAGTATAACTCAACTTATGAAGTCATCGGATGAATTAACCACCCAAGAAAAATTAATGGAAATGGCTGCGCTTGCAGTTTGTATCCTAATTTTACTTGGTTTTTTTCTAAAGGTTATGTTCTTCTAACTCAGCATCTATAAAAATAAGATCCCATTAATTGCAAACCTTAATCCATACATATCAAGCTTCTTTAGATTGGCTCTATCGTCAGTTCTTTATACAAAAACTGAATACGCCTTTAGGATATGTTTTCATTGCTACGATTAGTTTAGCTTTAGGATTAGGTTTGGCGATGGTAGGCCTGAAAATGGGGATTATTGTTTTGGCGGGAATTTTAGCTATACCTGTTGTGATTGCTTGTTTTATCAGTCAGCAGTTTGGTTTAGCAATTTGTTTGGTGATTGCCTTTCTCATTCAATTTATCAATAAATTTGGAAATTATCCCGCTGGTTTGGCATTAGATGGCTTAGTCTTTTTCATGTTTTTTGCAGTATTTGTCAAACAAATATGGGAACGTGACTGGAGTTTCGCCAATCATTGGATTTCAGGAATTATTTTAATTTGGGTAGCTTATAGTGTAATGCAGGTCCTAAATCCTGCGGCGGCTTCTCGGATGGCATGGGTTTTTACAGTGCGTAGTTTAGCGGGTTTAATTATATTGTATTTTGTAGCTTGTTATGCTTTCAAGAGTTTGGCACGAATAAAATGGATGCTCAAATTCATTATTTTTCTGGCCTTATTGTCAGCTTTATATGGATTAAAACAAGAATTTATAGGTTTTTCACAAGCGGAATTAAACTGGTTGTATGCCGATGAAGAACGCTTTCAGTTGATCGTACAATGGAATCGGTTTCGGGTGTTTTCGCTCTTTTCTGATCCCACCACCTTTGGGATTGTTATGGCGTATTGCAGTGTGTTTTGTATTGTACTAGCTACAGGATCATTTAAAATCTATCAGCGAATAGCTTTAATAGTTGGAGCAATTTTGATGATAATGTCGATGGGCTATGGAGGTTCGCGTACACCTGTATTATTAGTACCAGCAGGTTTGGTAATGTTTGTTCTTTTAACCATGAAAAAAGAAGTCTTGATTGGAGCAGGAATATTTTTCGTTTTGGGAACTGCAGTGATGATGAAAGGCTCATCTAATCCTGTATTATTTCGGATACAATCTGCTTTTAAACCAACTGAAGATGCTTCTGTACAAGTACGTTTAGATAATCAAAAAAAGATACAACCTTTCTTACAATCACATCCTTTTGGAGGAGGTTTAGGAAGATGTGGGGTTTGGGGCAAACGCTTTTCTCCACATGATTGGTTGGCCTCTTTTGCACACGATAGTGGATTTGTACGTATCGCTGTAGAAATGGGATGGGTAGGATTAATTCTCTACATGGTATTTCTTTTTAAAATATTGCAAACAGGAATCTATTATTACTTTAGGGTGCGAAATCCTGAAATAAAAACCCTCTATCTTGCCTTAACCTGTCTCATGTTTATCTTGATGGTAGCGAGTTATCCCCAAGAAGCTATTGTATTATTACCTAATAGTATCATTTTTTATATTTGTTTGGCAGCTATTGTCCGACTAAAAGATTTTGATGATCCTGACCCTGTTCTTTCTCCTTCACCTGCTCAATCGAGAGAAATTTTGCAAATGTCTAACAAATAATTATTTTTATAACTAGTTATAGTTAAAATAAGATAAAATGCATTGTGATTCATGCTATTTTATCTGTCAATATGATATTGGTTTATTACCAATATTATCCTAAATAAACCCAAAATGAAAGTTAATAGACCCAAAGAAAGTACTCCCTCCAATTCTCATTCTACTAATCCTTTTTTTTCTAAAAAATCACAAGAACCTTTTTTTAGCCAGCATCCTAAATTGGTTGAACGTCAGTTGAACCAAACCGAAGGAAAAGGGCAGTCCTTGCCAGATGATGTAAAGTCAACTATGGGTAATGCATTTAATACTGATTTCAGTTCTGTAAAAATTCATACGGACCAAACAGCAATTCAACTCACTAAAAAACTAGGAGCAAAAGCTTTTACTAGAGGGAAGGATATTTATTTTAATAAAGGAGAATATCAAACTTCGACTAATCAAGGTAAAAAATTGCTTGCCCATGAATTAACACATGTCGTTCAACAAAAAGGCAGTCATCAATTAATTAATCGACAAGAAGCAGATGAACGACAAAGACCTTCAAGAGAAGAACTTCAAGAATTAAATGATGCCTTCGATCAGGCTATGGGAAATACGGGAAGTAGAAGAATTCAACATTTACAGGCACAACAGGATTATTTTAGACAATTGCTGCAACTAGTTCAAGAGCGATACCCTATTGAAAATAGACGACTTCTTATGGATCAATTCAGCCTTCTTCAGTTTGACGCTGAAAGTGATCTTATGAAAACAGTTAATAGAAATGCCCTTCGCATCCATGTTACACCTGTAAGTATTGAAATGGAAATAAATCTTGAAGTATATTTTGCAAATGGTGATACAGCTGATTATGCTACACTTGCCCGTAATCTTAGAATAGGACTTAGTCGAATTTGGGGAAGAAGATTATCAAGACTACCTTCATTAGTTAGTAATAGAAGTTTTCAGCTGATTCCAAATATTCGTTTGAGTCATTCATCAGAAACAAGTGATGATGCCTTTCAAATCTTAGTCTCTCCATCAAGAAATAGAGCGGAAACGATTAATAACGTGATGAATATTGCACCTAGTGATATAAATAATCCTGACACTTTAGGACACGAGTCACTACATTTGTTAGGACTTGCAGATCGTTACGTAGATTTATTAAATAACGAAACTGGAGAGGTGCAATCTGCTTCAGCTAGAGGAATTGGTCCTGTAGAAGCTCACAATAATAGAAGGTCTGGAAGAACCTCTAATTCAACTGGAGTAACTCGTGATGATCCTTTAGATATGGGTACAGGGGCTATACTACATGAAGATTTGGATAGTGTATTTGCTAATGTAGGCATTTATGAACAGGTCATCATGAGTAATCTTACTCCTGAACAAAATGTACTCATTAGAAGAATGGGTAGAGGGTACATAAGATCAATACCTGAATTAACCGAGGAAGCGAATACTTCAAGACATTTATATCCAAATTTGGAGCATTACCAAATCATGAGACGACTGATTAATGATCGAATAAGAAGAATTGAAGTAGAGTTATCTTCCATATCTGATCGGGAACAACTTAGAGAAGATACAGCTTTTGATGTTGATTAATACATTGTAATCTAAATTAGTTTAAGTTTTATGATTACCCCAAGGGAAGATGTTCCCTTGAAATTTAGGATGTTATAATTGGGGTAGACCATATTGAAGTTGAAAATTATTTTGATTACAAAGTACTAAAATGTTGAAATTTAAGCAATAATTCAAAATAACACGTATTCTATTTGTTGAATTTTTTAAGTTTTACTACTGCTTGGTTCATTTTTCTTAGTGATAGCGTAAAAAACGTTATCTTCTTTCAAATAAAGTCTATTTTACTAATAATCTAATTTAAGCCTATTATCTTTGATGCGTTTACCGATTTAGTAAAAATCTATTGTTTAAAACATAATTATTTTAAGTACGATATAACACGTCCGCCCGATGTAAACCATCATCTATTTTTTATCGTATTATTTGTGTCTTTTATGAAAAATATTTTGTCTTTTGGAATAGTATTTATACTTCTATTTATCGCATGTACAGATAATAAAGAAGCTCTTTATATCCAACCTACCCAAACCGAAGAGGGCATCATGGCTGTTATCGAGATACCCGCTGGAACAAATCATAAGATAGAATATAATCCTCAAACTAAGCAATTTGAAAATGATACCCTTGATGGAGCAATTCGTGTGATTGATTTTTTACCTTATCCCGGTAATTATGGCTTCATTCCATCTACAAAAATGGATGAGGATCGAGGCGGCGACGGCGACGCTTTAGACGTTTTAGTGATTGGAGAGAGTTTACCTACAGGAACTAGTGTTGCCACACGTCCTATAGGAGTACTCTTATTAAAAGACCGAGGAGAGATTGATTCCAAGATAATAGCCCTTCCTGCCGATTCTAGTAAATGTATTGTAAAAGCAGCAAATTATGAGGATTTTTATATCAAATACAATGCAGCGCATCATATCATTCAAGAGTGGTTTATGAATTATAAAGGATTGGGACGAATGGAATTAGTAGGCTGGAGAGATGAACAATATGCACTTTCGGAGATTGCAAAGTGGTCGAAAAAAGATTGAAAAATAGAATTGGTATATTAGTTGTTTTCCTTATAAAGAGAGAAGGTGTTAAGGCTGGTAGTTTAAGTAATTATTTATTCTGTTCAAGACCATTTTTTAACACTTAAAGATAAGAGTAAGAATCATTGTATGCGGATTATTTTAGAAACAGAACGATTGATATTGCGGATGCCGCACCATTCTGATGCTGAACAATTATTTCAATTGAATAGCAACCCTAATGTCATGCGCTTTATAGGAGATGGAAGTATTATGACTCGAAAAGAGTCAGATGCTTACCTTGAAAATGCGATTGCTATAAGTCAAGTAGATCGAGGCTATTGGTTTGCAGAAAGTAAAGACACAGGAGAATTTGTAGGATGGTATGTACTCAAAAAATTAGATGAAACGACAATGGATGAAATAGGCTATCGACTCATGGAAGACTATTGGGGGAAAGGTTTGGCAACAGAAGGGATTATCCAAATAGTTGAGTATGCCAAAACAAAATTAGTCTTAAAAGAATTAGTTGCGGTAGTTCTAGCGGATAATACAGCTTCGAAAAATGTACTTCGAAAAATTGGGATGCAGTATATCGAAGATGCTGAATACTATAATTCAGTGGTAGAATTCTATCAAATAAATTTATAATAAAATTCACACAAAGCATACAACTTTTACCTATCCATACCTGTTATTGAAACGGACAATCTTCAGAACTGGCAAGAGTAGGTCACAAATCTAAGTTTTCTGCTTTTTAAGGAATGCATAAATGAACATGATTAAAGAACATCCAATAAAGGAAAATAGAGTACTTTCAGCTTCAGGCAAAAGTACGATTTCGCCTGATATTGACTATCAACTTTTCTTTTCTGTTCATGATCTGTCTAATGCTTGGGAACAAGCAGCTCCTTCCAATAATATCTTTTTACAACGAACTTATCTCAAGACAATTGAAAATCATCCACCTGATGAAATGGAGTTTTGTTATCTTATTTTTTATATGAATGCAAAACCCGTAGGTGTATCTGCTTGTCAAGTGGTTCATTTTAATGCAAAAGATAGTATCAATAGAGATCGAGATGAAAAAGATGTAAAACCTACTTTTTGGACAACTATTTGGCGATATTTTAGAGATGGGTTTGCCAAAAAAATGGATTCTACACTCTTGATTTGTGGTAATATGCTTCTTACAGGAGAGCATGGTTTTTATTTTTCAGAAGAAATAGAAAAAGCACAGCAAACAAAATTGATGGATGATGCCTTACTTTTTGCGCAAGGTGAATTTAATAAACGCAAAAAGAAAATTTCAGTTTTTTTTATTAAAGAATATCATGAAGAACATCGTTCGCATGCTGAATATTTGAAAGAACGGAAATACAATGAGTTTACTGTTCAGCCTAATATGATTCTCGATATTCGCTCAGATTGGAATAGTTATGATGATTATTTAGCAGCTATGACTTCCAAGTACCGAGTACGTGCAAAACGAGCTAAGAAAAAAGGAAAGGAAATTATTCGTAAAGAATTGAGCGAGGAAGAAGTGATGGCTCAAACAGATCGCCTATACGAATTGTATGAGAATATCTCAAAAAATGCAAGTTTTAATATGGTGAAATTAAACAAGCATTATATTCCCAATCTCAAAAAAAATCTCAAAGATAAATTCAAATTAATAGGCTATTATCTGGAGGATCAACTGGTCGGATATTTTACCACTATTTTAAATGGTAACGAATTAGAAGCCCATTTTTTAGGCTTTGAAGAAGATAAAAACCCAAGCCACCAGATTTATTTGAATATGCTTTATGACATTATAAAAGAAGGTTTTGAACATAAGGTGAGTCATATCGTATTTGCTCGAACAGCACTTGAAATTAAAAGCTCCGTAGGGGCAACAGCACATGAAATGTATTGCTACCTAAAGCATAAAAATGCTTTACCCAACTGTTTTTTTATGCCTGTTTATGAATACCTCAAACCTTTAGACCAATGGCAGCCTCGCCAACCTTTCAAAACCAATTCATAGAACACTAACGACTTTCAATTAGTAGAATCAAGGTCAAAATAGCAGTCGCTTGTGCTACAGAATCAGCCAAGACCTTCCCCCAATCAACATCTTCTCTTTCATTATCTTCTCTAATTTCTTTTTCAGCTATGCGTCCCACTGTAATTATGGATCCTTTCTGTACTTCAGGATAAGACATAAATAAACCAAAAAATCGAGATTTTTCAATTTGACCATTAGGATGTTCTACGGTGATTAATCGTCTACGTCCATATTCTCCTATTCCAGCAGCATAATTGTCAACGTACCATTTTGCGTTTTTACCTCCATGATAGGGTACATTTAATCTTCCAGTACGAAGGATTTTATCTGGATAAACTTCTTTTGCTTTAGTAGCACCATTAATGGATACAAAATCTTTTTGTTTGGGAATTTCAATGATGTCTCCATCTTTTAAGATATAATTATAAATAGAATTATCTTTTTTCATGGCTTCTTCTAAATCCATTACAATATACCCAACACTTTCTGCTGTACGATACAAGGTAGAACCTGAAGCAAAGGCTTCATCTGTTAATCCCCCTGCACGTTCAATAAGTTGTGCGATGGGTTCATTATCATTAATTAAGGAATATTTACCAGGATATTTTACTTCCCCTTTTAGAATAATAGTTTTTTGAAACTCAAACTCAGGAGCTTTTCGAACATTAATTATATCGTAAGGCATGAGTTGAAATGTTGTTCCATCTATAAGGTTAAAATCTTCATCTACTTCTAAAGTTATAATATCTGTTTTCGTTTCATCTTCATTAATGATAAGTCGAGAAATATCGATTCTACTCAATGATGCTTCTAATTTTAGCCCTTTTGTTAATAAGAGTGCGTCTTTTAGATTTAAGGATACATCATACTTAAATCGACCTGGTTTACGAACGGCTCCTTGCACATCAATGAAGGCATTATCTATGAACTCATTAAACCGATAAACCACTAAACTATCATAGGGCTGTAAGCGAATATTTTCAGAAGAGTTTGGATTTTCATTTATAGCTTTAATATTTATAGGGACATATTGTTGTAAACGCCTGTTTTCAGCATCTTTACGATAAATGTAAGCAAAATCTGTCGCCTCAGGAAGTGTACCTCCTGCAATGATTAAAGCATCTTCAACCGTTAAATTTTCGTCTGGGTCAAACGGATGGGTATTCGGCTGCCGTACTGCACCACTAACAGAAAAAGTAAGATCATCTGTATAATTTTCTAACGATAATATAACGATTTTATCTTTAGATTGGAGTTGCACATTTTGATCCGAATTAGGATTTGACAATAGCTCATTGATGTCTAAACGAATATATTGAACAGAATTATCTAGATTTCTACGTTGTAAAAACGCTTTATCTTTTCGAGCTTCTTTTGATAAAATCGCTTTTTGGATTAAATCTGTAATTCGCATTCCAGTCGTGATTTCATATTGTCCTGGAAGATCAATAGCACCTGTAATATCTGCGAAATTATCATACGCCTTTGCAATTTCACGGATGCTAACCACATCGCCTTTTTGTAATTCAAAATCTCTTCCAGACTGATTCAACTCACGTAAATTTACATCAAGAATGATTTCTTCATCTGCTTCAAAACGTTTTATTTGAACTATTGATTGAAGGGCATTATCTTTTAAACCACCTGCATATTCAATTAATTTTTTTAATCCTTCTCCACTAGTTAACTCATAAATAAAAGGTCGATTTACAGCTCCTTCAATGGTAATTGTTTTTTCTGCAACAGGGATAAAAATATAGTCATTATTTAATAAAAAGAAATCTTCTACTTGAGTAGGATTTAGCAGATATTTATAAATATCTACAGTTTGAGAAGTTCCATCTGCTCGTATTAATTTGATATTACGTACACTACCAATATCTGTTGGGCCTTGTGCAGCAGCTAGTGCATTAAATGCAGTGTTTAGTGCTGGAAGGTTGAAACTACCTGTTTGTATAGCTTCTCCTAATATATTTACAGTAATCGTTCGTGCATTATCAATAGTTACTTCAAATTCTTCTGGTCGAAAACGATAACGTTCTTGAAATCTGCGGCGTAATAGGTCTCTTGCCTTTTGATAACTCACTCCTTTAAGATTAATACGTTGCATTCCTGTTGGCTGAATGAACCCCGCTTTATTAATTTCAAAGGTGGCATTTTCGAGCGATGCTCCCCAAATTAAGATGGTGATTTTATCGCCTACGCCTAAGATATAATTATCAGGTGGACGAATATCAACAGCTGAGTTGTATACGGCAATATCTTTATTTCGAAAAATATGCTGACCATAAATTTTAGCATCAGGAAGTGATGTTGTAGATGATTCTACTAATTCTATGGCGATAGCTTCTTCTAGTGGAATACCTTGGTTTACCAATTGACGAATACGCTCGGCGGAAGCTTTGGAGGTTTCATCGGCTACTTGTTCTACACTATCTTGTTGAATCTCTTTTAAGGTATCTTGCGCTTCGACAATATCTTCTTCTAAAGTTTCAATTGCTTTTTCTTGTTCTAATTCAAGAATGACTTGCTCGACTTCTGTTTGTAGCGCAGCTAAATTAGTAGAAAGTGGATCAATATTATCTATATCATAACCTCGTTCTAGCATTCTAGCTTTGAATTCTTCTTCTGTGATTCCTCTTTTTTGTAATTCTTTAAGTGCTTGGTTTCTATTGGGAAGCTCTATTTGTGCATCTAAGGAAAAAAAGGATACTAAACAAAATAATAGTAAGGGGAAAACCTTATTCATAGTTTTGGTTAATCTTTAAAAATCGTAATGGTTCAATTAAATCGGCTGTAAAGATACAAGAGAATTATTTCTATATAGATATAATTCTCTTGTAAAGTATAAAATGTTGAAAATTAATTAAATTCAATAATATTATCGGTCAACATATTGAGCGTCATAATATTTCTGATATGTGCCAGAAGTCACATTCTCTAACCAATTGGCATGGTCTAAATACCATTTTGCAGTTTTAGTGAGTCCTTCCTCCATCTGCAAGGATGGTACCCAGCCCAATTCATCTTGTAATTTACTAGCATCTATGGCATAACGGCGATCATGTCCCGGTCGATCTTTTACATAAGTGATTAATTCTCGGGAAGAACCTTTTGGACGTTCCAATAAATTATCCATAATGTCACACAAGAGATGAATAATATCAATATTCTTCCATTCATTGTGTCCACCAATATTATAGGTATCACCTAATTTACCTTTGTGATAAATAACATCAATTGCTTCTGCATGATCTTTTACCCAAAGCCAATCTCTGGTATATTTGCCATCACCATAAACTGGTAATGGCTTGTTGTGTCTAATATTATTTATAAATAAGGGCAGAAGTTTCTCAGGAAACTGATTAGGTCCATAATTATTAGAACAATTTGATACGACTACCGGCAAGCCATAGGTATGATGATAGGCTCGTACTAAGTGATCTGAACTGGCTTTTGATGCAGAATAAGGTGAACGAGGATCATAAGAAGTTTCTTCCGTAAATAAACCCGTTTCACCAAGTGTACCATACACTTCATCTGTGGATACGTGATAAAAACGTTTTCCTTCATATTGATCTTTCCAATGATGACGAGCTGCATTTAATAAATTTACTGTTCCAACGATATTGGTTACGATAAAACTCATTGGATTAGCAATGGAACGATCTACATGTGATTCTGCTGCTAAATGAATAACACCATCAAATTGGTGCAAAGTGAATAACTCTTGGATAAAATCACTATCCGTAATATCACCTTTTACAAAGGTGTAATTATCTGCGTTTTCAATATCTGCCAAATTTTCAAGATTACCTGCATAAGTTAGGGCGTCTAAATTGACAATCTTGTAATTGGGGTATTTATTAACTAATAAACGAATAAGGTGAGAGCCAATGAAACCAGCTCCTCCTGTAACAAGTATAGTTTGCTGAACAGCCATGGGTTTTTAGTTTTTGAACATTAGAAAATATAGTTATTAGACAAAAATTGTAATTTCAATGAAACCTGCCCGACTTCGTCATTCAGGCGGGCTTCAAAACGCTTGTCTCTCAAAATCATAGATTTATCGAGTCTTCACATTTTTTGTTCCACACAATTTGTCTAAGAACGGAAAATATTAGACAGATTCTTCAACTGTAACGACTTTTTTGAAATATTCGTACGTTCGACGAAGTCCTTCTGCACGATCAATTTTAGGTTCCCAACCTAATATTTTTTTAGCAAGGCTAATATCTGGTTGACGTACTTTAGGATCATCTTTAGGAAGATCTTTATAAATTAAATGGGCTTTAGGATTATTAACTAAGGCTAAGATTTCTTCTCCAAAAGCTTTGATGGTAATCTCATCAGGGTTTCCAATATTTACTGGATGAGGATAATCACTCAGTAATAAACGATAAATTCCTTCTACTAAATCATCTACATAGCAAAAAGAACGTGTTTGAGAGCCATCACCAAATACCGTTAAACCTTCTCCTCGTATTGCTTGAGAGAAAAAAGCGGGCAACACTCGACCATCATTGACACGCATTCGTGGGCCATAGGTATTAAAAATGCGAACCATTCGTGTTTCTAAGCCGTGATAGGTATGGTAAGCCATTGTAATAGCTTCTTGGAAACGTTTTGCTTCATCATAAACTCCACGAGGACCAATGGGATTTACATTACCCCAGTAATCTTCTTTTTGTGGATGTACCAAAGGATCGCCGTATACTTCTGAAGTAGAAGCAATTAGCATACGTGCTTTTTTCTCTTTTGCTAAACCAAGTAAGTTATGTGTACCTAAAGAACCTACTTTTAAGGTTTGTATAGGCATTTCAAGATAATCTATTGGACTAGCTGGAGAAGCGAAATGAAGAATATAATCTAATTGTCCTGGAACATGTACAAATTTTGATACATCATGATGATAATATTCAAATTCATTGAGTGGAAATAAATGCTCGATATTTGCTAAATTTCCAGTAATTAGATTATCCATTCCAATTACATGATGTCCTTCTTTGATAAAGCGATCACAGAGATGTGAACCTAAAAATCCTGCAGCCCCAGTAATGAGTACTCTTTTGACCATAAGCGTTGAGTAGGTGTGTTAGTTAAGATTATTAATTTCAAACGGTAATAAATGGGTTCTGTTGCAACATTTTGTGCTTGTTCAAAAACGCCTACAAAAATAACGTTCTGTAAAGTATAAATATAATTTTCACCTATTATTTTTAGATTAATTTATTGGGTTTTAAGCCTCAATTAGAATACTAAGCCCAAAAATGTAAGCGAGTATTCAAATATTTTTTTGATTTCTTAAATATTTCGCCCCATTTTTACATTTTGACGAAATCTTTTTCAAAAAGCAACAATGAGTTATTTATGAAAATAAAATTGACTGTTCTTTTTTTTCTAATGGTATTGATTTGTCATTTAGGACATACTCAAAATACCAACCCCAATGATGGTAGTATCCTATTGTATCATGTAGATTATGCTTATCAGATTCCAAGTGGCGATTTAGCAGAGCGTTTTGGCAATGGTAATCAACTCACACTTGGAATGGATTATATCACCCCAAAGAATTGGTTGTTGGGAATTGGTGGAGGAATCTTCTTTGGGCAAGATGTAAAAGAAGATGTTTTAGCTCCTCTTAGAGATATTGATGGTAATATTGTTGGAGCAGATCAATCGTTAGCCTCTTTGGTTTTAAGAGAGCGTGGATTTACGCTTGGTGTTCATATAGGAAGGATTTTTCCATTTTCTACACTTTCTCGTTCAGGCTTACGATTGCAATTGGGCGGCGGATTTATGCAACATAAGATTCGACTTCAAGATGATACCAGAAATGTTAATCAAGTAGAAGGAGATTATGCCAAAGGCTATGATCGTTTGACAAATGGTTTAATGTTGAATCAATTTATTGGTTATCAACATCTTTCAAGAAATCGACGTGTGAATTTTCATGTGGGCTTAGATGTTTTTCAAGGGTTTACACAAAATCGACGATCCTACAATTTTGATACTATGTCAGTTGATACAAATAAACGATTGGATATTATTTACGCGCTTAAATTTGCATGGACGATAATTCCAGTATATTTGGATGATGCTCCTGATGAGATTTTTTATTGATGCGTTTACTTTATTCTCTTTTTATTTATTTGTATGGTTTAAGCATTCGTATAGCTGCTATGTTTAATACGAAAGCCAAGAAATGGGTAGAAGGAAGACAAACATTATTTGAAACATTAGCAGTAACTATTAAAAAAGAAGATCACCCTATTTGGATTCATTGTGCTTCTTTAGGTGAATTTGAACAAGGTCGCCCTATAATAGAAGCACTACGAAAAACAACTTCTAAAAAAATACTATTAACTTTTTTTTCTCCTTCTGGTTTTGAAATACGACAACATTATCCTAAGGTAGATTATGTGATGTATTTACCACTGGATACGCCGAAAGCTGCCCGACGGTTTATAGCCCTTGTTCAACCTTGTATAGCCATTTTTGTGAAATATGAATTTTGGCTAAACCTTTTACAGCAATTACACTTACAATCTATTCCACACTACTTAATTTCTGCTAGTTTTCGTCCTAATCAGATTTTTTTTCGATGGTATGGACAACTATTTTATACGGCACTCGAAGAATTTCAACACATTTTTGTACAAGATCAAGCTTCTTTACAACTTTTAAAAAAACATAAAATTGAACAAGTAAGCCTTGTAGGAGATACTCGTGTAGATCGAGTATTGGATATTGCTGCTCTTCAGCGATTATTTCCCGAAATTGATAGATTTAAAAGTAAGCAACGCTTATTAATTGCCGGAAGTACCTGGCCCCCTGATGAAGACCTATTGGCAGAAATGATTAATAATAATTATTTCCCCAATTGGAAATTCATTATTGTTCCACATGAAATTTCAGATACTCATTTGCAAAAATTAGAACAAAAATTAAAACTTAAAACTATTCGCTATAGTCAAATAAATAATTCTGCTACCTATAATATGAATAACATTCTTATTATAGATAATATAGGAATGTTGTCTGCATTATATCGCTATGGAGATATTGCGTATATTGGCGGTGGTTTTGGAGCAGGTATTCATAATATTTTAGAGGCGGCAGCATTTGAATTACCTATTATTTTTGGGTCAAATTATGAAAAATTTAAAGAAGCACGTGAATTAATAAATTTAGGTGGAGCCTTTACCATTGCTAATAAAATGGAGCTAAGACAACAGTTATTGCTGTTGATGAATCCCCAACTATACAATGCAACCCGTTTAAAAATAAAACAATATATGAAGGAAAATAAGGGGGCTACATCAAGCATTTTATCTTATTTGAAAGTACAACATAGTGATTTACTCCAATGAAACCGATAAAAGAACTATTTGATATCTTTAGTAACTTATCTATCCTTGTGGTTGGAGATGTTATGATTGATCGTTATCTAACGGGAAATATAGAACGTATTTCTCCTGAAGCACCAGTTCCTATAGTACTACATCAAAACACAGAGAATCGTTTGGGGGGAGCAGCGAATGTTGCTTTAAATTTAAGTGCTTTAGGGGCTACTCCTTATCTCTGTAGCGTTATTGGTAAGGATGAAAATGCGACACTCTTACTTTCAGCCTTACAAGAACAGGAATTATCTACTAGAGCTATTATACAATCATCAGATCGTAAAACTACGGTGAAAACAAGAGTTTTAGCTGCTAATCAACATATTCTTCGAGTGGATCGTGAAGATACGTTTGATCTTAGTGAACAAGAACGCACGCTACTCTTGGCTCAAATTAAAACACTTCTTGAAACCAAAACGATTGATCTAATTCTTTTTCAAGATTACAATAAAGGGGTATTAAGTGAACGAATGATACGTGAGACATCACTTGAAGCTATACGTAGAGATATACCCATAGCAGTGGATCCTAAAAAACGTAATTTTTTCGCCTATAAAAAATCTACCCTTTTTAAACCCAATCTAAAAGAAATTAGAGCGAATCTTCCCTTTGAAATTAATCCAACAATTTCAGATTTAACCAAAGCTTCCTTTCATTTGCGACAAAAGACAGGACATCGTTTTACGATGATAACCTTGTCAGATAAAGGTATTTTTATTGATGATGGTAAAAACCAAGCAATATTAGATACAAAAGTGAGAAAAATAGCAGATGTTTGTGGAGCTGGCGATACCGTCATTAGTATTGCATCTTTAGGTTTAGCAGCAGGGCTTTCATTGGAAGAAATGGCACTCATCTCTAATATAGCAGGAGGGCAAGTCTGTGAACGAGTAGGTGTGGTTCCAGTAGATAAAATGCAGTTAAAAAAAGAACTTTTATCTACCTTTTTTAAACAAGTATGAATACCTTAATCTGTCTACTAAACGTCATTTATGTTTTAAAATAAGACGCATTAAGAAAGAGATTTGACAAAAAAAACACTTTGAGCTATTAATATAAATCAATATTGCTATATTTGCTAGGTATGTATCGCCCATAGTGAGAAGACTAACTCAAGTACAAATGAAAGTGTTCTCATTCAATAATTAAAATGGTCATATTATTACAAGGAATAAGTATCACTTCATTTGACCAAATGGTTTCAATATAATCCAATTTTTGTATAATAACTGTAGTTTCAGATAAATGAAATTAGTGTAAAATTGTCTATGAAAATGCGAAATATGCTTTATTCTGATTTTTATCATGTTTTCATATAATTTATTTTAAAATAAATCAATTTGACTATGAAGTTTTTTACAATTTCTAATTTTATTAAAACTGCCTTATGTTTAGCAGCGACGTTTGTCTTTGTAAATGTACAGGCACAAGAATTTCAGCTAACGATTAATTCTCCTGCTGGTTCAGAAGCTTCTTATGCCGCTGTAGTAGGTTCTTTTGGTCCTGCTGGCTGTGAAGTAAGTGGCGTTACTGCCGATTGTGGCTTAGCCGATGATGGTACTGCCCTGCCTACTGAAGCATGTAATGCTTTAGTAAATGATTTGACTGGACAAATTGCGATTATTGATCGTGGTTCTTGTAACTTTTCTATAAAATGTTACAATGCACAAACTGCAGGTGCTGTTGCAGCTATCGTATGTAATAATGTAGATGATCCTATATTTGCTATGGCGCCAGGTGATTTTGCAGACGACATCACTATTCCTTGTCTGATGGTTTCTCGTCAAGATTGCGCAGAATTCCGCGATTTAATCGGTGATGGCGTAAATGCATCTGTAGAAGCAGTAACAACGGCTTATCCTGAAGCAGTAGTTGTTTGGGGAGCAGCAGGTGAAGGTTCATTTGACGGTGGATTAAATGGCTGGTCAACAAGTAGTATTTCTTGTAGTGGTGCCGATGCTGAAGGCTTTGAAATGTGGCGCTGGACAGGTACTGGTGCTGCTGAAGATGCAGGTTGTGGTTCTGGAAATATTGCTTCTCCTACCGTTTGTAATGGAGCGATGTATTTCCAATCTAATCTTTATGATGATGAAGGTGATTGTGGTGCTACTGTAGGTTCAGGGCCTTGTCCTGCTCCTCAAATGGGTGCTTTAATTTCTCCAATTATTGATTTGAGTGCTTCTACAGCACCAGCTGTTTCACTTCGTTTTACCCAAAATACTCGTCAATTTAACAGTCAATACTTTGTATCTTGGTCAGACGATGGTGGTGCGAACTGGACAGATATTGAAATCAACCAAGATTTAGTAACAAATGATCCTGCTACTAATGATGTACAACGTATTTTATTAAATGGAGCAAATTTAACGGATCAATTCCAGGTTCGTTTTATGTACAATGCAAACTATTATTTCTGGCTTATTGATGATGTACAAATCATTGAGGCAGAGGCAAATAATATGCGTGTAAATGCAAACTTCTATTCTATTCCTAATAATGCAGTAACACCTGTGGATCAAGTAGATCCTGTTTATTTCTTAGCAGATATTCAAAATGTAGGTAGCGCGGAACAAACGAATGTAAATCTTAATGTCTCCATTTTTGATGCGACAGATAATGTTATCTATTCTCAAGATTTAAATTATGGTGCTATTGGTGCTGATTCATTAGCGGAAAATGTTCCTTTTGCTGAAGCATGGACTCCTCCTGCAACTGCAGGGGAATATACAGGAGTTTATACCGTTTCTGCTGACTCTGCAGATTTTGATGAATCAAACAATAGTGTAGCATTCGATTTCTTTATTAGCGAAAATAATTTTGCCAAAGAAACTGGTCGTACACGTGCTTTAGCTCCTGCAACAGCTAACTGGGATGATGGTGCTCCTCATTCTTGGGCGATGGGTAATGTATTCCACATTAATACGTCGGAGAAAGAAATTGATGGCGAAGCAAATGTATTAGCTGTTGCTAATGCAGAATTTCATATTACAGGTCCTGCAGATAATTTAGCGGGTCAGTCTGTTACACTTTGGTTGTATGAGTGGGATAATGCTAATAATGACGATATTGCTCAATTGGATGAATTAACTCGTGTTGGATTTGACATTTATGTCTTTGATGCAAGCATGGATAATCCATTAGTTATTGAAACATCTTTCATTGATTTCTTAACGAATGATCCTTCACAGCCTATTCTTTTAAATGCAGGAAAGGATTATGTATTAATGCTGGAGCATTCTGCGGCAGATGATGTGAATACACTTTTCTTAGAAGCAAGTGGAGATTTCGATTATTCAGCTCAGTATTTTGTAAATAACCCACTAGGTGGAGATAATGGTTTGGCTATTGGTGAAGCACGTTGGACATCAGTATTAGCAATTCCTTCAGATGGAGATATGTCTTCTGTATCTGAATATGGTACGACTGCTTTTGGTCGTGATATTGTACCTGTTATTCGTTTAGAAACAGTATGGATGTCTACAGTTGGGACCGAAGATATTTTATCAGATGATAATATCATGACTGTATATCCTAATCCGACTAGTGATTTAGTTAATCTTGACTTAGATTTAGTTCAAGCATCTGATTTAGAATTAGTGATCTTTGATCCAACAGGTAAGATTATTCTTTCTCAGAAACACCAAAAAGTAGATCAACAACGTATGACATTTGATGTGTCTAACTACACAGCAGGTGTTTATCATCTTGCCATCTATACCAATGAAGGTGTGAAAATGAAGCGTTTCTTTGTACAGAAATAAGAGATAAAGTCCTTTTTAAGGTCTTTTATTTTATAATAAAACCCTCTTCACTTATTTAGTGGAGGGGGTTTTGTAATTTCTCATTGTTGCTTTTTCTTGTGGAATCGTTATGCAAGTACTAGTTTCTTTTATAAAATAGCTCACTTTTCTTTTGTAGAAGTCAGTCATCCCATTATTTTTGTACATCTTTGAGAAAGATATTAAACTCGTATTTATACAATGAATCCAATCATCGAAGTTTTACTGGAATTACTCAAAATAACAGTTCCTGCACTTATTGTTTTCTTTACTGTTTATGTTTTAATGAAACAATATCAAGAAGGCTTACGTGCTGAACGAAGTCATGAAACATTGCAAAAACAACGGAAAACAACTCTACCATTGCGACTTACTGCATATGAACGACTCTCTCTATTTTGTGAACGTATTTCTATTCCTGCTATGGTGATGCGTGTAAAAACGCCTAATATGCAAGCAGCAGCTATGCGTTTGGCATTGATGATGGCGGTACAACAAGAATTTGAACATAATATTACCCAACAAGTTTATGTATCCGATCAATTGTGGCAAATTATCAAACTATCTAAAGATGATATATTGAATATGATCAATTTAGTAGGAGATAGTGTAGACCCTCAAGCAAGTGCAGATGAATTAGTAAATGCCCTATTTGCTGCATTAGAAGAACGGGAATCTATACCTCTAAATACAGCTTTGGCTGCAATCAAGAAAGAAGCTACTTTATTGTTGGCTTAATTAAAAAAAATCATTTTAAACAAAACGAAATCAACTTCATTTTATGAAATTACTAGAAGGGAAAACAGCAATTATTACAGGAGGTTCTCGTGGTATTGGAGAAGCAATCGTTCGACGATTTATAGAGGAAGGTGCTAATGTAGCTTTTACGTATCGTTCTTCTGCAGAAAAAGCAAATACCATAGTAAAAGAATTAGCGACAAATGGCACTATCATAAAAGCGTATCAATCAGATGCATCTTCTTATGAAGATGCGGAGGCCTTAGTAAAAGCAGTATTGGAAGATTTTGGTACAGTGGATATACTTATCAATAATGCAGGCATCACCAAAGATACATTGATGCTTCGAATGTCAGAAGAACAATGGGACGCTGTTATTGAAACCAATTTAAAATCAGTATTTAATCTTACCAAACATATTCTGCGTCCTATGATGAAAAACAGAAAAGGCTCAATAATTAATATGAGTTCTGTTGTAGGAGTTTTTGGAAATGCAGGACAAGCTAATTATGCTGCTTCTAAAGCAGGCATTTTTGGTTTTACAAAATCTATTGCAAAAGAAGTAGGTTCTCGAAATATACGTTGCAATGCGATTGCCCCTGGTTTCATTGAAACAGATATGACCCATGAATTAGATGAAAAAACTAAGGAAGCTTTCTTAGCTGGTATTCCATTAAAACGGTTGGGACAAGGAAAAGAAGTAGCAGATGCATGCGTATTTCTAGCTTCAGACCATTCAAGTTATATTTCTGGACAAACACTCAGTGTTTGTGGGGCATTAAATTGTTAGAAAATGCAATTAAACAACTTTGCCAGAAAAAGGTTCAATAAAATTTGTTAATTACATAAATAGTATTAATTTTAATGTAAGAGGAAATGACTTTTTCTTTTCGGTATTAAGTATTTAATACCTCAGTTGATAATAAATATGTAATAAATTATTCATTTCTTCTCTATCTGTTGTATCCCTTAATCATTATAGTTAGTAGAACATATCAAACTAGAGGAAGAACCAATTCGTTTATTGGCTTTCCCAATTTATATTCTGAAGGTTAGTTCATGTTTACATACGGGTATTATCTAAATGCACCTTAGATAAACCTACTTTCTATTATTATCATTTATCATGAATTTTAATATTAATCTCTTCATGTTGTATTTGTATAACTGCATGATTTGATATTACTTGTTCATGTTTATAATGATAGTTTTTAATAACATAAAAACATCTCTTATGAAAAGAATACTATTCTTACTCTTATTTTGTGTAAGTACAGTGATGCTTTATGCACAACCAACGAATAATACCTGTGCTGGGGCTATCCCTGCTACTTTTATCAATGCTCAAGGAACAGGTTGTGATGTACCTACTACACTTCCTTTTGTTGCCGATGGTACTACAGCAAGTGGACAAACAGTATCCTGTAGTAATGCAGGAAATGATCAATTTTTTACTTGGACAGCTACTACCGATGCCTTAAATTTCACACAATTAGCACCTGGAAATCCTGGAGTAGCTATTTGGGATGCAGGTTGTACTACTGAAATTGCTTGTCTAGCAACTTTTACAGATGGACAGTTATTTGGCTGGAATGTTGGTGATAATTTAGTCATTCAGATTTATGATTTTGCTGGCTCTAGCTCAGATGTAGCTTTTTGTTTAGAAGAATTAGCTTCCTCTTGTAATAATGATTTGACTTGTGATGTAGCTGCGGGCGAATTTTATTGTGTTTGTACTTCAGATTGTCCATG
Organism: Saprospiraceae bacterium; assembly: GCA_020628645.1. Classification (GTDB taxonomy): domain Bacteria; phylum Bacteroidota; class Bacteroidia; order Chitinophagales; family Saprospiraceae; genus JAHDES01. The sequence goes on from JAHDES010000005.1 coordinate 111,094, forward strand.
TGGATATACTCAAGCTAATAATGATGTCGTATTTATTTCAGGATATGAAACAGGAAGTTTTGCAGGTTCTGTAACGCCTTTCGTTTATTGTGAAAGTCAAGTTAGTACAGGAGCTATTGATCAAATCCCTGAGATGGTATACATTCCATTTGCTCCTTTAGCAGGTTCTCCTTGTATCCCTACATGGGATTTAAGTACAGATTTCGGAAGCATCTTTGCTAGTACTGACCCTATCTCTCCTTCTACTGATGTTGACGACGGATTTATTGCTCTAGTAGGATTGACAGATGCCGATATTACAGCTTCTGGAGGTACAGTTACAGTTACTTTTGATGATCCGAATGGGCCTTGTTCTATTCCTTTAGTTATTGATTTATCTACGGCCTTAAATTCAGGAGATGTAGCTTGGTCAGGAACAGCAGCAGCAGAATGCCCTGGTGTATGTGGTTCGCCTGAAGCAACTTTTGTGAGCTACGATTGTGCTGCACCATCTGTGACCATTGAAGTAAGAAATTTAGGTACACCTTCTGCAGGTTCTACAGGTTTCACTTGGACGTTACAAGATGCGACAGGGACTGTTATAAGTACAATTCCAGTGACAGCACTAGGTAATGTAGTTATTCCACTTCCTGATAATACTCAGATATATGACTTGGTAGCTAGTGATGGTGTTACACCAGGCTGTGATGTAGGATTCTTTAATAATCCTAATTTTTATGGTGATTGCCGAATGGTAATGGCTGGTTGTACAGATATAATTATGGAAGGAGATTTTGAGACTGTTCCTCCTGTAGCTTGGACAGAATTATCAGTGGATAATAGTAATACGCCAACGCCTTTTGCAATTGTAGGGCCAACTCCTGCTTTAGCTGATGCAAATGGTGCATGGTTAGGAGGTTATGGTAATGCAGCTATTGGTACTGGAGCGCCATTTACGACTACTATTTCTCAAATGATGACTATTCCAGCTGGTACAGCAACCTTGTACTTTTGGGCAGAGGTTCCAGTAATGCAAACATCTCACACCTTTACAATGGATGTAGATGGTACAGTCTTATTAACTAATGCTGATGTACTTCCTAATGAAGATTTAAATTGGCGAGAATACTCAGTTGATTTAAGTGCTTTTGCTGATGGTGCAATGCATACCATTACGTTTAATTTAATAGAAGATGGTACTGATCCAGATGGTGATGGTACATTCCAAACAAACATCTTTATTGATGAAGTAATCTTGGAAAGCTGTTCTTCAGCTTGTCCACCAGATTATGCTGTAGGTGGTAATGGTGGATTGACAGGAACTGAGGCAGGAACGGCAGATTATGAAACGGATGGAAGTATTGATTCAGATCAAACTATTGCTAGTACGGCTATGGTAGATTATGATTCAGCTATAGATATTGATCTTTCACCAAATTTTGAAGTGCAATTAGGAGCAATATTCTGTGCATTTATTGATGGGTGTAATGGTGGAGCAGGTGGTGTTAATTTAACATCTAATGAAGATAACTCTGCTAAGGCAAAATCAGGTGACCTATCAAGTGATATTATTGAGATGGGATCTAGAGCTGATGGTCGTAGCATCCTAAAAACAGATAAATATCAACGTACTCAAGAGGCACAAGTAAATGGTGAATTATAATTAACAGAGAAAATATTAGAATTGGAATATGTCGAGAGCCATCAACCTTGTGTTGATGGCTTTTTTAATGTTCTTTTGCATAAGCCTCAATTTTTTTGAAATATTGTCGAAGTTGACGGAGAGCTGTCCACATTTCCTTTATGGGCATGTATGCTGCACCTTGTTTTTTATTATACTGACTAATTTTGAAGACGATTTTCCAATGTTGTATTAATGCTTGTACTGCTTTCCAATAGCTTCCGTTGTCAGGGTCATAAATATGGGTGGGTTCGGAGCATACTCCGTTCATTTCTAATATCTTGAGTTGTTTTCCTGTACTTAAATCTTCTATAGAATTGCATTTAATATCAAATCTACCATAATACACACCCTCTAATTGATTATTTAAATGATCAAAAAAAGTTTCCATTTCGGGTCGTACTAAATGAGTACCATCTCGGAAAATTGTTCCTTTTGAATGATTACCAATGATGCCTAATGAAACTCGTTCTCCTTTTTTTGGAATTTTATGGAGTAGGGTAGGATACATTTCTTCTATACGACCCAATTGCAATTTTGCTCTAGCTTTATTTAATACTAGGGATCGAACACTTGAGCTGCCATCGCCAATAACATGTAAAAATTCTTTGGTGGTGATAGAGGTGATTTTTCCTTTTTTTTCATATGGAAGACGATGATAAAACACACCTATTTCTTCTGGGAGATGAATTAATTCTTGAAGAATAATAGGAATTTTATACTTCGATAAATACTCTTCTAAATCTTCAGAAGTATTTACTTTTTCAACCAATAAACCTCTAAAACCAATATCAGGTTTTGCAATCAAAGGATAAGAAATCCCCATTTCTTTTATCAACAGTTCTGTTTGAATAAATTGGTCATTGGGTTGCACTAAAATACTTTTTGGACGATAAGCAATAGGAATTTTTTGTAGTGTTTCATACTTAGATTCTATTCCCATACCTCCAGAATAGATAGCTGGATTTGCTGCTGCAAAAAAACCGGGATGACCTGCTTTTACAGAAAGATAGCAACCATAAAGAAAAAGAGGGGCATTCAGGGTGGTCACAGACCAGTATTCCCAATTGGTCAGTCGAATAATTCGAGGATGAAGCTTAATGCGTTGCCAAAGATTCACGTGTAGATGGAATAGTTAATGTCTCAATTTTCTCATCTTGATGTAACAAATCTAAATAATTCATCTGAATTTGTTGTCCTTTTTTTGCAATACAAGTAATACTGACCGTTTGTACCAAATTCATCCGATTCATCACAAAGTCATTATACGGATCGCCTTCTCCTCCATTTCGATGAAAATCAAGAATAATATTTTTATCAAAATTTGTTTGCATATTTCGCCATGTATCAAACCAAGCTTGTCGTTTTTCCTGCATCGCTGAAGGATATAACGTCGAAGAGGACCAAATGTATTGCGCTTTTGTATCTAAGGATTTCCAATGTTTGCCCTGACCATCCCAGCGTATCTCTACTAATTCACCATTATCATAACTTATCATTGTGAAAGGCTCCATTTCTTCAAATTGATACCTATTGAAAAAGCTATGAACATTTTTAAATGAGAAAAAATCCAACGCCATTAAGCCTCTACTTCTTCGATACTTGGCTTTTCGTTGATGACGGTCAAAAGCGCCATTTAATATACAGACAAATTGATTGGTGTTCGAAGCAACGATCCATGTACCACCAGCGGCATGATCTCTTGGGAAAATCAATTCTTTATCAAAAAGTTGATCTCGACTGATATTTTTAGGCGAACGCAGATAATTTTCATCTCTATTCTGCGTCAGAAAGAAATCATTTTCTCCAATTGGAAGGTAGGTTAAGGTACACATGAATAGATGATTTTATTCATAATAGACAATGACATCTTCTTTCGATTTACGAGTGAGTTCAGGAACTTCAGCTCCTTCGGCTGGATAGCCAACAGGAATTAATAAAAAAGGACGTTCATTATCAGGACGATTTAATATTTTCTGAAGAAAATTCATTGGACTGGGTGTATGGGTCAGTGTAACCAAACCAGCATTATGAATTGCCGTTAATAAAAAACCTGCTGCCAAACCAACTGATTCATTGACATAATAATTCTTCTTTTTCTCTCCATCTACAACATCATACGCCTTTTTAAACACGATAATAAGCCAAGGCGCAATTTCCAAGAAAGGTTTGTGCCAATCTGTCCCGAAAGGAGCAAGATCCTTCAACCATTCTTCTGACATCCGTCCATTATAATTGGTGTATTCTTCCTCTTCGGCTGCTTTTCGGATGGCAGATTTTATCACAGGATCACATACCGCACAAAATGTCCAAGGTTGTTTGTGTGCGCCAGATGGGGCAGAAGAGGCGGTCATGATTAAATTTTCGATGACTTCTTTTGCGATAGGACGATCTGAAAATTCTCGTAAAGAACGCCTTCTATCCATGTAGGTATAATAGTCTTTTGCACGCTGAGCAGATTCTTCTACAGGATAGGTAATTCCTTGATAAGGAATAAAGTTATTTGATTTCAATGGACTATGTTTTAATGATTACAAATCACCCAATTGAGGACGAAGGATAATTTCTTCTACAACAGCAGATGGACTCATTTTAGATGCCATGACTACCGATTTTGCAATATCACTAGCTTGCATAAGTCGTTCGTCAGGTAAATCTACGCCTGCCCACGAATTGGACCAAGTAGCACCTGGTAAAATAGAAGTGACTTTGATGCCTTTATCTTTCAATTCTTCTCGTAGGACTTTAGAAAAACCTAAAAGTGCAAATTTTGAAATCGTATACGAACCTCCATTCGGATAAGCAGCGATACTCGCAATAGAACACATATTAAAGATATGTCCAGCTTTTTGCTTCAAGAACAGTGGCATCAACGCACGAGTAAGATAGTAGGCACTATAGAGATTGGTTTCAATCTGTTGTTCTAGAATACCATCGTCTTCTTTATGGATTTCACCAGAGAGAAAGATTCCAGCATTATTTACCAAAACATCTACCGCTCCCCAATTTCTTTTAACAAATTCAGCAAACCCCAATACTTCTTTTTTATCACGCATATCGACAACTTTTGTCAATACTTCAATATCTGGATAGATGGCTTGCAATGCCGTTTTTCGGTGTTCAAGATCATCTGCAGTTCGTGCACAAAGCGCAAGATCATGTCCCTCAGCGGCATAGGCTTCTGCGATGGCCCAGCCAATCCCTTTTGTAGCTCCTGTAATTACTATTCGCATGGATAAAATTTTTAATTTAATTATTCCAATGAAGAGGTTAATTCAATAGCTTATCATTGGATTTCGCCAAAATTAAACTATTTTTGGCAGGAATTAAAAGACGGTGCTTGCGCATTACTATTTTTGGAAACATCCAGACCAACTTTTAGCTTATTTAAATGTTTCTATATCAAGGGCAAATCACCCCATTATCTTTTCTACTTTTTATATGGATTTAAACTTTCTACATCATCTTGGAAAATACGTCCTCTTTATGCGGACTGTTTTCTCTCGTCCTGAAAAATTTTCCATGTATTATCGTGAGACCATGCGTCAGATGAATGACATAGGAGTGGGTTCGTTGGTAATCGTGTGTTTGATTATGATATTCATGGGAGCGGTGACAGCGGTGCAGTTTGCCTATCAATTAGATGGTACATTAGTCCCCGTCTATTACATTGGATATGTAGTACGAGATATTACGATAATTGAGTTGGCACCTACGATTACGTGTCTAGTTTTGGCGGGAAAAGTAGGTTCTAATATGGCAGCAGAGATAGGCGGGATGCGGCAAAAAGAGCATATTGATGCGATGGAGATTATGGGGGTGAATACAGCGGCTTATCTTATTTTGCCACGATTAATTGCAGCTGTAATTGTAATTCCTTTATTGGTGTCTATTGCAGCATTTGTTGGGATTGGAGGCGGTTATTTATCGACTGTTCCTACGGGATTGATGACCAATGAAGAGTATATTTTAGGACTTCGTTCCTTTTTTGTCGATTTCAATGTGGTGATGATGTTTGTGAAAGCATTTGTTTTTGCCTTTATTTTAACCACGGTATCTTGTTTTCAAGGTTACTTTGTAAAAGGAGGGAGTATTGAGTTAGGGCAAGCGAGTACACAAGCGGTAGTTTATAGTGATATTTTGATTCTATTAGCGGATTATGTAATTGCTATTGTCTTGACGTCTTAAACTAGAAGAATGATTAGAATTAAAAATATAATTAAGTCATTTGATGATGTTACGGTTCTAAAAGGCTTAACATCTGAGTTTTACCCTGGTAAAACGAATCTGATCATTGGGCGTTCAGGGGCAGGTAAGACAGTCTTGCTCAAACTATTGGTGGGCTTGATGCGTCCGACTAGTGGAGAGATTTGGTATGATGATGTGAATTTTGCGGAACTTCCTCCAAAGGAGGTTCGTGCCATTCGTATGAAAGTTGGGATGTTGTTTCAAGGATCAGCTTTATTTGATTCCATGACCACACAACAAAACATCCAATTTCCTTTGGACATGTTTACTAATATGACCAAAAAGGAAAAGCAAAAACGAGTGGATTATTGTTTAGAACGGGTTAGCTTAGAAGGTGCAAATGATAAGTATCCTTCTGAAATTAGTGGAGGAATGCAAAAGCGGGTAGGTATTGCCCGAGCTATTGTTTTAGAGCCTCAATATCTGTTTTGTGATGAACCCAATTCTGGTCTTGACCCCAAAACATCTATTGTAATTGATGAATTAATTAAAAGTATCACGGTTGAAAATAACATCACAACCGTCATCAATACACACGATATGAATTCCGTGATGGAGATTGGCGAAAACATTGCCCTATTATATAAAGGTGAATTGGCTTGGCGTGGTCATAAAGACGAAGTATTGGATAGTGATAATCAAATCTTGCAAGATTTTATCTTTGCTTCACCTTTCCTTCAACGCCTTAGAAGAGCTGCTCTCGATAAAGGCTAAATTACCCGTCTTAGGCAACCATCTGTAATTCTTCAACAGTTGGTTTTTCTTGCACAAATACTTTTTCTTCCTTTTTTTCAATGGTTTCTACCATTACTACCTCTTGTTCATTAGCTGCTAAAATGGATATAAGTGTAATAGCAGTAGTAGTAATAGAAAAAAGTAAAAAATATCCCATTAATAGTGTGTTTAAGTGGTTTCGTTAATGCAGGAGACAACAATACCAATAAGTAGTGACTTACTTATTGATTAAAAAATTAATTTAAATAGTATTGATGTTGAATGAATTATCTATTGCAAAAATGTATAATTTATAGTTCGCATAAAATAGTGACAGAAAAATAATGTGACCTTTTAAGAAGGTCGTCATTTTGTCAAAATCTAAAACTTTTGGGTAGATAATCGCTTCTTGATATTTAGAAACGGTGGGCAAAAATTAGGAAAGGGGCAAATTAAATGAGCATTCGGAATATAATATTGTTACATTAGAATAAAAACATCTATTTTTTTATTTGATTTTGAGCATATTGTGACATAAAACAATATTTAAGCTGTTATACTAATTGGTATAAGAAGAAATTGGCTCAATGTAGTGATAGCCGTAGTTTTCTTTCATTAAAGGGAACTTTTACTATTAAATTTAGCATTAAAAATAAAAACAATTATTTGGTAGTGCCGCTTAAATTCAATTATATTTGCGCTCACCAAACACTCAAGCCCGAGTGCTGGAATTGGTAGACAGGCATGGTTGAGGGCCATGTGTCCGTAAGGGCGTGCGGGTTCGACTCCCGCCTCGGGCACTCTCACTTGGACTTAGCAGGAGCTAGGTCTTTTTTATTGGAATTATTCTTGATCTATTTGATAAAAATTAAACCTCATGCGTATTCTCTTTTATAGTTTTTTGATCTGTGTAAGTTTTGCTTGTAACGAATCTACTTCAAAAACAACTACAGCTACTGCTGCAACATCTAATTCTCCGAATTCCCCAACAAAAACTGTAGGTCAAGCCCCCTCTAATACAGCAAAGCCTAAATTGGTAGGGAATGGGGTAAAGGTATATGCAGAAGATGCGGATGCTAAGAATGGTGAAGAAGTATGTGTAGATATGAAGGTGAAAGGGGTATCGGAAGTTGTTTCTATGCAATACAGTATCAGTTGGGATAAAGGCGTATTGGATTTTTTACGGGTTCAAAATTTCAATTTGAAAGATTTATCCAAAGGGAATTTTGGGACAAGTCGTATAAAAGATGGGATACTAACCTTTTCGTGGTATGATTTTGCGGTGAAAGGTGTATCTGTTCCAGATGAAACTGTCATTCATCAAATGTGTTTTCAAACAAAGGGTAAAAAAGGATCAAAATCAAAGATTATGATCTCAGATTCACCAGTTGTTATTGAAGTGACGGGTACTGGAAATAAATTTTTGAAATTCTTCTCCGATAATGGCTACGTTCGGGTAAAAGGCTAGGTAATATTGAAAATCTTATCCTAAACTACGTCCTGCTTTTTCCATTAGTGCTTTAGTTGCTCGAATACCTGTGTATGCATCTAAGCTTGTTCCTTCATATTCAATACCGATATAGCCTTTATAATTTGCTTCTTTTACAATTTTGAGCATTTTATAAAAATCAATTTCAACACAATTTCCAGCATCATCGAAATTAAAGGATTTAGCACTGACCGCTTTGGCATGAGGCATTAATTCTTGTACGCCTTGATATTTATCATATTCATTAATGCATTTTCCATCCCATTGTCGTCCGCCTTCTCGTTCGATACAGAAATTTCCAAAATCAGGTAAAGTACCACAATTGGGCAAGTTGACTTGTTGCATGACATTTGAAAGCCATTTGCCATCTGAAGACCATCCTCCATGATTTTCTACAATAATATTTATCTCAAAGTCTTTAGCAAAAGTAGCCAATCGACTTAATCCATCAATTGCTGCTTTCCCTACCTCTTCTTTCGCTCCTTTACCAAAAGAATTAACTCGTATAGAATGACACCCCAATTCTTTGGCGGCTTCTACCCATTTTTAATGATTCTCGATGGCTTCAGTACGAACTTTATTATCTAATTCTGCCAATCCTCCTTCCTCATCAATCATGATGAGCAAATTTTTAACGCCATTATCATTTGCTCGTTGATTCATTTCTGCTAAATAAGTCTTGTCTTTTGCTTTATCTTTAAAAAATTGATTGACATATTCTATGGCATTGATATTAAATTCTTTTTTGGCGGTAGCGGCAAAATCTAAATGATCTAATTTTCCATCAAAAAAAGCTTTGTGTAAGGACCATTGCGCTAATGAAATTTGAAAGAATAGAGGGGGTGTTTCTTCAGATAGATTATCAGTTTCGTCTTGTAGATTTGATGTGCTATTCGTACAAGCATTTAAACCTACAAGCCCTAAGCCTAAAGCAAAACCACTTGATTGTTGGATGAATTTTCGTCTTGTTGGCATGATTTTGATCTTTGAAAATTAGTGGAAAGATATTTCAGAGAACTAAAATAAAAAAGTCTTTGGAAATATAGGTATTCTAGCGCGTCTTCATCTAATATAGTTAGAATTGTGACCTAGTAGTATCGTCCATTCGTCTATAAAATTTTGTATATCTCGGATATTATCCCGTCTTTTGTTCAAAAATAGTGCTACTTAAAAAATTGCATTTCAATTTTTTTAGCAATAACATAAATGCAGCTAGGAACATCATATCGAGAAATCACCAAAATTTCTTTTCCCATCATGCTAGGGAGTGCAGTGCAGCAAATTATTGCACTCAGCGATAGCGTATTTTTATTTCATGTAAGTTTGGATGATTTTGGGGCAATCGGCTTTGTGAGTGTGTTTTATTTGATGATTGCCGCTATTGGATTTGGCTTTTCTAAGGGAGGGCAGATTATGATCGCGCGCCGAATGGGAGAAGAACAAGAAGGCGAAGTAGGGCGGACGTTTTATGCGATGTTGTACTTTGAATTGGCACTGGCGTTGTTGCTGTTTCTCTTTATGCAATTTGGGAGTTATTACTTATTTGCGCTATTCACCGATTCAGATGTGATCTTCTACAAAATGTTGGAATACCTCGATTATCGCTCATGGGGGGTGTTTTTTAGTTTTTCTGGATTGGCAATTATTGCGATGTACACAGGCGTTGCCCGAACGAGTTTCATTGTGATTGATTCTATTATTCTTGCATTAGTCAATGTAGTATTGAATTATGGATTGATTTATGGCAAATGGGGCTTACCAGAAATGGGAATTGGAGGGGCAGGATTGGCGAGTACGATAGCAGAATTAGTCGCTTTAATCCTTTTTGTAGCGTATATCTTTTATGATAAAAAATACACTAAAGGCTATCAATTATTCAAATTGCCACAGATTGATTGGGAACTTATTAAAACCCAACAGAAAATATCTAGCCCTGTTGTAGCACAAGCCGTAGTAGGTTTTGGAAGTTGGTTTTTCTTTTTTGGCTTGATTGAAAATTTAGGAGAACGACCCTTGGCAATTACCAACTTAGCACGTATTGTTTATCTCGGTTTATCCATACCATGTTGGGGTTTTGCATCAGGAGCAAATACGATTGTAAGTAATTTTATAGGTCAGAACAAACGAGAAATGGTGATTCCTTTATTATGGAAAGTTTCTACGATTTGTTTTGTAACGACTATGATTTTAACGATACCCTTAGTTTGTTTTCCTGAATATGTACTTTATCCATTATTTGGTTCCAATGAAATAGGATTAATGAATGGTACTGATCCTAATCTTTCGGTTTCTATAATTACAGAAGCTCGCCCTGTATTGTGGATATTAGCGGTTATTTTGGCACTTTTTTCAGTAGGAGGCGTCTTTTTCAATGGATTGGCAGGTACAGGTGCAACGCATTATGCCTTAATGATCCAAATTTTTGCTACTATATTTTACATTGCTTATATCGTGGTGGTCATAAAAATGACCAATGCGGGATTAGTTTGGGCGTGGGCTTGTGAGATTTTTTATTGGTTGCTGATCTTTATCTTAACCTATCGTTATTTGAAATCAACTAAATGGCATTCACTAAAAGTATAGGTTGCTAAGACTAGCTAAGTTTTTAAAACTTAGCTAGTCTTAGCAGCCGTAGCATTAATTCACTTGAGTAGAAGCGATACGCTGATCATATTTGGGATGGAGCTTAAATTGTTTTGCTCGTTTCCAACTTCCAGGGTTGGGTAATAAAGCACTAGCTTCGCGCATTTGTTCTCGCAACTGAACCATCTCAGGAAATTCTTGGAAAAAACGTACTTTTTTGTCTTTTACTTTATTTCCATTCGGTATATTATCTGAAGTAACAAAGAAGGTAAAGGCTTCTGCAAGATCTTCTTCAGGATTGGTAGCGGCATAATCGGTTACAAAATGATCTTGGTATTTGTCATAGAAGGCATCTTCATCTCCACTATTATAAGCTGCTTCGTATTCATCATAAATAGCCGTCCAAAATTGCTGGTAAAATAGATTCATGTAAGAATCAGATAGCGTACAACCCTCTTCATTTTCATAATTCGAGCAATTGTTATAATCCAGTTTTATTTGTGTTTCATTTAGGGAAAAGATGTGCGCGTATTCGTGGATTACCGTATAGGTATATTCACCATCTCCATCAAAAACACCGTTTGGATAAGCAATATCAACTCCCAATGCAAATCTCCATAACGAAAGATCGTTTTCGTATTGAGGCTCGACATAACCGTATAAATCACCACGTCCATCAAATACTTCAAATTCTTTGATCCAACGGCGATCATCAGGAGTCGTCATTTTAAGAAAGTGTTCCCACATTTCTTGATGACGAGCTTCTTCTTCCATCCAATCTTCTTTGGCATTTTTGGTTTCTAATTCGATCAGTGCTTCACCATCTACTTCATAAATGGCAACAACTTTTCCATCTCCATTAGAGAAGATATTGCCAATTTGGTCAATGATATTACTTGAATTATCAGAATCGTTTGGAGAGAAATCTTCTTTATAACAAGAAGTGAAAGTAAACATTCCAAGAAGGCTGAACACTAAAATTAACTGCAACTTTTTCATAATGTGTAGGTTTTTAGTCAATCCAAGGGGGATGGATAAAGACAGTTATGAATATTGTTTATTTAGTGTATGATTGTACCTTATAGAATGAATATTTAGATTTTAGAAAATTATTATTTTTAATCGGATACTTCAAAACTAGCCCAAAATGACATACGAAATGCGATTTTTTATAGATCAAATACCCTGCTTTTATACTTTTGTGCGTTTTTCTTATACTTTCTGTTTGTCTGTGGATTAAATAGTAGTTATATTCGTATAAATAATAAACGTAATATGTTTGAGAACTACAACAAAGTACTGGAATCACTGCTATTCCCGAAGCGATGGTGGATTCCCCACATCATCTTTTGGATATTTATTTATCTGGATGAATTCCTCTCTATTTTTAATATCACGGTACAGCGAGAATATTATTTTTATTTAGAAACCTATATTAGTTTTGTATTGGATGTAATTACGGTGTACATAAACTTGTATATCTTATTTCCAAAATTCTTTTTAAAAAATAAGATTCCTACCTATCTCGTTTTAACATTTCTAACTTTATTTCTTAATAGCTTTATTATTGTTCTTTCAGACTGGAGTTATTATGATGACTTGCAGGACATTGCCACAATGATGATAGGTGTCATTATTACGACCACCCCTATCTTAGCAATGGCAGTAGGGATTAAAATTTTTAAAAACTATATTCATACGCAAGACCGAGTCAATGAATTAGAAACGACAAATCTTAAAACAGAACTCGAATTTCTTAAGAATCAAATGAACCCTCATTTCCTATTTAATTCCCTTAATAACATTTATGTACAGTCTCGAAAACGCCCTACAGAAGCACCTGATTCGATTTTACAATTATCGGATTTATTGCGCTATCAATTGTATGATTGTTCTCAAGAGAAAGTGCCCTTGACTTCAGAAATTAAATACATTGACAATTACTTAAAGCTTGATGCGCTTCGTAAAAATGGACAAGCTGTCAATATGGAAGTTCTTGGCAATCCAAATGGTCAACAAGTTGCTCCATTCCTATTCATTCCTTTTGTAGAAAATGCTGTAAAACATGGAATAGGAACGGATACGACTGCTTTTTTGAATATTAAATTTGAGGTAGCTCCCAAAAATTTAGAATTTACCATCGAAAACTCGAAACCCAAACTACCCATTACACATGAAGATGGAGGAATTGGTTTAGCGAATGTTCAACGGCGTTTGGAATTACTTTATCCTGATCGGCATGATTTAAATATTAAGGACTCTGAAAAAACCTATGAAGTTAATTTAAGTTTAGAGTTGAATTAATCGTACAACGATTTGAAGTCGGCAGCACGATAAAATGAGATTAAACATTAAGTTTCCTTGATTATTTAATTCACACAAAAGAATAATTGAATTATTCGTCGGACGACTCGAAGTCGTACAACGATTTATAAAAAAATTAAACAAATGAAATGTATCATTGTAGATGATGAGCCCCTAGCACGGGAAGGAATGGAACTCAATATTCAAGATTATGGAGAACTTGAGTTGGTAGGACAGTTTGAAAATGCCATTGCTGCCAATCAATTTCTTCAAAATAATGAAGTTGATCTCATCTTCTTAGATATTGAAATGCCTGGTTTATCAGGTTTAGATTTTATACGAAGTCTTCGCAATCCTCCACTCATTATATTATGTACGGCTTACCCCCAATATGCACTGGAAAGTTATGAACTCGAAGTGGTGAGTTATCTGGTCAAGCCCATACGAATGGATCGTTTTATCAAAGCCGTCAATCGAGCCAAAGAAATACATGAACTTCGCCAGCAGACCATGACGACCATGGAAAGTGTAGAAGAGGATTTTGTTTACATCAAAGCAGATCGAAAATATGTACGCGTCTTTTTCAAAGACATTCAATACATCAAGGGCCTCAAAGATTATGTCATGCTTTATACCAGTCAACAAAAGCTCATGACAGCTATGAACATCAAAACCATTCATGCACAATTGCCTGCCCATATCTTTGTGCGTGTCAGTAAATCGTACATTATTAATATCAACTGGATTGATTCGATAGACATTGATTTTATCCAATTGGCAGGAGAAGAAATTCCTCTCGGACGTACCTATAAAGAAAATTTTATCGAAAACTATGTGAAAAAGAATTTGATTGGACGGAAATAGGAAATGTAAAATCTAAAACTATAAAATGTTGAATGTGAAAGAAGCAGATACCTTTTACATTTAAGATTGGAAATTTTAAATTTTTCATTTAGAAAGGTCAAAATCTCTACCCTAAACAGGTTATTTTTCAGTACTTTATGCGATTTTTTTTGACTAGTGCTCAAAAATGAAATAAATTGAATTTCTTCTGTTGAAGAAGAACTTACTATTTCAAAAACCGAAACTTTACCCATGAACATCAGATACCTTTCTGCATCTGTTTTGATCCTCCTGATGTTTTTGCTCGTTCACCCAATACTTCATGCACAAATTAGTGCAGGCGGAACACCCCTTTCTTTTCAGGCAAATGTTCAAGCCACCTTTACAAAACAAGTCAAAAAAGAATCGATAGCTAAAGCTCCTATTACAAAATGGGAAGAAGAAGATCGTAAAATTGGAAGTAATTTTCGTTTTGCTGCTCCTATTGCTGTAGATTATTCTTTAGATAAAAATGGCACTTGGACGGAACTGCCCAATGGAGATCGTATCTGGCAATTGCATATCCAATCGAAAGGAGCGATTTCAATGGCCGTTTTATACGACCAATTTTTTATTCCAGCAGGTGGAACACTTTTTATGTATCGTCCTGATAAAACGCAAGTTTTAGGAGCGTATACTTCGCGCAATAATAAATCTTCTGGTAAATTTATGACAGGCATGCTTCGTGGAGACGAAGCCATTTTAGAATACTTTGAACCAGCCCAAGTAAAAGGACAAGCTCGCATTCACATTCACAAAATACAACATGCGTACAAAACAGAATCGGTAGAACCTTTAAATGATCTTCCTCGAACACATGGTGGGGGAGGAGAAACGGGTTTTGATAGTGCTTTGCCTTGTCATAATAATATCAACTGTTCGCTTGGTGATAATTTTCAAGATGAAAAAAGAGGCGTGATGCGTATTCTGATTGTAGTCGAAGAAGGAATGGGGTGGTGTTCAGGCTCTTTGATAAATAATACCAATCAGGATGGTCGTCCTCTTGTGTTGACCGCCTTTCATTGTCAAGATGGCTATACACCTGAATATGAGTTTTATCGGTTTGATTTTAATTATGAGTCGATAGATTGTAATAATCCAAGTGTAGAACCTAATGTACAATCTATTGTAGGAGCCGCAGATTTAGCAGGTTTTCAAGCTTCCGATTTTAAATTATTAGAAATTACATCTGCTATCCCTTCTAGTTATAATCCATATTATAATGGATGGGATCGACGAGATAATTATGAACCTTTTGGGGCAGTTAATATTCACCATCCTTGTGGTGACATTAAGAAAATTTCAAAAGATAATGGTCAATCATTTGTTTTTCAGTCTTCTATAAATTGGAGTAATGATAATACTACTCCAGCTGAACATCATTTGAGAGTATTACTGGATGAAGGAACTTTTGAACCGGGGTCTTCTGGTAGCCCGCTTTTTGATAGTCAAGGACGAATTGTAGGACAATTACATGGTGGTTTTGGAAGTTGTACTCAATTTATTGCTAATTATGGACGATTGGTTAAATCTTGGACGGGAGGTGGTTCATCAAATTCTAGATTGAGTGATTGGTTAGATCCATTGGGTACAGGTATGGAACAATTAAATGGATTACAACCTGAGCCGTCTATGGATGTAACTTATGCTGTATATGGCTCTGTTATGACAGAGGATAATCAACCCATCGTTGGAGCTAAAGTGTATGTTCGCTTATCCTCCTCATTACCTGCAATGGATTCTGTATTGACGGATAATTCAGGGAATTATTCTTTTTTAGAATTATTGGAGGATCAAACGTATTATTTTAATGTAGAACTTGATGGTGATGATTCAAATGGAGTGACGACTTTTGATATTGTAGATATGCAAAAGGCTGTTTTAGGCTTTGGAAATTTCACTTCTCCCTATCAATATTTAGCAGCAGATGTTAATAATGATGCTAAAATCACGACCTTTGATATTGTACAAACCCGTCAAGTCGTTTTAGCCATTATACAAGAATTTCCTGCTTATAATTCTTGGCGATTTCTCCGTTCTGATTATAATTTTACCAATAGTTCTAATCCACTCATGAATTTTAATGCTACGGCTGCGGAATGGTTGATTTTAAGTAACTTATCCGAAAATCGATCAGATGTTAATTTTATTGGAGTGAAAATAGGAGATGTGAATTATTCAGTTACGCCAAATTAAAATTGGTAGACGATTAATACCATCGTCTACCAATTAGGAACTAATACGCAATTGAATAAGTGATTTCGTAAATCACACCTTGAATGTATTCCCGACCTTGTAGGTACGGCATTTTTCTAATCGCTAATTTATTTCGGTAAAACCACACTGTCGATTACATGAATGACCCCATTACTCCCTTTTAAATCAACTGTAGTTACTAAAGAACGATTCCCATTTTCATCGGTAAGAATCACATCTTTTCCACTTAATGAAGCTTTTAAGGTACCGCCATTTAGAGTCGTTAGTTTGGCAGTACCGCCATTAGCTTGAATAGCATTGACAACTGCATTAGCATCAAATTTTCCAGCCACAACGTGATACGTCAAAATATTACTAAGTGTATTTTTATTCTTCGTTTCTAGTAAAGTTGATACAGTACCTTCAGGTAATTTATTAAACGCTCCATTGGTAGGAGCAAAAACGGTAAATGGCCCATCTCCTTGTAAAGCTCCCACTAAATCGGCTGCCTTTAGTGCAGCTACTAAAGTGGTGAAATCATCTGAACCAGTAGCAATAGATACAATATTTTTCTCATGACTATAACTCGTTTTTTGAGCAGAAGATTTGTGAGAAGAACATTGAGCATTGATGTGTAGGCTCGCATACGCCATGATGGCAAATAACAAAATTAATTTTTTCATGTTCGATTGAATTTTTAGTGCTAAAATTTAAAATTTTAGCTAATTTTTGAATTACCGTTCTTTATAAAATTGTGTGGAATAAAAAATGTGAAGAATTGAAATCACGATAGTTATACGAAATTGATTAAGTGATTTCGTAAATCACACCTTCAACGTATTCCCGACCTTACAGGTACGGGATACAGGAAAATGCAGATTTGAAAAAATCGTAAATTATATACGAAAGGATTTTATCAAATCGGTATTATTGCAATTTCATTATTCACAATTTTGATTAAAGAACTAGCATTAAAGAAAAACCGCCGGCAGTTTGGTTGAATAATTTTTAAAATCGACATACCTACGAATGAAAAATAGACTTGGATTTCGCTATTTTGTTAAACTTTTTCTTAAATTTTAACTAAAATCGTTAAACAAAATTGTTTTTTTTGCATTCTATACTCGTTTAAAAGAATTTTGTACGAAGATTTAAGTGTGAACAACAAAGAACAACATATCATAAATTTGCTGCATGCGGGCGATAAAAAAGCGATCGAGATAATCTACGATCAATATGCCCCTGCGCTTTATGGTGTGGTACTCAAGATTGTTCAATCAGAAGAAATTGCACAAGACGTCATGCAAGATGCCTTTGTGAAAGTTTGGCAAAATGCCAGTCATTATAATAAGGCAAAGGGAAGTTTATTTACGTGGTTATTAAATATTGCAAGAAATAAAGCAATCGATGCCACACGATCCAAGCATTTTAAGAATGGTCAAAAAATCCAATCTTTAGATCATATCGTACATACTAATAGAAAATTGAGTGAAGAAACTCAAATTCAACATATTGGTCTGAAAAGATTAGTCGGTAATTTGGATTCAAAATATCGAATTGTAATCGACTTAATTTATTTTAAAGGCTATACCCAAAAAGAGGTGGGAGAGTATTTAGATATTCCATTGGGTACGGTTAAGTCGCGAGTAAAAATTGCTTTACGAGAATTACGCAAAGTATTTAATCATACGAAAGTAGGATTAATTACATTTTTATTAAGTTTATTTTCATAAACACCCCAAGTTGCGTATCACGAAAGAAAAAAAGGAAAATTTTAGAATTCCGATTGTAGTCGGCTTGATAAAATATGACGCTTTTTCTTTCAGAAATGTGATAAATCGCAACTTGAATAAAACAAAGAAAAGAACACAAACTTAGAATTTAGTTGTTGAATGGATATTCAAAAATACATAGCATCAGGAATAATTGAACAGTATGTTCTGGGGCTGACTTCGGAAGAAGAAGGAACGGCTGTTGAGCAAGCTGCTGCACAATATCCTGAGATTCAACAACATATTGAAGAGCTTCGTAACTCCATTGAACAATATGCACTTGCACATGCGATTACTCCACCAAGTGGATTGAAAAATAAAGTCCTCCAATCAGTTGATCCATCAAGAGCACCTGTAGAAACGCCAACAATACCATCTAAAAAAGGCATACCCTTTTGGCTTGGCGGGGTTTTAACTGCTGCTTTTCTTACTGCGGCGATTATGGCAGGTATGTTTTATTGGAACAACCAATCACAACAAGAAAAGTTGGATCAGTTGAAAACAGAAATGGCGACCCTCCAAGAAAATTGTGACCTCCTCAAAAATAGCAATCAACAAATTATTGCAGCATTAAAAGACCCCAATACAAAGCACATCCACCTACGAGGTACTGCTGTTTCGCCAGAATCATTGGTAGTCGCATTCTGGAATGAAAATGATGAAGAAGCCTATCTCAATGTAATCAATCTACCAAATCCACCCGAAAAACATCAGTATCAATTATGGGCGGATATTGATGGCAAAATGGTGAGTATGGGCGTCTTGGATTTAAAAGGTGATGAAGTATTATCTATTCCTTTTATGGCACAAGCTGAAAGTCTCAATATCACCCTTGAACCAGAAGGCGGAAGCGAACATCCAAATGTAGAGCAACTACATGTAAGTGGTGAAGTGTAGCTTTTGCAAGGACAAGCTCAAATTTTTTATTCTTCTTTATGAAATTTCCTCTATTATTTTCCTTATCAATTCTTTTTTTGAGTATGAAATCTATTCCATTCATTGATTTTGGTTTAGATAAAGACGGTCAAGACTGGCAAACCATTAATGATGGGGTGATGGGGGGCTTATCGGATGGTATTCGACTCCTTCAAGAGGAGAGTTTGCTTTTTAAAGGAAATATTTCGTTGGAAAATAATGGTGGGTTCTCCTCATTGAAAAGTCCCTATGCGAATTATGACTTATCCGATTTTTCGAAACTAGAAATTCGTTTTAAAACGGCGAAAGTGGGTGAACAATTTTCGTTTACTTTTGAATGTTTTGAACAATGGTATCGCCCTTATTTTAAGCTGCCGTTTAAAAGTACTTCTACAGATTGGGAAACTCAAACTTTAGATTTATCATCTGCTGAAGCCTATGAAGTAGGACGAAAAATGGGTATTTATCTTTCAGATGATATAAAACCAGCCATTATTCGTTTAGGTTTTATCAAAGACGACAAAAAAACGGGAGATTTTGAATTAGAAGTGGATTACATTAAATTTCTACCTTAGTAACAGTCAAATAATTAATTCCCGATTTTCTTCAAATAGTGAAGAAATAACTGATTATAAATGAAGTTTTTCAAGCTAATTGGAGAAATTTAAAAAAGGGAATTTAATTTTTGACTAATACTTAAATAACTCGCTCATTTCGATATCGATCATAATGATAATATTTAGGATAGGAATCTAATCGGATATGCAGCCAAATCACCCCCAATCCATGTGTTGAAATCCACATTAAATCATTAGAAAGTCGCTCTTTAATAGCTTTTCCTGTTACCTGCCATAATTCATGTAGTTGCTCTTGAGCTGTAGTTTGTAAAAATGCACCTAAATGGGCACAATCGGTAGATGGATTGATGCGTTTCGGCAATACCATCATCGCATCTTTTCTTAAATTTTCAAAGGTGACAACTGTTTTATTAGGATTAGATGAAGCCAATTTTTGTTGAAATGGACGCCCATTCGCTTGTATCCCATCTAAAGAATTACTTTTGACTAAAACGAATTCATACGCTCGATTGATAGTGGCAGTTGTAATGGGTGGATGTTCCCAAAAATAAGCAGCAAATCCACTTTCGTTTAATGTATTGGTGTAAAAAGCACGGAAGGCTTCATTTTCTTGCCAATAGTGTATCACTTCTTTGAACGTCAAAACTCGCCCGTTTTCTTCGATTTGAACGTGATAAATTTTCTGTTCGTTTAAGATTTTTTGTTTTATCGTCCACATTTTTTTCTTAAATTTAAAAAGGAATACAATCTTCTTTTGTAAAAGAAGTTGTAAAAATAATGAATTTCAAATTTTTATAGTTGAACCTACTTTTCCATGAAAAAAATAGCCGCATATACGCTTTATCTCCTAGGATTGTTTACCTTCATTGTATTAATTTTTGCTTTTCGACCTATTTACAATGTATCTTCAGATGAATGTGTTATTGAGCAACATGAGATTACTTATGTTTTTGAAGGTGGCGTAAAAGATGCTGTTTTTCGAATAAAAGATAACAACAAAACCCTCTATATCAATCGTGGATTAGAAAATGGCTTAAATCTTGAAAGACTTAGAAAAGATGCTGTGGGGAAACAAGCGACTTTTTATGTCGTAAATCATTGGAGACCCTTTGGGCTAAATGAGCAAAACAGACATGTCTCTCGATTAGAAATTGATGGAGCGATTCTTTATGACGAACTAATTGATAAATGATAGCCTTTTACAAGAAAACTATACTGTCGCTGAGTTTATTTTGTTGTTGCACCGTGCTGCTTGCACAAGAACTCAATGTAGATACCTTAATCTTACCTATCTCAAAACCATCTCCTGAATTTAGAGAATACCTCGTTCAATTAGCATGGATCAACAATCCATCGAATAAGGTGTATGATTATAATGTCAATATTGCCAAAGAAGAAATTGATATTGCTAAAAAAAGTATTGCCAATGATATTGCTTTTTCCTTTAATTTAAATGAGAATAATATTCCAGGGCAAGAATCGACAGCAGGCGTCAATATTAATACCTTTCCACGTTATAATTTTCAATTGACCCTCAATCTCGGACGTATCGTTACCTTGAAAAATGAAGTCCAAAAAGCACTTGAAAACCTGAAAATAGAAGAAGCCAATCTCGACCAACGAAAAATTGAAATCCGAGCAGAAACCCTTCGCCGCTATGAAGTATATCTTCATACCATCGAAATTATTGCTGTTCGTAAAAAAGCAGAACGCGATTTCCAACAAACCTATACTTTAATGGAAAATCGCTTCAAAGATCGTACTGCTGATTTTGAAGAATTTAGTCGTGCTTCTAGTGCGTATCAATCTGCCGTAGAATCACGCATGGTAGCCGAAGGCGATTTGCTGAAAGCTCAAATTGACCTAGAAGAAATGATTGGTTTATCCTTAGAATTAGCAGAAGGTTTTCATAAAACATCAAGTAGAACGATAGAGTAGAACTGAAGGAACTAAGGTTAATAAGGTGAACGGTAGACGGTTATTGATAATCAAAACCGTCTACCGTTCATCTTTTAACCAAAGATTTCAGCTTTTATATTGGAATAATTATATCGTTAAACGTTATAACTTTCCATCTAATCAGAATACCTCCTTCAACTGTTCCATAATATGAAAAACAGCAGGACAATAGCGCGCATTCGTCACATGTAAATGACTATTGCGCATAAATTCTAATTGATTGGTATGAGGATATTGCCGACAAGCTTTAGGACGAAATTCATAAATAAAACACTTATGATCTTCTCCTAAAAATGGGCAAGGGGTACTTGCCATGACCATATCTTGATCTTCGTCAATACGAATATATTGATCTTTAAATTGTGCCTCTTTTATTCCCAAATTTCGGGCGATACGTCGCACATCCGTATCATTGAGCATGGGGGGAATACTCGTACAACAATTCGCACAATCTAGACAATCCACTTTTTGGAAAACGGAATCGTGTAGTTGATCGGCTAATTGATCTACTTTTTTTGAATTCGCTTTTTTGAGGCGTTGGATGAGTTTTTTATTGCTGGCTTTCGTTTCGTTTTTCTTCTTTCGCCAAATAGAAATTGGATCGTCTATATCCATAAATTAAGCCTGAGCAGTAGGCGTATTAAAGTTCATGTTGGGAAAGGGATTAGGATCAGTTTCACCTATTTTTCCAAATTGCGCTTCGTGTTTTTTGATATTATCTGAAAGGGCGCGCATCAATCGCTTCGCGTGAGTCGGAGTAAGGATGATTCTTGATTTTACCTTAGCTTTAGGTACATTCGGTACTAAACGAATAAAATCAACGATAAATTCAGATTGAGAATGCGAAATAATCGCCAAATTAGAATAGATTCCTTCTGCCACTTCTTCTGGAAGCTCAATATTTAATTGATTTTTCGGTTTTTTTTGTTCAGCCATAAGAGCTTATTTTATGAATTTTAATTTTGAACCCCAAATATAGGGGAACTATTTAAATAACGTAATACATTAGTGAACTGTTACTAATTCATTTCTAATTCAAATAGAAAATAATATGGAATCTTATTTTGATACCAATAAAGAACTCTGGAACGGAAAAGTGCCTTATCATCTTGAATCAGATTTGTATGCGCTAGATGCCTTTAAAACAGGAGCTACTTCTTTAAAAGAAATAGAATTGGCACTAATTGATGATGTCAAAGGGAAATCTATTTTGCATCCACAATGCCATTTTGGACAAGATAGTTTATCGCTTGCACGAATGGGGGCAGATGTAGTCGGAGTAGATTTTTCTAGTGAAGCTATCAAAACTGCCAAACAGCTTAACCAAGAGTTGAATTTAAATACACAATTTATTGAAAGTAATGTGTACGATATTCCTCAACATATCAATCAAGAATTTGATGTAGTATTTGCTTCTTATGGGGTGGTGCTATGGTTGCCTGATTTGACCAAATGGGCAAAAATCATCTATGATCGGCTCAAAAAAGGAGGTCGATTTATCTTGGTAGAATTTCATCCGACGATTTATGTATTAGATTGGGATAGTCGGCAGATTCATTATAATTATTTCCATGAAACTACTCCTTATTTAGAAATTACCAATGGTACGTATGCCGATCCTGATGCCCCTTTACAGTCGAAAGAATATTTTTGGGTGCATAATTTCTCGGATATGATGATGCCCTTTTTAAAATTAGGAATGAAACTTATTGACTTTCAAGAATATGATTTCTCACCCTACAATGTTTTTGGTGAAATGAGTGAGCGAAAAAAAGACCAATTTGTATTTAAAGACATGGAAACGAGTTTTCCGTATGTGTTTTCAATGGTTTTAGAAAAGTAATTCTATCTAAGATTGGAACGAAAAAGATATAATCTCTGTTGACAATCTTTTATCTTCGCGTGAATTTCCAAAAAAGAAAAAAATGGCAATTAAACGGTATACAATTACTTCGGCGCTTCCTTATGCGAATGGCGCACTTCATCTAGGACATTTGGCTGGGGCTTATTTGCCTGCGGATATTTATGTTCGTTATCTACGTTTATTAGGTAAAGATGTCGTTTGGGTGTGTGGCTCTGACGAACACGGTGCGGCTATCACAATGCGCGCCAAAAAAGAAGGAATTGAACCCAAAGCCATTATTGATAAATACCACGAACTAAATAAAGCGACTTTCCAGAGACTAGGAATTTCTTTTGATATTTATCATCGTACCAGTGCTGACTTACATCATCAAACGGCACAGGAGTTTTTTACACTATTAAATGAGAAAGGAGGGGAGTTTGAGAAGCAAACGCAAGAACAGTATTACGATGAAAAATTCGATCAATTTTTAGCGGATCGTTATATCATTGGTACTTGTCCTAAATGTAGTCATGACGAAGCCTATGGCGATCAATGTGAAAATTGTGGTTCTGATCTTTCTCCTACCGAATTAATTAATCCTCGCTCTACTTTGAGTGGTGAAAAACCCATCTTACGAGAAACAACTCACTGGTATTTTAAACTCGATAAACACGCCGCTTGGCTGAAAGATTGGATCAAAGATGGCAAAATTGAAGGCAAAACACATCATGATCCTAAAGCTTGGAAAAATCATGTACTTGGACAATGTTTATCTTGGTTAGATGATTTACGTCCGCGTGCTATTACGCGTGATTTGGATTGGGGAATCAAAGTGCCAGCAGAAGGGGCAGATGGCAAAGTCTTGTATGTTTGGTTTGATGCGCCAATTGGCTATATTTCGGCGACCAAACAATGGGCGGCAGATAATGGAAAAGACTGGAAAACGTATTGGCAAGATGAAGAGTCTCAATTGATTCATTTTATCGGAAAAGATAATATTGTTTTTCATTGTATTGTTTTTCCTGCCATGTTGAAAGCACATGGTGATTATATTTTACCGACCAATGTACCTGCTAATCAGTTTCTCAATTTTGAAGGTCGAAAATTCTCAAAATCGAAAGGATGGGGAATTGAACAGCATCAATATCTTGAAGAATTTAAAGATTTTCCAAACAAAGAAGACGCCTTGCGCTATGCCTTGATTCGCAACATGCCTGAATCAAAAGATAGCGATTTTAAATGGGATGAGTTTGTTGATTTTCATGATAATGAACTCGTAGCCAATCTCGGTAATTTCATCAATCGAGTAGTAGTATTAACCAATAAATATTACGAAGGTGTTGTACCAGAAGCAGTAGAAAATGAAGCAGCAGCGACCGATTTAGCGCGTGTACGCGAGATTGTGAATAAATTAGGAGAAGAGATTGAAAAGTTCAATTTTAGAAATGCGATTCAGAAATTAATGGAGTTATCTTCGGTAGGAAATACCTATCTCCAAGATCAATCACCTTGGGCCATTTGGAAGAATGAACCTGATAGCCAGCAAGTAAAGAATTGTCTACACAATTGTATTCAAATCGTAGCGATTTTGAGTGTCATTGGTGAACCATTTATTCCATTTTCGGCGAATAAGATTAGAAATTTGCTAGGTTTAGAAAATATTAAAAATGGAGATTTAGCTGCCTTATTAGATTTATTTAAAGATGGAAAATCTGTTGTTCCAGCAGGACATAAAATTGGTGCACCAGAATTATTATTTGCAAAAATCAATGATCGAAAAGATCATTCTCGTTTAGAATTAATTGAGCGACAAAAAGAACAATTAGCCGCTATTTTAGAAGCAGAAATCCCTAAACACGAACCTATAAAAGAAACCGCAACTTTTGATGATTTTACTAAAATGGATATTCGTACAGGAACAATTCTCGCTGCCGAAAAAATGAAAAAAGCGGACAAACTCCTTCAACTTAAAGTTGATTTGGGCTTCGAGCAGCGTACTATCGTTTCTGGTATCGCTAAATATTATAAACCAGAGGAAATTATCGGACAAGAAGTCTTAGTTTTAGCCAATCTCGCTCCTCGAAAATTACGTGGTGTCGCCTCCGAAGGAATGATTTTGATGGCGGAAAATGCCGATGGCGAATTAAGTTTCGTTAAGCCAACTGAAGGCTTTGGGAATGGGTTAGTCGTTCGGTAGGAGGGTTTGAGGGTATAGGGTAAACGTTTAATAGATACTAAAACCGTTTACCTTATATCCTTCACTAAGACAAAATTTAGTTTAGATAAAAATGAACTGATGAGCGAAGTTTCCTAACTTCGCTTTAGAATATCCATCGAGTTTCCTAACTCGAAAAATTTTTATAAAATAATTTATTGTATTGTACACCCCACACCATTTTCGCCCGCCTTCCATCGCCGCTGTCCAACAATTCGTACAAGAACATGCCTTTGCTACTTTAGTGAGCCAACATAAAGGCTTACCCATCGCTACGCACATTCCTTTGCAACTGATCCAGCGATCCAATCAATGGTTCTTACAAGGGCATGTCTCTAAAGGGAATCAACAATGGAAAGGTTTGGAGCAACAAGAACAAGTCCTTGCCATTTTTACAGAAGCTCATACCTACATCTCCTCTTCTTGGTACGATCATGTCAATGTACCAACCTGGAACTACATTTCGGTACACCTTTATGGTAAAGCACATTTATTAAAAGAAGAAGAATTATTGAAAAGTCTTGATCTCTTAGTGAATCACTATGAAAAAGGAAACGAACAACCCTTTCATATGAATCAAATGAGTCCACAATTATTAAAAAAGGAATTATACACGACGCGGGATAAAAAAGTGATTTTAGAAAATCTATTTTATCCCGCATCGGTATATCCCGACAAGGTTAAATTTAGATTTTATAATTACAAAATTAAACCTTGTCGTGTATAAGAGGGATTGTTGGTTTTGAAATTGAAGTGCAAGATGTACAAGCCATTTTTAAACTGAGCCAAAATCGAGATGATAAGAATCAACAAAGCATCATTCAAAAATTACGTGCGCGTGGAGATGAATTTTCCATACAAATTGCAGAATACATGGAGAAAGGAATTACTTAAAATTTACCATAAAAAATAGTAAAGGATGAGACAAGTTTCCTAACTTGTCGATCTATATCCATCGGGTTTCCCAACCCGAAAAGTACGTTGAACTATGAATAAAACCGTTAAATCTATTTCAATTGCAATACTAAGTATCATAACAATAGCATTGTCCTATTGGATGTATCAACTTCATCTGCAAGAAGATTTTTGGGGCGTAATACCCTTATTTACGATGTTGAGTGCTTGGGGAGCAATAGTACTTTTGAGAGAAAAAAGTTGGACTAAATCGGAGAAACGCTATAGATGGTTGGGTTTATCGACTTTAAGCGGAGTACTACTTTTTTTAGGATTTCCGATCATGCCATTTACGCCGCTTTTGTTTATCGCTTTTGTTCCTTTATTGATTGTTGAAAAAGAGATTGCAACCGAAAGAGAGGAAGCATCCAAATGGACGGTATTCAGATTTAGCTATCATACTTTTGTGCTTTGGAATATCTTATCGACCTATTGGGTAGGAAATTCTGCTTTTGTGGCGGGAGCTTTTGCGGTATTGGTCAATTCTGCCTTGATGGGCTTACCTTTGATTGCTTTTCATCAAGTACGTAAAAGACTCAATGAAAAAATGGCTTTACTAGGTTTTCTAGCTTTTTGGATGACCTTTGAAAAATTACATCAATATTGGGAATTATCATGGACTTGGCTCACCTTAGGTAACGCTTTCGCACAATATCCTTCTTGGGTACAATGGTACGAATATACAGGCGTTTTTGGTGGGAGTTTATGGATTTTGCTGGCGAATGTGTTAGCATTTAAAATTTGGGAAAATTATCAATCTACCCAAAAATGGGACATCTTTTCTTTTGTAAGATGGGTAAGTTTATTGCTTTTGCCGATTTTAGTTTCTTTAATTTGGTATTATAATTATGAAGAAACAGGCACACCTAAAGAAATCGTCATTACCCAATCCAATTATGATCCGCATTATGAAAAATTTACGATTCCAGCAACTCAACAATTAGCCAAATATTTTGAACTTGCCCGAAAAGAACTTTCTGAAAATACCGATTATCTTTTACTACCAGAAACAGCTTTTGGGAACATCCGAACCAATGATTTTCTAGGAGACAATCGTATCCTTCGTCAGTTTAAGTCCTTTATGAAGGATTACCCAAATTTAAAAACAGTTATGGGCGTTTCTGCGCATCGAGTTTATGATGCCGATGAAGCACACCCACCTACTATCAGGAAATTACAGCGTAAAAATTCTATTTTTTTCTACGAAACTTACAATGCCGCGATCCAGTTAGAAAGCAGTTCAGATAGTGTTCAATTATACAAAAAATCCATCCTCGTACCAGGCGCAGAATCGTTCCCTTATCATAAATACATGTGGTTTTTTAAACCCCTCGTCGATCATTTAGGAGGTACAGCTTCAGGAAATGGCAAACAAAAAGAACGTTCTACTTTTCATTCAGATAATGGGGTAGTCGCGCCTGTGATTTGCTATGAAGCGATTTATGGGGAATATACAACGGGTTATATCAAAAAAGGAGCGCAAGCGATTTTCATCGGTACAAATGATGGCTGGTGGGATGATACGGCAGGTCGGAAACAACACCTCGCCTTCGCGCGTCTCCGCGCTATCGAAACACGTCGCCCGATTGCACGAGCCGCCAATACAGGAATATCAGCTTTTATCAATCAACGGGGTGATGTTACTCAAGCTGGGCCTATCGAAGAAGAAGCCACCCTAAAAGGAGCGATTTTATTCAATGATCAAATCACCTTCTATACAATCTGGGGAGATCTCATTGCACGAATTGCGATTTTTGTGAGTATTCTTTTATTATTAAATGCCTTTGTAAAGGGAAGATTGAAATCCACCACATAACTATATCGTGTGGCCGATTCAAAATCGTCCCACGATTACTACAGTCATACCTTTTTGTCTTAAAATCAGTTATGATACTCGAACCGATACCAAGTTGCACACGGCTATCTTAAATTACACCCTACACTGGTTTTAAAAATGTCGAGTAGGGAACTTCTTTAAACATATTATACGAAATTGAATAAGTGATTTCGTAAATCACACCTTCCTGCCCCGTACCTGCAAGGTCGGGGAAACGTGTAATGCCGACTTGAAAAAATCGAAAATTATACACACAAAAAAAATTTTTTAAATCGGTATTATGGTTTTTTATAACGACAATACTTACATGTAAGGATTTGAATTCCTTTTATGTTACTACCGTATTTGCTGAAAATGGGCATGTTTCTACTACTTTTTAGGTAGTATATTGTGAAAAGTTATAATACTTCTATATATTGTTTTAACAAAGAGGATACTCGACGAATCTATAAGAACAACACTACCAAAACATACTAATGAAAAAACACCTCCCATTATTCTTGCTTTTTTTCATTTCCCTTCCTTATTTCACGAAGGCACAATTCAATCGTACGACCGATTCCTTGATTTTGGTGGAGTTATACAATGCGACAAATGAGATGACGTGGACAACAGATTGGGATTTGAATACTACCATAAATACGTGGCATGGCGTCACATTGGATCAAGACGGATGTGTAATCCAGTTAGCCTTACAAGATAATAATCTGAGTGGTAGTCTTCCTGCTTCTATCGGACAATTGCAAGCCTTACAGGAATTATACCTTTTTGATAATAATTTAACAGGAAGTATCCCGTCTGAAATTGGGCAACTGCTCAACTTAACGGAATTACAGTTAGATGGTAATCTGCAACTTTCAGGTACATTGCCCAATGAACTAGGGTTGTTGTCTAATTTAGATTTATTATCCATTGCTAATACACAAATAGCAGGGAGTATTCCTGAGGAACTGGCAGCCATAAGTGGGCTTCGCTTTTTATACCTAAATAATAATGCATTAACTGGCGAAATTCCAACTGCATTAGGTGATTTGACCGATCTACTTAAATTACGTTTGCAGAATAATGGCTTATCTGGTCCTATTCCAGCTAGTTTTGGTACGCTAAGTAATTTATTAGAACTTTCTCTACAAAATAATAATCTTGAAGGTTGCTATCCAGATGCACTACTCAATCTCTGTGGCATCGAATACGATTTTTCTAACAATCCTCTTCTGCCTTGGCAAGGTGATTTTATTAATTTTTGTGAGGGTAGTCCTCAAATTGGTGCTTCTTGTGAGGACGGGAGTACGATGGGGATTATTCAAATGGATTGTAGTTGTATAAACGCTGCGAATTGTCGTTTTCAGGATTCTTTGGTATTAGACTTATTTTATCAACAAACTAATGGTGCGACTACTTGGGAAAATAAATGGGACTTATCAACTCCAATGGACAATTGGTATGGAGTCATCCTAAATGCAGAAGGTTGTGTAGTAGAAATTAATTTAGATAATAATAATTTAACAGGCAGCCTTCCTAATGAATTGAGCCAACTGGAAGAGTTAGAACGCTTATCTGTGGCTAATAATTCGCTAGGAGGAGAATTACATAATGAATATAGTGCTTGGACAAATCTGCATTATTTTAATTGTGCTAATAATCAAATTACAGATGAAATACCTACTGGATTTGGAACTATACAATCCTTGGATACACTCATTCTAGCTCAAAATAACTTTTTTAATGGGGTACCTGCTGAATTAGGAAATGGTAGTTTGATTAATCTAAGGACACTTGATCTTAGTAATAACCCATTAGGTGGAACAATACCTGCCGAACTTGGGGATTTACCAGGTCTTTATGAGTTGAATTTAAACAACTGTGGTTTGACAGGAACGATACCTTCTAATTTTGATTTTTTAGGACAATTGGTGCGTTTTTCTTTAGCAAACAATCAACTAGAAGGTTCTCTGCCAGAATTCATTGCTCAATTTTATTTTCCTCAGCTAATTGAGTTGAATGATAATAATTTTGAAGGATGTTTTCCAGAAGATTGGCAAATATTCTGTTCGGATAATGTAACTGTAAATACGTTCAACAACCCTCTTCTTTCATGGGAAGGTAATTTCGACAACTTTTGCGCAGGAATGGATCAAATAGGTGCTGTATGCGATGATGGTAATCCTGAAACTGTATCTGAAACCATACAAACCAATTGCCTTTGCTCAGAAAATTCTTGCTTTAATGATGCAGGAACCATCCAGTCGATGACAGTCATTGGGCAAAGTAATGATGTAGCGTACTTATGCCTTGGTGATTCAATGTGGGTACAACATAATGGCGATTATAGCCTAGAAAGTGATGCCAATCCTGCTACATTGGGCGGCATTGTCTATCCATTTTATAATTGTCCGCCAACAATTGAAGTAGGTTATGATCTTATCCTAGATGATCCCTGTCTCAATCAAACTGATCCAGTTACGATAGATGGTGTGTCTACGCCTTTAAGTAATTTATGGCAAGCTTATGAGGAAGCGAATGGGAATATATTCTTTTATAATAATGGAGAAGTACAAGAAGGCTTTAATAATGGAGAACCCATTCAACAATGGTTTGCGCCCATGACGGTAGATGAATTTGATGGTTTACCAGGGACAGAATTTGATGAGAATAATAATTTGTCTCCTTGTGCAGCAGTTAATGTTGATGAAGCTTTTTCTATTGTTTTTTTAAATGAAATCAATGCCTTTATTTTCGCATTAGAAGATTGCTCAATCACGTTTAGAGTGAGTGGGGGCTTACCAGAATATGATGGAAGTACTTACACTTCTATTGAATTATGTAATGAAACCACGGGTAATACAATTGTATTGTCAGAAGCTTATGGCCATAATGATTTTGTGGAAGTCGAAATAGTAGAAGAAGGGGCATATACGATTCAAGTAGCGGATGGAAAATCATGCACAGGCATCAAAACATTTAATGCGAATAGCTGCTCTTATTGTTTGGATGTACAAAGTAATGTGATTCTTACAGAAGTTCCTTCCCCTGAGATTAATCCAGCTATCGTTTGTGATGGAGATGAAATTAATCTAAATTTAGGATTAACAAATACGGCTATTCGTGATACATTATTTGTGCCCAATATGTTAGGAGCATCTGAAGGGCAATGCTATATTCCAGTAGTTGCTGTTTTTAGAGAAAATGATGATACTCCAGGACTTGACCCACTCAATGATGAAGAGCTAATATCTTATACTCGTAACAATTTTAATAACAATTTAAGTCTTCCAGTTGATTATCCAATTACTCCAACATGTACAAGTGGATTACAGGCGGTGTCTTATTATGTGGTAGGTGGTATGCAAGTGTATGATTGCACGAATACTAATGGATACAATCTAACGACTTATTATGGGACAGACTATTCAACTTGTCAGCCAAATGAAGCTATGGTTCAAGTTAGTCCACCTGCACCGACGGCTTATATTTTAAGTAATGAAGACTGCGAAGCTCCAGTTGTAGGTATTGGATATAGTAGTACGGATATTTGTATGCAACGTATTTTGCCAGCAGTACCAATACCTGAAGAACGCTGTGTAACCGATACATTAATGCGCACTTATACTTTTGATACAGGCGAAGTAGCGGTATCTACCAATCAATTTTTTACTTGTGCAGCACCAATTGAAGGGGAATTATTAGCCACTTGTACCAATAATGAGGAACCCGATGCGTCACTTAGTATTAATGCAGGCACTTCTTTTTGTTTGTATGATAGTGTAACGACTACTATTCTTTTCGAAGGAACGCCACCATTTACGATTATTTATGATATTATAAAACCTAATGATACCTCAACAGTTACCATAACTACAAACGATTTTAATTACTCCTTTTCACTAGAACTGTTAGAGGAAACAACGATAAAATTACTTGAACTGGAGGATGCTACTTGTATGATTAATCCTGTCGGAACTGCTGCTATTGCAACATTAAATCCTGTAGCAGAACCTCAGTATGGAACACCACAAATCATTTGTAATGAAAATGATTTGACGTATACCGTGAAAATTTCATTAGATCAAGATTTTGAAAACTGTTTCTATTTTAATGAAGGGACAATTGAAGATGGTGTGTATACTAGCCCTGCTTTTCCAGTTGTTGATATGGATTATACTTTAGAAATCCTGCAAACTAATGATGATTTTATGGTGGATGTGATAACAGGTTCTTTTGATTGTTATAATTATTCCACTATTTCTATAGATACATGTATTGGAGAAGGAGAACTACTTTTACTTCCTACAGGCGATTATAGCGTAGCAGGAAATTATCTTGATACGCTTTTTAATACGGGTTTAGATGTCCAGATTTATGATATTGATATACAAGTATTGTCTGTTCAATTCCCAGTTTTTAAGGATACGATTATAAGCATAGAAGAAGGACTCAATCGTTTTTCCATTTCAGGTAATAATACCTTTGCTGAAAATTGGACGACTTATATTTTGAATGAACCAGCTAATGGAACTATAGCTGTCATTGATAATGGATTATTTGAATATCAGGCTAATGCCACCATTCCAGAAAATGATGAATTCACCTATGTTATTTGTGCGACTACTTGTATAAGCGTTTGTGATACCAATACCGTCCAATTACGCTATGAAAATGATGATTTTCCAGAAGTGATTTGTCTTTCTCCAAATGGTGATGGGATTGGAGATTTGCTCGTGTTTGAAAATATAGATTTAAGTGGCAGTGATAATAACAACTTATTTATTGTAGATAAAAATGGCTATTTAGTTTATCATCAAAATAACTACAATAATGAATGGAATGGCGATGGATTAGAAGATGGAGTTTATCAATATACGATTCGCATTACAGTAAATAATAAAGATGAATTTTATAACGGCTATATCTTAATTGTCAATGACTAGAATACTATTTATTATACTTATTACTTTGGCTTTTAATCATGATTTGAAAGCACAACAATTTGCCAATATCATGTCTGCCTATGGTATCGTCAATAATAATAATCCAGCACGATTGAGTTTAATTAATGTGATTAATCGTGACAAAAAGCTAACAATTGATGGTTATTTTAAAGTCCCCTTCGGTACGAATAATCAATTTAAAGCTCCCTTAATTGGTGGAGGAAATATTCAGTTTTGTTTAAGAGAAGAAGCCTTATTTTCAGTTGGCGGATCATATGAACAATTTGGACCACTTAGAAATGGAAACATTTATGTGAATTATGCTTATGTGCTTCATGAAGAAAGAGAGACTTTCGTTAGTTTGGGAATTGGAGGTGTTTATCTAAATCAAAGTTTGGATATAGATTATTTGAGAAATATAGAAGACCCAAGTGCATTTGATAATAAATTTGTAGAAGGATTGGCGAATGGAGGTGGAGCAAAATTAGGAGGATATTTTTATCATAAATTTCATGATAGTAAGTTGAAATTATTTGGAGGATTATCCGGAACTTACTTTTTTAATAGTGAAACAACAGCCAATGACATTGCTTTAAAAAAACGAGCAGAGGTGAAAGTTGAAATGGGGCTTTTAGTTCAAAATAGCATAAAAAATAGTGCTGAAATAAATTGGGGCTTACTTACGGAAATGCAACTCAATAGTGTTTTTCAAACTTACGAGCTTAAATTTCAGCGTTACTTTGACTTCATGTCTGATCGTGCACGAAGTTTTGTGACGCTTGGTTTTGTGTACAATAATTACAATTCATTTGAAACTAGACAAATTTTATTGAGCATTGATTCTCCTATTTTTTTTAAAGGTTATAATGACACAAATGACCTTAGCTTAGGGATTAGTTGCCGATTCAATTTTATTTCTGAATTTAAAGAATATCGTTCGATTTGGGGGGTACCCTTTGAATTTAGAGTAACGAAGCTATTTTTCTAATAAAATTCATCCATTGTACCATCATCATAACCAATAAGTAAATGATTATCTTCTGAGAGGTGTATAGAGACTGGAGTTTTTGCCCTGATTTTTTCGGCTTTTAAAGCAAAGCCACTATCTCTCCAATAAGGAAGATTTGAATATTTTTCGAATAATCTAACGGTTGAATCAGAATATAAAATAGCAATATACCTTAAGTTGGAACTAGTCACTATATCAAGTATTTTGTCATCGCTCTTGAAAGAATTGACATTGCTAATTCTTTCGCATGTAATGTGTTTAGTATTTGCATGTATTTCAACCTTCCCTTTTTCATCAATCCCCACTAAGTAATTATCAATATAACCTAACCAAATATATTGATCTTGATTATCACTTGTTTTACTATTATAGTTTTCCTCATAATTTTCCCAGGCTATATTTTTTTTATCATATTTGATTAGAATAGTATCTTTGACAATGAATATCGCCTCACTTTCTTGATGCCATAAAAAGCCTTTAATATCAAGGCGTAAATCAAATCTATCTAATTGTTCACCTGTATTATTTGCCCGTATAATACTGTTTTCATATGTTAAGTAATAATGTTGTAATGATGCTGAATAAGCAATTCGTTTAATATAGGGGTCAAATTGTATTTCTTTACCAATTATATTACCATCTTCCTGAATTACTGCTGCCTTACCAAAAGTTTTATTTAGGATTAAATAATTATTATTATAAATTTGTATAAACTCATCCACAATGAAAGGGAGTTTTTTATTTACAATAGACTTTTTATTGTTTTCAATCGCATACATTTTTTTTCTATTTGAAAAAATAAATTCCTTCTCATTAAATGTTTTAATAGCAGTAATTTGTTCTTTATTACTTGCAATTTGTTTAGTAGTTAGGTCTTCAAATTTTATAGAATTTGATAGAGGCAGACACCCACAAAAATCTTCTATTCCGCTTTCTTTAGGACAAAAATCTTCTCTATCAATAATACCATCTTTATCTTGATCCAAACATCCATTGACTAAATTGTGCTTATCTGGGTCATAGCCTTTTGTATTGGGACAGTTGTCTTCTTGATCGGGAATACCGTCTTGGTCGGTGTCTTTAATTGTGAATGGAACAATTTTGTTTTTGCTAACGAAATTTAGCTTCAATTGATCGATTAACATTTCTTTTTTTATAACAGGAAATATTTCTTTTCTTAAAAAAAACCTCCATTCATTTTTACCTATATCATTACGTCCTATAATTCTCTTCGGAAAATAATAGAAAATTTTTGAGTCGATATGATATAAATTTATCTCTAATTTATACTCAGTATCGTCATGAATAATATCAATATGTATAACCGTATTAACAGTGTCTGTCAAATTATTTTTTATTAATGTCTCATCAATTTTTGAATTATTTATTTCATTAGCTTGCTTAAATAAATAGTTGTTAAAGTCATGTTCATCAGGACTAATATACTTGCATTTCTTAGTTTGGTCTTTTTGTAAACTCATTTTTAATGAGTCTTTTATTAAATCATTAGTCCAATAAGCTATTTTAGCTTTGGGTAGTTTTCCTCCAGATTCAGTAACTAGTAGATTTAATTTATAGAAATAGGTGGAATCTACAATTTGACCATTACTTGAAAAATAATTCAGTAACAATAGAAAAAAAATAAAACAACGCATCTAATCTAATTTTTTCATTAAGATATCTCCGTTTAATAAATAGGTAGTTGAATCTTGTGTGATTTCTTTTGAGGAAGAATGAAGTTTCTTGCCTTCTTTCCAAATCACTACTTTATTTTCACCTTTTTGAGCAATATTTTGGAAAACATATTTTTTACCTAATTTAGTAGAGTGTTTTTTATCATTTAAGAGAATAGAATCTACCGCAGTGGCTTGTATTATTATTTCGGATAGTAACTCTTTTTTTATCTGATTTTCTGGTTCAATTACTGTAGGTTCATTAGATACATTTTTAATAATTGGAGACTTTTTGGGTTCTTTTTTCTCACGGTCTATAACAGATTCAGTGGGATTATTTTTTGATAATGAATCATTATTTGATATGTTGGAGGGAGGAACTATGGTAGCTTGTGGTTTAATAGTCTCATAAATTTTTAAACTCCCAGCGAGCAGTCCGATAATTACACCAAGATAGGTAATATAACGCCAAAGACTTTTTCTTTTAGAGTGAGTAGTAGATGTTTGAAACGGAGTAGATATTTGTTTTGTATTTTGCTCCTCTGGTAATTCATCAATTAGTTCTAATAAATCAGCTCTAATTTTGTTTTCTTTCACTTCGATTATCTTTGCGTCTTGATCGCCTTTCAATTTTTCAGTTTTTAAGGCATTGATTCTACTACTAATCGAACGAAGGATGTTCTGTCGATCTTGATCTTGAGCAAATAGGTTTTCTAATTCTTCAGCCACTATTAAGAATTGATTCTTCTTAATCTTTTCGCGCAATAAATCTTTTGTATTCATACTAATAATTACAAATGGGGGTTGATATTATATAACAACACAATTTAATAAAAACACCTTGTTTCAAGGACTAGTTTTTAGATAATTTTAACAAATTTTGTTTTCCTGACAATTCAAGGAACAAAACCACCACTTCCTCTTGTTCATTCCTTATCTTTGCGTCCAATTTTTAAAACGTGAATAGAAAAAGTCCTAACCAAGCTTTTGTTATACGTTTAATTTCAAAAAAATGGAAATCCAAAACAACCGTTACCTATTAAGTGGGGGAGTAGCCCCACTCGAATTATGCGAACAGTACGACTGTCCACTTTATGTGTATGATAGTGCGATTATTGAGCGTCAAATTAAACGCATGAAGGATGCGTTTACTGTGAAAAAATTGAAGATTAATTATGCTTGTAAAGCCTTGACGAATATCAACATTCTTCGTTTGATGAATCAACTAGGAACGGGTTTAGATACCGTTTCGATTCAAGAATTGAAACTAGGGATTAAGGCAGGATTTCGACCCGAAGATATCATTTATACGCCGAATTGTGTTTCCTTAGAAGAGATAGAAAAAGCCATGAAATATGGTGTAAAGATCAATATAGATAACATCTTTATTTTAGAACAATTTGGTCAAAAATACCCCAATCATCCTGTTTGTGTACGAATTAATCCACATATCATGGCAGGTGGTAATACCAAAATTTCCGTAGGACACATTGATTCTAAATTTGGAATTTCCTTTCATCAATTGCCGCATGTGAAACGTGTTATTGAAACTACAGGTTTACAAGTTTCTGGCTTACACATGCATACAGGATCTGATATCTTAGATGCGGATGTATTTTTGAGTGGGGCAGAGATTTTATTCAATATAGCCAGAGAATTACCTGATCTAGAATACATTGATTTTGGTAGTGGTTTTAAAGTGCCTTATAAGCCCAATGATATTTCTACCGATATTGAAGATTTGGGCGAGAAGATTTCAACTCGTTTTAATGAATTTTGTACGGAATATGGACGTGATTTGACGCTGATGTTTGAACCTGGAAAATTTTTGGTGAGTGAAGCAGGTTATTTCTTTGTCAAAGTAAACGTAGTCAAACAAACGATTTCTACCGTTTTTGCAGGCGTAGATTCTGGTTTAAATCATTTAATTCGCCCCATGTTTTACGATTCTTATCATCAAATAGAAAATATTTCTAAGACAGAAGGTAAAACTCGAATTTATACAGTAGTGGGTTACATTTGTGAAACGGATACTTTTGGAATTAATCGTAAATTGACCGAAGTACAAGAAGGTGATATTTTAGCCTTTTATAATGCAGGCGCCTATTGTTTTACGATGGCTTCAAATTACAACTCTCGTTTTCGACCGGCAGAAGTCTTAGTTCATGAAGGAAAGGCCTATTTAATTCGTCAGCGAGAAACAATGGAGGATATTCTCCGCAATCAAGTTGATTTACCCATTTTTGAACCTCAAAATGTAGAAGGATGAAGATTTTAAAGCCTATATCTCTATTTATTATTTTAATTGGAATCACTATAATATATTCTTGTAAGGAAAATAGTAGTTCTGTTGCTAAAGGAGAGAAAGAACAAGCTGAATTAATAAAAAAACTCAAAAATCGC
This sequence comes from Saprospiraceae bacterium, assembly GCA_020628645.1. GTDB lineage: Bacteria > Bacteroidota > Bacteroidia > Chitinophagales > Saprospiraceae > JAHDES01. Next base: position 149,259 of record JAHDES010000005.1, read on the forward strand.
CCTGATCAAATGGGGTCTCCCTCAAAATCGAATAAATTAGTAAAAGAAATCTATGAAAACACCGTAAAGTTTACAGATGGTACGCAAATGATGCTTCCATTTTTAAAAAAGAAAGGAACTAATGTTTTTTTCTTAGTACGTCATGCCGAGAAAATGCCTAATCAAGATAATCCAGATTTAACGAATGCTGGAAAAGAACGAGCTACCAACTTGTCTTTATTATTAAGAAATGCTGATCTTGATAATATCTATTCAACAGATACTAAGCGTACCTTACAAACCGCTTTGCCCACTTTGCAAGCTTATGGAATCAAAAAAGATAGCTATGAAGCGAATCAGTTAAAACAATTTGCACAAGATTTAATGAAAGGCTCTAAAGGCAAACGGGCTCTCATCGTTGGTCACTCTAATACCACCCCCAATCTCGTGAACCATTTCAAAGGAAAACAAGTATATAAAAACATAGATGAAAAAGATTACGGAAAACTCTACATCGTAGCAGCAGAAGCCGTAGGGAAAGCTGAAGTTTTAGAATTTAATTATTAAGAATTGATTATTTAATATTGTCTATTGATTAATAAATCAAAATAATCAATAGACAATAGAAAATCCGAAAAGATGTCAACACGGTACAATCCAAAAGGAATCGAAGAAAAGTGGTACGACCACTGGATGAAGCACAATTACTTTCATTCAGAACCAGATGAGCGGGAGCCGTATTCCATTGTCATTCCTCCACCGAATGTAACAGGCGTTTTGCACATGGGGCATATGCTTAATAATACCATTCAAGATATTTTGATTCGTAAGGCAAGACTGGAAGGAAAAAATGCATGCTGGGTACCAGGAACGGATCATGCATCTATTGCAACAGAAGCAAAGGTCGTAAAAATGCTTCGTGAACGTGGCATTAAAAAATCGGATATTGGACGAGAGGAATTCCTTAAATATGCCTTTGAATGGAAGGATAAATATGGTGGAATCATCCTCGATCAATTGAAAAAATTAGGAGCATCTTGCGATTGGGAACGTACGCGTTTCACGATGGAAGAAAGCTTATCTAAAGCCGTAATTAAAGTATTTGTTGATCTTTATAAAAAAGGACGCATCTATCGAGGGCTTCGTATGACGAATTGGGATCCTGTTGCACAAACGGCTCTTTCTAATGAAGAAGTAATTTACAAAGATGAAAATTCTCGACTTTTTCACGTTCGTTATCAAATCGAAGGCACAACAGATGAATGGGTGACGATTGCTACCGTTCGTCCTGAAACGATTTTAGGAGATACAGCAATAGCCGTTAATCCAAATGATGAACGTTTTCAACACCTAAAAGGAAAACGTGCCATTGTTCCAATGGTGAATCGTTCCATCCCAATTATTTTTGATGACTATGTTGAAATGGAATTTGGGACAGGTTGCTTGAAAGTGACACCTGCGCACGATATGAATGACTATGATATTGGTCAGCGTCATGGTCTGGATACAATCAATGTTCTCAATGCAGATAGTACCATGAGCGAAGCGGCTCAATTCTATATTGGTATGGATTGTTTCAAGGCAAGAAAAGCCATCGTTAAAGACTTAGAAGAGAAAGGACATCTTGTGAAAATTGAAGATTACCGAAATAAAGTGGGTCGCTCTGAACGTACGGATGCTGTGGTTGAGCCACGTTTAACAGAGCAGTGGTTTTTAAGTATGAAAGAAATGGCAGCAACGGCGCTAAAAGCTGTAGAATCAGATGAAGTAAGCTTTCATCCTGAGCATTTCTTCAATATGTATCACAATTGGTTGAATGAAGATAATATCCGAGATTGGTGTATTTCCCGTCAATTATGGTGGGGACAGCGTATTCCTGCTTGGTATTATGAGGAGCATATTTTCGTTGCTGAAACAGCTGAAGAAGCCCTTACAGCAGCTAAAGTTAAAACTGGAAATGCGAATTTGACGCTTGATGATTTAAAACAAGAAGAAGATGTCGTAGATACGTGGTTTTCATCTTGGTTGTGGCCTATTTCTGTTTTTGATGGCTTTGAACATCAAGAAGAATTAAAATATTACTATCCGACCAATGTTTTGGTGACAGGATGGGATATTATGTTTTTCTGGGTGGCGCGTATGATTATGGCGGGTTATGAATGGTCGGAAGATTTATTAGGAAAAGCGTTTATCGAGAAGAACGGGCGCCAGCCTTTTAATGATGTGTATTTTACGGGAATGGTGCGCGATAATCAACGTCGTAAGATGAGTAAATCATTAGGCAATTCACCTGATGCACTGGAATTGATTGAAAATTATGGGGCAGATGGCGTACGTTTTGGAATGTTATCTAGTGGGTCGGCAGGTAATGATATTATCTTTGATGCGCCTTATGATAAAAAGACGAAGACGACATTAAGTGAAAGTAAACTATGTGGGCAAGGCTTAAATTTTTGTAATAAAATCTGGAATGCTCATAATGCCGTTAAAGGATGGAACGTAGTAGATGAAGTTGCTAAAGAGCAGCAATTAATTAATCAAGTCGCGATTGAATGGTTTGAAAATAAATTTAATCAATTATTGACCGAATTTGAAGAGAAGTACAAAACCTATCGTCTTTCAGATATTTTAGTGAGCTTGTATAGTTTTATTTGGAATGACTTCTTTTCATCGTATATTGAAATGGTGAAACCCGCTTATGTAGATGGTCAACAATTGCCAATAGATAAAGCCACCTATGAAAAAACGCTGGATTTATTTGAGCAATTAATGGTTGTATTACATCCTTTTATGCCATTCATAACGGAGGAAATGTGGCATCAATTAAGAGATCGTGCGGAAGGAGAGGATTGTGTTATTAGCACTTATCCAACACCTAAAGCTTTTGACAAACAAACGATCAATCAAGTAGAAGCTGTTCGTTCAATTGCTACTAGTATAAAAAATGTAAGAAGTAAGAATGGAGTTTCTTCAAATGAAGCCCTAAAACTCTTCGTCCAAGAATCAACTTCATCTAAAGCTCTTTTTGCTGTAGCAGGGATCAAAGAAATGGTAGCTAAATTAGCTAATGTAGAAGGTATTAATTTTACTAATGAAGAACCAGAAAGTACAGTTGCGTTTATTGTTGGAACTGACAAATTCTTTGTTGAAATTCACCAAGAAATTGATCTTGAAGCGGAAAAAGAGCGCATGGAGAAAGAATTAGCACATGCACAAGGTTTTGTAAAAGGGATTGAGAAGAAATTGGGGAATGAACGTTTTGTCAATAATGCACCACCTGCTGTTGTAGATAAAGAACGCAAAAAACTCGCAGATGGATTAGCGCGTATTAAGAATTTGGAGGAGAGCTTACGTAATTTGAATTGATAACTTAGTCCTTCTCATTTCTAAACCATTGATAGAAATGTTTTGAAAATTCTTCTTTTCGTTCATAGCTATTGATCGTGTCATTGAGATAAGAAATGTCATATTCTTTTTTGTAGAGGTATAGCATAAATTTAAGTTGATTTGGTTTTGTACTATTTGGAGCTATGCGATACATCTCATTTAGGATTTCCATTTCTGGAGGAGTGAAAAAGCCATCCTCGATTTTGTTTAGATAGCTAAAATCTTGTGGATCGTATTTGGCTAATTCTTTTTGATAAGAAAAGCAACTTGTAAAAAAGAAAATAGATAGTGAAATGAAAAGAGAAAACTTGTTCATACTCAAGAGAATTTTCGCCTAAAAAAGGGCTTGATGCAATTCGCACCAAGCCTTTTTTATTATCCTAAAATCAGGAATTATTGCTGTATCATAAATCGTTTAGTACGATTTCCTGCATCTGTAATAATATTCATCAAGTAAGTACCAGCCGTTAAATCTTGTACGTTGATAGTAAACGTACCAGCTTTAACTGCTTCATAAGATTGTGTCATAAGTTGTTTTCCATCTACAGAATAAATTTGAATCATCATTTCTGAGGTGGTTTCTTCTAAATCCACTTGAATATTGACCACATCTTTTGTAGGATTTGGGAAAATATCCACAAGATTTTCATTCGTTAAGGCTTCTTCTGTAGATACGATTTCTTCGATTGAAAAGCGCACTACTGGCACTAAGTCATACCCAAAACCAAGGGTAGAATAATCTTCTGTATCATCTCCTATACCTAATAAACTACCAAAACGAGGCGTACCAATCTCACGAGAACGAAGTATTTGAGCGCCATAATCGAATTCATCACTTCCTAATAAGACCATAGTTGTTTGATCATTAAGTCCTACATATTCTGCCATAAGAATATAAGGCGTATTATCTTCTAAAGGAACACCTAAGGATTGATCTAAGAAATTGAATAAAGGAACAGAAATTATATCAAAACCCTCATCGCCTTGAATTTCATATACACCAAAGCCAACACGTTCTCGTTCACTTTGTTGTGCAAGTTCATCTCCGTCATCTGTCCATTTATACAACCAAAGTGTTACACTTTGTCCTTCTAGTTCATCGGCATTAAACAAGCCAAAGCTAGCTTCTGTAGCAGCAAATTCACTTCCGTTAGGTACATAGAAGTAATTACCATAAGCCCAAGAAAGTGCCTCTCCGGGATCCCAATTAGAAGTAGCTGGAGAGATAGGAATTGTAGCTCCCACTTCTTTAGCAAAGAAGTCATCTGACACAAAGAAATCAAAACTTTGTGTATTATTGGATTCATCGCCATCTGTTTCATCAGCACTTACGGTATACGTCCCTGTGTACGTTCCTAATTGTGCAGGAGGAGTAAAACCTGCTGAGGCGAAAGGTACATTTTCAGCAAGAGAATCACTTTCGATCATACCATACGCTAAATCTTCCGTGTATACTTCATCACCAGAATCATTATCTACAATAGAAATATTTAAGTTTACACTTGTTTGTGTTTCGCCACCTACATTTTCAATATCAGCTAAAAAACCAAAGGCTTCTACTTGTGAAAGAGGCGTTATTACACTAGGTGCAATCGCATAAAAATTATCATTGACACGCATATCATTGGCTGGGCGAGGATCTTCATCAGTAAGTTCTATATTATCAACTTGCCAACTATAGCCACAGCCCGCTAAGTTAGATGGTTGCGTGGCAGCAGTAGATAAATAATTGAACCCAATATACACAGTAGATTGACCTGCAGCAACAGCAGAAATATCAATCAAAATAGATGCTGCTCCAGAATCGTTTGGTGCAGCTTCACCATTTACATTGAAAAATGTCCAGTTGACATTGTCTGTACTTACCACTACATAAGTAGAATCATAAAAATCGCGGTAAACTTGGTCGAACCCCATCCAAACAACTGGTGCAGAGGAACAATCAATTGCATCAGAAGTTATCCATGCATCTTGACTACCCGAACAATCTAAATCAGAGTCATAAATAATCCAAGTTTCACCACTACCTGCTTCATGTAATGGATCAATGGCATAGGGACCTTGAGGACCGACATCTGTGGCTTCCCAATTGAAATCACTATCATTATCAAAAGTTGACCAAGAGGAAGGGATGCCACTATCAAATGTTTCACTCCAAAATACTTGACTAACAGCCAAGTTAGAAGATAGTGTAATTAGCAAAAGAACAGCACTAATTCGCTGTATTAAAAGTGTAAAGTTTTGCATCATTGAAATATCAATTTAAGTTAGAATTTGAAAAAATTGCTTGCAAAAATAGCTAAAAAGTCAAAATAGCTTCTATTTTTTATTAGAAACGTCAATTAGTAAACTATATCGGCTTGATAAACAAGAAAAAATACATTTTGTAGGCTAGTTTACATTTACTAACGAATTTATAATCTAGGATCAATGGGTTCACTTTCTAATGCCATTATTCCAAACACCAATTGATGCACTCTACGTAATCCTTCTCCTTTAACAAAAGCTTGTAAAGCTTCTTGTCCTAAAGCAAATTCTCTTGATGCCATCGCTCGTTTTTTACCCAAACCTCGTTTACGGAGTTTTTTTAGATTCTTGGGTAAGTCATAATCTGGACCATAAATGAGACGTAAATATTCTTTGCCTCTACATTTTATAGCTGGTTGTAATATTCCTTTTGCCCCATGAACGATAAACGCCAATGGTTTAACCACCATTCCTTCGCCACCTTTCTCTGTCATTTCAGTCCACCAAGATATAACATTTTGTATTTCAGTTTCTTGTTCGAGATTTATGATTTTATAAGCAGTTGCTAACAAAATTTCTGGATCATGTTTACAAATGTCATGGATCGTTTCCATGTGCCATTTATGATTTTGGTTGGTATGAACATTTCCTTCAGTTGCCAATAGATGAAAGGGTGCAATTTTGAAATCTTCTAATCGTTCCACTTTCCAGCAATAGGGATGATATGCCTTTTTAAATTGATGCGCTTTTTCCTTTTTTTGTGTAAAACGATTCATGATTTCTGTTGGAATAGCCACTCGCTCTTGTGCTTGTTCCAATAATGATTGTGTAACGGAACGAGATTGAACGGCTGCGCAAGCCACTGCTGCATATTGCTCCTGTAATAAGGCTTGTGCTTTGGCAGACCAAGGCATCAATTCACAATCGAAAATAGCCCAATTTGTCTCATTAGTTTCCCAAAAATTAGCTTTATCCAAGGCAATACGAAAACGATCTAAGAGTAAAGCTTCCCATTGTTCGTCTTCTTTGAAAAAGGAACGACCTGTACGGGTATAGATTTTTCCAATCCCTTTATTTTCTAATCCAAATTTTTCTTGAATACTTGCATCATCTTTAGCAATTACAATAATAGCTCTAGATCCCATGTGCTTTTCTTCACAGATGATTTGTTTTACTCCATTCGTTTTATAATAGTCAATGGCTTCTATAGGATGTTCTAAATAGCCCTCCAAATTACTAGTTGCAGAAGGAGACATTGTTGGAGGTAAATACATTAACCAACGTGGATGTATGGTAAAACGAGACATGTTTTCCAAGGCGGGAATCGCATTTTCTTCTCGAATTGTTATGTTCTTAACCAATTCTGTTTGAAGGACTTGTCTACCTTGAACATCCTGAATGTTTAAAACATCATCTATTGGTAAGTTTATCGTCTCTCGCATGCGTTCACGTATGGGACGACTTGGTTTTGAGTAAGTTTTTAAAGCATCCACTTGCACCAATTCTCGTTCTGGGTAACGTAAGGCCGTTAATGTTGCACCAAAAACACAACCTGTATCTATATTGATGGTATTGTGATCAAATTCTGGAAATTGAATAGGCGTATGCCCATAAACGACCAATGCTTTCCCATTATAGTCTTTCGCCCAATCAATACGTTCTGGTAGATTGTTCTCATCCAAAATACCCGTTGTTTCTCCATACATGGCATAAGATAAAACGGTTTGTGAGGTGCGCCCTTGCATCTCTTCTTTTAAACCAGCATGTACAATCACTAATTTTCCGTCATCTAAAACATAATGACTTGTCAAACGATGTAAGAAACGAGGTAAAGCCGCTAAAAAATCTTCTTGCTCATCCTTTAATTGCTCCATAGTTTCCGCTAAACCATGTTGTAATTTGACATCATTTCCTTTGAGTTTACGACGTAATTTATCATCGTGATTACCGCGAACACAATAGGCTTGTCCCGCCTCTATCATTGACATGGCTAAACGAAGCACTTCATTAGAAGCCGGCCCTCGATCCACTAAATCGCCTACAAACAGTACTTTTCGACCTTTGGGAGCACGAACGGTATAGCCCCAATTGTGAGAACGATCTCGATGTTTAATGATTTTATAATCTAATTTTTCTAAGAGCAAACGCAATTCTTTGAAGCAGCCATGTACATCACCAATAATATCAAAAGGCCCTTGTTCGTTTTTCTTATTGTTAAATAATGGACGACGAATGATTTCTACCGCCTTTACTTCTTCAGGAGAACGAAATTCATAAACGGATTTAAAACCTTCTTTTCCCAATCGCCCGAATGACTGACGTAATAAATTCATTTGATTGTGAAGGACATGTTTGGGTAGTACGCGATCTGTACGTGTTTTATTTCTCTTTATACAAATTCGTTGTGGTATATTTAAGATTATAGCAATGGGTAAGACATGATATTTCTTAGCTATACGTAGCAGCGACTTCCGACTTTCTGGACGAAGATTGGTAGCATCTACTACGGTTAATCGTCCTCGTTTAAGGCGTTTTTCAATCATGAAATGCACTAAATCAAAGGCGTCATTGGTTGCCTTCATATTATTTTCATCATCTGAAACTAAAGCACGACAATAATCAGACGAAATAATTTCTGTCGCTTTGAAATGTTTCTTCGCAAAGGTTGATTTACCAGAGCTAGAAGTACCCACTAAGACAATAAGGGCAAGTTCGGGTATATTTATGTTGTTTTTTTTCATTTTTTATTGTTTTTGCTCGGCGCTGAGCTATGCTTTGTTTATTTGTTTTTGCCTGGCGCAAGGCTTGGCTTTGTTGATCTGTTTATTTGTTTTGCTTGGCTTGGGGCTTGGCGTTTTTTGTAAAAATGGCGACTTGACTGGGCCCGCCGTGTAGGGGATGCTCTTCTCCGATGGCTTGATAGTCTACTTCGTAATCAAATTTTTGAGCTAATGTATTTCCCCAATCTTGAAATTCTTTCCTTGTCCATTCGAAACGATGGTCAGGATGACGAAATTTATCTTGTGGTAAATTCTCAAAGAGCACATTATATTCTCGATTTGGAGTAGTGATAATGATAGTGGATAAGTTGCCATATTCAAATACGACCGTTTCTAAAGCTTCTAATCTTGATGGATCTAAATGTTCAATCACTTCTACTAAAACACCTGCTTCATAGGATTGTATCCGTTCATCTTTATACGTCAATGCGCCTTGAAATAATTGGAGTCGTTCTTGACTTTTGGGCGACATATTTTCATAGTAAATTCGTTTTTTAGTGGCTTCTAATTCTCGAAAACTGACTTCCAATCCACCAATTTTTTCCAATTGAGGCATTTTAATTAAATGACGAAGTAGTTTTCCACTTCCACAACCTAAATCAATGACAGATTTGATGCCTCTTGTTTTCAATTCATCGGCTACCATTTCATGGCGTTGATCGTGTAAAGAGGGTAGTTTTTCTTTTTCTGCATTTTTAATGCTGGCGGATTCTTCTGGATTTAATTCAGTCAATGCTTTTTGGTAATATGATTTTTTATACTTCAAATAGCGTTTAGTGATGTATTCTTTTTCAGGATGAGTATCTAACCAATTTTCACCTTTAGAAAGTAATTTTTCAATCTCTGATTCATTGACGAAATAGTGTTTATTATTATCCAAAACAGGTAATAACACAAATAAATGCTGCAGTAGCTGTTGTAAAGGAAGCGTGTTTTTTAATTCAAGCGAATAAAAAGTACTTAAGCCCCATTCTGGGAATTGCTCATCTAAAGGAAGTGGCGTTAATTGTAGTTCATACCCTAATGGTTCAAATAAGCGACGAATCTGTGCTTCGCCTCCTTTTGCAGATAAGGTATCCAAGCGAACGACCAAAGGAAGTGCCTTATGTACGATTTCTGGTCGATCCTTACAAGTGCCGTTCAAGGCACTACCTAAGACTTTAGAAAGAGCGGTACTTAAGAAAGACGAACTGACATAAGGGCGTGTATTCACATAATGATCTAGCTGGAATGATTGCGCATAGTTTTGTTGTGTCCGACGACTCAAATCGACTGCATTAATATCTAGTAATAATGCCATGGTTGCTTCTTTTTCCGAAAAAGCAGGATAAAAAACATGAGCTTTTCCAAAAGATATATCCTTAGTTTGAAAGCGATCAGGATGCTTGTGTAAAAGATACGTGAAATCTGAAGTCGGTTGATGTGTTGTTGAAATCGTTACTATCATTTTTATTTCTTTGTATTCTTATAGGTTTAAACTGAAAAGAACTTCAATCTGTTCCTAATACAAAATAAAAAAGAAAGTGCGCACTTATTTTGCGCACTTAACAAATAAGTACAAATACTGGATTTTTAAAAAAGCGTACATACACGCTTATAGGAAATTTCAATGCATTTTACCTTTGAATTATCTTTTTTATTTAACCCTTAAACTATTTTAATTATGGCTTTTTATATTCAAAAAGAAGAAGAACTACCATTGAATATTAGTGTACAAATTGATGACGATCAAGATTGGCGTTTAGTACCAGAGACACCACATATTGTGGAATCTCAATTAAATGTAATCAATATTCATGTTCCTAATTTTCAACGTCAGATTATTGGGAATGGACAACGGGCAGTGGATGATGGTATCTATTTAGTTAGTTTGTTGGCAAATGGAGATTTAGAAGTTTGGAATGTGGGTAGAAGTACAACAACTGTAGTTGCCCATAAGGTGGCTAATTATGATTTATGTTAAAGATTATCTTTTTAAATATTCATCTTATTACTGTAATAAGATGAATATTTAAAAAATTTGTCCTCGATAAGGAAGGATAGCTTTCGCTATTTCGGCTACAGAATCACTTTCAAATAGTATACGTTTTTTAACGATGAGATCCATCATAAGATCAAATTCTCCTTGCGTAGGATTCCAATCATCGCGTTTTTCAAACATAACGCTGAGTTCTTCAGATGGGGCGCATTGATAAACGAGGTATTTTTCTTTTCGTAAGTCATAAGTAAGCACTTGGAAAAAATAATCCTCTCGTTCGGGAAAGCAAAGGATAAAAAGTGGATGCTCCATGAAGTTTTCTTGCCAATAGCCAAGCATATTTGCTTCATATAAGGGGTAAATCATCTTTTGGCTATTGATTTGAATTCGATTTAAAAAGGAACTGACCTCACGGAGTTTATCTTTTAAGATGATAACAGGAATATCGTGTTTTTCATAGCCTAAAAAAGGCAGCCATTCATTGTTTTTAGCCTCATAATAATCAACTTTACCAATACGTATTTTGTAATCAAATTTAGGATAATTAGGTACGACATATCCTGGATAATAAAAATCAAAATCACATCCCAATCCAAATTCAACTTCTAATAACATGGTATAATAACCTAAACTGAATTTTGCATATTCTGGATCATAAATACCCAGAATACTTGCTAAACCTTTTTCTCCCAAATCAAAAAAACTACATGCCACTAAACGATCTTCGTCATAGACCGTAACCTCCCAAGTGTTGTAAATGTTATTGTCTGTATTATCCTGAAGGGAATGCCGCAGCGTAGGAGAGAGGTAACCATCAAAATGTTCTCGATATTTTTGATAGAGGAGTTCTTTATCAGGTGTTAATATCGCTTTTTGGATACCATGACGAAAACGCTTCCCATTCTTACGCATCAATTTTCGTTGCCGTTTACTGTAAGTGTGTTCTTTTAGGTTGAGGCGAAGCCAAATGGCGGAATAAATGGAATCCTGCATGCACAAGAACTGGCAGGTAAAGATGGTTTGCCCCATACGATACCATCCCCTAGCGAGGTAAGTGTCAAGGTGGCGGGCGGGCATACTATGAGGAATACGTTTCAGCGTATACATGGCACAAGATCAATTCTTCTCTCTCCAAATAAGTTTGAATGTCCAAATTTAGTATATTTTTATTTTTTGTGCTACTCTAAAAAGGAATAGTTTTCCACATCTATTAAATGATCTATTCTAGAATCTTCATAACTAAAGCTATGAGAGGGTTTTATATTATGAAGTTGAATGTATATCTTAGAAGTTGAAGGGTGTTTTTTACTTTTTAAAAGTAAAATTGCACCTAAATATTGAAAAATCAAGCAGTCTTTTACATTATGAATACGATGATTATCAAGAATACTACTCTTTACTATTTGATACAAAGGGTATTTTTCCCTTTTATGCTAGTGGCAACTCCCTTTTTAATTTATGTGTTAATTAGCAATGGCTATTCGGTAGCTATTACAACATATGTAGTAGCTGTAGGTGTGGGATTAGTATTTTGGGTAATGGAATGGTTAGTTCCATTTAAAGAAGGTTGGAATCATTCACATGGTGATATTTCCAATGATATCATCAGTGGAGTAGTTGCTTATGTTATTCTTCCCATTTTTTTAAAACCCTTTTTTATTGCATTGTTAGCCGGAGGAGCGGCTTGGCTTTCGGTACAATGGGGTGGGACGATATGGCCTAGTGACTGGCCGATTGTCTTCCAACTTATCTTTCTATTAATTATGGGAGATGCAGGTCGTTATTGGGGACATCGACTAGCCCATGAAGTTCCTTTTTTGTGGAATTTTCATGCGGTTCATCATTCTGCAAAGCGTTTGTATTGGTGGAATGCGACACGTCAGCATCCTGTAGATAAAACGTGGTTTACCTTTACGGAAATGCTTTTTCCAGTATTATTAGGGGCGGATGGAATTGTATTGTCGATGTATTTTGGCGTAACGGTGGTTTGTGGATTCTCCCAACATTGTAATATCAACTTGAAATTAGGGCCTTTATATTGGTTTTTTAATGTAGTGGATCTTCATCGTTGGCATCATTCAAGAGCAATTGGTGAATCCAATAATAATTATGGTAATAATTTAATCATCTTTGATCGATTATTTGGTACCTATTATCATCCTGAACGGCAAACAACATCCAATCGACAAGTGGAGGAAATTGGATTGATTAATCGCAATTATCCACAACATTATTTGGGGCAGCTTATAGCACCCTTTAAAAAAGGATTGGATAAAGAAGATAGAGAGTAAGTGTTCTACTTCTCTTTCCCCATTTCTTCAATTTTAGCATCAATTTTTTCGGCAAGCGAAGCCTTCATATTATTCCAACGATCAATGCGTTCTTGGATGTCAGCTTTTTCCTCTTCTGTACAAACTTTAAGAGCTTCTTGTAATTCTTTGAGTTTGGCGTCTATTTTAGCAAGATTTTCTTTACGACCTTCAATGGAGGCGGCTTTATCGGCTTTGTCAAAGATAAGGGCTTCAGGAGCTTCGGTTTCTTTGGCAATTTTGCTTCGTACTTTTTTAGGAATGAAAATCGTTTCTCCTACTTGGCGTTGGTTCATAAAGTTAGGCGATACAATCTCAATGCCTGCTTCGTGCAAACTATCTAAAACGAAGCCATGAAGTGTAGATTTAGCCGTCAATACTCGTTTTACATCATCTAATAAACCATGTATTTCATACACCACAGAAAAATCACCTAAAGTAGTAATTAATACAAAAGCATCTTTTAAGTTGGCTCGTTTGGCTGCATCTAATAGGCATTTTTGAATTTTTAAACGATTCACATCATAACCCAAAGATACACTCACACAAATAAAACTTCCAGAACTACGGGTCACCTTTACAGGATTGGTAGCGATATAAAGATTAGGCAGTGTAATCAAATCACGATTGATGGTTTGAATTTCTGTATGAAATAATCCTCGTTCCGATACCCGACCAAATGCGTCTTGTACTTGTATGAAATCCCCCGGTTTATAACTATTCACTGTGCGGAGCAGGATTCCTGCAAGCATATTTCCGATAAAAGTTGCGGAACTCAAGGCAAATACCGCAGAAATCACAATTCCCATTAAACTGGTAATCTGTCCCCGTAATTCATTGCTCATCGGCAGGGCTAAAATTACAGCAATTACACCCGTTATGGCAATAGAAAATAAAATAATTTGCCGAAGCATGGCTTTGTCCGCTTGTCCTGCACGTTGACGACTCAACAATTTTTGGACAATGACATAAATGGCAATAAAAAATAAGGTAGTTAAAACAGTACTACCAAAAGAGTTAATGAGTTCTTGGATAAAGGACATAATTAGAATGTTGTTCGCCTTAATTTACGGAAATCACTTCAATAAGTTATGCTTTTATGAGCTATCCAATAAATTTTATATCTAAGCAGCATAAGCTGTATTTCTACATTTTCCGCTATCTTTGCAGTATAATTTCTAACCAACACATCTATGCCAAATTATACTGTATTTCAAGAAGCGATCTTAGAAGGAATTCCATCTGATTTACCAATTTCCAAACCTTATGATTCAACGGTAAGTCATGCCCCAAAACGAGTTTTAGAAGGTATCCTTTCGGATAAAGAGAAACAACTCGCACTTCGAAATGCGCTTCGTTATTTTGATCCAAAGCATCATGTTGTTTTAGCTCCAGAATTTGCACAAGAATTAGAACAATATGGACGGATTTACATGTACCGATTTCGTCCAGATTATGCCATGCATGCACGACCGATTGCGGATTATCCCTGCAAAACAAAACAGGCGGCTGCGATCATGTTGATGATCCAAAATAATCTTGATCCTAAAGTCGCAAAGCATCCACATGAATTGATTACTTATGGTGGAAATGGAGCGGTCTTTCAAAATTGGATTCAGTATCGCTTGACGATGAAATATTTGGCGGAAATGACCGAAGAACAAACTTTAGTTTTATATTCTGGACATCCTTTGGGCTTATTTCCTTCTCATAAAAATGCACCCCGTGTTGTGGTGACGAATGGAATGATGATTCCTAATTATTCGTCCAAAGATGATTGGAATAAATATAATGCTTTGGGGGTTACTTCTTATGGTCAAATGACGGCTGGGTCGTTTATGTATATTGGTCCACAAGGAATTGTACACGGTACAACGATTACTTTATTAAATGCAGGGCGACGACTTGGGTTGGGTGAAAATGATTTAAAAGGGAAGATTTTTATTACTTCAGGATTGGGTGGGATGTCTGGTGCGCAAGCATTGGCAGCAGTCATTACAGGAGCAGTAGGTGTGATTGGAGAAGTTGATCCAGATGCAGTGCAGCAGCGTGTAACAGATGGATACATCAAAGCAGAAAATGTTTACACCGATTTGGACGATTTAATCATCCGAATGGAAGAATGTCGCCGTCAAGAAGAAGGAATTGCACTCATCTATCAAGGAAATATCGTAGCACTTTGGGAAAAATGTGTAGAGAAAAACATCAAAATAGAATTAGGATCAGATCAAACATCATTACACAATATAGATGATTTAGGTTATGCGCCTTTAGGCTATACTTTTGAAGAAGCTAAACAATTATTAGCAACTGATAAATCAAAATTCATGGCGGAGGTACAAGCTACCCTTCGTCGTCATGTAGAAGCCATCAATATTCTTTCGGAACGAGGTATGTATTTTTGGGATTATGGCAATGCCTTTCTAAAAGAAGCAGGACGAGCAGATGCGGATGTCTGGAAAAATAAGGAAGAAGATTTATATAAATATCCGTCTTATGTAGAAGACATCATGGGACCCATGTGTTTTGATTATGGATTTGGGCCGTTTAGATGGGTATGTTGTTCGGGTTTAAAATCGGATTTGGATAAAACTGATGCCATTGCTGCTAAAGTATTGAAAGCCATGCAAAAGGAAGCACCTGAAGAAATTCAAGGGCAGTTGAATGATAATATCACTTGGATCGAAGCAGCCGAACAAAATATACCCATTGTGGGTTCTAAATCTCGTATTTTATATGCCGATGCAGAAGGACGCATCAAAATCGCCAAAGCTTTTAATGATGCCATCGCCAATGGAGAATTACAAGGAGAAGTCGTTTTAGGACGTGATCATCATGACGTATCAGGTACAGATTCGCCATATCGAGAAACGTCTAATATCTATGATGGTTCTCGATTTACAGCAGATATGGCAGTCCATAATGTCATTGGCGATAGTTTTAGAGGAGCGACTTGGGTGTCCTTACACAATGGTGGCGGCGTAGGTTGGGGCGAAGTAATGAATGGAGGTTTTGGGATGGTTTTAGATGGAACACCAGCTTCCGAGGAACGTTTAAAATCCATGTTGTTTTGGGATGTGAATAATGGAATTGCCCGTCGTTCTTGGGCGCGAAACAAAGAAGCTGTTTTTGCAGCCAAACGAGCCATGGAAATGAATCGTGATTTAAAAATCACGATTCCTAATTATGCTGAAGATGAAGTGATCGAACAAGCGTTTCAAGGAAAAGAAGTGAAATAAGAAAGATCAACTGCAAGTATCAAGCGTAAGTTCAAATAGGTTATAGAATTAAAAACTTAAACTTCAAAAGTGCAACGCCATTTACTAAAATACATACAATCACAACGCAAATCCGCATGGATGGGCTTAGCGGCTGGTGCCTTGACAATCCTCGTGATTGGTTTATTGTATTATTGGCGATCTATTGCGATGATGCGTGGTTTTATTTGGTCGGGCATACCTTTTATTTTGGCATATTTTAGCGTGAGTAGTTATATTCTTTTTCGAGCACAATTAAAGCAATCCGCACACATTCAGCGATTAGAGGATTATCCACGAGAATTTTATCAAAAAGAAATTCCTCAGTCGCAATGGCGGATTAATTTATTTCATTCCCTAAGACGTTTATTTATTCCAATGATTTTAGTTGGAGTTACCTTTGTGTTGGGAGCAATTTGGGGGAGATGGAGTGATTTTGTACAAGGCATTGGCTTTGGTTTGATCTTAGGAGGAGTGGCTTGTTTGTATTTGAATATTGTAGCAGAATGGTATACAGGATTGTATAATTTGCAATTGAAACGAGCCGAACAACAATATGAACGACAACAACAATCTACTACCTCAAACATATAACTCTATTCTGTCATACTCAAAATTACATTCCCTGTTTTTTGACCAGCAATAACGTATTGGTAAGCCTCTCTCACCTCTTCTAAAGGATATGTTCGATCAATCACTGGATCAAATGTTTCGTCCTTTAAATGTTTGATAATGAACGGAATACTTTCTTTGGTAGGATAAGGAATGGGAAATTTGACTTTTTTCTTTCCAAAAATGGGTGTAAAAAGGGAATAAAAGATATTTTGCGAATAAGGGCCTAGTTCGGAAGAGATATACACGCCATTTTCTTTAAGAATCGATTTACATTTTCCAAATGTACTTTTTCCAACAGCATCAAAAATGTAATCGTATTTTTCAGTAGATAGGGTGAAATCTTCTTTGGTATAATCAATAATTTTATCTGCTCCAAGCGATTTAATCAGTTCAATATTTTTAGTGTTACAAGTCACTGTAATATAGACATCATACTGTCGTACAAATTGTAAAAGTGCATTTCCAATTGCTCCAGTTGCGCCATTGATGAATATTTTTTGTCCTGTCTGAATATTAACTTTTTGGATGAAACTATACGCATAATGTGCTCCTTCTAAACTTGCTACAGCTTTATTAAAATTAATGCCTTCAGGAATAGGGTGAATATCTTCTTCTTTTACAAGTATCATTTCAGTTTGAGATCCTAAATCTGTATCATTAAAGCCCATTACTTGATCTCCTATTTTTACTGTATTAACCTTTTTACCTACTTGAAGTACCTCACCTGCAAAATCTGTCCCCAAAATTGCTTGCCTTGGCTTGAGCAGTCCCAATACAAAGCGCATGATAAAAGGTTTTGCCGTCAAATTAGCGCAATCAGTTCGATTTACAGTAGTAGCATGTACTTTGATGAGTATCTCATTTTCTAGTAGAGATGCTTGGACAATTTCTTCCACTTGTATTTGATCAGGAGAACAATAATTGCGTCGAATAGCTGCTTTCATTTTGGTATCCATTGTAAAATCTTTGAAGTAATGATACGAAAATAAAGCATTTCCAATTTTAAGAATACCTAAAAAGATGAATCTAATAATTTTATAGATGAAAAGATGATCTTCATGAAATTTAAGATTTATACCACACTAGTCGGTGCACGATTATTATTTACAACAATCAAGTATTTGTTTAAATTATAGTTATTCTTTTTACACTAAATCTGACAATCGTGCCACGACCTTTTATTGATTCTTCTCCTTTAATATCCTTAAATGATGCCCCGTGTGATAAATCGTAAAAAACAACATCTCACGAATCGTTAATTTACCGATGGCAGGGTGGGGGAGAATGAGTTTAGAAAGATTTTCTTCCTTCCATTTTTCGGTGATGGCAATCAATTGATCTCGTTCCTCTGCTAGTTGTTGGATGAGATCCTCTTTGGTGTATCTGTTATGCGTTTCTTTTGGGGCAAATTGAGGAGGCGGTACGATAGTCTTGCTATTTAGAGCTGTTAAATATTTCTCTACTAATTGCTCATAAGTGCGTTCTTCTCGGTTGTTGGTACCAAACATGGTTCGAATTGCCATTCGAGGCATACGAAGTGTTTTGTTGATAGGTCGCGTACTTTTCAATAGATGATGGCAATGTTGAGCTGTAGTCCATTTACCTTCGATATAAACTTTGTTGAATTCTTCTTGGGTACGACTTTCGAGCCATTCGAATAGATCAGCATAAGCTTGATGTAGACTGGTAGTGATAGAAGATTTATCTGAAATAGTCATAAGAGTTCTAAATTAAAATAAGAATGAAAATAAAAATTAAAAATCGGACAATGATTCTAGTTATTTATAGTGACTAATATTAGTTACTTATAGTAATTATTGATAAAAGTACTTATTTTTGTTAGGCTAAACAAGAACTTATCCATCCATAATTAAGTAACATGAGCGTAACTAATGCTGATAATCAAGAGCTTAGACTGAAAAAAAAAGTTGGGAAATATTATGTCGCTTCTCAACCCTACTTAGAAGACGGTTTTTGCCCGATTCGAAATTTATTAGCATCTGCTTTAGATAAGTGGAGTATGTTGTGTTTGTTTAATTTGGGGTATTACAAAGTTTTACGTTTTAATGAATTGAAAAAAAATGTTACGGGTATTTCTGCACGCATGCTTTCGGTGACGATGAAAAAGTTAGAAGAGCAAGAGATTGTAGTACGTAAAGTATATGCGGAAGTACCTCCACGAGTGGAGTATTCTTTAACCCCATTCGGACAAGAATTATCGGAGAAATTAGTGGATTTGGGCAATTGGTACCTTGAATTATACACCCAAAAGGAAGATTGATTTTTACGACTGTAGCAAATTATACTAGAGGTAATTTGCTACAGTTGCTCAGTATTAGTTGTTATCATCATTTTTTTCATTTGCACGTACCTCAATATTTTCGGGGATATAAATTTCTTCTGAATTGAGGACTTCCTGCATTGCTTTTTCTTCTTCGATGATGCGTTTTAAGGATTGTATTTCTGTCTGTTTTTGTTCGTCAATACCTACAATTTTGAGTTCAGTACGGCGATTTTCTTGATGTGCTTCTTCTGAGCATTGAACCCCATTTCGACAAGAATTAATCAATAGCGACTCACCATAACCTCTGGAACTCAAACGATTGGCCTCAATACCACCAGTTGTCACTAGATAATCGACGGCTGCTGCAGCTCTTTTTTGAGAAAGCGACAAATTATAACTGTCTTTACCACGTGCATCTGTATGTGATCCCAACTCTACTGTAATAGCTGGGTTATCCTTCAGAACTGTAACAATTTTATCTAATTCAAAAGCTGCATCTTCCCGAATGTCCCATTTATTGTAATCATAATAGATGTTTTCAATTGTAAAGGTTTTTTCCAGTACAAGAGGTTCTAATTCCACATTAGCAAGAAAGGTCCCCATTTCATTTCCATGCGTCATCACATCCGTAACATTTGGAGCGATTTCTCCCACCCCATCAAAACATAAAATGCAACCATCAACATCCACATAGGCTTCCATACGTTTAGCCAGATAGCCTTCTTTTCGAATCATGATGGTATAATGATTACCAGTTTGAAAATTAAAATTGAAGGTTGGATTCGGATGTTTTTCTAATACAAGTTCTTCTTTTTTGCTTGTATTATTATAAATTTCAATCCGTGAATCTACTATAGCATCTAAGGAAAGAAGTCCCCCATTATTTTTTTCAGAAATGGTTACATCAAAGATGTATCCGGGCTTGCGTTTTAGCTCAAGTTTTGAAAAAGCTTTATCAGTTGTAAAATCAGAAGCTTTCAAATTCATTTCTTTAGCTAGAAAATCGGTATGATTGACTACAATAATGTAGGAAGGTGCTTTTTCTACTTCTTTAAGTATAAACTTACCCTCTTGATCGCTCAAGGTTTCTTGAAGGATAGCTTGATTTTCGCCATTTAAAAGTGCTATTTTAGCATCTTTTATATAACCTCGATTGTTTTCTTCATATACATAGCCTTCAATGGTAAGTTGTTGTGTCATTCCTAAAAAAGGAAGTAGACATAATACAAAATTCAATAATGTTCTCATTTTCTTGGATTTTGATGAACAAAATGACGGTTCTTTAAAAGAACGAATAGTTTTGGAGATTTAGACTTAAAAAATTCTTGGAAATATGTTAATGCTTCGTTAAAGCCTTTGAAATCCAATTTTACTATAAAGTTAGTATAAAAGTTGTAACGTATAGTTTAATGGAAAGAAAAGAATTATACAGTTTTAACTATTATAATATATAAATTTAAACCTAAAAAAGCATGGAATAAATAACTGATTGCTAGATTTTTAGTCGAAAATTTAACAAAACTTGCTTTTCAAACCCTAATTTTGGGTGAAATTTATCATTTCTTTCAGTCATTTGATATAAACCAGAACGATGACGATCAATATTCCTGATACCAATAACGAACGAATTATAATTGTAGGAGGTGGCTTTGCAGGTATTACGCTTGCACATCGACTTGCAAAAACCAATTATCAGATCGTTTTATTGGATAAAAATAACTACCATCAATTTCAACCGCTTTTCTATCAAGTGGCGATGGCAGGTTTAGAACCAAGTTCTATAGCATTCCCTTTGCGCAAGATGTTCCAAAAACGTAAAAATGTATTTATTCGAGTCGCGGAAGTGTTAAGTGTGGATACAGAACAAAAGGAGGTACAAACCAGTTTAGGTACATTGAGTTATGATCATTTAGTATTGGCAATGGGGGCAGATACTAATTTTTTTGGTAATGAGAATATTGCTGCCAAAGCAATTCCGATGAAATCAGTGGGTGAGGCTCTATATCTCCGAAATGCCATTTTAGAAGATTATGAAAAAGCTATTACTACAACCGATTTTGAAGAACGTCAGGGTTTAATTGATATCGTGATTGTAGGAGGAGGGCCTACTGGTGTAGAAGTAGCAGGAGCTTTAGCAGAAATGAAACAATATGTACTTCCCAAAGATTATAAAGAGCTAGATTGTGATGAGGTGGATATTTATTTAATCCAAAGTTCAGCTTCTTTATTAAAGGGGATGTCAACAGAAGCGAGTGTGAAAGCAGAAGAATTTTTGAAACGGTTGGGCGTGAAAATTAGATTAAATACTCGAGTTACGGATTATGACGGTCGCTATGTTTATATGAATGATGATACTAAAATCCGTACGGATAAAGTGATTTGGGCTGCAGGGATTGTAGGTAATACCATTCAGGGTATTGGTGAAACACATCTAACACGATCTCGTCGTTTAAAAGTAGATGAATATAACCAAGTTATAGATTGTGAACATATTTATGCGATAGGTGATGTTGCCCAGATGGAGTTGGGAGAATATCCTTATGGTCATCCCCAAGTGGCACAAGTAGCTATCCAACAAGCCAAACAATTAGCGGATAATTTTAAAGCTCGGTTAAAAGAAAAAGATCAAAAAGCCTTTCAGTATAAAGATTTAGGATCGATGGCAACGATTGGGCGTCATCTAGCTGTTGTGGACTTACCTAGATTTAAATTTCAAGGTACATTTGCTTGGATGATGTGGTTGGTCGTTCATCTTTTTTCGTTGATTGGTGTCAAAAATCGAATTTTTGTCTTTATTAATTGGGTTTGGAATTATATGACTTACGATCAATCCTTACGCTTAATTATTAAACCGTTTTCCAAAAAAAAGGAAAATACTATCGTTTAATAAGAACATGAAATATGGGCAGCAATTCAATGAAGACTTGCTACCCATGGGATTAACATGTGTGCCAGAATAAACTTAAGCACATATGAGAAAAGATGACCACAAAACCTTGGAATGTAGCGTAGTGGAATCCACGCTAGATGTATATCTTGAGCAGTATAGTTGCATAGTGTGTTTGTCTTTGCCTTGCCTATTCAACCAATCTAAAACGACTAATTGAAAACTAATAATCTACTAAAATGAAAGGAAAGTGATTGGTGTGTGATAGGTAAAGCGGTTCATAGTATGTTAGTGTTAATTTAAAGTTAGTGTTTCTCAGTTATTGCAAATATAAAAATATATTTGTGTTGTCACAACTAAACAAGATAATTTTAAAATATCCCCCGCTATATAAATATGTTTAGATTTGATCTATACTTATTTAATAGCGGGGGAATGCCATAAGAGAAAACTACGTGAGAAACTTACATAAGTAAAATTCATAATTTAACAAGATAAATTCAAATTTTGTTAAACTACAATTTTACTACACAAAAGGTTAAACAAAATTATTGAGGATCAATTAGTGTTGATGAAACAGTTTGTTATAAAAATCCTTTTTGTTGAATAGCATGCTTTCAATAAATAATGAGATTAATATGATAATTATCATTATGACTTGTATGTGTTGGATTATTTTTAAATTAATGCTGTTTATTTAATAAATATTATAATAAGGTGTTAAGAGGCATTTCAGTGATTGGTTTTTAATTTTACCCAATATATTCTTCTTGTAAAAAATAATAAAAGTTAAACAAAAATGAAAAACCACCAGAATTAGTGAAGGCAGTAGAAAGTGTTAATTATTCGTTTTTTGATGAAAAAACAGTACTAAAATTTAGATTCTGTTTTTTCGGTATAACAGATCAAAAAATCTTACTCATGTTTTTTGAAAAGGTAATTTAGAAAGATCGTTTCAAAACTTTCTTAGTTTACGAATATAGATTCATATATAAGATAGGATAAGATAGGTTTAGGGAGAGTCTTTCAAGAAGCAAAAAATTAAATTATAAAACTTGGCGTTTTATTAAATTCTATGATAGGAGTTTGCTCTTAAAAAAAGAATATTTTTTCGAATTATTTATTTTTTTAAAATAAAATACTTTTAAGCTAAAAAATATGATGAAAATTCCAAATAAAATATGTTGATAATATTTCAAATTGGGAACTTATCCTTGTACATTTGTGTTATAGATATGTACATTACGATGAATACAAACTATTAATAAATTGTTAAATTAACCATTATAGACCAACGTTTTGGTAGTTTAATACATCTATAAAATACAAACACACTATTTCAAATGCTCCATAAACTCCCTCATATTAATCATTTGGACCAAAACCACTTCTTTTTGATTGCTGGCCCTTGTGCTATTGAAGGAGAAGAAATGGCTTTTGAAATAGCTGCAGCAATTAAGGCTATATGCGATCGCTTAAAAATACCATTTATATTTAAAGGATCTTATCGCAAGGCAAATCGTTCTCGTTTGGATTCTTTCACGGGTATTGGAGATGAAAAAGCATTGAATATTTTAAAAAATATTAAGCAATCCTTACGAATTCCTGTGACCACAGATATACATGCCTCAAAAGAAGCAACAATAGCAGCTGAATATGTAGATGTATTACAAATTCCAGCGTTCTTGTGTCGTCAAACAGATTTATTGGTAGCTGCTGCAAAAACTGGAAAACTGATTAATATCAAAAAAGGTCAATTTTTGAGTGCAGAAGCAATGTATTTTGCTAAAAATAAAGTGTTAGAGTCAGGAAACCCAAATGTGATGCTTACCGAAAGAGGTACTACATTTGGATATCAAGACTTGGTGGTTGATTTCCGTGGAATTCCAGTAATGCAGGCTATGGATGTTCCTGTTGTTTTGGATTGTACACATTCTTTACAACAGCCTAATCAAGCTAGTGGAGTTACAGGAGGTAAACCAGCTTTGATCGAGACGATAGCGAAGGCAGGAGTCGCCGTTGGAGTAGATGGATTATTTATAGAAACGCATCCTGACCCTTCTATGGCAAAATCAGACGGAGCAAATATGCTGCCCTTAGAAAATTTGGAAAATTTATTGATTCGATTGATGAATATTAGAAAAAGTATAATCTAAATAAAATAATATTCTATAATTGATTGATTATTTAAAATAATATTCTTATATTTATAATAATTAAACCATAACTTTATGAAAACCTACAACATTATATTTACCTTTTTGTTATCTACTAGTCTTGTGACTTCTGCGACTGCACAAGGTGTAGAAAAAACTTTAGTGAAATCATTTAATCTACAAGGGAAAGAACTGGTTGAATTAAATCTAGATGGAGATGTAGATGTTCAAAAATGGGATAGCCCCATCATGCGTATACAGATGAATTTATCTGTTGCCAATACATCCGAATCTATGTTAAAATCATTGATTCGTGCTGGTCGATATAATTTAAAATCTAAAATAGTGGAAGATGCACTTGCTGTGTATGCACCTGGATTGGAGCGTGAAGTGCGTATTAAAGGACACAAGTTAGACGAGAAAATTTCTTTTGTCGTTTTCGTTCCAAATGACACTCAAGTAGTAGTATCTGATGGAGTGTCAGCAGAAGCTAGTGTAGATGACTCATCTATAAAATAACCTCCCAAGACCAATTACTGTACTAAAAGGGTATTATTTTCCGTTTTTGGAGGGTAATGCCCTTTTTGTTTGCTCCTATATTAATGTATTTTAATCTAAATGAGCAGCTTGCATATTTGATTAAAATCCATTAATTTTATTTTTATAAGTACAAAAGTAATAAAATTACTTTCTTATAATGCCTTTTATCCTATATTCCTATGAATCTTAATTCATTACTACAAATGAAATATTATCCCCTTTGCATCCTCTTTGTTTGCCTATCTTTTACAGTACAAGCGCAATTCGAGAAAATCATTCATCAAACGTTTGAGGTAGATCAATTTGATCAAATTGACCTTGATGTTTATGGTGAATACAAAGTCGAAACTTGGGCAGGTAATGTCGTACTCACGGAGTCAAAAATTCAATTGTTTGATGCTTCTCCTAGTATTTTTGACTATTATTTAGGAAAGAAAAGATATGATTTAGTTGCTGAAGAAACAGCATCTGGTCTTCTCATTAAATCTTTTGATAGAGAACGTAAACAAATTCGTACTAAAAAAGGAGAATGTTATGAAATTATTGAAATTACCTTATTTGTACCAGAAGATTTTGAAAAGAAAAGCGAGAACAAACTCATTCGTGAACAAGAAATGGAACCAGCCGTTACAACTGATGACCAATAAATAAAAAACACTTTAATTATTGTTGAATTTTAATCTTCAACTTTGGTATAGGCTTCTTATCTTTGCTGTACGAACCTTTTCATACCTATTTTGAATAAACGAAAACTTCTCACTCTAGTAGTTGGAGGGATTACTGTGCTAGTTCTGAGTATCCTTCTAATTCAACATTTTTTTCGATTCCCCTTCCGCTCCATTACTCCTTTTGAAGCTGTACCTCATACAACTGCTATTTTTTGGCAAACTTTAGATTGGGAAGATAAGTCTGATTTATACTTAAAAGAGATCTCATTTGATGAAAAAGTGCCTTCTTTTATTCAAGAGACGAAGCTTTTTTTACAAGAAGTAGCTCCTTCGTTTTCAAAAGAAAGCGTGACTTATTTTGTTGGAAATCTTCTTTTTCAAGATGTCAAACGACCTATGGGATTAGTTTTAGATGCAACTAAATTGGCAAAGGATTTACAAGAACTAAATACCAATCAAATCAAACAGTTTCAATTTAAAAACAACTTGGTTTATGAGGTTTATGAAGAAGGAAATTATCGTTTTTCTTATGCCATTTTCCGAAATCTAGTTCTATTTGCAAATAAAACAATTCTTATTGAAGAATCCCTGAATCAGTTAAATCAACGATCTACTAATCTGTACCAAAAGCATTCATTTACAAAATTAGTACAGCCACCAACAAAAAATCAATCCCATTGGTATGTACAGTTTGAGTATTTAGCAGATGTTTTTCCCGTTTTAAAAAATAATGATTTTCATGGAATGCTAAATGATTTAGCGATGCTTCGTTTATCTTATCATAAGGATCAAAATCAGTTACCTTTAAAAGGAGAATTATATTTTGACAATGCTAAAAAAGGAACGATTTTAAGTACTAATTTACTACCAAAAGATACGCTTTTTCAGTCTTTAGCTGGGATTCCAGAACAGACCGTTTTTCTTCAAACAAAAGAAATTGTTCCTACTGCACAATTAGAAGACGACTATCAACAATATATTTTTCCTTGGATTTCAAAAATGGCTATAATAGGAGCTATCGAACCAGAAACCTTGCCACTCTCTTCCACAAAATTTAGTTGTTTCGGTATAAAAAATAAACAAGAGACTTTATCCTCTTTATCAGAATTTTTTAAGACCCAAAAAGCAAATGTTCAACCCTTAGATTATAATGGATTTACTATTTATAAGGTGAATCAAATGGAGCAAAAATCAATCAAATTTCCTGTATTCAATCAATCGTTTGACCAAGCTCATTTTATGTTTTTGAATGGGCAGTTGATTCTTACAAATTCAAAAGCTTGTTTGCAAAAATGGATTGACCAATATATTGTAAGTCAGTCCTTTATTAATAAAATTGATGTACAAAAAGCTTGGGTTGATTTATCTAATAAAGTGGAGAATGTAATTTATATAGATTGGGCATATTGGGGTGAAAAGATTTTCTCAGAATTTTCTTCAAGCTTAGGAAGTAGTTTGTTCAAATACAAAATGAAATCATCGAGTTGTACGTTCGAAGGCAATTATATTGCTCGGGAAGAAAAAGCTGTTGATCCAAGTATTTTATGGCGATTGGAATTAGATGCTACTGCAAGAAGTAATCCTTCCGTAGTTTCTTATCAAGAAGACAATGCTATTCTTATACAAGATATTTTGCACCAACTTTATTTAATCAATAATCAAGGAAAATTGATTTGGAAACAACAAATGAATCTTCCTATTCAATCTGCTATTTATCCCATTCAGTTTTATGATAATGAAGAAAATTATTGGGTGTTTAATACCAAAACCCATATTCATTGTATGGATGAAAGAGGTGAAAATCGTATAGGCTTTCCTATAAAATTGAAATCAAAGGCTACCAATGCAGTTTTAGCAGTTGATTTTGAGCAAAATAATCACTTCCATTTTTTTTTAGCTGGTGAAGACCATCAGATTTATGGATATGATGAAAAAGCAAGACCCTTACCCCAATGGCATCCTAAAAATTGTGATACGCTGATACACGCACCACTTCAACATTTTCAAAGAGATACTAATGACTTTTTGATGAGTTTGGATGTTATGGGAGAATTTCATGTTTATCAACGAAATGGCGTAGAACGTTTTCAATATGTTTTTGATTCATCATTGGTAGAGCAACAAATTTATTATGATAATTCTGCTTTAATCCAACGGATGGTGATTCCACAAAAAAATGGAAAAGTCCGTGTATTTAATACAGAAGGTGCGAATTTTCAACTCTTAGTAGGGGAGGAGGGAATGCAATTTTTGTATGCCGATGTAGTCGGAGATGCAAGAAAAGATTATATTAGTTTGAGTGATCGTAATCTTGCGATTTATACTTATGAAGATCAAAATTTTGGATTATCTAATCGTTATTCCTACCCATATCCTCAAGATACCATTTTTATAGTACAAGATGCTGGAAAACAGCGTATTGGAAGTTTGGATCGTTCTAAAAAACAGATTCATTTAGTCAATGCAAATGGGCGATTACATCCTGATTTCCCACTCGCAGGAACAACTACTTTTGCGACTATTCCTTCTACTGAAAAAGAGCAAGAATCCATTGTAGTTGCTTATGAAAATCAGGTGGTAGCGTATCGAGTTTCTTCTATTTTTCCACATTAAAATATAGAGGGAAGGTCATATAAGTAGTTACTTTTTTATTGGCGTATTCACCCAGAGTGAATTCATATTCAAAAGCAATATCTAGTAAAAAATCATCTATTTCTTTTGAAAAACTTCGATGTATTCGCGCACAATCAACCTTACCATCCACACCAATGGTAATTTGCAAGAACATTTTCCCTGTAATGGGTTTTTTAATATGAGATTCTATTCTTTGCTTTATTTCAAGTAAAAGTTCATCGTTTGTACCATTGATATAACGAGGTGTTGTTTGTTTGAAATCAATTATTTCAGGATAAGATTTTTCAGCTATATTTACTTGTTTACAATAGGAAAAACAGATAAGGTTTAGTAATAATAGGAAATAGAACTTCATATTCGTTTTTATTCTTCTGATACCGAATTGACAAAATCCTTTCGTAAATCACTCATTTAATTACGTATTTCAAGTTGCGGTTTATCGTTTCAAAGAGAGAAAAAGCGTCATATTTCATAAAAATCACAGATTTTTATGAAATTCTCCTTCTTTTCTCTCACGATACGCAACTTGGGTTACCGTATTAGATGTGTGAATCAGATAAAGTGGTGTTTGAGAAGGTAAATTTGATTTGCTATTTATACTCGCGTATGGATAATTTTGTGATTGTCAAAAATTAGATTATCCTTACGCGGCATATACCGATACGGGATAAAACAGACTTCAAAATCATTTTTTATCCCGTGTCGTGTATAATAGACAAAAACATAAAAATGGCAGTAGAAAATTTGCTCCTCTACCCTCTATGAAAAAAAAAATGTAATTTTATAATAAATGAGGCATCATTTTGATAACTCAAGGAATCTATTATTAAACACGAACTATTGTAGCGTGACAGATAAGGAACTCATTCAAGGGTGCTTAAGGGAAGATAAAGCAAGTCAAAAGGCGCTTTTCTTAAAGTATGCAGGGAAAATGCTTACGGTTTGTCGCAGGTATGCCCGCCATGAAATGGAGGCGGAAGATTTATTGCAAGATAGTTTTATAAAAGTATTTAAAAATATACAAAAATTTAGTGGAGAAGGATCTTTCGAGGGGTGGATACGACGAATTGCCATCAATACAGCACTCAAAAACTATAAAAAACACTCATATCAAAAAGAACAAATAGGCTTAGAAAATTATCAAGATCAAGTTGAACAACCTAAAGCGATAGCAAAACTTGGCGAGGAGGAATTGATGCAAATGATTACAGATTTACCAGATGGGTATCGCGTGGTATTCAATTTATATGCCATAGAAGGATATAGTCATAAAGAAATTGGTGAATTATTAGATATAAAAGAAAGCACCTCCCGATCTCAATTAGTCAAAGCAAGGCGATTATTACAAACCAAGATTGTGAATCGGCAAAAAATTAAATTATGATGCGTGATCAAGATTTAGATCAGCTATTCAAAGATAAATTAGAACATTATGCTTCTGCCACGCCAGAGCATCTTTGGGATGCCATAGATAAAGGACGAAGTGTAAAAACACCGATTTGGTATACTTCTAATAAAGTATTAGGGCTATCTGTTTTAGTGCTTTTGATTAGTGGAATTGTGTTTTTAGGTTTTCAAACAGCAACAAAAGATAATTTAAAAGATGAAAAACAAATAAAGAATGAGCATATCAATGCTTCTTCTTCAGCTAATATCAATACATTAAACAACTCCCCAATATCATCTTCGACTACTGAAACTACTATTGCTCAAACAAATACAACTTCTCTTAATTCAAATACATTTTCCAAAACTCAAGCGTTAACTGATCAATCTGTCAGTCAACGGGATTTAGCGTCGAATAAAGCAAAAAATAACGCGATAAATGCACAGCTTAATCAAGTAACAAAATCTAAATTTGAGCAAGCCCAAAAAACAAACATACCCATAAATAATAACACAAAACCCTCCTCACCCAATTTATTAAACACACATAAAGAAACAATATTAACACCCGTTAGTGAGGAACAACAGACCAATTTTAGCAACCAAAAAGAACGTGCTTCCACAGGAGAAAATCAACAAATTTCAGCGGATTTAGTAAAAGAAATTATTGCATCTCCTGCCAAGAAGAACATTCATGTGTCTGTTGCTCCTCTTTTGGTTCAGTTAAATGAATTCAACCTAAATCTAAAAAACAACCGTCAAGATTATCGTTGTGCGAAATTCAAAGAACGCCACAAGCCTGAGCATTATGTAGATGTATTTACGGCTATGAATTATGCTTCAAAGCAATTAGGATTAAAGAATAATGCAGATGGGGCAAGATACCTTCAATATAGAAATGATACGGAAAGCTTCAAATCTTCTTTTTCGGTAGGTGGACGAGTTTCTACGGTATATCATACGGGTTTGGCATTGCGTACAGGCTTAGTGTATTCTAAAATTACAGAGCGAATAGATTTATTTGGTCTAGATGAATTACCACCAGAAATTGATCCTGCACTACTTCGAGAAACATATCACCATAATATGATTGATTTGCCGATTATTATTGGATTTGAATCCTTCAATAATCGAATGGCTTGGAGCGTAAATACAGGTTTATACATTAATTTATTATTCCGTCAAGATGGATTTATCTTATCTCCTGAATTGGAGCCTGTCTTATTAGATCCAGAACATGCAGAAGATTACC
The DNA here is from genome assembly GCA_020628645.1 of Saprospiraceae bacterium. Lineage (GTDB taxonomy): Bacteria > Bacteroidota > Bacteroidia > Chitinophagales > Saprospiraceae > JAHDES01. The sequence goes on from JAHDES010000005.1 coordinate 179,618, forward strand.
CAATTTATAAAGTAAATATGGGAGCGAGTTTATTTGGTAGTCTTAATTGGAGCTATCGTTTAAATGAGGGCGTTTCTATTTTATTAGAGCCACAAATTCGCTATACTTTGGGCGATTTGACGAATAATGATTATATCCTAAATCAACGTTATCTTACCGTTGGTATGGCTGCTGGTTTACGATGCCATTTTTAGAAACTGTTTGAATTTAACACTTTCTTTCTATGATGTCCCTTTTTCCATCAATCTTTGTTATTAAAATAGTTATTTAGCTGGGCTAAACGCCTATTTCAATGCCTCGATTGTTGAAAAAATGACCTATCATATTTTAAAAAAGCTAAACTCAAACAGCTTCTTAGAAAAAAAATTATTTTTCTTAAAAATAAAGCAGCGAAATCACGTATCAAGTCCTCTTATATGTAAACACAGGCTTATCTATTATACGCTTTAAATGAAGAGGAAATAGATAATTCTAAAAGAACTTTTCAAATGTTTAGAGATTACTCTTTCTAAGCATTATTAAAATCACATAAAGTAATTATTGTATACCTGCACAAAAAAAGGTAGACGATTCGGAATCGTACTACCCTTGTAATGCTATGATTAAAAATTTTAGGTTGTTTTTCACTTTTAGGGAAAAGTGAGGAGAATTTTGCGACTCTTTCTGTGACGGGGAGAGTCGCTTTTTTAGTTTAATTATTCTGGTTCTTAGACAAAAACCGTGATTTGGATTTTTTCTCGTTGTCGTCGGCGTCGA
>JAHDES010000093.1 GCA_020628645.1 Saprospiraceae bacterium
CCTAGAAACCTCCTTCTTCGTTGTCGAGGCTCGACGCCGACGACAACGAGAAAAATCCAAATCACGGTTTTTGTCTAAGAACGAATATCAATTATCAAATCTTCACCAATTTCCATTTCCCTTTTCTAAAAAAATAATAACTCACCAAAGCCAAAAGTGATTCTGCAATAGCAATCGCTATAAAAACACCCAATGCAGATTCAAAGATTAAATTTGCTAAGACATAAGCCAAAGGAATTTCCACAGCCCAAAAACAAAATAAATTAATCAATGTAGGTGTAGTTGTATCGCCAGCTCCTCCGAATGCCTGCCCAAACACCATCCCATACGCAAAAAAAACATAGCCAATACAGAAAATCCGTAAACTCAAACTCCCCGCTGCAATCACATCAGGATTATCGGAGAAAATACCAATAAAAAATGGCGCACCTATCATAAAGATTACCCCCAATGCTACCATAAAAAGCATATTATAAAATCCTGCGCGCCAAACAGATTGTTCTGCACGATCAGGTTTGTTAGCACCTAAATTTTGTCCTACCAAAGTGGCTGCTGCATTAGCCATCCCCCAAGCAGGAAGGATACAAAAAATCACAATCCGCACAGCAAAGGTATATCCTGCAAAGGTATTTGTACCAAAGTCAGCAACCAATCGCGCTAAAAAAATCCAACTGGCTGAACCGACAAAGAATTGTGCTGCTCCTGTACTTGCTACACGGACTAAGCGTCTTAAAATTGAAGGTATAATTTTTAAATATTGAATTTGAAGCCGTAACATCTTTGTTCCTCTAAATAAAATATACAACTGAAAACAAACCCCAATCCCGCGCCCAATGCTCGTTGCAATCGCAGCACCCGTAACGCCCATTTCTGGAAAAAAACCAATTCCAAAAATGAAAAGCGGATCAAGAATCATGTTTAAAATATTCGCAATCCAAAGTGCATACATGGCGATTACAGCATCACCAATGCCCCGAAAAATACCATTGAGAATAAATAAAAGAGCAATGACAATATTGGTGCTGAGAATAATGCGAGTATAATTTACTCCAATTTCCACAACAGCCTCATTTGCTCCCATAAATGCTAGAATATCAGGTGCAAAATGATAACCGAATATTCCAATCATAAAGGAAGCTATTACACCAAGTACAATAGCTTGAAAGGCGGCTTTTGCAGCGCCATCCTTATTTTTTTCGCCAATTCTTCGGGATACCATTGCCGTGGCAGCTATACTGATACCAATTGCAATAGAATAAACGATAGTCGTAAAAGTTTCTGTAAGTCCAACAGCAGTTACGGCTTCTTCACTGATCTTACCGACAAAATACGCATCTACCAAAGCAAATAATCCTTCCATTAAAACCTCCAAAATCATTGGAATCGCTAATAAAAGAATCGCCCGATTTATACTTCCTGAAGTATAATCTTGTTCTTCGTTGGATAAGGCTTCTTTGAAAAGTTGGTAGAGTTTGGTCATTTAGTAGTTTAGATTGGATAGCGAAATTACACTTTTTTAAATGAAAAATTGATTGGTAATTCCAATGGTTTTACAACTCTATAATTTGAATTAAAGTTTCCACTTAAAGGATTTATTCTTATAAAAAAGGATGCATCGGATAATCGTTTTAACAGAAACCTGACTTATAAATTTTGTTGGGAAGTAAAGTATTCGTCTATAAATTATCTTTGAAAACTACTAATACGAAATTGATTAAGTGATTTCGTAAATCACACCTTAACAGTATAAGGTAAATTGAAAATCAAAACAAACAATACGGATATTCCTATCTGTAAAATTGATATAAACTACAGTTTTTTGATGTTAAAATTTATTCATAAAAAACTATTACAAATGAGAATGGCAATACTACTTTTATTTTCTTTTTATTCCTCAATTATTGTTGCTCAAACGTTTACAGAAATTTCTAACATACATTTTGATGGTGTACGTCAAAGTGCTATGGCATTTGCAGATGTTGATAATGATGCAGATTATGATGTATTAATAACGGGACGATTAAATACGGGCCAAGTTGTTTTAAAAACAATTTTATACTTAAATAATGGTTCGGGATACTTTGAAAGACGTACGGATACACCCTTTGAAGGAGTGATTTTTGGAGCAATTGCTTTTGCAGATATTGATAATGATTTTGATCAGGATGTTTTGATAACAGGGAAAAATACTTTAGGCTTTCCCATTGCAAAATTGTATATGAATAATGGTAATGGACAATACAATCTGGTAGAAGAAACGCCTTTTGAGGGGGTTCAATCTAGTGCAATTGTATTTGTAGATGTGGATGGCGATAATGATCAAGATGTCTTTATTTCAGGTATGAATGCTGATAACATAGGATGTACTAATTTATATTTGAATGATGGCTTCGGTAATTTTACTAAACTTGAAGATACTCCTTTTGTAGGAGTGGTAGATAGTGCTATTGCAGTAGCAGATGTGGATAACGATAATGATGAAGATATTTTGATTACAGGAACATCCGTTCCAACAGTTGCTCCAGGTCCTATATCGTATTTGTATTTAAATGATGGAAATGGAAATTTTAGTTGGAAATCAGATACCCCATTTCAAGGAGTTGCGGCTGGTGCCTTGGCATTTGCAGATGTGGATGGCGATAATGACCAAGACGTGTTGATAACAGGGATGAATATTTATACAAGTCAAGATAATATCATTAGTAGCAAACTCTACCTCAATAACGGATCAGGTGATTTTTCTGAAATACAAGATTCTCCTTTTGAGGGCGTATATTTAAGTGCCCTAGCATTTGCGGATGTGGATGGCGATAAGGATCAAGATGTGTTGATTACTGGTCAAAATATTGAATTAGAACAATTACCGTATGGAAAATCAACGAAATTGTATCTTAATGAAGGAACAGGACAATTTATAGAACAATCCGACACTCCTTTTGAGGCAGTTGCAAGAGGATCAATAGCTTTTTTTGATGTAGATAATGATTTAGATCAAGATGTCATCCTTACAGGATGGAATACCAATTCAGATCCTACTTCTATTACAAAATTATACATTAATGAATCTTTAGTTTTTACAACTCAAGTTGTCAATGAAGTGGACTTTCATCTCTATCCCAATCCTATTGTCACGAATGAAATAAATTTGATTTTTCAGACTGAGCAATTTGAAAACTTAGAATGGCGTATTTTGGATATAAATGGACGTATTTTAAATCAAAATATAGAAAAAGCTTATACTGGAGAAAATACAATTCCTATTGATTTATCTTCTTTACCAAAAGGAACTTATTTTATTCACCTGAAAAAAGGCGATCAACTAGGAATTCAACAGTTTGTGATTCAGTAATCCCTCTTATAAAGCTACCTTATCAAACCAAGGCTGTGCTTCCTCTAATTGTTTTGCAAGTTGAAGCAATAAAGCATCTTCGCCCATTCGACCTGTAAACATGACACCTATAGGTAACTTATTTTCGTTCCAATGAAGTGGAAGGGAAATAGAGGGTTGCCCCGTCATGTTTGCAAGAATGGTATATGGAATATAGCCAAAAGCTTTATCCGTGAATTGTTGTAATCCCATTTTTAAAACCGCACCCAATTCGAAGGTATTCACCAATTGTACTAATAGTTTTTCAAAACCTGAGTTTTGCAATTGACCATGTTTGATAGGAGCGTTGGCAAGAGTAGGGGTTAATAATAAATCATAGTCTAAATGAAATTTACCCATTTTTCTGCTGAGATAGCCCATTTTTTTACGAGCTAAGGCATAATCACTGGCAGATAGTTTTCGACCCAGCACACTTAGTCCCCATGTATTGGGTTCGACATCTGATTTTTTCACTTTTCGACCTAAATGATCTTCAAAATCTTGTAAATCAGCTGCTGCTTCTCCTGCTACAAGAACTAAAAAGATTTCCTCTACGGCAGCGCGACCGTAAGGGAGCGGAACTTCTTCGACTTCATGCCCTAAATTTTGCAGTAATTTTGCTGTATGTTTTACAGCATCTATACAATCTTGATCTACCGCTAAATTTAGTGGATGCTGCGTGCTAAATCCAATTTTTAATGGACGAACACCTTGATCTATAGCTTTTAAATAAGAGGAACTTTCATAAGGTAGACTAATTTCTCCCCATGCAGTTCCTTTAATCACATCCAAATAGGCAGCACTATCTCTCACGGAACGACTCACACAATTTTCTACAACCAAACCACCCCATGCTTCTGCAATAGACGGTCCTAAGCTTACTAATCCTCGACTTGGTTTATGTCCTACTAATCCACAACAAGATGCAGGAATGCGAATAGAGCCTCCTCCATCACTAGCCGTTGCCATGGGAATAATTCCTGCTGCCACGGCTGCACCTGATCCACCACTTGAACCACCCGCTGAGTGCTCTAAATTCCAAGGGTTTTTGGTGATACCGTGCAATTGAGGTTCGGTAAATGGGGTCAATCCAAATTCAGGGGTGTTGGTTTTTCCAAAGATTAAGAAGCCCGCTTTTTTGATTTTTTCAACCACTAAACTATCGGCTTTCGTAATGAATCCTTTGAAATAAGCACTTCCCACATTCATTTCAGTTCCTTTTAAGGGCAAGCCTAAATCTTTCAATACAAATGGTACTCCTGTAAAAGGCATATCATGTGATAAAGTGTCAATCTGTTTTTTGGCATGTTCATACAATGGACGAATAATGGCATTCACTTGGGGATGTACAGCTTCTTGGCGTTGAATGGCGAGTTCTAATAATTCGGAGGCTTGGATTTCTTTCTTTTGGATTAAAGTGGCTAATCCAAGGGCATCATATTGGCGGTATTCATCAAAAGTCATAGGGTTGTAATTATCTTTTTGGTAAGATAATAATTCTCTTTTAGAACAGAATCATAAATGAGCTTAAAAAAGTGTCAAAATTTGTGACAAAAAGACGTACCTATAATATGGTAATTTTAATATTATCGCTTATAATGATATGATAATCAAGGAGCTATTAATGAATGTGTTATAAATTAAAATAGAATTGTATAAGTAAAGAAGTATAAAAAGGCGTTTGTTTTTTTGTCAAAATAGATAGAATTTTACATTGTCTTTTGAAGCACAATTCCCATCTTGTTTCCTAATTATAATCCTCCAAATACATTATTTAGGATAATGTGACACCCTCCCACGGTGTGATAACAATCTAAGAATCTATTCCATAGGGATTTCAAAGAAGGTTAAATCAAACCAACCATTAACAATTATTTTGTAATAAACACATAACCCATTTTTATTAGTGTTTACCCAAAAGGGACAAAACTATATTAAAAACAAGAATAATTATGTTCAACTTTAAGTCCTTAATCGTCATTTGTTTGTTTCTTATACCTATCTGTAGTTTTGCTCAAACTGAAGAAGCAAATCAAGAACCTAAAAAAAGTCTTAGACAAATTCAGCAAGAAGCCTACATTCGTGCGATGAAAGCTCGTGGGGAGGATGTTTCTGAAGCTGAAAAGGAAATGACTTATACTAAAGAAGCAACTAAGCCCATCAAAAAAACGGTGAATTTATCTCGCGAAGACCGTAAAAAAGGACGCACTATTCGTACTACTAAATCTACAACAAACACTACCTCTAAAGAAGATGCTAATCTTCGTTCTTATAGTAATGCGTCTCGCCAATCAGAAGCTTACTTAAAATCGGTGGAGCGTAAAAGAATGGAAGAAGAGGAACGTCTTAAACAATTAGAAGAAGTTCGTAAAGAAGAAGAGGCACGCCATGAAGCACTTTCTTCTGAATCTGCTCGATTGAATGAAGTGGAACAAAAACGCCAAGAAGAAGAAGCACGTTTAGCAGAATTATTACAAAAACGTATGGCATTAGAATCTTCAAAAAGAGCAATTGAATCAGAAGCATCTAAATTAGAAGATGCAAAAAAAGATCGCCAAAAAGAAGAAGAACGAGTGCTTAAATTAGAGCAAGAACGTCTTGCAGCAGAACGTCGTCAGAAGATGTTTGTAGAGGAAGAGAAAAAGAAATTAGAAATTGAGCGTCTTCGCCGTGAAGAAGAAAATCGACTAAAGAAAATTGAATTAGAACAAGAATTAGAAGAAGCACGCCGAAAAGCAATTGCTGATAAAGAAGTTTTAGTAGCTGAATTGGATCGCGTACGTATTGAAAAAGAAGCAGAATTAATGAAAACGGAGGAGATGCGTAAAATCGAGGAGGAGCGTTTTGATAGAATGAAAAAAGAGCAAAAACGCTTAATGGAGTTGGATGAGTTACAAAAAGAAGAAGAAGGACGTTTAGCCGAAATCAAAGTAGCACAAGAAGCAGAACTAGAACGTCAAAAAGTAGAACAAGAAGATCGTCGTCTTTTACGTGAAGTATCACGTCAGCAAGAAATGGAAGAATTACGTTTAGCTGAATTGAGAAAAGCGCAAGAAATGGAGACAGAACGTGCCAATAACTTACAACGTGAAGTGGAGCGTTTAGAAACACTTAAACAAACTCGCGCAGCGGAGGAAGCAGCATTGGCAGATATGAAGCAAAAACGTCTTTTAGTAGAAGAAAGAGAACGTCAATTGTTAGCAGAACGTGAAAAAATCGCAGCTATTGAGCGCGAAAACATCATGACAGAAACACTTTTAGAAGAACACGTGAAAAAACAAATGGAAGATCGTTCAATGGAAGAGGCGCGTTTAGCAGAGTTAGAGCGTTTGAGCAAGCAAGAAAAATTACGTTTGGCACAACTAAAAGATATTGAACGTACGGAAAAAGCGCGTACAAAACGTATCGAAAAGAAAGAGAAAGAATATGCAAAAATTAGAGCAAAGCGCGAAAGTACAGAGGCAGCGTTGAATGCTCGTATCGCAGATAAAATGGTAGATACTGAAGTAAAAGAAGTAAAAGAAAAAAAGGTGAAGGAAAAGAAAGTAAAAGAGAAAAAAGTGAAAGAGAAGAAGGAAAAGAAGGGAAAGGAAAAAGCGGAAGAAGAAGCGCCAGCTACCATCGAAGAATTTTAAAATGATATGCTCGTAAAATAATTACAAAACTGAATGACAATATGTGGTTTTAAGGATAAAAGAATCCTTAAAACCACATTTTTTTTTACCTTCATCCTATGGATATCCGACAAGCACTCATTGATGAACATTCTAAAGCTCAAGTCAATCGTATCATTGAATATATCGGCGATGACCAAGAACGTTTTGATGAACTCATCCATATTTTTCTACATGATGAATGGCGAATTACGCAACGCGCTTCTTGGGTGCTAGGGCATGTAGCCGAGCAAAAACCTGAAATGGTAGCCCCTCATTTACAACATTTGCTCGAAAATTTACAGAAAGAAAAAATACATGTTGCCGTAAAACGAAATACGGTTCGTGCGCTTCAAAATTATGATATTCCTGAAGATTTGCTGGGCTTGGCAGCGGAGATTTGCTTCACTTATCTTGATGACCCAAATGAAGCGATTGCTGTACGTGCTTTCTCGATGCCCATTTGTTATAATATTTGTGTAAAAGAACCTGAGCTTGCTAATGAACTCAAAATTGTACTCGAAACTCATATCCCGTATGGTAGTTCGGGCTTTAAAAATCGAGGAAAAAAATATTTAAAGCTATTGAATAAGATGCTGGATGAAAATTAGAGTATACAAAATAATAAGCCTACAATCAGTAATAAATTTACTACGACCATAATCCATAATGGCGGATTTCCTTTTGTTTTAGTTTTAACGGTATAAACAATTATGGCTAAAGGTAATGCCCCCACTAAACCAATTATTCCTATCGCATAGCCCGCCCATACTTGCCCTTCTCGAAATGGAATTAATAGTAAAGTAAGCATAAACAATCCACAAGAAATGCCATAATATCCACCACCATTCAAGAGCATTCGAAGCATAAATTGATACTTAATATCAATTTCTTCCCATGTCGTTTCTAGGGCTTTCAAATGATAAGGCATGATTTGTTTTCGAGTGGCATACAACAAGCCGATAAGAATAGAAAGTGTAGCAGCAAGTGCATAGCACCAAAAGGAGATTGGGGAGGGTAGGTTTTCCATTTTGTTTGAATAAAGTGATAAACTTGAGTAGAAAGAACGAATATACAGACTTTATTCAATTTTAGGTATCTGCTCTTCAATTATCAACAGGATTGTCGAATTTATTCGACTTATAACTAAATTGAACTTATCCTTCCTCAACCACCCAACCATAGTTTAAACTCCTTCACTCGATCACGACTAACAATGGCTTCTCCTTTATAAGCGGGTGATAATTCTAATTTTAGACGATTATTAAAATAAGTATGAATTTTCTGGATGTTATTATTTCGTACAATTAAACGGCGATTGATTCGGAAGAAATCTTGTGGAGACAATTCCTCTTGTAAACTGTCCAAAGGTTGTTCTAAGATATAGCGTTTCCCTTTTTGGTCTATTATAAAACTAATGCCATCTTCTGAGTAAAAATAAGCAATTTGATCTGTTTGAAGCTGAAGATATTCATGCCCTTGTTTCAAAAGGAAACGTTCTTTATACTTGGTTTGGTTAGGCTGAAAATGTTGAAGTAAGGATTGCCAATTTGGTGTATCAGATTTATTGGTTGTACCAAATAAAGTAGCATGTTTTTCGAGAGCACTTTTAAGATGCGCTTGCTCAATAGGTTTTAAAATATAATCAATTCCCGTCACCTTAAATGCATCTAAAGTGTATTGATCGAAAGCTGTAACAAAGATGACAGGGGATTGAATATGCGTTTGCTTGAAAATCTCAAAACTCAAACCATCCGCTAATTGAATATCCATAAAAATAAGATCGGGTGGTGTATGTGTATCCAGCCATTCCACACTATCTTCGATACTATCCAATTCTCCCAAAATTGTTAGCTGATCCAGTTCTTCTACCAACATTTTTTTAAGGCGTTGGGCGGCATAATGCTCATCTTCAATGATTAAAATATTCATACATTTTTTCCTTTTGGAATTAGGGGAAGTTTTACAGTGAAATTCACTTCATTTTGTTCAATGTGAATGGTCTTGTCTGTTAATAATTCATATCGAGATCGAATATTAGCTAAACCTATTTTAGTCGATTGAAAGGTCTGTTGCTTGGGTTGAAAATTATTTTGTACCACTAAATGAAGGTCGTTTTCATAAATTTCGATATTCAAAGGTCGTTTCTGAGAGATAATGTTGTGTTTTATAGCATTTTCAATCAAAAGCTGTAAAGAAAGTGGTACAATCCATTGATCGTATAAAGCTTCATCTAGTTGAATATTGATCTTGATTTTATCCTGAAAACGCAATTTTAACAGGAAAATATAAGCCTCCAAAGCCTCTAATTCCTGATGAATACTAATTAATTTTTCATCTCGAAAGGTCAGAATATTTCGATAAGTCTTCGATAGCTTTTGAACAAATTCCACCGCCAAATCGCTATCTTCTGGAATAATCGTAATCAAGGTATTCAAACTATTAAACAAAAAATGCGGGTTCACCTGATTCTTCAGCGTATTCAATTGTGCTTGTACATTCGCAGCTTGCAAGCGCGCTTTCTCAATCTCAGAAGCGCGATATTTCTGAAAAAAATAAATGCTTTCATACATACCCGTTACACCAAAAGAAATGGTAAAACTAGCAGAAAGTCCTTGAAATAAACTTTTCATCTTATCAGGATCAACGAACAATCCAATCCATTGAAAAAGTATATTTAAAATTGGACCTATTACAAAAGAAACAAAGAGGACGATACTTATCACGCCGAAAATCTGTACAATAATTCGAGTCGTGGTTTGCTCTATATTGGGATAACGAATACGTAAACGAATGAATAATTCACGAATCAAAAGCCAATGTGAAATAACAAAAATCGTAGACATTAAAGCATCACTCAAATACACATAAATTCCATCCCCAAAGGAACGACCAAAAAAAGCAGCAGGAATAAACAAGCCAAATAGGGGAGTCCCTAGCAAAATAAGCCAGCGATCCTCAAAACCTAAATATTCTTGCCGTACAGTCTTTGGTATCGGAAATTGCATAATTTATAAAGTTCTGGACATAGGACATAGGACATAGGACATAGGACATAGGACATAGGACATAGGACA
>JAHDES010000094.1 GCA_020628645.1 Saprospiraceae bacterium
GAAGGCACAACAAACCACAATAGCAAAGCAAAATATAACAGTAATTCTTTAATCATTTTTACAGTTTTTGGGAGTCAGATGGCGTTGGCATCTGTACTCTACTTTTTAAATAGATTGGCTTTTCGCAAAGTGTAATGAGAAGAAGTGATAGGTGAACCAAGCTCGTTCGTGTATGGGAAGATTGTGGGAATCAGTATTGGCAAGGCAGATACTATTCATGGGATTACAATCTGTTTACTTGGCGTTAAACACCTACACTTCTTTCTCAGCGTTTTTGTTTTTTGCTGAAACCTTAATTTCAAAAAGTGTTTGTTCTAGACTTGTTTTCTGATTTGTCCCGAATCGAAAGCTGTAAGGGGTACAACTTTGTCAGTGTTACTTAGTATCGCTTTTTGGTAATAGTGATAAATTCGGGAAAAAGGATAGTTACCAAATTTGATTACTAAGTGATAGTTCATGGGAAATTTTGTCAAAAATGTATCAGAAATTTGATACTCATACTGTTTGTTTCTTTCATTGTGTAAGTTTGAAATCATTCTTTCGTTCTTACAAGGACAAAGATATACCTATCTACAAGGCCAGAAAATACCCCATTGATGGTATTTTTATACAAAAAATTAATCGGTTCAATGTCACTTTATTTTGTGGTTTATATTGTAATTAGTATAAAAATGAGTAAAAAATATGATTTTGAATGTCACTAAATGGTTTTATTTTGGATAATATTTTTTTGTTTTAATTTGTTACAAGCCCTTTTTTATTAAAAAACAAGTTTGAGTAAACTTCTATTTTCCATAAGCTTGAATCAAAAACATTTATCTTGTATTAAAAATACTTGCTATCTTGCAGGCATGCGTATTGCTCAATTGACGGATTTGCATATTGGACGAATAGACGATGAAACACATGGTGTTGATGTTCGCACCAATTTCTTAAACATTTTAGCAGAGGTGGCTTTTGCTAAAGTGGATCATCTTGTGCTTACTGGAGATTTATGTTTACATCACGGTGATGAGATCATCTACAAATGGATTAAAGCTCGATTGGACAAATTAGCGATACCTTATTCAATTCTGGCAGGCAACCATGATAATGCGTCCTTAATGTGGGAGGTTTTTGAAATGAATCATGTTTTAGATCAAAAGGAATTGTATTATGCACGTCGATTAGGCAAACAAACTTGTCTTTTTTTAGATAATAGCTGTGCTGGTCATTCTGATAATCAATTGAAATGGCTCAAACGACAGCTCAAGCAAGCGGAAGGTACTTTAATTATCTTTTCACATTATCCAATACTGGAAGGAGGTGTGCTTTATATGGATCAAAAACATCGGCTTGAAGATATGGATCATATTCAGCCTTTACTTTTTGATTACAAAGATCCCATTTATCTTTTTTGTGGGCATTATCATGTAGAACGAGCTATTCATCAGCAGAATATTCATCAATACATAACGCCTTCTTGTTACGTTCAAATCCATCCTGATAAATCACCTTTTGAAGTAGATCACCATCGAATAGCCCTACGTTTAATTGAGTGGAATAATGCGAATTTACATACTAGTGTGCGTTATATTGACGGGCAGCGTTTATGATTTTGCTAAGATAAACTGTAAAGGAATATGTAATCGTTTATTCCAAGAGCGTTCAGAATGATCTGCTCCAGTAAACTTTTTGGTGATCCAATTTTTATCAGAAAATCCATTTTTTTGCATGATGCTATCCACTTTCACTTGCGTAGGTTCATAAAGCGCGTCTAAGGTTTCCGTTCCATAATCAAAATAGATTTGATGTTGGGTAGGAGAGGGAAGATGTTTGTCTAAGTAATTTACAAAAGCTTCTGGAATAGGATTATTTTTCGTTTCAAAAGTACCAATCCAATGGGTAGATAAACAAGCCGCTCCACCGAAAATTTTAGGATATTCACAAAGGGCATACATAGAGATAAGCCCTCCCATACTCGATCCTGCAATAAAAGTATGTGCTTGATCTTGATAAGTTGCAAAATGTGCGTCAACATAAGGTTTTAGCTCATGGACGATAAATTTAAGGTAGTTATCTGATTGCAGTGTTTGATTAAAATGATATGCCTTACCCGTTTCTTTAAGTGAATCTTGGACTTCTTGTGGTAAACGTTCAAATGGTTTTTGCGGAAAATACTCAATATGACGACGCTGGTCACCATTCCAAATACCTACTACGATCGTAGGAGCAACTTTTTTCTCATCTATTAATGCTTGTAAAACCTCATCTACACCCCATTCCTGCTTATTCCAAGTTGTCGTGGAATCAAAAAGCATTTGCCCATCGTGCATGTATAAAACTTGGTGCTTTTTTGTACTATCATAATCTTTTGGCAGCCAGATATCAATATTGCGGGCAGGGATGTAGCTTGAATTAAAATTAGTTAGTCGTTCTATTGTACCTTGATCTACTTGTTCATTAGAAGATTTTGGTTTAGATGGCTCACAACTATAAATAAGGAGGAGGAGGAGAAAAAAGTAATATTTTATCATTTTAATTAAGGTACTGTTCGATCTCTAAAGTATCAAATTATTCCTTATCCCTGAATAGTTTGGATAATAAATTTATATGATATTACATGAATAATGTTATATTTGATGGTATTGATTTACCCCAATATTACCTACTATGACAAAACAAGAACCAAAACCAACACCTCAAGGAGGTGAAAACAAAATCATATCTATTCTTAAAAGTCCTATTTTTCTGTGGCTTTCGGCATTATTCGCTCTAGGCGGTGCTATTGGAATGCGTACGATTGGAAGTGATTTTTTTACTTCTTTTGTTCAAGTTCCTCAAGCTGCAGTCCCTCTTTTAAATCAGTGGATAATTGATGCGTGTTCAGCAAGTTTTAATCCTACGGTACGTCCATTTTTTATTAGTGATATTTTTTTTGCTATCGGATTATTTGGCTTGCATTTAGCCTTTTTTTATCGTTTACGACGAGAATACAATATAACTTGGCAAGTTTTAGCCATCATTGTATTCACGCTTGCTTTAGTTTTGGATTTGCTGGAAGGCTATTCCTTTTTTCAAGAGTTCCAATATGATAATGCTTCTTTTAAAGGTCGAACACTTTTTATCCAAAACTTTAAGCGGTTAGCGTATGCTGCAAGTTGGACGATTCTGATTTACTTATTGATCAGCCAGATGTATCAATTCATGGCGGAGAATACGTTGAATATTAAGGTTTTCTTCCAAGATTATTTTCGTTATTTCTATCCAAGTATTATTAGTATTTTAGGCGTTGCTGTTCTCTTTAGTGTGATGGAGCAATTTGATACAGTCATATTAATGCTAACAAGTGGAGCCAATCTTTTTATTTTTAGTATACTTTATTTGATTTCTATTATTGTTGTTTGGTTTATTCCCTATTATCTATTTTTTACGGATGCCTTTTATAATAAAGTTGAAAAAGCAGATATTCAGCCTTACAATTCTTACATGGAAACAAAAGCTGGAAGTGCAGAATTGGTAAGTTATCAAGGCGTTTACCGTTTGCTTAAATCAATTATTCCAGATGAATACTACGAATTAATACGAAAAAGAGTAAAAGAACAGACTTATAAACATTATGAAGCGAATCAGTCATTTCATCATGTTCGAGCTATATTAGGCTTACTATTTATTGTCATCTTATTTAATTTGCAAGTCAATGTGTATATCATACTTTGTGAAAAGGTATGGCTGCCTACTTCTCTAGCTACATTATTATTTACTATTTTTTTAGCTGCCTTATATCTATGGTCTATGCGACGGGTAAGAACACATTTTAAATTTTTTAGAATTGTATTAATTGCTTGTGGACTTCTTTTTCTAACGCTTTTGGCTTTAACCTTTTTTGAACAAGAGAATACTCGTTTAACAGCACTCTATTTTACGATGACGACGGTATTTGCAGGAATGGGCTATGTCTTTTTATTACATTATTTGATAAGTTCATTTTTAGATCCAAGCAATCGTAAAAAAGAAAAGAATGATAAAACCCTCGCTTTTGGTCGTTGGATACCTCCTAATATTTATGACAGATTCACCTTGGTATTCATGATCTTGTGTATACTTCCCATTCCTTTCCTACTTTTTGTAGGTATTTACTGTTTGGGAGGTGGATTTTATAACATACATTGGTTAAACTCGGCGAATTTTTATCTTTTATTTATTAATGGTGGAATTTGCCTTTTTGCATTTATAGATCGATTAATTAAAATTTATAAAAAACGGGGGACACTCGAAATAAAAACAGAAGTAGGTTTTATGAAAACATTTCGGGAAAACATAAATAAGCATTCTCGAAAATTGTATGTAATAGGAATCACGGCTTTAGTAGTATTGGGTATTCATATGTTTCGAACAGAAAATTACCATCATGAAGTTCGCTTTGTAGCAGAAGAAAACAAGACTGTACTTCCTACCTTAAAAGAGTTTACAGCTGATTTCTTACAACGACCCGCAGTTCGCAATAATAGTACTATTTATTTAATTGCTGCAGAAGGAGGAGGACTTAGAGGAGCTTATTGGACAATGTCAGTATTAGATTCCATTGCTCGTTCCAACAAACCTATTTATGGTCGCACTTTTTTGCAATCGGGTATATCTGGAGGAGGTATAGGTTTGGGGATGTACACCTACATGCAATCCGTTGGAGATAAAAATTATAATGAATCCATCTCCAATCGAATAAATACGATTGGGCATCGCAATTTTTTAACGGGTGATATAGCTGGACTTTTTACACGTGCTTTAGTTTCTGCGGTACTTCGCTTTGAAAGCCTAAAAAATTATGACGATCGTCATCGAATGATGAGCAATAGTTATTTTAACATAGCAGGTGCACCTGAATCACTAACTAAAAATCCTTACTATAATCTTTGGACAAACGCTGCTAATAAGCCCATTCCTCTTTTGTTTGTCAATGCGACACGAACGGAAGATGGAGCAAGGGCTGTCGTACATCCATTACGAGATGGAGGTACTATTCTAGAACCATTTATTGATATTACTAAAAATCATGGAGGTGAATATATTTCATATCCAGATGCTGTCTTTTTGACGAATCGTTTCCCTGGAGCTAGCCCTGCGGCTCGTATTGAAAGTAAAGGAAATTTTGTAGATGGGGGTTATTATGAAAATTCTGGCCTTGAAACAATTTTGCATACCTTGCAATACATGAAAGCACAAATACCACTAGATCAAGACAGTGTGTATTATCAATTTTTTCAGAAGAAGATTGTTTTGTTAAATATTCAAAACTCAAGTGGAAGTTTTATACTGAATGAATTGCTAGATGAAGAAAATTTGGGGGCAAAAGATGTCAATCGTATTTTTAAACAAGGGCAAGTTGGTAGTATTATTTCTGCTGCTGCCAATAGTGGAATGACCGGTCATTCTAATTATTATAATCAACTTTTAAAAGAAAAATCAATTGCGGCTCAATTTGGTTTAGATGCGTATCACACCTTTAATTTGCCTCATCTGATTAATAAGGAAGACCCCCACAAATTATTAAAAGGACAAATAATTTCCGATCAATGTAGCTTGAATGAAGCTGTAGAAGGGGTAAATGGAAAGATCAAATCCACAAGAGGATATGTCAATGCCATCAAGCCTCCTTTGGGAAGAGTAATGCATCCAAAAACAACAGAGTACATGAGAGCGATGCTTCAATATCCAACCGTAAAAACTACGATTGAGCAATTAGAATAGAACGGTATTTTATAATCGTATGAGACGACAAGAGAATTGTATAGTTATTCTCTTGTCTGTCTGTGCAGGGAAGTCCATTGATTAGTAAGAAGCTGTTTGAATTTAATACTATTGTTAATATGAATTTCTTTTTACGCCATATTTCGTTCTAAAAATACTCATTAGCGTGGCTAAACTCCGTTTTTCATGCCTTATCTGACGAAAAAACAATTTTCATATTATTCAAAAAACTAAATTCAAACAGCTTCTAATAGAAATTCTAAATAAAAGCTTGCAATTTAAATTTACAAAACATTTTGATGAAAAATCATTTGTTTAGTAGTTGATTCGATTGAAAAGTCGAACTACAGCCACCAATCATAGCATGAAATATTGCCCCATTTTCTACTTCAAAACCTGGGTCAAGACAAATCTGTGTACCCGCATCAAAGGTGATATTCGCTCCAATTCCTACTAAATTGCTGGCATTAATTTGTTGACTTACTTGGTGTGTATTTAAGGCTCCTGTTAAATAGTCTAATGTGATTGTTTCGTTTTCAGGACAATAGTCGGTACAATTTTCAGGCGCACCCCCATCTACCCAAGCTTGTAAGGTAGCTAATTCAGTAGCATCAAATGCTCCTCCTACACGATCATTCATAGGTGGGAATCCTATGGGTGAGCCACAAGCATCATAATTGGGAATGGTAATAATTCCAACGAGATTATTGCCACTTAAAATAGATGATCCACAGGTGTTACCGCCTAAACTTGCAGTGGCATACGTACGCAAATCTAATCCTCCAGAAGCATTATTTCCATGACACCCTAAACAACCATTATCATCAAATAAGATGAAAACATCATCCCAGCCCAAAGCACCATTATCACAATTGTCATTATTGTTTTCAACATAACCTGCTGGTTGAATACAGGCATCAACGGAAGAAGTTGGATTTCCTAAACCATCGCCGTCTGCATCGACATACCAAGTCGTCTCGCCTGGCCCATCGCATATTCCACAAGCATCTACAATGCCATAACAAGCCTCAGGATCAATTTTAAATTGGACTTCAGCAATAGATGCACAACTTCCATTATCATATGTATTTAAAACAGTAATTAAAATTTTATGTAAAAAAACTCCTCCGAATACGGGACCCTCAAAACCTTGATAAGTACTCGACTCATCTGCTTGTGGAAAGGTATAAGTCCCCAATTCTGTCCAAGTTGTACCATCTGGAGAATAATCAATGACAACATCTTTAGCACCTAAAGCACTTTCTCCTGTGCGGTTGGCATTCCAGATGTGAGAGGAATCAATGTATTGTGGTTCATGAAATTCATATAATATCCAATGGGAAACTGCTCGGGCTGGATTTGGATTAGTAGAAACAGTACAAGACATCCAGCTTTCATTCCAATAATTACCATTATCGACACATTGTGCCTGCATTACGAATGAGTAAAGCGAACAAATAAGGAGGAGGAAAAGGTTTTTCATGATAAATTTGTGTGTTATCTGTAGGTTGTTATTTTATTACAATAATAGGTTCTGTTATTTTTTGATGGGTTTGTATATCTTCTAGTTCTAAAAAGTAAGTACCATTTAATAATAAAGATACATCTATTATGGTAGCATTTTCTTTTTCTATTAACAATTTCCCACTTACATCAAATAAACGAGCTTGGTAGTTCCATTTTCCTCCATTGATTTGAATAGAAAAACGATCGGCTACTGGATTTGGAAAAATGGTTACATTTAATTTTCTTCCATTTATTTGATGAATATCTGTAATTAAATCTTCTCCATCACAATCTTCGTCTATTTCATTGTTTGGAATTTCTTCTGCATCAGGATTAATAGCAGGATTTGTGTCATCGCAATCTTCTTCTACATTGAAGCCGTCATTATCAGCATCTACGAGTTCAAAATCTGCGCAAAATTCAGGTGCGCCTCCATTGACCCAATGCTGAAGTATGGTCAGTTCTTGAGCATTAAAATTGCCACTAGCACGATCATTCATGGAGGGAATACCTAGTGCTGTTCCACAACCATCATACCCCGCGGTCATGATAGCCTCTACAAAATGAGTGCTTGTTAGTAGATTATCGCCACATAAGTTGCCACCTATACTCGTCGTAGCATAAGATCGTAAATCTAATCCTCCTGAAGCATTATTTCCATGACAAGAATTACAACCATTTTCTATAAATAAACGCGATACATCTGTCCAACCATAGGTGCCATCATCGCAATTATCATCTGCATTGCCTACATAACCATCTGGTTGCTCACAAGCAGAAATACTCATTGCAGGATCACCTAAGCCATCTTCATCTGCATCTAAATACCAAGTTAATTCCCCTGATCCATCACAAACGCCACATTCATCAATTGTCCCATAACATGCAGAAGTATCAATATTGAAACGAACTTCGGCAATAGATGCACAATTTCCTCCATTATGTGTACTCAATACGGTGATTAATATTTTTTCTACAAAAATACTATCGAAATTAGGTCCTTCAACTCCCTCATAATTTGTAGAACCATCTGCTCTTGGGATTTCGTAAGTGCCTAGCTCTTCCCAAGTTGTTCCATCCGTTGAATAATCTACTACAATGTCTTTTACGCCTCGCCCTGTTTGTCCTGTACGATTGGCATTCCAAATATGACTAGTAGTTATAGCATGAGCTTCGTGGAATTCATACAGAATCCAGTGCGTATTGCCGCGTATGGAATTGGGATTAGTGCTTGTAGCACAAGAAACCCAGCTTTCGTTCCAATAATTACCATTGTCTTCACATTGTGCAAAGAGATTGTGGAATCCTGTTAAAAAAATAATGACTATAAGAATTCTCATTTGATAAATTTAATACATACGTAAAATTAAAACATTCCTAATGGTCCACCAGAAGGAGTAGGGGTCCAGAAATTAGTAATATTGGGTAAAATTTGATCTAAATCAGCAGACGATGCACCAAACCAGAGCGCCAATTCTGCAAAATATTCATCACAAGATGTTGTAGGAATCAATCGTCCACTGCCTATATCATTCGGATTTCCTAGATATAAATCTGGATACGCTCCATACACTTTTTGTCCATTGACTGCATTTCCAAACACAATGGCATTACTTCCCCATCCATGATCAGAACCATCGCCATTAGAAGATAAAGAGCGCCCAAAATCAGACATGGTAAAACCAATAACATCATCTTGTAAACCTAATTCTGCCATAGCAGCAGTAAAAGAGCCAATAGCACCATCCAATTCCGTTAATAAATCAGCTTGGTCTAATAGTAAATCATTATGGGTATCAAATCCTTGAAATTCGATAAAGAAGGTTTGATTGCTAACGTCTAAGATATTTCTTGCAGCAATAGTTTTGGCGACCATCAATAATTTTTGTGAAATCGTATCATTATTAAATGTGGTCGTAATTGGCGTTCCGCCAGCGATAGCTGCACTAAACTCAAATGAACTACCATTAGAATTAGAAATCGTATTGCTGTAGGCAGTCTCTAAGATATTGTTATAGGTTTGGTCAACTAAATTATCGAGGGTGTTGCGTTTGAGGGTTTGATAGAAATTGGTGTTTTCCGCTCCATTTAATAAAACACTCCCCGTATTTTGATGACTAATGGCATATTCAGTGATGGTATTTCCACGTTGAAAAACATTTACCCCATCTAATGAAATATTCATGGAAATATCATTGTTTGCATTATTGGTATAAAGAATATCGGCTAAACGCCCTCCCCATCCTAAAGCATTGATATCTTGAGGTACACTTGTTTGCCAATGTAAACGTTGATCGATATGAGAAAATAAACTAATAGGTAAATTAGTTTGGTTTTGATAATCTGTTAAAGTAGTGGGCTCAACTAATGCTCCTACATTAGTCACAAAGGCAGCATTACCATTTTCAAATAAATTTTGTAATTGTGTGAGACTTGGATGCAAACCCAATTCTAAAGCAGAAATATTCGTAGGATTAATGGGTAATAAATCAGCTTGAGGAATTGCTAAACTGCCACGAGAAGTAGCATATTCTGTATATTCACTGTTTCCTCTTGGAGCGAGCATATTGATACCATCATTTCCTCCTTGCAACATGATACAAACTAAGGCTTTGTAATTGTTATTGTTGCGAATAAAAGGGCGATTGGCAGCAGCGGCAGCATTGATTAAGCCCATGTTGGTAATACCAGAAAAAAGGGTTTTCTCATAAAAAAGTTTGAAACAAAAAAGGCAAGAAAAGAATTTTT
>JAHDES010000046.1:0-3280 GCA_020628645.1 Saprospiraceae bacterium
TTTTATTTTTAAACAACTGTTAATCAAACATTTATAAATAAATCAAAATTAAAAATACCAGATTAAGGGTAGACGTTATTTACTTACTTTTATAAATTGCTGATTATAAATGCCGTCTTTTGCAATCAATTGGATCATATAGGTACCATTTGCCAGTCCACTTACTGGAATTAATTCATTCAATACACCAATAGTTGCATCTTGTTCTTGTTGAACAATTACCTTTCCTGTCATATCCAATAAGCGTATTTGGATAGTTTGAGCATTTTGTAAAACTGCTTTTATTTGTAATTCTTCTTGAACGGGATTGGGGAATATCTCAATTTGCCATTCATTTGTAAGATCAACTGTATTGACTAATTCACGTTCTCCTTCTGCGAACCAAATACCCCATTTTTGATTAGGAATAAAAATAGCCGCTGAATTGGCAACTCCATTTATTTTATCGCTATTTAAATCTGCAATACCAATCACGAGATCACCATTTTGATCTTGTGCATCGAAAATAATTTGGGAATCATCAATGGAATAATTTGGAAAATTTAATATACCATTCGTAAAAATAGGATTATCACTTGTCGCTCCTGTTTCAATATTGGTGGCTAATAATTGCGCATTATTATTTTCATCAATAAAATCGAAGGCTACGATGTAAGGAGAATTCTTCGCAAAAGTTGGATTTCCAATACTCGTGTTTTCTGGTAAACCATTAAAGAGTTTTTCAATATTGTTTAAAGGATTGGCCCATCCATTTCCTTCCCATACACGCATAAAGCCAATATCCCAATATTCAATATTTTCACCAAAAGAAGATTCTACCACATTATTCGCATCATACATGACGAAGTTTCCTGAGAAATCCCATTCTAGAATATCTGCATATTCGACATCTCCAGTAGTGACACCTTGTGTAAAAGTTGGATTGTATAATTCAAAAATTTTGAATTGATTCAAAGTAGCATCATATACGTACACCGCATTATCTAAGTCATTCGTTACCGCTGCAAAACGAGCACCGTCTTTGGAGACTGCTACATTTCGCCAAATGGGATCTTCTTGTAGTACAAATTCACTTGCTGTATTTGCTACCCAATCTAAAGTAATGCCATACAATTTACGATCATCACCTACAAAAAGGACTAAGCTACCATCATCTGTTACACTTGGGCGACTTATAATATTTCTAGAATTTAAGACTTGAACATTAGAACCATCACCCTGAGACAAGTAAATTTGAGATAAATTAGCATCGGTCATGATAATATAATCTGACCCTGGATTTACATCGACATCTTCTTCGTAAGTTCCTCCTTGTCCACCTGCAATTCCAACAGTATTGAATGCCATATCAACTTGAGAAACTTCATTTGAATTCGCACCAAATAAATCAGTAGCCGATTGAGTTACTGCAATTCTAAGATCTGTAAATTGAGATGATTTTGTTAAATATTGGGTCAATGCACGATAGTAAATATCTTCAGCATTGCTTTTTCCGATATTACTTGCTAATAAATAATACGCATAATTTGGAATACCACTATTGATGTGTACCCCTCCATTATCGCCTTGAGGAGTATTCGGTAGATTTTGATATTCAGCCATCGTAGCTGGCTGCCATCCTGGATCATTAAGGCTGTTTCCACCATTATTTGGATTGGATAAATCGCGTAAAGCTCCAGATGGAAAAACAGAGGTATTCACTACATCTTCTCCTACTTGCCAATCGTTTCGATCAATCATTGCTCCAAAAATATCGGCAAAGGATTCATTCATTGCACCAGATTGAGAAACATATTCCAGATTGGCAGTTTGCTGAATTACGCCATGCGACATTTCATGTCCTGCCACATCCAAACTTTTTGCCAATGGTTCAAACGCACTTCCTCCATTTCCGTAAAACATGGCTTGTCCATTCCAGAAAGCGTTTTCCATAGAACTTCCATCTTCATCCGCCACATTAATAAGGGAAACGATATTTCCACCTTGTCCATTAATCGAATTTCGATTAAAGGTATTTCTAAAATATTCATATGCCAATGCTCCATTATGATGGGCAGAAACAGAGATGGCATCATTCCATGAGTTGTTATTACTGCTCACATGAGAAACCGAAAAATTAGAATTTTGAGGAGCTGTATTATTCGCATCTATGGTCCAAATACTTCCAACTGGTTCATCTGGCATATTGGATTGCCCCAAATTAAACATTGTTCGTGAACCATCAATCATAAAATAACCTGCTCCTTCTTGATATACATTAATCGTACGATTGATACCAAATAAATCTGTTGCTGATGCCGTTACAGGGCCAATTGCAGTAGTGCTAGGAAGAAAATTAGATGCATCTATGACTTCTTTGTTCTCTTCAATCACTTTTTCTACGGTGGATGTATGTTTATGATTGTGGTGTGAACAATTGTGTAAGGAACAACTATTTTTATAGCTGGTAATCACTTCTCCTGATGCTGCATCTAAGAAACATTCCCAACGCTCTTGAATATTGGGATAAAAGGAAACGTGAATCGCATAAGTAGGGTCATTAGATTTTTTAAAATAAACAACCAATTCAATTTGAGGAAGATAATCTGCTTTGTTTAATGCCAAATTATGACCTAGCCAAAGTTCTTCATTGACATTGGTGTATTGGGTAACTTCTTCTTTAGCTATGGCTATGGCTTCTTCATCTTGAATGACCGTTTGAGGTACTGATAAACTAGCACTTTCTTGATAACGCCCTGTCATCGACCGGATCGCGCCATTGCGTTCGTGCAAGATTACTTCTGCGCCATAGACGGGCACTCCTTGCCAATATTGCTGTAACTTGATGTGTTGAAAACCGAGTTCGTCAGAATTTATATTTTTAACTTGAAATTCTTTGGAAGGGCTTGCAATACGCATATCCTCTTTTACTACTTCTAAAAATGAAATGGCTCTTTCTTCGAGATTATTTCCTTTTTCTAATGCGCCAACTGTTCCTTTGATAAAGATGGGTAAGTTAGTGGCTTCATCTTTTATCATGGTGAGATTGGGTTTATCAAAAACAGGGGCTTGTAAATTTGATAAAGTTCGAAATTTAAAAGCGGGAGGAGCTGCAGGTACACTTTTAGGTGTAGGTAAGCCTTGTGGCTTTGCTAATTCTTCAACCGAATAGCGTTTCGATTCTGCTTTGGATTTAGTAGGGTGTTTGGAATGTTGAGCAGAAAGCTGGATCCAAAAAAACAAGAGAGTGAATAAAAGTAATGTATTTTTCATCTTTGAGAATTGATTATGGTCTAATTGT
>JAHDES010000046.1:3380-49101 GCA_020628645.1 Saprospiraceae bacterium
CTATTGATTATTGTCTATTGATTATTGTCTATTGATTATTGTCTATTGATTATTGTCTATTGATTATTGCGCTTGTGCTTTATTTGTTACATGGAGGGGTTATTATTTTCATCGGTAGGATGATGGGCTTTGATGAGCTCCATGAGTTCGAGATATAGATTTTCAATTTCGGGCGTTACGGGAGTATCAGCTCGTCCCCAAGTGGCTTTATTGAGCTGCGTAGAATCGGATAATTCCAAAAATTTATACAGATTCCCAGGGGCATCTAGCTTTTGTTCGGCTAATTGTAAATTTTGTATTTTTTCAATCAATATTTGTGCTTCTTTCTTTTTAATAGCGGGTAATTCTCGATATTTTCCTTTTCGTCCTTCTCTCAAAAACAATTGTCCATTGGATAATAAATAGTAGGAATTATACGCGCCAGTGAATCCACCTCCATTTCCAAATTTAATTTGTTCTTTTTCATAGGTGGCAGGGGTAAACTCTTTGGTTTTACAAGAAAATAAAAAACACATACTGAGTAAAATTGTCGCTAAAAATCGCATTAAATAAATTTATAATTTTGACGAAAATATTGAAATAATGTAACATCTCCCCAAAATATTCACAAAGCCTTCTTTTCCCGCAACTAAAGCCCTTATTTTTTCGTCTTTAAGACGTAGTTTATGGCTTAAGTAGCCTAACTTATTTGCTTGTCGAATAACTGCATTCATCATAAAAATTGTAAGAAACTGACTAAAAGGAGGTTACGCACATTTTTTTGGTGAATCTTAAAAGCAGTTATTGACCAAATAATTAGGTGAACCTACTTAAAATAAAGTCTAATTATTAAAACCGATTATTCCTTCGGAAATATACCTTTATGAACAACCTGAGTTTTCAATATCCTACTTGGTACATTTTGCTTTGCGTATTGTTGGGGCTAATTTGTGCCTTTGTTTTATATTATAAAGACAAAACCTTCAAAGAATCCCCTTCCATTTTGACTTGGATACTCGGTGCTGTCCGTTTTTTAACGGTAACTTTTCTGAGTATGTTGCTTCTTTCGCCGCTACTTAAATCGCTTTTAACAGAAACTAAGAAACCTGTCGTCGTCTTGGCACAAGATCATTCTGAATCGATTTTGGCAGACATGAGTGCCGAAGAAAAAACGGCTTATCAAAATAATTTTAAAGCCCTTAGTGATGCATTGAGTGAAGATTATGACCTCAAAGAGTATGCATTTGGGAGTGAAGTGCGCGAAGGTGTGGATTTTAATTTTACGGATAAAGTGAGTAATCTGTCTGAGTTTTTGAAATCCTTGTATGATTTATACAGCAATCAAAACTTAGGAGCCGTCATCATGGCAACGGACGGTATCTATAATGAAGGGAGTAATCCGATTTATGCAGGAACACAATTATCTGCGCCTATTTATACGGTGGCATTGGGCGATACAACGCCTAAACGAGACTTGTTAGTGAAGCGTATTTATCATAATAAAATTGCTTATCTAGGAGATAAATTTAGTATTCAAGTTGATGTAGAAGCAAAGAATTGTGTGAATACCAACACTATTTTAAAAGTAGCAAAAGTAGGGGGCGGACAACCGCAAACCTTTCCTATTGCAATTAATAAAAATGATTTTTTCACCACGCAAGAAGTCGTTTTAAATGCAGATGTAGCTGGTGTACAACGCTATCGTATTAGTTTGAATTCAGTGGCAAATGAAGTATCTACGGTCAATAATTCTAAGGATATTTTCATTGATGTATTGGATGCGCGTCAGAAGATTTTGTTATTGGCTAACTCCCCTCATCCTGATATTTCTGCGATAAAACAGTCTATTTCAGGAAATAAAAATTATGAAATTACTGTCAAATACATAAATGATCCCACTGTAAATGTAGCGGCGTATGATTTCGCATTATTACATCAATTACCTAGTAAAACGAATGACGCAGCAAGTGTTTTTTCTACGCTGAAATCTAAAAATATACCTCATCTATTCATTGTAGGAACACAGACTAATTTATCAAAATTAAATAGTCAACAATCCGTACTTTCCATTGCAGGTGATGGTCGCAATACCAATGATGTACAAGCTAAAGTAGCAGGCGATTTTAGTTTATACACCATCACTGATGAGATTAAGAATGAATTACCCAATTTCGCTCCCCTACTCGCTCCGTTTGGGGAATTTACATTAGGCGGTAATGCCCAAACTTTGCTTTATCAGCGTATTGGGAAAGTGGATACTAAATATCCTTTATTGGTTTTTGGAGAACAAGATGGTCGGAAAACAGGCGTGCTTTGTGCAGAAGGAATTTGGAAATGGCGATTGTTTGATTTCTTACAGCATCAAAATCATGCTATTTTTGATGAAGTAATGAGTAAGTCTATCCAATATTTGAGTTTGAAAGAAGACAAACGAAAATTCCGAGTTAGTCTCAATAAAAACATCTTCAACGAAAATGAAGCCCTCTTTTTCGATGCCGAGTTATACAATGATAGTTACGAACTCATTAATACTCCCGATGCGAGTTTGACCATCACCAATAGCGAAGGAAAAGAATTTAATTTTACCTTTAATAAAACCGCCAATGCCTATTCTTTAGATGCAGGTTTATTTCCAGTAGGGAATTATAATTATAAAGGCACTACGTTTTATAATGGTGAGAATTTAAATTATAATGGTCAATTTAGTATTCAACCCATTCAATTAGAATTATTTGAAACGACTGCCGATCATGGATTACTCCGTTTATTAAGTGAAAAATATGGCGGTGAACTCATTTATCCTGCCAATGTCGCTTCTATCGCTTCTGTTATCAAAGAAAAAGGAAGTGTGAAGCCGATTATCTATCAAACATCAAAAACGCGATCGGTCATTAATCTGAAGTGGATCTTTTTTGCTTTAATTGGATTACTTTTGATTGAGTGGTTTTTAAGACGTTATTTTGGAGCGTATTAGGTTTAGATTTTAGATGCTTAGATCGCTTTGCTTTTAGATTTAGTTTCATTGAATTCTGGAATTGTTGACATAGGATTTATTATTTTTTACCTGTGTGAAGGACAAAAATAATTTTTAGAAAGATGCAAGGGGTTAAAACCACCTTGAAAAGGGACTTATTCCAACGTAATTTATTGTGTTGCCCTTAAAAAGAAACACTTATTCTAAGTTTTGTCCTGTACACAGATTTTTTACAATTAATTAAAGTTATTCTCTTTATTTCGATAGGATGAAACTGTAATTTTACGCCTCAATCTTAAAATTATGGTAACTTCTAAGATACAATTTTACCCAAAAGTAACGCAAACTATTCTTTCTTTAACAGAAGAATTCAAGCAAATTTCAGTGGAACGAAAAGCTTTGCTAAATGAATTAGCCCATTATATCAAGGGAAAAGTTCAGCAAGAAAAGCCAATCGCCTTAACTATCATCTGTACCCATAATTCCCGTCGATCTCACTTGGGGCAAGTGTGGTTGCAAATTGCTGCCCAATTTTATGGTATTCCTAATGTACAAACATATTCTGGCGGCACAGAAGCTACGGCTTGTAATCCAAGAATTGTGGCGTGTTTGGAACGAATAGGCTTTTATGTTATCCCACAAAACACTTCTATCAACCCAGTTTATCGTTTGTATGGAAGTGATCATTTTTCTCCTCAAACGCTTTTCTCCAAGGTATATGATGCTGCTGCAAATCCAACATCAGATTTTGCTGCTGTAATGGTGTGTAATAGTGCAGATGAAGCTTGTCCAACTGTTATTGGAGCGGATTATCGAATTGCTATGACTTATATTGATCCCAAAGTTTCAGATAATACGCCTAAAGAAAGGGCTACTTACGATGAACGATGTAGACAGATCGGACGAGAATGTTTGTATGTGATGAGTTTGGTGTAATCGTTCTAAGTACAGTACAAAATAATCTTTAGAAGAATACAAGGGGTTAAAACCACCTTGAAAAAGTACTTATTCCAACGTAATTTATTGCGTTGCCATTGAATAGAAACAGTTTTGTCCTTCGTTATTCAACTGAAAGTTGTCCTTTGATGTTTATTCTACTTTGGCTTCAAAATCGTATTTCAGTCCTTTGTATTCTTTTAAAACAGCTTTTACCGAACCTACTGAAACGGGCGATTCAATGAGTAAAGGAATACGATTTTTATCATCGGATACCCAAACGCTCATTTCTGTCCCTTCTGTAAATACTTCTCCTGCAATCACTTCTGGACTAAATTTGATGGTGCGATGCTTGCCTAATCCTTTTATTTTCTTATCGGTTTCTTTTCCTTTATAAGTGACATTAAGGGGGTAGGTTTCTTTGTCCATGAAAATTTTTACAGGAAATTGCTGCCCTGAATTATAGTTTGAAAATTCAATATTTCGAGCATAATAAATCACCGATAGCATATCGTGCATACAGCCATCTATCGTGTATTCTTTAGATGTTGCTATATCTTTCGTTTTTCCTCTTAATGCTACTGCTTTTCCTGCATCTTGATCGAATTCTACTTTGTCATAAAGGGTGTATCCGCCCTCTTGTATATCTCGAATAGAGGTACTGGGCAATAAAGAATATTTATCGACATAAGTGTCATAATTATCACGTACTTTGAAGAACCATTCATAGGATTTGTAGGTACGTCCCTTTGCAGAAAGATGATATTGACCATTGGTCTCATCCACATTAAAGGTTACCTCACCTGCTGGAATCCAAACAAAATTCCAATTATAATATAATTTATAAATGATTTCTTCGCCTTCTTGGAAAGTAGTATTTTCCATAAAACAAGGATCAACTGGAATCAAATTATCTTTAATAATCGGAGGATCGACAGATCGAAAAGCTGTTCCTATTAAAAACAGAACGACGATAAGAAAACTATTATTTATCCACTTTTTGCTCATAACCTAAAGATTTTAGCACATTAATGTTTATGATAAATATTGTACCAATTAACGCTGGCAGGATTAAATTTATTATCCACAAACTAAAGGTTGCTGCAAGAATACTCAATTCATTCGCCTCAAAAACCCCCCAAATTTGTAGCGCCACTTCTCCCCTAGCTAATAAATCCCAAATGGGCGGAAGTGGTATACTCGTTTGTATCAAAAAAATGGTGGCAATACCACTAAAAGCAGCTATCATTGAGACGTGGATTCCAAAAAATTGTAACAGACAATAATATTGAAGCAGATAAATAAAATATCGAAGAAAAGCCAAACCCAAGGCTCGACTAAGTACTCGATTGCTATACGATTTTAATACTTTTACATCTTTAATGAATGGTTTTAAACGATGGATAAAAGGTAATCGTTTAGCAATAGGAATAATCAAATCTATATTATAAAAGCAAAACAGCATCAAGGCAATTAATGCCAAACCAAGAATTAATATCCCTCGTGTAGCATAAGGTTCTATTTTCAGATATACACTAACAAAATAAATCAACCCCAATAAACCCATTGAAAGCAATGCCAACAACTGACAATAACTGCCTACCAAAGTCGCTACAACAGTTTTCCAGTTATTTTCTGCTTTGACGAGTAGAATACGTCCTCCATATTCTCCAATACGATTGGGAGTAAATATAGAAAAGGTAACGCCCACTAGAATTGCTTTATAACTTTGCCAAAGGGAATGTTGTTCAAAATTGGCAATCAATACTCGCCATTTGAGCGTTTCTAATAACCAATTAATCGGCATTAAAACAATACAGAATAGCAACCAAATGCATTGATCATCTCCTAAATTTTGGAGGAAAGTCGTCCAAAGAGCATCAATATTATCTCTTGCTATGATCTGCTGATACAGAACAAGCATCACTAATAGAAATACTCCTATTTTAAAACTCTTATTGAAAATGTTTTTCAGAAAATTATTTTTCTACGAAGATTGGATTTTTTTTCTAAAAATGGAAATTTTCATAATTATCAGAAGCTGTTTAAGTTTAGCTGTTTTAAAATATGATAGATCATTTTTTCAAAAATCGAGGCATTGAAATAGGCGTTTAGCCCAGCTAAATGACTATTTTAATAACAAAAAGTCGCTAAGCTTGTACTAGTGGTACAAAGAGCATTAGCAAAAAAGGGACATCATAGATATAAAGTGTTAAATTCAAACAGCTTCTCAAGCAATAATCATTTTAACAACATCCTCCTTCTACACTTCCACCTTCTTCTACTGAAAAAGGCATCGCTCCTCCACAACCTTCAAACACACCATAATGAGTATCCCAAGTGCCATAAAACTCAAAATGTTCTTGATAGCGCGTAGCTTGTAGCATTAAAAAGGTATTGCCACAAACAGTCATGATTTTATTTTTGGGGAAGTTATGATGATCGTCTAAATCGAAACTATGTTTGTTGTTTTCAATCGTTCCTTTGTAAGCAACAGCTTGTCCATAATCTTCACATTCATCTTCTAAACCTTCTATTTTCCATAGGCGATAAGTCACTGAAAAGAACTGAATATCACCACATTTTTCTCGAACTTCTTCATTTTCAATTGTGATTGGATTATTTTTTACGGCACGAGGGTCAGTAAAACCTACTTTTCGTGAGATGCGTAAGAAATCATTCCAATACAAGGCGCCACTCAAGCATTCGCCCCAGAGTACAGGGTCATTTTGTAAAGTTTTACTAATGCGTCTATCGCTGTACACATCACTAAAGTACATTTCTCCCCCTGGTTTGAGTAAGCGATAGACATCAGCGAGGACTTTTTCTTTATCAACGGCTAAATTAATCACACAATTCGAGATGATAAGATCAAAACTATTTTCTTGCAAATCTAATTCTTCTAGGGCTTCAATATTTCCTTTTAAAAATTTGACATTGGCAGTTTTGTAACCAAATTTTTCCGTGTGATAATCAATGTATTTATTCGCCACATTCAATTGCTCATCGGTCATATCCACGCCAATCACTTCTCCTTTTTCACCTACCAATTGCGATAAAATATAACAATCACGTCCACTACCAGATCCTAAATCTAAAATACGTAATCCTTCCAATTGATCTGGAATTGCTAAACCGCAGCCATAATACTTCGTCATCACTTCATCATGGATATTTGTTAAGGCTGCTTTGATATGCGCAGGAGGTTCTTCTAAGGTACAACAAGCATTCGTTTTTAAATCTTCGTTAGAGGATAATTCTTTTCCATAATAGGATTGTACTGCTTCGTGTTTATTATTCATTGTAATGGATTTAGTTGGATATGATAACATCTCTTGTTTTAATTGAATACTTCAATTCTTACTCGTCGAATGAATTCGACAATACTGTTCTTAAAAATGTTGAAACTCAAAAATACAGTAATCCTAGAAAGTAGGATGTCTTTACTAGAACAAATTGAGAAGAAAAAAATCCAAAAAACTTATACTTCTTTCATAGATAGATTGACTCGTCCTCGTTTATGATCAATACCAATTACTTTTACTTGTACTTGTTGATTTAAAGTGACCACATCAGCTGGATTTTTCACAAATTTATTGGCCAATTGAGAAATATGAACTAAGCCATCATTCTTAATTCCAATATTGACAAAAGCCCCAAAATTGGTAATATTCGTAATAATACCGGGGATGATCATTCCTTCATTTAGATCATCAATGAAGTTTATTCCTTGTGCAAAGGAAAAAGATTTTGCCTCACCTCGTGGATCAAGTCCCGGTTTTGCTAATTCATCCATAATATCTGTCAAAGTAGGTAAGCCTACCTCCTTATTAACATAATTTCGGAGATTAATAGCCTTACGTTTTTCAGCAGATTGAACCAAATCTTGAATATTACAATGATGATCTTTAGCCATTTGCTTAACAATAGCATAGCGTTCAGGATGGACCGCTGTATTATCCAATGGGTTTTTAGCTTCTTGTATACGAAGAAACCCAGCCGCTTGCTCAAAGGCTTTTGCGCCCATTCGGGCTACTTTTTTGAGTTCAGAACGAGAAGAAAATATGCCATTTTCAGAACGATAATTGACGATGTTTTGTGCAAGAGTGGGCCCCAGACCAGAAACATAAGTCAATAAATGTTTACTAGCTGTATTGAGATTAATGCCAACTGAATTCACACAACTTTCAACGACGCGATCTAGTTGATCTTTTAGTTTTGTTTGATTGACATCGTGTTGATATTGCCCTACACCAATGGATTTAGCTTCTATTTTTACCAATTCTGCCAAAGGATCCATTAATCGACGACCAATAGAAACAGCACCTCGCACAGTTACATCTTCCTTAGGAAATTCTTCTCTTGCAATAGCAGAAGCGGAGTAGATCGATGCACCAGCTTCATTGACTAAAAAGACATCTATCTTTTTGCCAAAATCAATACCCTTACAGAAATTCATACTTTCTTTACTTGCCGTTCCATTACCTACTGCAATAGCTTCAATTTGATATTGATCTACCAAATACGTTAGTTCTTGCATCGCTTCATAATGTTGTTTTTGAGGAGGGTGTGGATAAATAGTTGTATTTTTTAATAATGCGCCACTTTCATCCAAACAGACGACTTTGCAGCCTGTTCGATAACCAGGATCGAGGGCGAGAATACGTTTTTGCCCTAAAGGAGCTGTTAATAATAATTGACGTAAATTTTCAGCAAAGACATTAATGGCTTCTTCATCTGCTTTTTCTTTGGAAGAATTTCTAAACTCTGTTTCAATAGAAGAAGATAGTAGGCGTTTGTAACTATCGTTTAAAGCAAGTTTGACTTGTTCTGTAGATTCGCCATTTCCTTTGAGATAATGTTTCTCAAGATGATAGATGATTGTTTCTTCATCAGGAGCAATACTCACTCTTAAAAATCCTTCTTCTTCACCACGACGCATAGCCAATAAACGATGCGAAGGACATTTTTTTAAGGCTTCTTCATACTCAAAATAATCCTTATATTTTGCTCCCTCTTCTTCTTTGTTTCGTGCTACTTTAGAACGTATAGTTGCTTCTTTTTTAAAAGCAAAACGGACTTTATTTCGTGCTTTTTCATCTTCATTGATCCATTCGGCGATAATGTCTCTCGCACCTTGTAGTGCATCTTCATTAGAAGGCACTTCATCTGAAATAAAGTTTTTACAAAGTGGTGTAATTGAGTTAGTTTGTTGGGCAAAAATAATTTTAGCAAGGGGTTCTAAACCACGAGCTTTTGCGATAGATGCGCGGGTTTTTCGCTTTTGTTTATAAGGCAGATAAATATCTTCTAACTCATTCGTGATCCAACATTGATCAATTCGTTTTTTGAGTTCGGGTGTCAATTTTCCTTGTTCTTCTATAGATTTTAAGATGGTTTCTTTTCGTTTGACGAGCTCGCTTAGTTTTTTTAGTTCTTGTTGAATATCAGCGATTTGAACTTCATCTAAAGAACCCGTTACTTCTTTTCTGTATCGTGCGATAAAAGGAATAGTAGCTCCGTCTTGTAGTAATTGAATGGTATTTTGAACGCTTTTTTTTGCTATAGATAAACGCTCGCAAATTAGAGCAGTGAAAGTTTCGATCATAGTATTTTTTCTTGACATTTACTAGAGCATAAAAGTAAGACTTTAGAATTAGATCCCCAATAAAAAAAGTGTGTATCCGAAAATAACGAATACACACTTTTGAACTATTAAAAAATGGAAATAATAAAGTGTTCTAAGTCTTAGATCACCCTATCATAATATCCATCATAAAATTAATTTTCAGAAGCAGGGCGTGGGAATTGTGTATGTACAATATCACCATCACGATCAATTGGTAAATCACCTAAACGGCCCCAACGACGGAGATCAATCCAACGATGTCCTTCACCAAATAAAGAGTAACGGCGCTGTTTGATTAGTTCTTCGGTTAGTGCAGCATCATCTGTACCACCAGTATAATCATCTAAACCAGCTGCAGCTCGTACAGCATTGATCGCACGAATAGCTTCTGTATTATCAGAACCAAGATTCGCTTCAGCATAAATAAGAATTAATTCTTCATTACGAATGATACTTGCTGGAGCAGTATTTGCAGGATAGATACTAACTAGATATGGGCTTCCTAATCCATCTAATTCAATTGCTTCACCTGTATCAGTGATTTTACTTAATCGACCATCACCAGCTTCAGCATCATCTACCCAAGATTGATGAGCCATATAATTATCTACCCCAGGTACATAAAATAAAGGATTCGCTAAATCATTACCAGAAGCACCTCCAAAAGCATAATAAGCACCCATATCCATTCCACCACTAATATTGAAGAAAGAGTTGTTTAATGCACTGATAGCACCAGAATTATCTCCTTGATAAAGAGCAACTCTAGCAGCTAAAGCACGATTAAATTGTGCAACTGCTTCTGTTTGTGTAGCAGCAGGAATATTTGTTAAGCCTGCGGTATTGAAGATCATATCTTCTGCTACACCTGATAATTGATTGAATCCCTCATCAAGAATCGCTTTAATACCAGTTAAAGATTCTTGAAAACTATTCGTAAAAGGACCCAAATTATCCACATCAGTAACATCAACACGGATACCATTGTCATATTGACGAGTTGCTTCTAAAAGCAATTCATAGCCAATAATTGTGTTGGCATATCCTAATGTAGAATTCGTCTGAGAAGCAGTTAAAGAAGCTGCTGTATTCGTAACAGCCGTCTTCAATAAGTGTGCATTTCGTATAGAGCGATAACGACCAAAGTAAGAACGGGTCGTTAAGAATCCATTATTATCTAAAGCTCCACCATTTCGACCTAATAACTCAGTCGTATAACGTGGATCGGTACCACGAAGGTCATAGTATTCGCGACCAACGATACTGGTTGTCCAAAAGTGGAATTGCATATCTTCACGAATTACAGCTTCTAAACCATGACCTAATAACTGTAAATCTGCCAGTGTAGCTCCATTTTCGAAGCTCTCAATAGTAGGCGAATTTGGATTTAGTACTTCTTCAACTTCGCAAGAAGTAAAGCTAATTGCAAGCCCTATAAATAAGATGAAAAGTATTTTTTTCATAAGTATAAATTTAAACTTTCGTTTGAAAGTATATTTTTAGAAAGTAACATTTATATGGAAATTCAACGTTCTACTTGATGGGTAAGGCGTTACTTCCACAGAGTTGATTAATACGTTATTACCAAAGTTTGAAACCTCAGGATCATAACTGTTGTAATTAAAGATATTGATAAGATTACGACCAGAGAAACCGATTCGTAAATCAGCCCACTCTAAAGTCGAGCGTGGAATCGTATAATACAATCCAATCTCACGTAAACGCATATAACTCGCATCCTCAATGTAACTACCTGGGTGTACACCAAGTTGAGATAAACGATAGTCACCATTAGATAAAGCACCATCTGGATCAAGTGTCATATCATCATAATCCCAAGTTACACTTCCAAGATCATATAATAAGGTACTCAAGTTGATACCATCACCTCCTTGTTTCCAATGTAATAACCAATTTAATTCTAATCCTTTCCAAAGAAGACTATTTGTCCAAGAGAAGTTGAAGTCAGCTTCCATATCACCAAAGGTCATAAAACCATCACCATCTGGATCAACATTAGAACAGTCACCATTATTACATGCAGTAGGATCAATAGTACCAATTAATTGTGTAGCACTTGAACCTTCTTCAATACGACCCTGACCTAAGAAGGCAGCAAATCCACCCGTATTATAAGCAGGAATGTCTAAACGGGTAACTTCAGATTGGTTTTTCCACCAGTTGACACCTAATGCCCAAGAAAAGTCATCAGAACGAGCGATTTCAGTTTCTAAGCCTAGCTCTACTCCTCTATTTTGAAGCTGCCCCGCATTAACTACCTGTTGTGTAAATCCACTTGATGCTGGTACTTGTGCACGCTGTAATAAATCATCAATCGTCTTAATATAGTAAGTCGCTGTAAATAAAATACGGTCATCTAAAAATCCGAAATCAGCTCCCATTTCAAGTTCTGTTTGCTTTTCAGGTAAAACATCAGGATTACCACGAAGGGTACTCGTAAATAAACCAGCACTTCCTGCAATCTGACCTGGATTAAGTGCATTAAAGCGATCTAAGAAGCCAGCAAAACGATATGATGTACCATACGCTACACGAGGCTTGATTTGAGAAAGTGTACCGCTAATATCTGCTAATTTGTGAATATTAACTGCTACACTTGCTTTTGGAGCCCAGAAGATTTGATTTGGATCACCATTATTAGAAGACTTATCACCACGAATACCTAAAGTAGCAATTACTTTGTCATCCCAGTTGATTTCTTCTTGTAAGAAAACCCCTTTTACTTGCTCGATCAAACGATCTTGCCCAACAGAAATATTCTCTGCCTGATCGACATTTGTTTGTGAGCCATTTAATCCAGAAGCAATCGCTGTAACTACATTACGGTCACGATCTAACTGGATCACACCACCTTGTGTACGGAAATTAATATTGCTTCCCGTAAAGTAATTGTGTACTAAGAACGCACTCATATTGGTACGATTCAAACGAGCATTTCCTTCAATAGAAACTCCTCGTAAAGAAGATGGATCACGATAGAAAGACAAAGATTGTGGGAATAAACCACGACCTCTTAACGTATATTGGTCTAAACCTAATTCAACTCCTGCTTTTAAAGACTGATTGTCTTGTTGCATGATATCATAAGTCGCGTTAACGCTACCGAAGAAACGATTAATAGTTTCTCTATTAGTTATTAATGCAACAGTTTCTAATACATTTGAACCCACACGAGGATTTGCAGGATAGTTACCATTAGCATCTGCCTGAAGATCATCCCAAGGACGTGTAAATGCCATTGCATATCCAATAGTGGTATTCGCATTGGAGTTATTGAATAAACCACGATCAGCATTTGCGTTGATATAGGTAGAATGTACATCTAAGGTCAAGCGATCCGTTAATTTATGAGAGATATTCGCACGGATAGATGCTTTTTCATAGCCTGTATTTTCTACAAGACCACCTTGATTTCGGTATGTACCACTCACAAAGAATTTTGACTTTTGGCTACCAGAACTAACTGATAATGAAGAAATACTTTGTAATGGGCTATTGTCATACAATAAACTTTCATAATCAGTTGTACCATTAGCATCGAAAGTAGCCGCTTCATCTGCACCAAATGCACTTTCTACTTTTGCACGATCCCAACCACGATCTCCTAAAAGAATAGTTGGTGAACTTATACCCAATGTTTGGGAGAAATTGATTTTTGTACCTTGATTGTACTTTCCAGATTTAGTATTGATGATAACCACACCACCTGCACCACCTACACCATAGATAGCAGCAGCAGATGCACCTTTTAAGATTTCAATGGATTCAATGTCTTCGGGAATTAAATCTGCAATACGGTTGGAAGCATCATCTTGATTAGTTGCTGTATTACCACCACCAGCAGCAGCAGTAACGATATCAGTTCCTAAAGAAATCGTAGAGTTATCCAAATAAACACCATCTACGATATATTGTGGTTGTTGATTTAAGAATACAGAAGTTACCCCACGTAAACGGATAGAGAAACCACCCCCTGGCGCACCTGAATTTGCTCGGATATCTGCACCTTTGAATTTCCCATAAAGAGCACCGTCAACAGTATTGTTTGAGGTAACACCTGTTAATTCAGCAGCAGAGATAGAAGCTACAGCATTGGCAGCATTTGATCGTTTAACAGAGGTAGCAAAACCTGTAACGATTACTTCGTCAAGGGTAGTTCCTTCATCAGCCAAGACCATATTCATCTTAGCAGTTGAGCTAGTAACAGCAGCTTCTACTGTTGCAAAACCTACATAAGAGAATACAAGCGTTCCAGCATCTCCCGGTACTTCAATGGCATAACTTCCATCAAAATCACTGATCGTACCAAGTGCAGTTCCTTTTACGGATACAGTTACACCAATAAGAGGTTCATTGTTGCCATCGGTAATAACTCCCGATGCAGTGAATTGTGCAAAAGCAGTAGTGATACTAAGGGATAGTATCAATGCTAAAGCGCAAATTCGTGTAAATAAAAATTTCATACTAACACATATTTTGGTTTAATAATATTGCCTGTTTTGATAAATTAGACTCTCATTGTGAATACAATAGAGTTTTATTCTACTTGGGAAAGTTTATGAATTGAAGTTTGGATTATGTCTTAAGACTCCCTGAATGGGGAAATTTGTTGTATTTCTTGAACGTAAAGGTATAACGTTTTGATATGATATGATGCGGCTTGTGACGCTTCTTTTTTTAAAAAAAAGATGAAAGGGTAACATAGAATGGTAAATTTGGTTGTTCGTTTTTATTTAAAAAAGCTAACGTCAGACAGTCTTAAATTATACTTTAGAATTTATATTATCTTAACCCAAGTTGCGTATCGTGAGAGAAAAGAAGGAGAATTTCACAAAAATCTGTGATTTTTGTGAAATATGACGCTTTTTCTCTCCTTGAAACGATAAACCGCAACTTGAATTATCTTAATAGATAAAAGCTTTTTTCCTAAAGTTTGGTAAACATATGAAAAAATAATCTATCGAACAAAAGGAAAGAAGAATATTCATAAAAATAGACAAAGACTGGAAAATCTAAGGAGAGATTCACACTCAAACCCCCGACCGAACTAGCCATGAATTGTGGCTAGTTCGGTATCGGGTGCGCCATCGAGTTTAGCAGAAGTCATTTGAAGGCTCGGTAAAACCTTCTCCTGAAAATTTTGTAAGATTACTCTGTAGCAATCTGTTGAAAGGGACAAAATGTCATTTTAAATCGGTAATGGGATGACCTCCTCGCATTGCAATTGAACGTATGGCTCTTGCCATTTCAGGGTGTGTGTTGTTCATACTGCTTCGAGTTTTGTCCACATTTAGGTAGATTTAAGGGGATAAAAATCCTAGATCATCATGCTACCTAAAGTTGATAATTAGTTAAAAACAGAGTACGCTCAGCGTAGGCTGTATAAGAAAATAAAATGGATTATAATATCAGGAGCTGAAGAAAGAGATGATTTGTTTTGGTCTCTTTATAATTGTAATAAATTTTGGGATTCGTTACTCCTACTATAATTTTACGAGGCGAAAGTGAAGGGTTGCGATGGGTGCATTTTTTTTTAAGAAAAAAAATATTTTTTTTCTTTCTACAGATTACACTCAACATAAAACACTGACTATCAATTTTTTGCGATAAAACATTTTTTAAGAAAAGTTTCATTTTTTTTCAAAAAATATTTTCAGATAAAGATATGATGAAAATTTATCAAGTGTTTATAAAACAACAAATGTCTAATATTAAAAAATATTATACTAAATCTTCATCAGACCAGCGTTTTTGTGCAGTTTTTTCCTTTTGGATTTCTTTTAGTTCAAGATGATTGTCTATTTCTTCATCTACAATTGGTTTGTAGCGATTGACTAGTTTTTTCATTTCGTTAGCCGTTTCTCGATCTTCCCATTCCTCCGTCAATGCACCTTTCATTCCCGGAATACCGAAAACTGAAAAATAATGGATCACCAGACCAATTCCCCATCCCATCATTGGAAAAGGAAACCAAAGTTCATTAGGACTTGTAGACATATTCATAATAAAGAAAAAAAGCCCTACTGCAATGAAAGCAGATAAATGTCCATAAAATCCTTTTTTCTTTTTTACGCGTTTACGTGCTTCTTCGTATAATGCTTCATCTAAGTTTGATTGGCTCATATGTACTAATTTCCGATTTTTGTGAGATTCTAATTTAAAAAGGAACAATTAATATTCCAAGAAGAAAATAAGAAGTCTGTAAAAAAACAGCTAATTTGCTCGACAAATACAAGAAAATAAACGATAGATTAATTTCCAAAAGTACTCACATCTCCCATTTTTATAAAGGTAAAATTAAGATTAGAAAGATTCGATTGAATGGCATTTATTTGATGCACTGTTGAAGTTGGGAGTGGATCATTGATGGCATCAGGATGAATAGGTAACACCCGCCAGTTTTGAGGAAGGGCATCCGTAATACCTAATATAAATTGTCTAAGTATTACAATGTCAAAGGTCGTCACTTTATTATCATTATTGACATCTGCAGCGATCAATTGGATAGGATGATCAAATTCATTGATTGCTAAAATATGCGCATTCATCAAGACAATATCATAGGTAGTAATTCCATTTAAGGTCGTATCCGTTAAAATAGCACTGAGCGTAAAATTAGTATTTTCAGAAATTGATGGAAACGTAAATGGATTATCTTCGCTAGTCTCCATACCTAATTCATTAGAAAGATGAAATGATAAATTAGAGCTTTGCACGACATTCCCATCTGTATAATAAGCACTTCCTACTGCGCTATAAAAGTTGGGAGTAGCATTGGGATTTATTGCTCCTGTACTCGCAATAGCAGCATCTAAGGCTGCAATCGTACCATCAATACCATTTCCATCAACATCAAATTGGACAGAACGATCGGGGGCAATCACTGCAAAAGTTGGTGTACCAAAAAATTGCCCAAATGTACCACCCGTATAAGGCTGTATCGCTGTTGAACTACCACCATCCGCACTTACCCCTGGATAAGTAATTCCATATTGGCTTTTAAAATTATTTACATCGGTATCATCATCGTTACCAAGAATGGTTAAACTGATGAATTCCACATCTCCATTTCCGCCACCCCATTCTTGATATAATTCTTCTGTAGCAGGAGCGATGGCTTTACAAGCAGAGCAGGAGGTGAAGAAAAATTTAATTACAACTGTTTTTCCGTTGTTCAAATAATTATACAATTGGAAGGTTTCTCCAGTAGAAGTTTGTACGGTAAAATCAGGAGCATCTTGTGCTATGAGATTGATATGGGTGAATAGACCAAGACAAAAAAGTAGGAATGTTCTCATGGGATCGTGTAGTTTTTTGAATTTGTATTTCAAAAATACGATTTTCTACACTTAAAAACACCTTTCTTTTATAAATGTACATGCAATATCACAGCCATTCTAACTCTTTTTGAGTCAGTTCATGCTCTACATCTCCTGTATGTTTAGTAGAAGCTGGTTCCATGAGTAGGAGCCAAACTTCTTCTTCTGCGATGGGTTTGTGTTCTACGCCTTTAGGAATGACACATAGTTCTCCTTCTTGAAGTGTTAGCGTTCGATCTCGAAATTCAATCTTTAAAGTACCTTTTATAATGAGAAAAAGCTCATCTTCATTGGCATGATCGTGCCAGATAAATTCACCTTTTACTTTAGCGATTTTGACGTGTTGTCCGTTGAGTGCTCCAATGATTTTGGGCGTCCAATGCTCATTGAATTGACTAAATTTATTGTTGAGATTGATGACTTCCATAATGAGTGGTTTTAAACTTAACTTTTCTCAAACCGACAAAAAATATTTTTGACAATATGACATTTCTTTTTAACCACGAATGCACGAATTTTTAGCGAATATTACTCGAATTTGTTTCTAAAGAATGTATTCATATTAGACTTTTAAAATTTTGTCGGTTTAAGTAATTTAATTTGTTGAACAATGAAAAGTCCTACATGCCTGACCTAAGTTTCAAATCTTTACCCTCGTTCAATCGGGCAAGTCATACAGTGCGATCCCCCTCGTGCCCGTGATAGTTCATTGGAAGGTAAGGTGATAATAGTATTTTCTAAGGTGCTAGGGTCAAGTTTACCTTGTTTTACTTTTTTGAGAAAATCACGTGCATGAAGAATGGAATAGCCATGTTCTTTGAAAGCAATTTCAGTACGAGGATTTCGATCATAGGTTAAGGCGACTCCTGGTTTCATGGCTACTAAATTGCAACCATCCGTCCATTGCTCCCGTTCTTGATAAGGCGATTCACCATTTCCACTAAGGATAAATTCCATATTGGGATTTATCTCACCCAAGAAGAAATCTTTTATAGAGTTGTATTCACGCATCACTCCTGTATGCGAGTACACTTGTACACTAGAATTGTTCCCTTCTACAATGATCGGTTTGAACGCAACTACATGATTTTTATTAATAC
Organism: Saprospiraceae bacterium; assembly: GCA_020628645.1. Taxonomy (GTDB): domain Bacteria; phylum Bacteroidota; class Bacteroidia; order Chitinophagales; family Saprospiraceae; genus JAHDES01. Next base: position 21,339 of record JAHDES010000046.1, read on the forward strand.
GCGTAAATACGGTATCAATGTGCATGTAAGAACGATCATTTGGAATATTGACTTGTACCACGTTTTTGATCACTCCTTTTTTAAATAGCACCTCTTTTAAGGAGTGGATGGCATGCGAAGAAGTACGTTCACTACAACCAATCAAAAGATAATCATGCTCAATAATCATCATGTCACCTCCTTCTACAGATACGCTTTCTCCTTTTCTGGATGGTGGAAATTTATCAATATGATTTAAATTAATGAGTCGGTCATTTTCGCGGAGTTCCTTAAATATAGGATGCGCCCAAAGAATGAAGCGCGTCAAGAAATTCTCCCGAAAACGTGCCATTTTAGCTGCTTTTGTTACAATAACATGGTCATTTACTGTGACGGCAATATCTCTGGTAAAGATAAAATTTGGAATTGGATCGAATAAAATACGATCTTCTTTTTCGTAATAGCCTGTGATTAAGACTTTAGCTAAAACAGCAGGTTTTAATTGGTGTAATAGTGTTTTATACACTTGTGGCAATTCTTCATAATCCACAATTTTGTCGATCATCTCCGTTTTAGCTTCCTCATCGTGATGCAAGGCTTCTCGAATTAATTGCTCGGTTTCGAGTACATTTTCGTCTCCTACAAATGCTTTGAGTACATTGGTAAAGATATCATGTTCTTCTTGCATTTGTGGTAAATACACAATATCATCAAATAATAATTCTTCTGCACGTTTAGGAGAAATGCGTGAAATACCTTCATCTGGGCGATGAACAATAACACGACGTAATGGATCAATCTCGGTACTTACACGTACATTTGCTGTGGACATAAGTTTGGTTTTAGTTTGGCTGAAGTCAATAAATTTATTTGCAGGCCCAAAAATAGTAATTATGTTCGGTATCTAGTTCAAAATTTGTTCTTGGATAGAGTTGATTTCCTATTGTATTATTTTTTTCTGTTTCTAAAGATAAACCGCAAGCTCCTATCTTTCGACAATAGGCTTTAGCAGCATCAATTAATTTAACGGAAATTCCTTTTCCACGATGCATTTTCGAAACAAATAAATCGTTTAACAGCAAAAGTTCTTGCATTCTAGTAGAGGAAAAAAGTGGATATAATTGTACAAAACCAGCTAAGGTATTGTCCACTTCTGCTACAAAAATAGTAGAGTCGTTCTGATTAAGTCGTTTTGTTAAAAATTGTTTGGCTCTTGCGAGATCAGCATCTTTTCCATAAAAAACACGATACGCATCAAATAATTGTGCTAATTCGTTGATATCAATAAGCGAAGCGGAACGAATCTCCATCTTTATTTGGTTTGAAAATTGTATACAATAAAGAATAACAGTAGCGAAATTAAGAATTTGTTATGCAAAAATTACAATTTACAATAGGTCGTACCACAAAAACGCAATTTGATAGAGAGATGGTCGCCAAGATTTATGCGGGTTTGGATATTTTCAAACGCATATTAAACCATCCATTATTAGATGAAAAAATGCTCAATTTTGGATGGCATGATGAAGAGAATAATTATTATCATCGCTTTCATTTGAGTAATGGTTTATCCAATTGGCAAGTCTTGAATCGTTTAAGAAATGCAGCTTCTATTTTGGGAGAAGATGTAAACGGAACAACAATTACATTGGCTATTTTACCTTGTGATAATCGTAAAGATATTCAAGTATATCAAAATTTGCGTGTTGCTCCGATTTGGTTAAACATGGGTTATCTAAAGAATGAATGGTATACTCCTGTACACGTAGCAAGTTGTATTGCTCATGAATTTTGTATCAATCTTGGATTTGAAACGCATGTAAATGCACGCCTAGCAAATTATTCTACTTTTACAGTACCTTATCAATTGGGAATGCTAGTAAAAGAAATTGCGTCCTCTTGGAAAATGCAGATTACAGATATTCGTGCGAGTTTCGATTTTATTCAAAATTCAGCATATGATTATTTTCCATGTAGTACTTTATTTTCTATTCGTCAAACAAATTCAAAGCAAAATCAATATTTCGTTTTAAATGAGTTATTGGATAAAACGATGGCAGAAATCACCCATTTAGAAGATTTAGGAAATTTGATGAATGATGATGAATTGATACGTATGGAAGCTTTGCGAGATTGTGAAAAGAAGCTGCTGGAAATTAAATCTATCCTTCAAAACTCTTCCTTAGATGGCTCAGAAAATTATATTAGTGCGCAGCATTTAGTTTTTGAATAAGGGTTATAATCCCAAACAAAAAAAGCCGATTGTTGAAGTAACAACAATCGGCTTTTTTTTAAAAATATAGTAATTAATCTCTATCGCCATAAACAAATTTGAACGCAAATGCTGCCAAAACAGCCGCTGCAATTTGTCCTACTAAGAAAGCTCCAATATTAGCTACACCAGACATTCCTGCTGTGATCACTCCTGCTGCTACTGCTGGATTGAATGCACCACCAGAAACCGCGCCTAAACCATAAGCACAAGCCGTTACAGTCAAACCAATCGCTAATCCATAATAAGAATTGCCACTTGTACTTTTAGTGGTAGCTGTATTTAATACCACCCAAACCAAAGCAAATGTGCCTAAAAATTCAGCCAACATACCAGGTACGAATGAAAATGTTCCAGCAGTTGCAGGCATAGATGCACCGGCAATATTTAATACTAAATACTCACCAACCAAAGCTGCTAAAACAGCTCCAACGAGTTGAGCTACAATATACATAGGTGCTTCGGACCAAGAACATGCGCCACGTAAGCAAACCCCCACAGTTACAGCTGGGTTGTAATGTGCGCCAGAAATGTGTCCGCCAGCATACACCATGACCATCAATACAGCACCGATTGCTAAAGGAGCCATTGCGCCAGCTCCACCATTTACAGTAACTACGATGGTTAATACTAAGAAAAATGTCCCGATAAATTCAGTTAGGTACTTTTTCATGTGTCTTTCGTTTTAATTTTAAAAAAGTAATGTTTGTTAGAAAATAATGTGCCGTCTGAAAAGACGCTATTTATATAAAATAAGAATATCCTATGATATAGATAATAAGGGACTACAATGTTGGAAAGTAAAAAAGAATGAGATGTTTTTCTTTTTCTTGTGCTAAATATAAAAACAAAAATTAACTTTGTGCTTGTTCCTCTGTAAAAAGTGCTGAAAAGATACCCTTCTAGAAATCTAAAAGGGTATCCTGAAAATTGAGAAGGTATTCAAGCCTAAGTTTATAAAAAATAAACTTAATTACTTTAAGACGGTCTTCTTTAATATAAGTCACAAATCAGAGGAACTTTTTTATTTTTTTCTTTTCTTGTTTATTTCACTTGTAGAATTACTATGAAAATTGCAATCATTGGCTATGGAAAAATGGGTAAAACGATAGAACATCTAGCCCTTGAACAAGGACATGAAATTGTACTGAAAATCGATGCTGGAAACCGAAATCAGTTAACCGCTAGTGCAATAGAACAAGCCGATGTAGCCATTGAATTTACACAGCCTGATACAGCCTTCCATAATATCAAGTTTTGTCTAGAACATCAGACACCGATTGTTTCTGGCACAACGGCTTGGTTGGAACAAATGGATGAAGTACAGAAAATTTGTTTGGCGCAAAAAGGAGCATTTTTCTATGCTTCTAATTATAGCGTAGGGGTAAATATCTTTTTTGCGATTAATCGTAAATTGGCTCAAATGATGAATTCCCATGCTCAATATAATATTGAAATGGAAGAAATTCATCATACCCAAAAACTAGATGCTCCAAGTGGAACTGCTATTTCATTGGCTGAAGGAATTCTTGACGAGGTAGATCGTAAAAAGCAATGGACGAATGAACTATCATCCAATGCTAATGACTTAGCTATCGTCTCAAAACGGATAGATAAAGTTCCAGGGACACATCAAATAGCCTATAACTCTAGTGTTGATACAATTGAAATTACTCATATTGCCCATTCTAGAGAAGGTTTTGCTAGAGGAGCATTATTAGCCGCCGAATGGTTGATAGGAAAAGAAGGCTGTTTTGGAATGAAAGACCTCTTAGGGTTTTAAGAGTTCGTTAAAAGACCAAATTATCAATCAATTTTAATATCTTAATAAACAGATTCACTAAACACTTTTTAATAGAACATATTACCTAATCAATTTTCACATACACACTATGCGATCTTTTATCCGACTCTTTTTCAAGACCTTTGCAGTTTTGTTTTTGATGCTAATGCTGTACATTTTTATTATTCTTACTGTAGGTACATGTAATGATTTTCAGCCTCCTCAGCAAATGGATCAAGCTTCCATACAAGCATCTTCACAAACTATTCTTGAAGATAGTATTTTTACTTTTACTAGTTGGAATGTAGGTTATGGTGGCTTAGGGCACAATATGGGATTCTTCTTTGATGCTGTAACAGAATATCATTCAGAAGGATATTTGGTGAGAGATACAGAAGAAGCTGTCAATTTTAATATTCAAGGTGCATTGGATTATTTATCTCAAACTAATCATGATTTCTATTTATTTCAGGAAGTTGATGTCAATTCAAAAAGAAGTTATTACATCAATCAATTAGAAAAATATGCAGCGATAAAAAAAGATTTTGCGACTTATCTTGCTGTAAACTTTGATGTGGCTTATAGTCCTATTCCATTATTAGAACCTTGGAAATCTTATGGTAAATGCTATGGTGGATTGGGTACACTGAGCCGTTTTCAACCTAAAGAAGCGAAACGACTTCAATTACCGGGATCGTTTGACTGGCCCGATCGCATTTTTCATTTAGATCGATGTATTGGACTTCTTCGGTATCCTTTAACAAGTGGGAAAGAATTGGTTGTTTTAAATATTCATAATTCTGCTTATGATAAAGGTGGTTTTATCAAAAAACAACAAATCAAATATTTTAAAGATTTAATTTTAAAAGAGTATACAAAAGGAAATTATGTAATAGCAGGAGGCGATTGGAATCAATGTCCACCTGATTTCGCTTTTGACACCCTAATGCCTGGTGAATCTGCAGGTTATACTCAAATCAATATTAAAAAAGATTTACTTCCTACCAATTGGCGATGGATTTATGATCCTTCCACGGCTACTAATCGAAAAACTTCTGAACCGTATAATCGAAAGACTACCTTTAAAACGGTAATTGATTTCTTTTTAGTTTCTCCCAATGTTGAAGTATTGGAAGTAAAAGGCGTAGATCAAGATTTCCAATTCTCCGATCATCAACCTGTAGAAATGAAGGTAAAGCTGCAATAAAAAAGCGTATAAATTCATCAGACTTATACGCTTTTAAATTAATTTATTAGGGTGAACTAGGAAGCTGTCTGCGTTTTTTGTTGCTCAACGCAAGTTGTAATTTTTTCTAATAAGTCTTCTGGCCCAAATGGCTTACCCACATGATCATTCATGCCAAATAATTTAGCTTTTTCCGTCTCAGATAAAAATGCAGATGCAGTAAGCGCGATAATTGGAATATTCGCTTTCTTTGTATCTTGCATGGCACGGATTTGAGCAGTTGCTTTGTATCCATCCATGACAGGCATTTGAATATCCATTAAAATTAAATCGAAATCTGAGTTGTTGACTTCTTTTAATGCTTCTTGTCCATTATCAGCAGTGACCACATGCATCCCTAATTTTTTCAACATTTTTGCTACCACTAATTGATTGATACGATTGTCTTCCACAATCAAAATACGATAACCATTGAAGTTTTCTGGTTCAACTGTTTTTTGCTCAACGACCTGAGTTTGTTGTGCCGTTTGTTTACAAGGAATATAAATCGTAAACATGGTACCTTTTCCAATGGCAGTATCTACTTCTAGCTTGCCATTTTGTAAATCCACCAAACGTTTAGTAATTGCTAATGCTAGACTAGAACGTTCATAACCTTCAAAAATATCCGTATTTTGCTCATCAAATTGACGGAACATTTTCTCTAATTTTGCTCTGGAAAGTCCCGTACCTGTATCTGAAACTACAATTTTCAGAACAGCTTCTTTGGTATTATATTCATCTAAATAGACATTCAAACTTACTAAGCCTTCTTCGGTACTTTGCATCGCATTCGTCACCAAATTATTGAGAATTTGATTAAGACGTGCAGGATCACCAATTAAACGATCAGGAATACGCTCATCAAATTGATAACTTAGTGAGACTCCTTTGTCTTCAATGGGTCGTTGGAAACGATGAGAAATTTCATCAAAGATTTTCTTAGGTTCAAACTCTCGACTTTCTAGGGTTAACTTCCCTGCTTCAATTTTAGAGAAATCTAGAATGTCATTGATAAAAACCGTCAAATTATTAGCAGCAAATTGAAGCGTACGTAAGGATTCAGTCTGATCTTTACGGGGTTTATCTTCAAGTAATAAATGCGTCATTCCCACAATTGCATTCATTGGTGTACGCATTTCATGACTCATGGTAGCAATAAAACTATCCCTTGCAAAAGAAGATTTTTCGATAGATTCGCGCTCTGCCATTTCATCTACTAACTTAGAATTGAGAATGTCTAAACTGACATTTTTCTCTTCTAATTCTGCATTTTTCTTGTCGATTTCATTTTTCTGGCGTTGAATTTCTTCATTTTTCGCCATTAATAACTCATTATCTTGTTTTTTTCGCCTATAGCTAGTGTACAAATTCAAGGCTAGTAACCCAATCAAACCAATCAATGCCAAAAGGAAGATTCGAATTCTATTAGCAGAAGCTTGTTCGAGTTCTAATTTTTCAATTTGTTGTTGTTTTTCTTTTGCAGCAAATTCAGATTCATACTTTGTATTTAATTCTACTAATGCTTTTGCTTTTTCTTGACTATAAAAATCATCTTTAGTTGTAGCATAAGCGGTATGATTTTGATAAGCTTTTTTATATTCTCCTAAATTAGAATATGCACCTGCGATAGCTTTATAAATTTCATGAATACTAGGATCACCACTCAATTCCTGTAGCAAGTCGGTACTTTTCTCCAAATTAAGACTTGCCTTTTTCTCTTTTTCTAATTCTGTATAGATTAATCCGAGGTTTTTGTAGGTCTCTGCTAATCCTAATTTATCTTTTAGTTCTTTTCGTATACTTTTGGCTACATTATTAGCTTCTATTGCCTCATCATAAGATTGTTGCGACTGATAAATCATCGCGATGTTATTATAATCGTTGGCAATTTGAGGTAAATCTTCAATAGAACTATTTAAATCTAAAGACATATTATGATAAACTAATGCGCCTTCATAATCTCCAAGATCACTAACGATTCGTCCTAAAAAAGAAGCCATACTAGCTGCGCCTTTAAAATCTTCCAATTGAATTTTCAGATCAAGAGCACGTTTATAATGATTTTTTGCCTTCCCGTAAAGTTTCTTTTGTAAATAAGCATCACCTAAATTTTGGTGCGTCATAGAAGCGCCTTTAAAATCTTGTGTACTTTCGCGTGTTTGTAAGGCTAGGTTAAGGTTTTCAACTGCATTATCCACTTCACCTTGTAGCAAAAACACCTTACCAATATTATTTTTTGATGCAGCGATCCCTTTTGGATCGTCAAGCTCATTTCTGATTTTTAATGCCTTTACAAAAGAGCGCATGGCATTGGTATAATCAAATTTTTCTTGAAAAAGAAGTCCTTCCACATCCATTGCACCTGCTAAACCTTTTTGATAAGAAAGCTGCTCGGCAAGTTGGTGGGCTTCATTAGCTGATTGATTTGCTTTCTCTAATTGATTATTTTCGAGATAAGCCATAGAAAGTGAATTCAAAGCATCTACTTTTGCTTCTTTAGTACTTTGTTGTACGGCTTGTTGAAGCATTGTAAGCGATGAAGCTTGTTCGGCAAAAAGAGAAAGGGAATAAAAAAGTAGAAATACGAAAGTATAAAGTGAAATCCTCATAGAGATGATTTTAAGTTTAAGCACTGCTTAAAAGACATAAAATAATATCTATGAAAATGCAAATATGATGCCGATTGTAGCAACAATTCAATACGAATAGCTTAGTGTAGCACGCCATTCACTTTTTTCCCATTCTTTTTCTTACTTTCAGATAAATCGAAGATATAACCTTCTGCTAAAAATTGCTCGTATTTAGCACGATCAAACTGATACAATTTAGCTGGACGATGTGCCACTCCTTCTTGCATTTCTTTGAGGTCAATCAAAAGATTCATGGAGAGGATTTTCTTACGAAAGTTGCGTTTATCTAATTCTGTTTGAAGAATAGCTTCATACAATTGTTGAAGTTGAGTAAGGGTAAACTTTTTAGGTAATAATTCAAAGCCTAGAGGGCGATGGCGTACTCTTCGTTGTAGTCGTTGAAAACAGGAAGCTAAAATAGCAGCATGATCAAAAGCAATGTCATTGACATCTTTTAGTGCCACCCATTCAGCCTGCTGTGCAATAGAACCAGCTTTTAATTTTAAGATATAATCTTTGGTATTAATTAAGGAATAATACGCCACAGTAATAACTCGTCCGAAAGGATGACGATTAACATCTCCGAAGGTTTCTACTTGTTCTAAATAAACATTTTTTAAACCTGTCAGCTCTTCTAATACTCGTACAGCAGCACCATCTAAATCTTCATTAGGATATACAAAATACCCTGGCAAGGCCCATTTGCCAAGAAAAGGTTGTTCCCCGCGTTTAATTAATAGTACTTTTAAATCACCCTCATCAAATCCAAATATTACGTTATCAACTGTAAAAGCAGATTTGAAAAAATTATCTAATGAAACCATGAAATTGTTGGTTTGAATCGTTGCGATTCAAGAAATTTGAATGCTATAAAACGTTAAATTATGGAATTATTTATGGAATGGCAAATATAGCAGCTTAATTAGTGTAAAAAGTACGCTAATTCAGATTGGATAATTCCAAAAATTTTTATAAAAATAAAGTTAGGCTTCTGATATAATGACTAAGCCTTTTTCTAAGGGATCGAGCTGCTGTTTTAAGGTGTTAATGAAATCATCTCCATATTTTAAATAAAAGGGAATAAAATTATCATAGCGTTCTTGTAAACCATTTTTAGGGAATAATTTTGCTTTCAAACTACGAATTTGTTGAATTGCCGTATCATGTTTTTGCTTTTCAGCACGATGCAAACGCCCTTCTAATTGTTGGAGTATTTTTAATTGTTTGGTTTTTTCTGATAATACTGCTTTTTTTAGTGTTGGATCAACAGATTGAGCAAGTTTGCTGATGGTATCAAAAATTTCAGCTAATTGATTTTTTTGCGTTTCAATAGATAGGTCGTTTTGGGCTTGACGATCGACAAATTGACGTATAATAACATCTTCTTCTTGAAATAAATCATCTAGCGAAAGTTGTAATTTATTCATTCGTTTTACCACACTTTTATCCAACCATAAAACAGAATTACGACGAATGAGCATCGGAAAATTCACTCCAAAATGAGCAAATTGACTTTGGCGTTCCATCCAATAGGCTAGTTCTCCACCTCCTCCAATATAAGCTAAATTTGGCAAAATGGTCTCTTGATAAAGTGGACGCATCACTACATTTGGACTAAATCGTTCTGGATGTTTTTCAATTTCAAGGGCTAATGCTTCCTTAGAAAAAGAGATAGATGTATTTAGCACTTGAAAAGTAGTGTCTTCCTGTACAATACGTTCGCGTATTTGATCTTTTAAATAGAAAAAATTGATTTCCCGTGGATATGCCTGACTTTTAAAACCCGCATTATTTAAGTATTCTTGGGTTTCTTCAACGAGTTTTTTAGAGGGTTGATGAAAGATTTCTTCTTTAATAAAAGGAATAAATAAACGTTTTAACTCAGCATGATTCATATTCAACACGACTAAACCTTCTTCCCCAAAAAGAAGGTTTGCCATTTCAAGAGTAGCATTTGAATAACGATCAAATTGGGTATGAGTTTGTTCCATGATTTTAAAGATACGTTGAGCATTGGGGGTATCACCAAGAATGGTTTTCAACTCTTCTAAAACTGGGACAAGCGAAGCAGTTTTCATCATACCAACGGAACCCGATTCTTCATTTTCCCAAGTCAGTTTTTTTCCAAATAAATGGACATGATTCACTTCTTCAAAATCATGATCTTCCCCTCCCGTTACAAATACAGGCACAAAATGGTAATTGGGATAAGTTGCTTTCAGTTTTTGGGTAAGATTTATAGTAGAAATGATCTTATACACATAATACAATGGCCCTGTAAATAAGCTGGGTTGATGAGCCGTTATAATGGTAAAAGTATTCTCATTAGCGAGTTGTGTGATATTATTGTGAACGGCATCAAAAGGAGTCATTTTTTCATACTGCTGTTGCAATACTTCGACTAAAACAGCACGATTGATGGTATCTTTTTGTTTATCTTGAATAAGTTGTTTGAAACTTTCGACATTCACCTCATATTTATAAAAAGGACGTAAAGCTGGGTGAGCTTCAACATAGGCTGTGTCTCGTTTGGAAAATTGAGGAACTTCCCCAAAAAGGCGACGTTGAATTTGAAGAGAATTTGTAGGTTTCATGACAGCAGATTCCATCTTGATGAGTTTTGACTTGAAGAAATATACTTGTATTTATTTTGATTCTTTGACTTTTCTCGCGAAAAAGTCAATTCAAACTTAAAATCGTTCACTTCTTGCAGTCGTTTACTCTTTTATTTTGAACTGACCACGAGTTTTGTCAAAGAAGGTTTATTTTCTTCGTGTGCTAAAGATAATTTTATACCTTGAAAAACAGTTCAATTGTAGATAAAGTTTTTGGTATTTTTGATTTCTACTTGTAAACCAAAATAAATGACGCTTTGGAAAAAAATAGATAGTCGTTGGATATGGATTGGATTGGCTGTTCTTGCTGTCTTGATTAGGATAGTCCTATCTTATTATCCTGAAATTGTGGAAACCTACTACAGCAGAGGTGTTTTCTTAGGGATACGAAAGATATTTGATGCAGTGACATTTATTTCTCCTATACCTTTAATTTATGTTTTTTTTGGAATTGTTTTATTTATAATCGTAAGATGGAGTGTTCGACTTTATCGACAAGAAGCCAATTGGAAACAAAAATTGTTACAAGCCCTTTTCTCTACTACCGCTTTTTTGAGTGCTTTGGTATTTCTTTTTTTGATTTTATGGGGATACAATTATCAGCGTATCATGGTGGAAGATTATCTTGAGTTGGATGTGCAGCCCTTGAGCTTAACAGAACTAAAAGCAGAATTATACCAAACCACAGACTCTTTAATTCAGTATCGAAATGCCATTCCAAATGCAACAGATGAAGCCTTAGATGAATCTTTTTTTCCTGAAAACTTTGAAACGTATATCAATCAAGCCGTCAAAACAACACTCAATCAACTGAATTATCCAGCTAGTGGAAAAGCCAATGCACGACTATTAAAACCCAAAGGAATTTTATTGGTCATTAGTACAGCAGGTGTCTATTTCCCCTTTGTGGGCGAACCCAATATTGATTTAGGGCTGCATCCGATCAGTCAGCCGTATATTTTAGCGCATGAATTTGCACATGCTTATGGTTTTGGACAAGAAGGCACTTGCAATTTTTGGGCATATCTAACTTGTACTCAATCCGATGATCCTTTCGTTAAATATGCGGGTACATTGAGTTATTGGCGGTCGTTGGCAGTCAATTATAAACGCTATGAACCTCAAATTTATAGTGAATTTCGAGCCAATCTTCCACTCGGTATACAATCAGATTTAGATGCGATCAACCAAGCTATACTAGCCTATCCCGATTTATTTCCTCGCTTACGATATGCTACCTATAATACTTTTCTGAAAGCACAGGGTATTCCTGAAGGAATCAAAAGTTATGATCGTGTGATTATGTTGGGAGCAGCTTGGCGAAAGAAAAAGGAACAAAAATAAATGTAGGTACAAAAGATATAGAAATGGATACTTCTTTTGGTTAAATCTGTTAATTTTTCGCTTTGGATTCGCTACTTTTCCTTATAATTATGTTTGCAAAAAACGGATAGCGTAATCAATGCGAAATCAAGTACAAGATATTCAATTTCAAAATAGTCAAAATCCGAATTCTCCCTTTGATCTCATCAAATTGGAAGAATTGATGCTTCGTGAAATAGAACATGATATTACGCAAATTCATAAAATTCATTTTTATCACATTCTCCTTATTACGGATGGCAAGGGCTTTCATACGATAGATTTTACTGATTATGCTTACCAAAAAGGAAGTCTATTAACCATCCGAAAAGATCAATTGCAAAAATTTTTTAGAAGTCCCTCTGTCAAAGGTTATGTGTTAATCTTTACGGAGGATTTTTTGGCGAGTCATTTTAGTGAAATAGAAGTTATCAAGTCAATTCAACTCTTCAATGAGTTATTGACCATGCCCAAAATCGAGTTAGACGAAGCGGCTTATAATGACATCTTACAATTGGTACACAGTATCGAAAAAGAATACTTCGAATCTTATGATGAATTTTCTGTGGGTATTATTCGATCTGCCCTCCACATGCTGATTATTAAACTATTTCGTATCAAAACAAACAACAGTAATATCTTCTTAAAACGAAAATATGTTGATGAATTTGTACAGTTGCAGCAACTAATCGAACAAGACTGTTTTGAAACCAAACGAGTCATGGATTATGCAAAAAAAATGAATTGCACCCCCAAAACACTCAATAATATTGTTAAAAACATCCTCGGCATCTCCGCTAAAACCTTGATTGACGAAGTTTTAATCACTCAAATCAAGCGTCTTTTAATCAATACGGCTCACCCCATCAAAGAAATTGCTTACACCACTGGATTTGATGATCCCACCAATTTTTATCGCTATTTTAAAAAGTATACCCAAACTACACCTGAACTCTTTCGAAAAGCACATTAAAATAATTCAAGAGTCAAGTACAATGTCTCCAAAATATTCATTTTCTCATTTTGACAGTCTAAAGGCAATTTCTTACCATTCTTCTTCTTGCTTTCCCCTCTAACTTTGTGGTATCATTTATAAAATCAATTCAAAATGAAAATAACCAATTTATTTATCGCCTTTATAATGATTGCTTTAATAAGTAGTTGTGGCGAAACTTCTCAAAATTCAGATTCAAAACCAGAAAAAGAAACAACGATGGAATTGTCAAACAAAGAAAAGGTGGTTGCCTTACTCAACAGTTTTAACACAGGAGATAAAACTCCTATTTCGTACATCAATCCAGAAAAATACATCCAACACAATTTAGCGGTAGGTGATGGTTTGGCTGGTTTTGGTGAAGTAATCAAACATGCCCCTCCACAAGGATTCAAAGCCAATGTAGTACGCGCTCTTGAAGATGGAGATTATGTCATTACGCACACAGAATATGATTTCTTTGGCCCTAAAGCAGCATTCGATGTCTTCCGATTTGAGGATGGTCTAATTGTAGAACATTGGGATAACTTAACAGAAATCACCCCTCCAAATCCAAGTGGTAGAACCCAATTGGATGGTGAAACAACTATTACAGATAAAGACAAAACGGCAGCGAATAAGAAAATAGTAGAAACATTAATGAATGAAGTCTTTTTAGAAGGTAAAATGGACAATTTGGCAAGCCTAATTAATCCTACAAAATATCTTCAACACAATTCTGCTGTGGCAGATGGTTTAGATGGTTTGGGTGCTGCACTTAAATATTTTGCCGAAAATGGATTAGTGATGGAGTATGATAAAGTGCATAAAATACTCGGTGAAGGAAATTTTGTATTAACCATGAGTGAAGGAAAATTTGGTAAAGGCGAGCACGTGGCTTTTTATGATTTATTCCGCTTAGAAAATGGACAAATCGTAGAACACTGGGATGTGATTGAACCCATTCCTGCTGAGTCAGAATGGAAAAATACAAATGGTAAATTTTAGGGAAAACTAAAAATTTACAGACTTTAGGACTTAGGATGATTTTATCCTAAGTCCTATGTCATTCCGTTCTACCTCAACACCCCTACCCCATTTCCACAATCAAACCTTCATTGGCAGGCATTTTTCCATTGCACACATCTTGATGAACTGCCGCCATTCCTTCCAAACCATCTAGTGTTCTAAATTTTAGCCACTGCATTGTTTTTTTAGTTGCGGATAACATGAAGCCTGTACTACGAGCATTGAAACCATCCATCCCCCACTCTTTTACCCGACGTTTGATATGACCTGGCGCAAAGAAAAATTGACTTCGTTCTGTAATAATGCCTTTTTTCGGACGCGCATCTGACCAATGTGTCAATCCTACATTAATGGTAAATTTCATATTATCGGCTAAATGCTGGTGCAAATTGACCAAAACCGTTTGATTACCAGACATATCCACGATGACTGTAGGAATAGTAGGATCTAGTTGTTCTATTTGATCGTAGGTTAAGACTTCATCATAAAGTTCAAGATTTTTGACGGTTTCTTCATTTCTTGAAGAAGTCATGCCGATTACTTTTGGTGCATTTTCATCTCCTTGTAAAGCATAGCCTAAACCTATGCTCGTCTTACTTGATGCACTTAAAATCAATACTTGTTTGGCTTCATACCATTCATGAACCACTAAAGAGTCCCACAAACAAAAAGCCGTTAAATACAAGGGAAATAATAAAGCTCGCCCATTATCCATAGCAGAATGGTAGCCTTTTTCCGCTTTTACGCGTGTATACATATTATAACCTGATGGTAGTTGCGCTCGATGCGCCGCCCCTTCCATAAATTGTTTATCGCTGATACGAATCGGCTGCATTTTCAAATGACTTGCTGGTGGGAAATAACCATAAAATCGATCTCCTACAGGAATTTCTTCTACATTAGATGCCACAACATCCGCAAATCCCCAAACAGGAATGACCCCCCAGCCCCCACTTTCTTCGCCCACTGGTGGAAAGAAATTCCAATAACCCAATTGATCTCCTGCAACGGCATAGGTGATATTATTCGCTGAAAAAGCAAATTTGTCAATCTTAACTAGGAGTTCTCCCTCCCCTATTTCTAAATCTGATTTCGGGGTTTCGGCTAAACGTCCTTTTAAAAATAAATCTCGACGGATTTGAAATTGAGGGCGTTCAAAAGTTTGTTTTACTTGGTCTTTTGCAGTTAATTCATCCATGTATTCTTGTAATTTTATCATGGCAGGCATCGCATTATCCCGCAGTTTTTTAATAATAGCTTGTTTCTCTAAATCATCTTTAGGTACAGCTTTAATCATTTTACTAAACCCATCTAAACGATTTTCGAGCATCCATTTCCGAAGGGCTTTATTTTGTGACCATGTAAATTGATTGAGCATCATTTGTGCAGTCATTTTGATCCAATCGGTCGCATGATTGGGAAGTGGAACGACTTGCGTCAGGCGATTTTTTTCTTTTTCATCTTCAAAATTCGCCTCAATATGCGCAATAAAAGAAGCACTAAAAACAGGTTGGAAAGACCGAACCGTTTGTGGTGTAATTACATTGCCTTTAAAAACTGGAGTAATAGGCTTATCTGCTTTGATAGGCGTAGCTGAACAATCGATATGAATGTGGTCCAGGCTAGTTGGAACGGAATCCTCTTTAAAGACAATTTGATCTTTTTCGATGGCAGTTACCCTTCCTTTACGAACTATATTTTTGATGCGACGCAATTGTTCCAATTCCATTTGACTGATGGTTGCCGCATGAAACATCCTTGGACGAACCTTCTTATCAATTCTCACCAAAACACCAGCATCTTCCAAGCGATCAAACATATCAGGAATAGATTCTGATTGTGCCACAGCTTCGAATTGGGCAGCTTGCGCGCCAATGGAGGTATTAAAAAACTCTAAAGTCGGTTGGGTATTTTGTCGATCTATTAACCAAGCATCTCTCGAAACGATCCAAGTGATTTTATCTGGATGTACATGATTTTCCATTAGCCAAAGACAAGCGTCTATACCCGTTTTACCCCCACCAATCACTACAAATCCTTTTGGAGGAGTTGTAATTTTTGGAAGATCATTGAGTGGCATGAATTGCACTTCGGGAGCAATGGAGAAATTGGGTGTATGTGTAGAAGGAACAGAAGTATTTAAGTAGGTACAATCCACTAATTTTTTATTCACTTTCACCTCAAAAACTTCCCCTGAAAATTTATGCATGAATTTATGATCGCCTTGATATTCACACAAAGGAAAATACTGAACTTTTCCAGTAGGTAAAAAATCAGCACGCATCAATTCCTCATAATAAGAACGAATTTCTGCCACTGTCGCCAAATCATAGAGTCCTTTATTGAGACCAATTTGATCTTTTCGTCCCTTACTCATTTCCTTCGAACTCACCCCATAATATTGAGAAGGTTGATGAAGCGTCACAAATGGATACGCCATATTCCAGTGTCCCCCTGGTTTGGCGTAGCGATCAACAATAATCATTGTAGCATCTGTTTCGGTCAGTAAGGTATCGGCAAATGCCATTCCCATAGCACCACTTCCAATGATAAGGTAATCCGTTTCAAGTTGCATAAAAGTCTATTTGGCTAATTAAAAATGATCTAGTTATAAGACAAAGAAACGAGAATTATGTTTGGATTTATAAAAAGAGTAATTTTTTTTAAACTAAGGTGTGGTATAGTCTTTGAGGTTATTCCAGTATGAGAAAAATAACATTATTACTACTTTTAGTATTCCCCCTAATCGTTTACAGTCAAGCACCATCTGCTGGCAATTTAGTCAAGATACATGAAGCCACTTCTGCGGAACGAAATTCTATTACGGGTGCGGAAGAAGGTATGTTAATTTATGATTCTGATGAGGAAACCATTTATACCTATACCGCTACTAATGGCTGGCATCAATTGCAAGTAGGGCCAAGCGTGTATGTAGGAACATTTATTATTAGTTCGGCGGGTTCACAATCCATTACAGGATTACCCTTTCAGCCTTCTCAAATTACGTTTGCAGCGCATGCCAATATTGAAACGTATAATCTAGATGTTGACAATAATGTGGGTAATAATACGCGAGGATTACAAAATGCCTTTGGAAATATGACAGGTTTTGCAAGAGATGATAATGGAAGCATTACACAACAATTCATTTATACGGGGTCGAATGGTAACTCCATTAATGATATTTCTAGATATGCTTCTAATTCTAATTGTATAGGTATTCGTTATTCTCACCAAAATGGAGATGATCTAGGAAAAATAACGGCTAGTTTAAGCAGTTTTGATGAAGATGGTTTCACCATCAATGCTACTTATACCAATGGACTGCTCACCGATGATAATGTCAATCCAATTTTACGAATTCAACCCGATGATGTTTTAAATGAAAGTATTGTGGTGATTTATACGGCTTATCGATAAATTATCTCAATTCTAATTTATTTTTTTGAAATTGGAGTTGTGTTTGAAGTTGAAGGTATATTGGTATAGGTTTCTGGGGCAATACACCTAATTTATGATACTTATTATCAAAAAAGCCCCCCTCTAACAAAGCAGAGAGAGGCCATCCCATAAACCGATTACGATTTAAAATTCTTTAGTTTTTGAGACAAATCAATAAACCAGTAGGCGTACAAATACATAATTTGACGAACGACTGGTTAAATTAAAGCAATAAAATCTTGCTGAAATCGGTAGATGGGAGTAAATACGTTGTTTAAACGTCTTTATTACAAAGCAAATATACGAGAATAAGACCTAATTAATAATACCCCAAAGTAGGTATTTTTCATATAACGAAAATTGTTAATTCATTTCTAACTTTCAGTAAGTCAGTTTACTATGTAAAAAAAAAAACATCTAACAAGAATAGAATATGTTTTGGCAAATAAAACAAGGCATTTACTAGGTATTTTCAGAATTGTACCTAATTCAAAAGATAATTTTGATTTTTATAAAATAGGTATTGAAAATTATAAATTTAAAAAATGCCCCATCAAATCATTTTTCGTTTTTAGATAAGCATGATTATCTTGATGTGCTGGGATGACAATAGGTAAGCGTTCATTGACTTGAATAGGTGTTTTTTCAAATGCCTCTACTTTTAAGGGATTATTGGTTAACAACTGAATAGAAGTTATTCCCAAATCTTGAAGAATTTGAATAGCTGGATCATAATGACGTGCATCTGGTTCAAAGCCTAGATGAGTATTTGCATCAATGGTATTCAATCCATCGTCTTGGAGGTTATAGGCTTTTAGTTTATTAATGATACCAATTCCTCTACCCTCTTGCCGCAAATAAATTAACGCTCCTTTCTCCTTAGCAATCATCTCCATCGCAACATGCAATTGCTCACCACAATCACAACGTTTGGAAGTAAATAAATCGCCTGTTAAACACTCCGAATGAATACGAACAACTACATCTTCTTGAACATTCATTGCTGGATGTACGATAGCGAGATGAGGCATTCGCTCCTTATCATCATCAGAATAAGCAATCATCTGGAAAGTACCCCACTGGGTTGGTATCGCCGCTGCCGCTTGCTTCTTCATTGTTTTAAAGTAGTTCGTAAAAACCATAAATTCAGAAAAGACATCAAATATCGTAAGATAATTAAGAATGTACAATAGATTTGATTGCTTATTGTAAATCTTTATCCAATACAACAAACAGACAAGGAATAAAGATGTAGAAAATGGGGAAATTTCTCGTTTAAACTTACCTGTATAATCATATAAATTATACTAATTTCAAATTTTTACATATCAAATTTATTGAAATTAGAAAAATAAACTATTTTCGCATCTGAAAAGAGAAACACAAACATATTATGAAAGAATATAATTCGGTACAGTTCTTGGACTTTGTATCAACAATCCAAAACGAAAGTCAAAATACAGATAGCAACAAACAATATCCCCTGTTCCTCTTATCGTTAGAGAATCTCTAACATTTCTACAATACACACTTTTAAGTATATCGGTTTTTTGAAAAATTGTAACACCAATGAAATTTCAAAATGCTTGTCTTTCATTCCATACAATTTATCAAAAACAATAAATTAAGAACAGACAAAACCAATAACGGAAGCAATTCCCCTTTCAGATCCTATGCCTAAATCTTATCCATTTTATAAACAACTTGATTCGATGGATTGCGGTGCGACCTGCCTACGCATGGTAGCGCGACACTATGGGCGTTTCTATTCTTTAGAATATTTACGGGATATTACGTATGTGGATCGACAAGGTGTATCTCTATTGGGTATTAGTGATGCAGCTGAACATATTGGTTTCCAAACACTTGGCTGTGTTGTTTCTTATGAAAAAATACTGGGTGATCTTCCCAAACCTTGTATTGCTTTTTGGGAACAACGCCATTTTGTAGTAGTGTATAAAGTCACTAAAACTAAAGTCATCATTGGTGATCCTGCTATTGGAATTCGTACCTTGAGTAAAGAAGATTTCTTAAAAGGCTGGATCGCTGGAGAACAAGATGATGAAAAAGTAGGCGTTTTACTCTTGCTTGAACCTACTCCTGATTTTTATCTTGCTGAAGGGGAAGAAATTAATAAAAAAGGATTTGGGTATATTTTTGCTTATCTGAAACGATATAAAAAACTCATTGTACAGCTTGTTTTGGGCTTGCTAATCGGTAGTTTGTTGCAAATTGCCTTTCCATTTTTAATGCAGGCCTTAGTGGATATTGGAATTGGTAAGCAGGATTTGGGCTTTATTACCTTGATTGTAATCGCTCATTTAGTGCTTTTTGCTGGAAAAACAGTAATAGAAGTCATTCGTTCTTGGATATTGTTACACATTGGAACACGTATTAATATCTCCTTGATCTCCGATTATTTGAGCAAACTTACCAAATTACCTATTCGTTTTTTTGAAACAAAAATGACGGGGGATTTTATTCAACGTATTTATGATAATCAACGTATCGAACAATTTCTGACGAATACCTCCTTGCTCACCTTATTTGATTTCTTTAATATTTTTCTGTTTGGATTTGTCTTGGCGTATTACAATTTGACCATCTTTTTGGTTTATGTAGTAGCGACTGTTTTATATTTCTTATGGATTTTCTGGTTTTTAAGAAAAAGAAGAGAACTGGATTTTAGACAATATGATTTAGCCGCTGATAGTCAAAATTCTTTGATTCAGTTAATCAACGGAATGAAAGAAATCAAAATGCACAATGATGAGCGCAACCGTCGTTGGGCATGGGAACGCCTACAGGCTCGACTCTTTCGTACCAATATGGATTTATTATCCGTCGATCAATGGCAACGTTCGGGGATTAAATTCATCAACGAAACCAAAAATATCCTCATCACTTTCATTGCTGCCAAAGCTGTTATTGATGGTAATATGACCCTCGGAATGCTTGTAGCCGTTCAATACATCGTCGGACAATTGAATACGCCCGTAGATGAATTAGTCCTCTTCTTCCAAAATGCACAAGATGCAAAATTGAGCTTAGAACGAATGGGCGAAATTCACGAACGAGAAAATGAAGATCAACCCACCGACAAAATCAATATTTTACCAGAAAAAGGAAATCTTCACCTTCAAAATGTGAGTTTCCAATATGGCGGGCCCCATTCGCCCCTTATCATTGATGATGTCACCTTGAGTATTCCTGAAGGAAAAACAACTGCTATTGTGGGTACAAGTGGAAGTGGTAAGACAACCTTGATGAAATTGATGCTCAATGTTTATAGCCCGACGCAAGGTTTTATACGTTTGAATGACATCAATCTGAATTCCATTCAAGCGCGTTTATGGCGAGATCGAATTGGTGTGGTGATGCAGGATAGTTATATTTTTTCAGATACCATAGCACAAAACATTGCGATGGGTCGCTATCAACGAGTGGACAAAATACGCTTGTTGTATGCTGTAAAAGTAGCACAAATTCAAGATTTCATTGAATCGCTTCCTTTAGGTTATAATACTAAAATTGGTTTAGAAGGTATTGGTTTAAGTCAAGGACAACTACAACGTATTCTGATCGCAAGGGCTATTTATAAAGACCCAGACTATTTCTTTTTTGATGAAGCGACCAATTCTTTGGATGTAGAAACAGAAGGACGAGTAATGCGAAATTTAGAACAGCATTTTTTTAATAAAACGGTCGTCGTCGTAGCGCATCGACTAAGTACCATTCGTAAAGCCGATCAAATTATTGTTTTAGATGAAGGAAAAATTTTAGAACAAGGCTCTCATTTGGAACTAATGCGCCTCAAAGGATTGTATTTTCATTTAGTACAAGAACAATTAAATCTTGGTTAATTTAGAAAAATAGGATTGTCGAATTTATTCGACCTAAAATAAATAAAGATATTATTCAATATTAATGACAGATATTCAAGACATAGAATTACGCTCAGAAGAGGTCAAGGAAATCCTTGGCATGCCACCTTCTTGGGTCATTCGATGGGGAACAACTGCCATCGTACTGATTCTATTGTCCTTACTCATTTTATCTTATTTCATTCAATATCCTGATACCATTACAGGGGCTCTAACCCTCAATGCAGCTGGAAAACCCTTAGAAATAAGCATCAAAGAAGATGGAAATTTAGATGATCTTTTCATTTTTGATGAAGAAGAAGTTACAAAAGGTCAGCAATTAGGGATGATTAAAAATGGCTTGGAGTATGTTCCTTATACTAGTTTGAAAGAATCCTTAGAAGATATGTATCAAGCCTCTCGAGATTCGATTACAGAGGTTTATCCAATTTATGATGTTAAATTAGGTAGTTTTGAAGCTGAATATGAACAAATCAAGCAAAATTTAGAGATCTACAAAGAATCTGTAAAACCCATAAAAAGTGTGGAAGTTGTGGGTCGATTAAAAAATAAAGAACGAGCGATTCGAAATGAAATCAAAATAAAAGAAGATTACATCAATACCCAGAAAAGATTATTGGGTCAGTTATCAAGAGATATGGAGGGCTATCGTAGAAGCCTAGCCTTGATGCGTATGGAAAATAATCCTGGGCAAAAACTAAAAAATGCATACAAAGATAGTACACAAGTATCTGGTTCAATCACGAGAGAGAGAGGAGAAATATCTCGATTAAATCGAGAATTAAAAGATATAAAAGGAGCGATTAAATCAGAGAAAAAAACAGATTTATCTGGCAATGATGAAATTTGGAATGATTTCCGTAATCAAGTTATTGAACTGCGTGAAAAAATTTATCAATGGGAAAAAGATTACCTTATTCTTGCTCCTATAGATGGAGTGGTTAATTATTATAATGCAAAACCTCAAGAAATTTACTACAAAAAAGGAGACCCCATTTTTGCCATATTTTCTCAAGAAAATAGCCTCTCTGATACCATGTACGCTCAAGTCTTAATCAAAGAAGAAGGCTATGGTAAAGTAAAAAAAGGACAGGAAGTACTTATCAAATTTGATAGCTATCCTCATTTAGAATATGGTAAAGTACAAGGAAAAGTCACCAAAAAAGCGCATCTTCAAAATAATAAATCGTATAGCTTAGAAGTAGAATTACCGCGTCAGCTCATCACTACCTTTGGCGAACCACTCGACATTAAACCTACTATGACAGGAGAAGCTGAAATTCTTACCGAAAAACGTCGTTTAATCGAACGTTTATTTGAGCGGTTTAGGGGAATTTTCAAGTAATCATCCACATTATAAATTTTATCTATAGCATCATAAAAACTATCGTTTTTAATTACCAAACTATATTATTACTTTCGTTGCACATTCATTAACCAGTTCAAACCTAACTCATCATGGAAAATAACAATGGTGCAACAAAATGTCCATTTATGAATGGTACATTAAAGCAATCAGCAGGTGGCGGAACAACCAATCGCGATTGGTGGCCCAATCAACTCCGACTTAATATTTTACGCCAGCATACAACTACTTCCAATCCAATGGAAGATGATTTTGATTATGCAAAGGCGTTTCAATCCCTCGATTTAGAAGAAGTTAAAAAAGATTTACATGCAGTAATGACTGATTCTAAAGACTGGTGGCCTGCAGATTATGGACATTACGGCCCATTCTTTATTCGTATGGCATGGCATAGTGCGGGTACCTATCGTATTGCTGATGGACGTGGTGGTGCTGGTTCGGGTACATTACGCTTTGCGCCATTGAATTCTTGGCCAGATAATACCAATCTTGATAAAGCTCGCCTTTTACTTTGGCCGATTAAACAAAAGTATGGTAGAAAAATTTCTTGGGCGGATTTAATGATTCTTACTGGAAATGTAGCCCTTGAATCTATGGGTTTTAAAACCTTCGGTTTTGCAGGGGGTCGTGAAGATGTTTGGGAACCAGAAGAAGATATTTATTGGGGTGCAGAAACAGAATGGCTCGGCAATGACAAACGTTATGCTGAAGGCCCAGAAAAACTAGAAGGTCAACTAGGTGCTGCACACATGGGACTTATTTATGTCAATCCTGAAGGGCCTAATGGTAATCCTGATCCAATCGCAGCGGCAAGAGATATTCGTGAAACCTTCGGTCGTATGGCAATGAATGATTACGAAACTGTTGCTTTAATTGCAGGTGGGCATACCTTCGGTAAAACGCATGGTGCAGCGAGTGATGCGGAATACTTAGAACCAGAACCAGCGGGTGCAGCCATTGAAATGCAAGGAATGGGTTGGAAAAATAACTTTGGTACAGGAATGGGCGCGGATACGATCACAAGTGGACTGGAAGGAGCTTGGACCACAACGCCTACCAAATGGAGTTACAATTTCTTTGAAAATCTTTATGGCTATGAGTGGGAATTGACGAAAAGCCCTGCTGGTGCGCATCAATGGCAACCAAAAAATGGTGCGGGTGCGGGCTTAGTTCCAGATGCCCATGATCCTGATAAAACGCATGCCCCATTTATGCTAACAACTGATTTAGCATTACGAATGGATCCAGCTTATGATAAAATTTCTAAGCATTTCCATGAAAATCCTGAGGAATTTGCAGATGCTTTTGCAAGAGCTTGGTTTAAATTAACGCATCGTGATATGGGGCCGATCGCTCGTTATTTAGGAGCAGAAGTTCCTTCTGAAGAATTGATCTGGCAAGATCCAGTTCCTAAGGTTGGACACGATTTAGTCAATGAAGCTGATTGCAAACATTTAAAGGAAGAAATCCTAAATGCAGGTCTTTCTGTGGCACAATTAGTACGTACGGCTTGGGCTTCGGCTTCTACCTTCCGCGGATCAGATAAGCGAGGTGGCGCGAATGGGGCGCGTATTCGATTAGCACCTCAAAAATTCTGGGCAGCGAATAATCCTGCTGAATTGGATAAAGTTTTGGATCAACTAACAGCTATTCAAAAAGCGTTCAATGATGCACAAGCTGGAACTAAACAAGTTTCTTTGGCAGATTTAATCGTTTTAGCTGGAAATGCGGGTATTGAAAAAGCAGCAAAAGATGCAGGTCATAGTGTAAATGTACCATTCAATGCTGGACGAACAGATGCTTCTCAAGAATTGACAGACGTAGAATCTTTTGCAGTACTTGAACCACAAGCGGATGGTTTCCGAAACTATAAAAAAGGATTAACGACTACTTCTTCTGAAGAAATGTTGATTGATAAAGCGCAATTATTGACCTTGTCTGCGCCTGAAATGACGGTTTTAGTAGGAGGATTACGTGTTCTTAATGCTAATTTTGATGGATCAAAACATGGTGTCTTTACCAATCGTCCTGAGCAATTAAGTAATGACTATTTTGTAAATCTCTTGGATTATAATACTAAGTGGGCTTCCGTTGATCCACATAAAGAAGGTTTTGAAGGAAGAGATCGTTCTTCAGGTGAATTAAAATGGACGGCTACGCGCGTAGATTTAGTTTTTGGTTCGAATACTGAATTAAGAGCTTTAGCAGAAGTGTATGCTTGTTCTGATGCAGAAGGAAAATTCGTGAATGATTTTGTAGCTGCTTGGACCAAAGTGATGGAATTAGATCGCTTTGATATGTAAAAGAAAGAATTCAACTTTTATAAATATGGAGGGGACTTTTTGAGTCCCCTTTTTTTTTATCGTGAGCCGACTACAAGTCGTCTTACAATTAGCTAAATCATTCTATTTTATAGCTAAAGAATAGTGTTGCTCTTTTCATCTAATCAAAAATCTCATAATCCTCAATTTCAATAATCATAATCCCTGCACAATCATTTTCGAGTGTCCAATTGAATTCGATGGTGAGTGGAAAATCATTTGGATCAAGATTTTGAAAATCTTCTGTATAGGCTCGATAGTTCGTCTCACTATTATCAAATTGAATAATAAACCCACCGCAACAAGCACATTCAGCCGCATCAATACCTACTAACATTCCTCGCTGTTCAAAAGGCATTAAATCGGTATCATCAGAATCTCTACAATAACTAAATAATAAACTGAGACTAAATAAGACAATTAAGATTTTATAATTCATGGTAATTTAGTTGAAATGGGTTTATAAACGGTTCTATTTCTATAGACGATACATCTCCATAAAAAGGTTGGGTAGAATAACTTAATAAAAGCTATTCATTAAAAAAAATCTTCTACCGATACTTATGTGTTCTTTTGATTCTTTTGTGGTTCAAATTTTCTATTTTTACGGTAAATCACAAAAATAAATTTCGCATCTAAAAGAAGAAGAACTCTTTTATATCAAAACTACAATTAAAATCCAATAAAAATTTCAACATTTAATTATGCTCAACCTTTCCGTTTTACTTGAAGATAGTGCCAGAAGATACCCCAATAATGATGCCTTTGTATTTATGGATACCCATGTTAGTTACGCTAAAATCAATGCTGCTGCCAATCAAATTGCCAATGGATTGAAAGCAATGGGCATTCAAAAAGGAGATAAAATTGCTTTGAGTTGTTTGAATTTGCCTTATTTTCCAATGATCTATTTTGGTATATTAAAAGCTGGAGGTGTCGTCGTTCCTTTGAGTGTACTATTAAAGCGAGATGAGGTCGAATACCATTTAAACGATTCGGATGCAAAAGCCTATTTCTGTTTCTTGGGTGCACCTGGATTACCTATGCTAGAAGAAGGATATGCTGGTTTTCAAAAAGCAGATCAATGTGAAAATTTCATCGTTATAACCGCCAAACCTACTGACCCCTCTCCTATTGAAGGCACTAAAACAATGGGTATGCTCATGGCTGGGCAATCGCCTCAAACAGAAACAGTGGCTACTGGTGCCGAAGATACAGCTGTTATCATCTATACGTCTGGAACAACAGGACGACCCAAAGGGGCGGAATTGACCCATAGCAATTTGATGATGAATTCGATTTTATCGTCTAATTTATACCAACCTACTCCTGATGACACCTTGCTGATTGTATTGCCGCTTTTCCATATTTTCGCTATGGTTGTTTTGATGACCGCAGGTGTGTATAGAGGAACAAAAAATATCCTTTTACCACGTTTTGATCCAGAAGCAGTGCTTGGATTAATGCAAAAACATAAAGTAACCTTCTTTGCGGGTGTACCGACGATGTATTGGGGCTTATTGAATTTTGAAAGTGATAAATTTGATTTCAAAGCCATCGCTAGTAATCTAAAAATGTGTCTTTCAGGAGGAGCATCTTTACCCGTTAAAGTATTGGAAGATTTTGAAGCTAAATTTGAAGTTGAAATCTTGGAAGGTTATGGTATGTCAGAGGGTTCTCCTGTGGTGACGTTTAATCAAGTAGCAATTGGAAGGAAACCTGGTTCGATAGGTACACCTGTTTGGGGAGTAGAAGTAAAAGTGGTGGATGAAGACGGGAATGAAATGCCTGTAGGAGAAAAAGGTGAAATCGTTTATCGCGGTCATAATGTCATGAAAGGCTATTACAACAAACCTGAAGCCAATGCCAAAACGATAAAAAATGGTTGGCTACATTCGGGTGATGTAGGTATAAAAGATGAAGATGGATTTTTCTATATCGTGGATCGTACGAAAGATATGATTATTCGCGGCGGTTTAAATGTGTATCCTCGTGAAGTAGAAGATGTGATGATGAAGCATGAAGCCGTTTCCTTAGTGGCGGTAATTGGTATTCCTGACGATCAATTTGGTGAAGAAATCAAAGCATACGTCGTTTTAAAAGAAGGACAATCGGTCGAAGAAAAAGAGTTGATGGCATGGACAAAAGATCGAATTGCTGCTTATAAATATCCACGTCATATTGAATTTTTAGCAGCCTTACCACAAAGTGCTACTGGTAAAATTTTGAAAAAAGAATTACGGAAGATGTAAATCTTCCAGAAGAATCAATTAAAGAAGGAAGTGAACAATTATTCTTGTTCCCTTCCTTCTAATTTTATAATAAATGGAAAAAATAACGAGCATTCAATCTAGATTTGGATACATAGATATATTTACAAATGAAGATAAAAGTTTATTATATGCTGAACCTAATGGCTATGTTGACCCTAGCTTGGTAAAAAAGGATTTACAATTTCTTGAACATTTCGATAATTCTACTTCAACTCATTGGACCTATATCATTAATATCTCCAAGGTAAAAATCGTCCATCCACTCAATCCTTTTTTATTGA
This sequence comes from Saprospiraceae bacterium, assembly GCA_020628645.1. Lineage (GTDB taxonomy): Bacteria > Bacteroidota > Bacteroidia > Chitinophagales > Saprospiraceae > JAHDES01. The sequence continues at coordinate 48,776 of JAHDES010000046.1, forward strand.
ATCGTATAAAAAAATTCTCAAATCTAAACGAATATATCGTTTATGCCCCATCTCCAATAGTAAGAGTGATGCTTCATTTAACAAGTTGGATCAACCAACCCGATAAAATTTTAAAAAATCAAAAAGCTTTACAACTTGAATTGGCTAAATATACTCCACTAAATTAATTGTTTTTTTATTAGCTTTATTGAGGATTGTAACAAAGCTATTTTGTAGTAAGTTGCATGAATAAACTAGTTGGCGGTAATTAAAAAAGAAAACACGAAAATGCACAAGAATTTATATACAATAGTACTATTAGGATTTCTACTAAACTCGTGTAGTTT
>JAHDES010000095.1 GCA_020628645.1 Saprospiraceae bacterium
TAAGTTCGAATTTTTCAACTCCCTTTTCAAACACAAAATCCTGCTTACTCCCGATTTATGAGATATCAAGTAAAAAAATGCCCCCACTTCTCTTGGTGGAGGCATATATAAATAAATTGGTTTTGAATTAATCTTACTATAGTTCTCTTATGGGGTTATTTTTCCCTACTAATTCTTTTGGTTAGGTGAAGGAAACACGTCCTGTTTTTACATCATACATTGCACCCACAATATCAATTTCGCCATTGTCTAATTGTTCTTTTAAGACAGGACTATCCATCTTGATTTTTTCTATCGTCAATACTACATTTTTAGCAGCTACTTCATTGACAAATTCTAAATTTTGTGAACTGCGATCTACTCCCGCAGGGGTACTAACAGCATTTAGAGCAGGCGTGATTTTATCTAACATTTGTGTTAGGTTTCCAAGAACAGCATGATCGCATGCTCCTTTTACGGCTCCACAAGAAGTATGTCCCATTACGACAATCAACTTTGCACCTGCGAGTTTACAAGCAAATTCTAAACTTCCTAAAATATCATCATTAACGAAGTTTCCTGCTACCCGTGCATTGAAAATATCACCGATTCCTTGATCAAAAATAATTTCAGTTGGAATGCGAGAATCAATACAACTCACAACAGCTGCAAATGGGAATTGTCCAGTAGTCGTTTCAGAGATTTGGAGGTGGAAATTTCGGTTCAACGCTTTACCTTCTGTAAATCGCTTATTACCGGCTTTTAATAATTCTAAAGCATCGTTTGGACGAATAGCTTTTTGACTTTCTGGAGTTTGGGTGTTTTGATTATTGATAATTAAGGTGCTCATGATATTTTGAGATTTATACTTTGAACAAGATGAAAAAGGAATTTTAAAACTACTTTTTTACTGTTCAAAGTTATACCGATAAAGGGGGTAATTAAATTCTATTTTTTACAAATTTACCCCGTGTTGTGTATAGGTAAAAGAGGTGGAGAAGATGCTTAAACGTAAGGGGACATCGGAAGGTGTAGAAATAAATTCTTTTTGCCTTCCGATGTTAAAACCCCCGACAATTATTCAATTATTTTGGTTTCTAGCTCTGATCTTTTGTTCTATATTTTAGGTTGTTTGAACTTTTCCATTGGATACTTTTCCATTTTGTGGAATAAGATTATTGGCAAAGGCATTTTGAACTTCTTTAACTTGGTTGTCGACACCTTTTTTCTTTCGTTCGATGATGGTTAAATCAATATCTCGATACTCAGCATTCGTCTCAAATTCTTCAATGATTTCTATTACGTCATAATCTATATTGATCGACTTAGATGCATCAATTACGACTTTTGTGCCATCAGGAATTTCACTCAATGTACGCTGAATGCTCGCCTTATTAATGAAGGTGACATCTTCTGCTAATTCTAAATGAAGAATACCATCTTTAAGGTGCTTATCCGTTTCAAATAAGAATGGTTTTTTGTAATTGTTATACAAAACATAGAAGATCGCTACAGCTAAACCAATTCCAATTCCCATTAATAAATCGGTAAATACAATTCCTAAAATGGTCGCCATGAAAGGCACAAAATGAGATTGCCCTTGCTTATACATTTGCTTGAATAAGGCTGGTTTTGCTAATTTATAGCCTACCAAAAATAGAATAGCTGCCAAACTAGCTAATGGAATAAGATTTAATACCACAGGAATGGACATTACACAAACTAAAAGAATGATACCATGAAAAATAGCAGACATTTTAGTGCGACCTCCAGATTGAATATTGGTAGAACTACGAACGATTACTTGTGTAATTGGTAAACCTCCAATTAAACCAGAAATAAGATTTCCGACACCTTGTGCTTTTAATTCTTGATTAGCAGGAGAAACGCGCTTTAAAGGGTCTAATTTATCTGTAGCTTCTAAACAAAGTAACGTTTCCAAACTTGCAACTACAGCAATAGTTAGTCCTGTAATCCAAACCGCAGGATTACTTATTTGACTAAAATCAGGGAAGGTAAACTGCTGGAAAAAACCACCTATAGTTTCTGGTACGGGTAAAGCGACCACTTGCTCCATATTTAAAGCATATCCTGAACCAATAAAAGCCAGATTTAATAAAATACCAGCCACAACGACTACTAATGGCCCCTGTACAATTTTGAATAACTTGATTTGTTTCATGAATGGACGCTCCCATAAAATGAGAATGGCTAACGAAATCAAGGTAATAATGACGGCTCCTGGACTGATGGCCTCAAACATGTAAAATAATTCAGAAAAAGTATTGTGTCCATCTGGTTGATTAAAGGAAAGACTTCCTTCATAATCTTTATCATATCCTACTGCATGTGGAATCTGTTTTAAGAAGATGATAATACCAATACCCGATAGCATTCCCTTGATTACAGAAGAAGGGAAATAATACCCAATAATTCCTGCACGTAAAAAGCCAAGAATTAATTGAAAAACTCCACCAAGGACTACTGCTAATAAGAAAATCTCAAAAGCTCCAAGTTCTTGAATGGCGGTTAATACAATCACCGCTAAACCTGCTGCGGGACCACTTACGCCAAGTTGCGATCCACTCAATGCACCCACCACAATACCGCCTACAATACCTGCGATAATACCTGAAAATAAGGGAGCACCTGATGCTAAAGCAATTCCTAAACATAGTGGTACTGCCACTAAAAATACCACAATGGACGCTGGCAAATCATTACTAAGATTTCCGAAAATTCCTTTGTTCTCTACTGGACTCATAATTCGTAATATTTTTAAAAAACTTTAATTATTTGCAAGGCTACGCCAAACCATGTAAAGATGTACATAGCGAGGCCGCCCTACAGGGTGTTAATAATAAATAAGCTGTTTTTTGTTCTTGAGTTAAACGCTAGTGTTTATAGCACTGCAAATATATATGCTTTTTCATATAATAGCAATACTATTATTTTTAAACACCTTACTGTAACAAACAAATGTTAAACTTGTTCAAATGATTTATTATATTTGATAAAAAAAAGATTTACTTAATACTAAATTAAGTTAAAGTTAACCGTCTTTTATGGCAATTGGCATCCAAATAAAACTCAATGAAGGGCTCTATCTACGTGACCCACAAGAGACGTCACTAGGGAAAAAAATTATTAAAGAAAGTATTCTTTTAATTGATGAAATTGGCTTTGAAGCCTTCAATTTCAAGAAGTTAGCCCATAAAATGCAATCAACAGAAGCTTCTGTTTATCGCTATTTTGAAAATAAACACATGCTTCTTTTATACCTCGTTTCTTGGTATTGGGAATGGGTGAGTTATTTAATTCAGATTCATACCTTAAATGTTGAAAATCCTAAGCGTAGATTAAAAATAATTATCAAAACTTTAGTCTATGCCTCTAAAGATAACCCTTCTATAGACTATGTTAACGAAAGTGTTTTGCATCGTTTGATCATTTCAGAAGGAGCAAAAGCCTATCACACTAAAGCTGTAGATGAAGAAAATAAAGATGGTTTTTTTATTAATTATAAAAAACTATCGGAGCAAATTGCAGATGCTATAAGCGCTTTAAAACCTGATTTTCCTTATCCACATACCTTGGCAAGTACTATTTTTGAAATGGCAAATAATCACATTTATTTTGCCCAACATCTTCCACGACTTACAGATGTAAAAGTAAAAGACGATAATTTCGATGAGGTAGAGCAGATGTTGGAGTATTTTGTATTTACGCTATTACACTGCCAAGAATCAAAATCATAAAAAGATGAGTTTTTATAAGCAAACATTACTTTTATCGCTTATCTTTTTTCTTTTTGGTAAAACATCATCTTTTTCACAAACTAAGGAAGCATCTCCTAACATCGTCCTCATACTCGTCGATGACCTTGGTTTAATGGATTTAGGCGCGTATGGCGGCGAGGCAAATACCCCCAATATTGATAAATTGGTCAAAGAAGGAACCATGTTTACCAATTATCATACTTCTCCCTTTTGTGCGCCCTCGCGCGCGATGTTGCTCACGGGTTACGATAGCCATCTCACGGGTGTACCGAATTTGCCCCTCTTTATTCCACCAGAACAAGAAAACCAAATTGGGTACGAAGGTATTTTAAATGATACCACCAAAACGGTCGCCACTTATTTAAAAGAAAAAGGTTATCGAACTTACATCACAGGAAAATGGCATCTAGGACATACCCCTACCACTTTGGCGAGTAAACGAGGGTTTGATCGTACGTATATTTTGGATGCTTCAGGTGCGGACAATTATGAACATCGTCCTTATTTGCCTACCCAATCTAAACCGCCTTGGTTTGAAGACGGTAAAGCCATTGAATTACCAGACAATTTTTATTCGTCTAGAAATTTAGTAGATAAGATGGTGGAATTTATGGAGGAAGAACCTCAGAAAGAAAAACCATTTTTTTCTTACCTAGCTTTTCAGGCGATTCACATGCCCGTACAAGTTCCTAAAACATACAGTGAAAAATACAAATCTATTTATCAAAATGGTTGGGATCAAATACGAATAAATCGCTTTAAAAAAGCAAAAGAATTAGGTTTAGTTCCTCCAAGTACTACACTGAGTAAGTATATTGAATCATATCCTTCTTGGGATAGTTTTAGTCCTGAAGAACAAAAAATGAAGGCGAATGCCATGGCAGTGAATGCAGGGATGATTGAAGCAATGGATTTTCATATTGGACGATATATGGACTATTTGGAGCAAAACGATTTAATGGAAAACACCATTTTTATTATAACTTCGGATAATGGCCCCGAAGGAAGTGATCCTGTGCAGGTGCGTGGTATGAATACGTGGATGGATTGGGTCGGTTATCACAGAGATGAAGCGCGTTTAGGGGAGAAGGGCTATTTTGGCTTTATTGGGCCTCAATTTGCTAGTGCTGCGGCTTCGCCACATTCACATTTTAAATTTTATGCGGGCGAGGGCGGGATGCGTGTCCCTTTGATTATTTCAGGGACGAATCTTCCTATTGCTCAACAAAAAAAGGCCTTTTCTTTTGTGACGGATATCACACCTACTATTTTGAATTTAGCTGGTATCAATGTAAACCCTTCTTCTTTTATGGGGAAAAGCTTAGTCCCTTATTTAAAAAATGATGCAGAACAAGTTTATACTTATAATGAAGCTATTGGAATGGAAGTGGCTGGAAATTCTGCTTTATTTAAAGGAGATTTAAAATTGGTACGAAACGGGCGACCTGCTGGTGATACCCAATGGCGTTTGTACAATATAACTACTGATCCTAGTGAAACGACAGATTTAGCGACTAGCTTACCCAATGCCTTTCAAGAAATGAAAAATTTGTATTATGCCTATGAAAAAGATTGTAAAGTCTTAGCAATGCCTAAAAGCTATGATCTTGCCAAAGAAATAGAACGAAAAGCAAAGGTGCGATTTTTGGGCATTGCTAAACCTTATTTGATTGGTTTAGTGATTCTTCTATTGTTCATGATTGGATTTTTTGTTAGAAGAAGGAGAAAAAGAAAAGCAGTCTAATTTTCAATCAAAAAATATAGCGTTTAAAATTATGCTTGCCATATCGTGCGTTTGTCCTTCCGAAAAAGTGTGATGCAACCAATCTGCTCGTGCATTAATTTCTAAAATACAAGTATGATCCTTAGGATTTTTTTGGTGATTGCTTGTGATAAAATCTAAGCCCATATAGCCTGTTCCTAAATAGTCAGTTAATGCAGTGGCCCATTCTTGATAAATTGGGTGAATCTCATTGCTTACATCTATAGCAATTCCTCCTTGCGCCATATTAGAAACTTGCTTCAATTGGATTTTCTGTCCTTTTGTAGGAATATTCTGTAATTGAATCTTCTGCTGAGAGAGTAAATTCAGGGTGATTTTATCTATAGTTAATTGGTTATTGGGATTTTGATTGCTCATGACTGCTTGACGTTGATGAATCAATTCTTGAAGGGTATTTATACCATTTCCAACTACAAAAGCAGGTTCACGAATACAGGCGGCTACTATTTTTCCTTTGATGATATGAATACGAAGGTCTTGACCATCAATTTGTTCTTCTAGCAAATAAACTTTATCTGAAAAATGCAATTGCATTACTTTATAATAGTTTTTTATATCACTCAAATTTTGAATGTTTAAGTGTATACCAACCCCATTTGTTTCATCAATGGGTTTGCACACATAGTTTTTATCGGCTGTAAAAAAACTAGCTAAATGGGCTTCATCAGGTGTTTTAAAAGTGCAACTTTTAGGATAGGGAATACCCTTTTTTTCATAAACTAATTTGGTGAGTTGTTTATTATCACAATAAAATTGACTCCGTACATTAATCCAAGAAGTAGGAACGCCATTGACAATCAATTCGGATTGATTTTGATACGTCAAAATAGCTGCTTGCTTTTGCATCATCTGACTAATATCTTTTACTTGAATGCCTAGTGCTTTTGCTTTTTGAATTAACTGTTGATGTTGCATCGGATCATATGCTTTTAGCTAATCGAAAACCTGCGTGTTGGAAAAAATGTCTTCTAAACCAAAGGCGATAATTCTTAGAAGCGCCTGCACCTGTGGTAGCCCACGCACCTCCTGCTAACATGCTATGTTCCTCATCCATAAAGGGTAAAGAGAAATCTTCATAGTAAGGATGTGTTTTAAAGCCTTCTAATGGGTGAAAATCATCTTTGAGCCAATCCCAAACATTGCCATAAATATCATTAAAGCCAGATGCGGTAGCCCCCATTTTCATATATCCCACAGGAGAAGGAGAACCGTATTTGAAATCGAGATTATGAGAAGAAGAAAAAACAGGATCGTAATCTTCTGCTGTATTTTCTCGTGCTATATAGATGAATTCAGCTTCTGACAATAAGCGAGAATCATCCTTTTTCCAATTGCAATAGGCCCAGGCTTCATGTGCATTAATTTCTACTGGCCAGTCTAAGGGCAAGGGCACTTCGTCAAACATGGCTCGATACTTAAAGTTCTTGCCTTTGGGTAGCCAAAATTTAGGATGACTTGCTTGATTGCTTGTTTTCCACTCCCAACCTTCATTTGTCCAAAATGCTTTATCTTGATAGGCATTAGTTCTTACAAATTCTAAATATTCGGCATTAGAAATTAAATTTTTAGTGGCTTTAAAGGGAGCAAGCTTAACACATTTTGAACCATATTCATTATCCCAGCCAAATAGATTACAATTCTGTGCTTTACCAAACTGAATATGTCCTCTCTCCATTTCAATCCATTCATTTTTAGGGGGATTGCCAAAAGAAGGGGCATATTCCCAGCCAAGCGGACGTTCTACTAAATCCACTTCTAATTGTCGAATGAGCATGGATGAAGTTTCAAAATGAATGCGATCATGTTCGATGCCCATGAGAATGGCCCAATAGGGATGGTCCCAAGAAATTCGTTGCTGTTGGAGGTCGACTTTTTGAATCACCTCCAAGACTATTTGATAGATCACTTTGCGATATTGACGTACCTCTTCTACACTAGGCCAGAAGGAAGAAACTTCCAAATTTTCTGCTTTATCTGGATCTACCCCTACCGCAAATAATTGGTCATATCGATCATTTACGCCCTGTTGGATTAAACCAGCCATTTTAAATTTATTGATATAAAATGCTGCTGTATGCCCTAGATAAAAGATGAGTGGGTTTCTTAGTGGATCTGGACTTAGATATAAGGTGTCATCTGATTTAATAGAAGAGAAGAGTAATTCATACAACTCCCATGTATTGTTGAAATAATCCAGTAGTTTTTGTTGGGTAAGAGTATTTAATTTAGGTGGTTTTTGACTCGTTAATTTAAAGGAGGTGCTAGTATTCATTGTATAGTTTTTCGAGATAGAATTTTAAATACAGAATAAACAAAATTAACCTGACGTAAAACACCTTTAACTGTTCATTAGTTTTATTTGTTATTACATTATTTATTCCCTTTCATGAATAGTCCCTTCCCGTAATCGTAAAAATTGCCCATCTCTATTTCTAAAATGTGCAATAATTTCAGCGGCAGCGGATAAGGCAATTTCTTCAGGCGATTCCGCACCAATATTCAAACCAATAGGGCTGTACAAAAAAGACAAATTATCTACATCAAAAGCGATTCCTGCTTCTTCCAATTCATTTTGCATTTTTAGGGTACGTTTTTTTGGACCCAACATACCGATGTAAGGGGGATTTTGCGCTAAAAATACTTTTAAAACCTGCATATCCCATTTATAATCATGCGACATTAATACAATAGCCGTATACTCATCTAAATCTATTGTATCAGCTTGATCGTAATGCAAAATTTGTTTGGCGAGTTTAAAGATTGATTTATTTAATTTTCGTTGTAAGCCCACCACATGTATTTCCCAACCTAGTTCGTGCGCAATACCTGCAAAGGCATTTACATCGTAATTATCGCCGACCATGATTAATTTTAATTCTGGTCGTAAAAACTCAATTAAGAGTTCAATCTTTCCATTTGGCGCATCAAACTGAAACACTTTAGATTTTTTTCGTTGATAAACGACCTGTGTTTTTTCTTGTAATTCAGCAGAAGAAATATGGAGTTGTGTAGCAAAATCATTTGCATTGGCTTCTTTTCCAAACAAACCTAAAATAGATTCATCTTCTTTATTTAATACCTGATAAAAAATGGAAGGCTTTCTATTTTCGTGGATAGCTCTTAATTGTTCTACGGGATTCGTTTTATCCTCTGGGTCAATCGGTGTAAATAAAACCTCAATTCGACCATTGCAACCCAAACCTACTCCTATTTGATGGGCATCATCTTCCATTGTATCGTACACCACAATAGACGGTTTTTTATTTAGTATGGCAATGCGCGCGCGCTTCAAGGCATCCCCTTCCAAACAGCCACCACTAATTCCTCCAATCCAAATGCCTGAACTTCGAACCAACATTCTTGCACCAATTCTGCGATAAGCCGATTCTTCTACACTAACCACCGTTGCAAGTGCTGCTTGTTCTTTGCTCCAATCAATTTGGTCGTAAGTGGCAATAATATTTCGTATTTCCTTCATCTGTTTAAATTATTATCGTGTGGCCGATTCAAAATCGTCCCACGATTATTTCAATCATCCCTTTTTGTGCTTGCCTGCATAGTCAAGTATAAGTCATGGATGTATCATCTATTTAAATCATTATCGTGAGCCGACTCGAAGTCGTCTTACGATTAATACTATCTTTTAATCTGAAAATTTTCCCACAGCTAAAATGCTAGAAAACAAAGATAGTTAAAAAAGAACCTTAGAAATTTGAGAAATTAGTCTGAAAAAAAAAATAGCAATATTTTTTCAGAATTTATATTGGTTTTGGGGTATTGAAAACAATTATTTTATTTAGATTTTTTATAAATAACGAATTATTATTGGTTTTTTCTTATTTTGGTGAACAATTGTTTGGTTCTTTATGAATTTACGTGGTTTATTTAACTTAGCAGAAAAGTCTGCTAATG
>JAHDES010000047.1 GCA_020628645.1 Saprospiraceae bacterium
CCAACAGCCAACAGCCAACAGCCAACAGCCAACAGCCAACAGCCAACAGCCAACAAGCTAATTGCCAAAAATAAATTAAAATGGATACTCAAAATATAGAAAACTCAGAATTATGTCGTTTTACTACAGCAGGTAGTGTAGACGACGGAAAATCTACCTTGATAGGACGTTTATTGTATGATAGCAAATCAATTTTTCAAGACCAAATGGAAGCTATCGAAGCGAGTAGTCTTCGCCGAGGAGAAAGTGAAGTAAATCTAGCACTTTTAACAGATGGCTTGAAATCAGAACGGGAGCAAGGTATTACAATTGATGTAGCCTATCGTTATTTCGCTACTCCAAAACGTAAATTTATCATTGCAGATACACCGGGTCATATTCAATATACTCGAAATATGGTAACAGGTGCTTCTACTGCAAATGTTGCTTTAGTTTTAATTGATGCTCGAAATGGTGTAGTAGAACAAACTCGTCGTCATGCCATCATCGCTTCTTTACTACAAATTCCTCATTTGGTGGTATGTATCAATAAGATGGACTTAGTTGGTTACAGTGAGCAGGCTTATGAAACCATAAAAGAAGAATTTGAGAGTTTCGCTTCAAAACTAGATGTGAATGATGTGCATTTTGTACCCTTATCAGCCCTTCATGGTGATAATGTAGTAGATCGCTCCGAAAATATGCCTTGGTATGGAGGATCAACCTTACTTTACTATCTTGAAAATGTACATATTGGTAGTGATTATAATTTTATAGATTGTCGTTTCCCCGTTCAGTATGTTATTCGACCCAATACAGATGAATTTCATGATTATAGAGGTTATTCAGGACGTATAGGTGGAGGTATCTTCAAAAAAGGAGATGAAGTATTACTTTTACCTTCAGGATTTACTTCAAAAATCAAGAAAATTGATACCATAGATGGAGAATTAGCTAAAGCGCATCCTCCTATGTCGGTTACTTTGCTATTAGAAGATGATGTAGATGTGAGTCGAGGCGATATGATCGTTCGGGTTAATAATAAACCAGAGGTTACTCAAGATATAGAAGTAATGCTTTGTTGGTTTGATGAAAGTAAACCTTTACAAGCTAGAGGTAAATATACCGTACTACATACTACTCAAGAAGCGCGTTGTATGGTAAAAGAAATTCGATATAAATTAGATATCAATACCTTACATCGAGATGAAGAGGATAAAACGATTCGTATGAATGATATTGCTCGAGTATCTTTACGTACTACTAAGCCTTTATTTGTAGATTCGTATCGCAAAAATAGAATTACAGGTAGTATAATTATTGTAGATGAAGGAACAAATCGTACTGTAGGTGCAGGTATGGTCATTTAGTAGAACATTATTGTATTCTGAATTGTATAGGCAGGAAAAGAATGGTTCTGTCTATACAGTTCAGCTTCTTAATACTATATAAATTTAAAACCATACAAAAACGTAGCACAGACATTCTTGTCTGTGAAATCAGCATAAAAGGGGTGATTTTAGTATGGTCTCAAGTACTATGAATAAAACATTAACTCAATGCAAATTTTATAGTCACTCATAAATATTGCTTAGAGAAAACTACAATGTACACAGAGCTTCTCGCCAAAAAAAAGAAAATTTCTGTTATCGGCTTAGGTTATATTGGTTTGCCAATCGCCCTAGAATTTGCCAAACACTTCTCAGTTATTGGATTTGATATAAACAAAAGTCGTATTACAATGATGCAAGAAGGTACTGATCCTTCTAAAGAATTAGCACCAAAAGAGTTTGAAGAGAGAGATATTTACTTTACATCTAATAAAGAAGACCTTCGGCAAGCACACTTCCACATCATTGCTGTTCCAACAGATATAGATGAGCATAAAGTACCTAATTTGAGTCCTCTTTTACAAGCCTCTGAAACGGTTGGAAGTATTATCAAAAAAGGAGATTATGTAGTTTATGAAAGTACGGTCTATCCAGGATGTACGGAGGAAGATTGTCTACCTGCCTTAATGAACGTACTAAAAAATCGAGAAGAAAAAATCACAACATTAAGTAAAATTTCCAATTCATCTACCTTAAAAGCTGGGATAGATTTTAAATATGGTTACTCACCAGAACGAATAGTACCAGGTGATAAAGTTCGTACACTGACCAAAATTCTAAAAATTGTAGCTGGAAACGATGAAGAAGCATTAGATGAAATCAGTAAAGTGTATGGGCATATCATAGAAGCAGGTATTCATAAAGCACCCAGTATTAAAGTAGCAGAAGCAGCAAAGGTCATTGAAAATACACAACGCGATATTAATATCTCATTGATGAATGAACTGGCGATTATCTTTGATAAAATGGGCATTGATACTAGTGCTGTTTTAAAAGCAGCAGGCACAAAATGGAATTTCCATAATTATTATCCAGGCTTAGTAGGAGGACATTGTATCAGTGTAGATCCTTACTATTTAATGCATAAATCTAAACAATTAGGGCATGATCCACAAGTAATCGCAGCAGGTCGGCGAATTAATGATGAAATGCCTCGATTTATTGCTAAACGACTGGTTCAGAAGTTAATTGAAACTGGAAAGAATCCAGGGAATTGTAAAGTCTTAGTAATGGGCGTTACCTTCAAGGAAAATGTGGCCGATATCCGTAATTCTAAAGTAGTGGATTTAATTAAAGAATTAATGGACTACTCGATTAATGTTCATGTGGTTGATCCTTATGCTTCACCCAATGAATTAGCACATGAGTATAAGATAGCTCTTCAAGATGAACCCAGCAAAAAATATGATGCCATTATTGTTGCTGTAGGTCATCAACCGTATCGACAGTTCACGAAAAAATATTTCCAAGAATTATCAAAAGATGAGCTTATTCTTTTTGATATAAAAGGAATGTATGATTCATCCATTGCTTCAAATTATTGGAAATTATAAGGTCAATTTAGCATGTCAAATTCAACAGTAGATAATATACAAATGGTTGATGTAGTAGGTCAATATCAACACATCAAGCAGGAAGTGGATGAAGCAGTACTAAATGTAATTTCAACTGCCAAATTTATAAATGGTCCCGCTGTAAAAAAATTCGAGCATCATTTAGCAGAATATCTGGGCGTGCAATATGTAATTGGATGTGCCAATGGAACAGATGCCCTTCAAATTGCGTTGATGGCTTGTGATTTAAAACCGGGTGATGAAGTCATTGTACCATCCTTTACGTATGTAGCGACAGCTGAAGTTATTGCATTATTGCGTTTAAAACCAGTCATGATTGATGTAGATTCAAATACATTTAATACCACAGTTGAATTTATCCAATCTCACATAACTCCAAAGACTAAAGCAATCGTTCCCGTCCATTTGTATGGACAATCTTGTGATATGGAATCCATCATGGATTTGGCTAAGAAACATAACTTATTTGTAATAGAAGATAATGCACAAGCAATAGGAGCAGATTATACTTTTTCTGATGGACGTATACAAAAAACAGGGACGATTGGTCATATTGGTTGTACCTCTTTTTATCCATCAAAAAATTTAGGATGCTATGGTGATGGAGGAGCAATTTTCACCAATGATGAAGATTTAGCCAATAAAATAAGAATGATAGCCAATCATGGGCAATCAAAACGCTATTATCATTCGCTTATTGGAGTTAATTCTCGTTTAGACAGTATACAAGCTGCGGTATTAGATATTAAACTAAAGCACCTCGACCAGTATGCCATGGCTAGACAACAAGTGGCGGCAGCTTATGATAAAGCATTTACTACCATTGATGCGCTTCAAATACCTACACGTTCAACCTTTTCTACTCATGTTTTTCATCAATATACATTAAGAGTAAAAAATAGAAAACGAAATGAATTGAAAGATTATCTTGCTGAAAAAGGAATTCCTTCAATGATTTATTATCCTGTACCACTTTATGAGCAAGAGGCATTTAAACCATTTTATAAAGGCGAAAAATTAAGTAATACCGAACAATTGAGTCAAGAGGTTATTTCGCTTCCTATTCATACAGAAATGGAGGACGAAATCTTGAAATATATTATTAAATGTGTTTGTTTGTTTTTTGAGGGTTAAATTATTTTATAAAATAGGTGAATAGGTGAATAGGTGAATAGGTGAATAGGTGAATGATATCTAGAAAATGTATAAAAAAAGTACGGGATCATATAGATTTTATTTTGAAAAATTAGAAGTCTGGCAGTTATCCATTCAGCTTAGTAAAGCCGTCTATACATTGACTAGAAAATTTCCAGACGAAGAAAAATTTGGGCTGTGTAGCCAGTTACAACGAGCAAGTGTTTCCATTAGTTCAAACTTAGCAGAAGGGAGTACTAGGAGTACCAAAAAAGATCAAGTACGTTTTACCAGTATTGCATTTAGTAGTTTGATGGAAGTAGCGAGTCAACTTTATTTATCGAAAGAATTAGCCTATCTATCGGCTTCAAGCTATGATGAACTTAGACTTCAAATTGAGCAATTGGCAAAAAAAATGAATAATCTTAGGCGTTCTCAACTCAATCATGTAAAAGAACCCATGGAGGAATATCATACTAGCAATTCAGAACACTTATTCACCCATCTACAAAATGAACAAAGTTCATTTTTTATTCACCCATCCACCACTATAGACGAAGGAGCTCAAATTGGCAAAGGAACTAAAATATGGCACTTTAGTCATATCATGTCAAAAGCCATAATCGGAGAAAATTGTACGCTAGGTCAAAATGTATTCATTGCAGATAATGTTGTTTTAGGGAATAATGTAAAAGTCCAGAATAATGTTTCCATTTATACAGGAGTTATTTGTGAAGATGAGGTGTTTCTAGGACCTTCTGTTGTTTTTACCAATGTAATAAATCCAAGAAGTGCGGTCAATCGAAAAACAGAATTTAAAAAGACAATTGTCCGTAAAGGCGCAACTATAGGGGCAAATGCGACCATTATTTGTGGCAATGAAATAGGACAATATGCATTTGTAGGCGCAGGTACAGTCGTTACAAAAAATGTAGCTTCTTATGCGCTAGTAGTTGGAAATCCTGCTGAACAAATTGGATGGATGAGTGAATACGGACATCGTTTAGATTTTGATAAAAAAGGGAAAGCGATTTGTCCTGAAAGTGGTGATAAGTTTTTGCTAGTTAAAAATAACGCAGTGCAAAAGATCATCTAAAATAATTATAGTATGATAACTGATTTTGACCAACTTGATCTTACCAAACAGTATACCTACTCCGATTATTTAACGTGGAAGTTTAAAGAAAGAGTAGAATTGTTAAAAGGATGGGTAATAAAAATGTCACCTGCTCCGAATCGAAGACATCAGCGTATTTCAGGAGAAATCTTTTTTGCAGTAAGAACTTTCTTACATAAAAAAACGTGTCAAGTATTTTATGCCCCTTTTGATGTACGTTTGCCTGTTTCTTTGAGAAAAGGAAAAACTGA
Organism: Saprospiraceae bacterium; assembly: GCA_020628645.1. Lineage (GTDB taxonomy): Bacteria > Bacteroidota > Bacteroidia > Chitinophagales > Saprospiraceae > JAHDES01. Next base: position 5,447 of record JAHDES010000047.1, read on the forward strand.
TACCGTAGTACAACCTGATATTACGATTATTTGTGATGAAGATAAATTAGATGAGCGAGGTTGTGTAGGGGCACCAGATATTGTCATCGAAATATTGTCTCCAGGCAATACAAAACGAGAAATGAAAGATAAATTTAATATTTATCAAGAATCAGGTATTCCAGAATATTGGCTTGTAGATCCAGAACGAGAATTTACAATTATTTATTCTTTAAATGAAGATGGAAAATATATTGGTTCAAGTCCTTATATGGAAGGCGATATTATTATTAGTCAAGCTTTAGAAGGCTTCCAATTTGAGATGAATACCATTTTTGGACCACAAGAAAGATAAAATATACTCAACAACCTCAATATCAAAAAGAACTTCATCCTCATAGGCGCAGCAGGTTATATCGCACCCCGCCACATGAAAGCCATCAAAGAGACAGGAAATCATCTTTTGGCTGCTTTAGATCCTAATGACTCTGTTGGAATTATAGATAGTTATTTCCCAGAAGCAGATTTTTTCACAGAGTTTGAACGTTTTGATCGTCATGTAGAGAAATTGCGGAGGAGTGGTACTTCAATAGACTATGTAAGTATTTGTTCGCCTAATTATTTACATGATGCACACTGTCGCTTTGGCTTGCGAATAGGCGCAAATGTCATTTGTGAAAAGCCACTTTGTTTAAATCCTTGGAATGTAGATGCCTTACAGGAAATTGAGAAAGAGTATCCTGGTAAAATTTACAATATTCTTCAGTTGCGTTTGCATCCAAGTGTAATTGCCCTTAAAAAGAAAATAGAAGAAAGTCCCAAGGATAAAATTTATGATATTGACCTCCAGTACTTTACTTCACGAGGAAAATGGTATCACATTTCTTGGAAAGGAGACCAAAGTAAATCTGGTGGGATCGCAACCAACATAGGCATCCATTTTTTTGATATGTTACTATGGATATTTGGAGCGGTCAAAAAGAGTGAAGTCTTCGAATATTCCAAATCTAAAGCAAGTGGATATTTAAGCTTAGAAAGAGCCAATGTCAATTGGATACTAAGTGTAGATTATCAAAACATTCCAGTTCACATCCGTGAAACAGGAACGCGTACGTATCGTTCATTAACGATAGAAAATGAAGAATTTGAATTTAGTGGCGGATTTACCGATTTACATACCAAAAGTTATGAAGAAATTTTAAATGGAAAAGGCTTTGGAGTAGGGGAAGTGAAGCAAGCGGTAGACTTGGTGAGTACTATTCGGCAAAAAACCTTAACTTAACCCTATGATAAAAGATTTTAATGAACTCGATTTAACAAAGCAATATACCTACTCCGATTATTTGACGTGGCAGTTCAAAGAGCGCGTAGAGTTGATCCGCGGCTGGGTAATGAAAATGTCGCCAGCGCCTAATCGTAGACATCAGCGTGTTTCTAGAATTATAGAACGCAGCTTAGATAATTTTTTAGTAGGAACAAATTGTGAGATGTATCATGCCCCCTTTGATGTCTTACTAAGCCGCCAAGGAAATGATACCGTCGTACAGCCTGATATTTGTGTCATTTGTGATAAAAGTAAACTTACTGAACAAGGCTGTACTGGGGCTCCTGATTTAGTGATTGAAATTCTCTCACCTGGCAATTCACGTCGAGAACTAAAAGAAAAATTTGAGCTATACGAAGAAAACGGCGTACAAGAATACTGGATAGCAGATCCAGCTAATGAAGATATTACCATATATACTTTAAACGAGGCTGGTAAATATATTGGCTCCAAACCTTTTGTAGCAGAGGAAGTTGCCCAAAGTCAAGTGTTGGAAAATTTCGGCGTGGTAGTGGGAGAAATTTTTGAGGAGTAGGTGATGTTTATAGTTAAGCTTTTTGGGAAAGTTTAAAGCATACGAACATTCCGAGTCTAAAGCAAGTAGGTATTTAATCTTAGAAAAAGCAAAAATCAACTAGGTTTTAAGTGTAGATTATAAAAACATTCCAGCTCCTATCCTCTAAACAGGTGCGCGTACATATCGTTCATTAAAGATTGAAGAAGAAGAATTTGAATTTAGTGGCGGCTTTACCGATTTACACACCAAAAGTTATGAAGAGATTTTAACAGGAAGGGATTTGGAGTAAAGGAAGTAAAGCAAGCCATTGATCTAGTAAGCAAAGTTTGTAATAGTATAAAATAATAAAATATTAATGATCCCAATAAATCGTAATATTTCAAGTCAGCTTGATTTCATTGAAGAAAAAATTAAATACTATCAAGAACAGAAAAAAAACATTTTTATTAGTTCTTCATTTCAAACACATAGTATTCCCTTGCTTCATATAATTGCTTCAATTGATAATTCAATCCCTGTATATTTTTTAAATACTGGATTCCATTTTCCTGAAACCTTAGATTTTAGGGATGCGATACAAAGCCTATTAAAGATCAAGGTGATTTCTTTAGAATCCACTATGCCAAAATCAAATCAAAGAGATGCTAAGGGACGGTTTTACTTTTGTTCAAATTCTGATTATTGTTGCCATATTAATAAAGTATTGCCATTAGAACCTATTTTAAGGAGTAATGATATTTGGATAACAGGTGTGCGAAGAGACCAAAGTAAAACAAGAGCAAATATGGACTATGAAATGAATGGTCCTTTTAATACAACCCGTTTTCATCCCATGCTTGATTGGAATGCTAAAATGATTTGGGAATACCGAAAAGCCTATAATTTGCCCGAGCATCCATTAGAAAAGGACGGTTACTTTAGTATTGGTTGTGAGCCTTGCACTCAAAAAATGATTGAAGAAAATAGAACTGGACGCTGGCAAGGGCAAAATAAAACAGAATGTGGACTTCATACGGAACTCGTTAAACAATGAAAGTTTTAATTACTGGAGGATGTGGCTATATTGGATATAGCTTAATAATGAATCTATTACCTAACGATAAAATAAAAGAAATCATTTTATATGATAATTTATATAGAAAGAATACAAGTTTTTTTTTAGGGAATAAGTTTCTTCAAGCAACTAAAGTGAAATTTGTTAAAGGGGATATTTTAGATAACTTTACCTTAGAAGAAACCATTAAAGATGTCGATATTGTAATTCATCTTGCTGCAAAAGCATCAACTCCTTTTGCAGACAATAATGCCCATGAATTTGATCAAATTAATAATTGGGGGACTGCAAATGTTGCCAATGCAGTTGAAAAATCCAATTCCGTCCATACCCTAGTTTTTTTGAGTAGTATATCTGTTTATGGAAATACAGAAGGACAGGAGGTTACAGAAGATTCCATAACAGTTCCTAAAAGTTTTTATGGTATTTCAAAACTAAAAGGAGAACGACATATAAAACGATTAGCAAAAACAAAAAAAGTATTTATTTTTCGTTCAGGAAATGTATTTGGTTATAATCCATGTATCAGAATGGATGCAGTTATTAATAAATTAATGTTTGATGCACATTATCAAGGCAAAATTGAAATTCATGGAAATGGAGAACAGAAAAGAGCTTTTGTAAGTGTAGATTGTATAGGGAAATATCTAGTAAAAACTTGTGAATCATTTATTCTAGAGCCAGGAATTTATAATTTGGTTAATTATAATCTATCTATCAATGAAATTGTTGAAAAAATTCATGAGTTGTATCCAACATTAGAGATAATGCATCTAGATCAGCATTTAAAAATGCGTAGTATTAGTGCTACTAGTAAGTATAAGATAGATTTTGAGGACTGTTTTAATGACTTTGAAATACATTTAGACAAAATGAAGAGCAAATTTTCTTTTTAATCTATTGTATATGAATATTTATGGTTTAAAAATAAAGGTGAGTTTAGCAAATGAATTACCGAAAATATTTAATTCGTGTTGGACTAGGAAGCGCTGGAGTTAAGATATTAGGGACTGGATTATCTTTTTTCCTTTCAGTTTTATTAGCTAGGGTATTAGGTGTAGAAGAGTATGGACTGTATTCTTTTGCCTTTTCTTTTTTAGTATTTTGTTCTATACCGATTATTGCGGGTATTCCAAATTTAGCAGTAAGAGAGTCTGCAAAAGCACATATTGATTTAGACTGGGCGAGAGTAAAAGGAATATGGGTATGGATGATAAGTATAGTAGTATGCTTTTCTTTTCTTTTAATTGTAATTTATGGATTCTCGAAAGTTATAGGTATAAACGTGATAGAAGAAAAAAGAGCAGAAGTAATATTCACAGGAGTACTTTCTATACCCCTTATTGCTTTATTGCTTAATCAAGGTGCGATAATTAGAGGACTTAATAAGATTGTAGTTGGCATTATTCCTGATGTTGTTGTTAAACCAGGTATTTCACTAATTTTAGTTTTACTTTGTTTAACGACAAGCATAGGAGTTTTACTTTCGGCTAAATTGATGATGACTTTTTACACACTCTCCCTATTAATTGCATTTCTCTTCAGTTTATATTTGATGTTTAAATATATACCAAAAAATGTAAGATTCTCAAGAAATATAGTTTTTGAATGTAAGAAATGGACACTATCTGCTTTTGTTCTTAGTATTGCGGGCGGCATTCAGTTAATGTTTGGCTATTCTGATATTGTTATACTTGGTTTTTTTGGATCAGACACTGAAGTTGGAACCTATCGTGCTGCGGTACAATTTAGTATATTGATAACTTTTGGATTAACCGTAATCAATCCAATTCTGCATCCCCAGTTTTCTAAGCTATACACGCTTAGAGATATGGAAAAATTACAAAAACTAGTATCTATGAGTTCCCTAGCTATATTTTTTTTAGCGTTAGTTCCAGCATTACTATTTGTTTTTTTTGGGGAGTTTTTTTTAAATCTGACCTTTGGCAAAGATTATTTAATGGGGACTTTAGCTTTAAAAATACTAATCATAGGTCAACTTATAAACGCAACATTTGGATCAGTAGGGGCTTTATTGAATATGACAGGGCATGAAAAGGATGTTATGAGAGGAATGATTTATAGTTTTTTTGTATATATTATTCTTTGTTTTACTTTTATACCATTATATGGTATTGAAGGAGCTGCAATAGCTAATGCGACATCATTAGTATTTTGGAATGTCATACTTCGACATTACGTCCAGAAAAGACTAAAGATTGAAAGTATAGGCTTAATTAGTATGTTTAATTTAAAATAAATGAAAGTACTTTTAATTGGAATGGATGGAGCTCATATAGGCGCTTTTAAACGAGGCTGGACTCCATATATAGAATCTTTAATAGAAAAGGGAACAAATCTAAATCTGAAAAATGATTTAGTAAGTCGAGGTTGGTTAGAGATCGCTACAGGTCAGCATGCTTCTGTAACGGGAGCTATGTACGATAAACCCAAAGCGGATGGTACACATCAATGGAATTTGAAGTTTAGTATTAATGATATCCCCGATTTAGGAACAACTGTGAAACCAATTTGGCAGGCAATAAATGAAACTGGACATAGGGTTGGAGTTATGAACTTGCCTACTGTATTTCCAGCTCCTAAGGTAAATGGGTTTTTTATATCGGGAGGTGGAGGTGGAGCACCTGTAGTAGCTACTCCTACAGCAGATTTATGCTACCCTAAAGACGTTTTGAGTACTCTACTTGAAAATGAATATATCGTTGATCAAAGAGTCCCTCAGTTGATTGTGGAAAGAAAGCTTACTACTTCAAGTTCTATATTTAAAGAACTTATTCGGATGAATAATAGAAGGACCTCAGCTTTTATTGAATTAGCAAAGAAGACGAAAATTGATTTTGGTTTTATTGTTTATAAAACCACTTCAGTAATAACAGAAACGATTTTGACTTCTGAATTTAAGAAATTCAAGGAAAATTCTAACAGTGAAGTCGTCAATTCAGCAGAACAGTATTATAGAGCCTTTGATCAAGAACTAAAACGACTTCATGATGAATTTCCACAAGCAAGTGTTGTTATTGTTTCTGATCATGGAAGTATTGCGAGGTCACATACTGTAAATCCAAATATTTTTTTACAAAAACTGGGGTATCAAACTGCTAAATCAAGTCTTAGCCTTAAGAAGGTTGCTATAAATAAACTTAAAGAGATAATACCTTTTTCTTTGAAAATGGCATTAAAGAAAAATGTCTCTATCAAAAATGTAGTTGCAGAAACTATTAATTTCGATAAACAAAAAACTTTAGCCTTTTGTCGTACCAAGAATGATTGGACACATGGAATTTTTATTAATGATAGTCAAAGATTTGGAGGGCCTGTAGCCCCTTCTGATATCTCTAGATTAAAGATGGAGATCATTGAAAAATTTAATGCATCGCCAGACGTAATCGAACATAAAATAAAAGCATACTCTTTAGATTCACACCCCTCAAAACCATTGAGAGTATTTCCAGATATAATCTTGGATATGCCAAGTGGCTATTTAACTTATGATTCATCAGCTAATTTTATTGAGAGTTATTCTCCACCTAATAATTTAAATAGCTTAGATGGGATTTTACGTGGTGATATGGTTTCAATGAAATCTCATGAGCCTCTCTCGGTAATAACAAGAGGAAAAAAATCTCTTTTAACAAAAATAGGTAGGAAAGATTTAACAGCTGTGTATTGGTTGATTTTAAATGAATTTCAAGAATTTCAGCCAAATTAAATCTCTAAACTATGTGATTAAACTTTTTTAACCATCCTACATTTATCCGATAACTGATCTAAACGAAGCTTTTAGTATGAAAAAAATAGGTATAATTACACTTCAAAATGGCAATAATTTTGGAGCTATGTATCAATGTTTTGCCCTTCAAGAGTATCTTAAAAAAAGCGGGCACGAAGTATTTATAGTGAATTACGAGATGACCCGTGACTCTTCTTCTCTAATAGATTATTTAAGTAAACCTGTACAATTTTTTCAAAAACTAAGAGATAGAAAAGTACTTTCTGCAAAGTTTAGATCATCACGAAATGAAACTGGTCTAGAATTACAAATCAAAGAAAAATATGATGATATATTTAAGGAGTTTAGGAAGACGTATCTAAATATTACTGAAAAAGAATACGATTATACTTCATTATCAGAAAGTACCCCAAATGCAGATATTTTTATTTGTGGAAGTGATCAAGTCTGGGCAGCTGATTTTTTATTTACTTCCCCTGCTTTCTTATTGGGTTTTGCTCCTAAGGGAGTGAAACGAATATCTTATGCTCCTTCTTTTGGGAAAAAGAAACTGGAAACTTACTTATATGAAACATTTAAAACTTATATAAAACAGTTTGATGCTATATCTGTCCGTGAAACAAGTGGTAAAGATATAGTTGAAAAAGTAGCAAATATAGATGCTAAAGTGGTTCTTGATCCTACTCTTTTACTGGATAAAAAAGATTATTCAAGCATTATTAAATTGTCAAATATTCCAGACGAACCTTATGTTCTTGTTTATTTATTAAGTCAGGAAGAAGAATTATTTGAGTGGTCATCAAAAGTTATAAATAAATTAAAGACTATTACAAATATGCCGATTTATTATGTATCAACTAATAACATCTGGTCTCCAGATCGTGGTTGGCAAGTTTTACACCCCACTCCAGGCGAGTTACTTGGTCTTTTTACTAAATCATCAATGGTATTAACTAATTCTTTTCATGGGACAGTTTTTTCTTTGATTTTACAAAAGAAGTTTGTGTCTTTTGCTCGAGATAAATATGAGGATAAACAAAATTTAAGAATCACAGAGTTGTTGTCTAATGTTAATTTATTGGATCATTTCTGTAGACCTTTTGAATCCCTATCTATAGTGCAGCAAAAATTTTCACTGGAAATAGATTATGATAAAGTCACAGATCAGTTAAAACCTCTTATAAAAAGTTCGTCCGATTTTTTAAAGTCATCTATAAGTTGATATAAAAAAGAAATGCTCAATAAATTAATATCTTTAATAAAAGGAGAAGAATTTAAGCTTGATAAACGTTTATCAAGCTCTTTTATATTAGGATTCCTTCTGACTAGATTATGGTCTTACATTAGGTTCGTTTTTATTTTTAAAACGTTGAAGATTGGATTTTTAGGAAGAAGATCGAAAGTGATTCGGGCAAAGGATATTAAGTTTGGCAAAAATTTATCAATTGATAGAGAGTGTTTTTTAAATGCTTTAAGTGAGCAAGGTATGGTTCTGGGAGACAATGTTTCTATACAAAAAAGAGTAATCATAGAATGTAGTGGAAGTTTAAAGAGTTTAGGAAAAGGATTAGTAATAGGGAATAATGTAGGAATCGGTACAAGTTGTTTTCTAGGCTGTGCGGGAGGAATAGAAATTGGAGATGATACTATTCTTGGAAATAATATTAGTTTTCACTCTGAAAACCATAATTTTAAAAATCTAGATGTACCAATTCGACTTCAAGGGGTGAATCGTAAAGGAATAAAAATTGGTAAGAATTGTTGGATAGGTGCAAAAGTTACTATTCTTGATGGTTCAATAGTAGGAGAAGGATGTATAATTGCGGCGGGAGCTGTTCTAACAGGAAAAAGTTTTCCTGACAATTCAATAATAGGAGGAGTACCAGCTAAAATAATAAGTACTAGAACTAATTACCTATAAGGTTGAAAACATTATTAACAAATACGGTTGTTGTAAGTCTTTTTTATTTAACTGCTTTTGTAGATGTTTTTTCAGGTGTGTTAATTTTAGGGGGTATATTACCAGAAGGTGGTGCTGGTTCCCCTTCTCAATTATTTCGATTTTTTCTTCTTTTTCTTTTGTTTAGAGTAGCCATGCTTTCTAGAAGATTTTTTTATAATCTCTCTTTTTTTATAATCTATATACTTTCAGTTGAGCTAATTAGTTTTTTATTTCATCAATCAGCCTATGGACTTATTATAGGATTGATTTATGGCGGAAAAATTATTTATTTACTATTAGTTTACTACGCTTTGAAAGTTTTAGTATATAATCAATACCTAACGACATCAAGAGTCAAGAAGCACATTAAACGATATATCCTACTAACTTCACTACTATTATTATTACCATTTTTTCTTAACATAGGGAATAGTACCTATTTAGAGGGAACGTTTGGTTTTAAGGGGTTTTTCTCATCAGGGAATGGGCTAGGAGTTTTTTTAGGTGTAAGTTCATTACTTTTAATTTATCATTTTAAGATTCATAAAAGTTATTACTCTTTTTTAAGAAGTATTATTACACTTTTCGCGACCCTCATAGTTGGATCAAAGACTGCATTGTTTTTTTTTGTAACAGGAATATCGACACTTTTATTTTCGATTAAGCGGTATTTATCTATACTGTTTATGGTCATGGGGGGGCTTGTTTTAATTTATTATTTACCTAGCTTGATTAATACCTTTGGGGTAGTTTTTGATGTAATTGTTTTTCGCTTCAATAATGCAGATAATTTTTTCTCATTTATTATGAGTAACAGAGATGTGTATTTTTTAGATGCGATAGAGAATTATCGAATAGATGGATTTCTTTTTTTTAGAATATTTTTCGGTTTTGGGGTCTATACTTCTTTTAGAGATCCTTCAAATCATTATTTATCTTTTGATACTTTGGAGTCGGATTTTGCAGACCTTTTTTTTATGTATGGGTTATTTTCTCTACTTATATATTTTTCAATAATTTTATATTTTGGTTTCATCGGATTACGAAAAAGAAAATATTTTTTGAGTATTATTTTTATCTTTTTAATATTTCACTCATTATTTGCTGGCCATGTTATTCTTAACAGTATGTCTGGAGTTATGCTTCCATTAATTGCTTTTTTGATGAAGGAAGATTAAAAATTGATATTTGACCTTAATATAGAACAGTTTAAAAAAATAGCTTTTATGATAATCTTTATTCATCTCTATAATGACAGATCTGGTAGTCCTAAAGTACTATCAAACGTCATAAATTTAATATCGCAAAGTAAGAAGAACGATATAAGACTATATGTAGGTTCACAAGGAGCTGGGTTTTTAAGTGACGTAAACGTAAATACAAAAACATATCGTTATAAAAGATATAGTAATAGGATACAGACTTTGTTTAGCTATTTATTCAGTCAGATTTATTTGTTTTTTCAGTTATTATTTGCAAAAGATATTCCCCAAAATGCTATAATATATGTGAATACATTATTGCCTTTTGGAGCCGCTTTATATGGTAAATTAACATCTAAGAAAGTAATTTACCATATCCATGAAATATCAGTTACACCAAATCTACTTAAATGGTTTTTGACAACAATTGCAAAATATACAGCAAAACACCTTATATATGTATCAAAATCACATCAAGAAAAATTACCTATTTCTAAAGTAGAACATAGTATAGTTCATAATGTACTCGATGATAAATTTATTTCTCAATCTAATCTTCATAAATATAAACACTACTATGACGGTCAGTTTAATGTACTAATGTTGTCATCTATACGAGATTATAAAGGAGTACCAGAGCTAGTCACTTTAGCAAAAAAATTACGAGAAAATTCTAATATTACGTTTCATTTAGTTGCAAATGATGATTCAAGTGTAATAGAAAATTATATGAAAACTATAGATATTCCGAATAATCTAATTATTCATCCTAGAAGTAATAATACAGTTGAATTTTATTCTAAAGCCAGTTTAGTAATGAATCTATCTCGCCCTGATATTTGTGTGGAAACTTTTGGTTTGACCATACTAGAAGCTATGACCTTTTCTGTGCCCGTTATTGCTCCTCCAGTGGGAGGACCAAAGGAATTATGTATAGATGGAAAGCAAGGATATCTAATTGATTCACGTGAAACCGATATTCTTGCTAGTAGAATTTTAGATTTAGCTACAAATGAGCAATTATGCTTAGAAATGTCATATGCTGCAAATAGCCGTGCTGAAATGTTTTCTATATCTAATTATAAAAAAGATATTTTAAATATAATATCTTCCTTAAGTAAATAATGAAACATACTATCGCTATAATAGGTACGGTGGGCGTTCCTGCAGAATATGGTGGTTTTGAAAGTTTAGTAGACAATCTTTTGGACTACCCATTGGAGAATGCTGAATATACTGTATTCTGTTCGTCTAAGCATTATAATGAAAAACGTTACTTCTACAAAGGAGCAAGATTGAAATATTTGCCCTTTAAAGCAAATGGAGTACAAAGTATCCTATATGACATATATTCAATGATAATTGCTGCTAAACAAAATCACATACTTTTAGTACTTGGAGTATCAGGAGGTATATTTCTTCCAATATTAAGATTGTTCTATTCTAAAGTCAAGGTAATCACAAATGTTGATGGAATTGAATGGCGAAGAGCTAAATGGGGTAAGCTTGCTAAATGGTATTTAAAAAATGCAGAAGCAATTGCAGTAAAATATTCTGATGTAGTAATTGCAGATAATTTAGGTATAAAAGAGTACATTCAAGAAAAATATAAAATACTTCCAGAAATAATCGCCTATGGGGCAAAAGAACATTTTCCTTCTAATATTGATTTTTTAAAAAAACTTGAATTAAATCCTAAATCTTATGCTTTTAAAGTTTGTAGAATTGAGCCAGAAAATAATGTGAATATGATATTAGAAGCATTTGTGAAAATTTCTACAATTAAATTAGTAATTGTTGGTAATTGGAATACTTCAGTTTATGGAATAGAGTTGAAAAATAAGTATACTAACTATGACCATCTAATTTTGTTAGATCCAATCTATGATTTAAATATATTAAACCAACTTAGGGCAAATTGTATGATTTATGTACATGGTCATAGTGCTGGTGGGACAAATCCTTCCCTTGTTGAAGCAATGGCACTCAAGCTTCCAATAATTGCATTTGATGTAAATTTTAATAGATTTACACTTAATAATCAAGGATTGTTTTTTTCTAATAAAGATGAATTAATAGATTTAATGAATAATAGGAATAGTATAGATTTTGAAAAATTAAGAAATACAAATTATAACACTTTTACTAATAATTATCAATGGAGCGTTATTTCTGAAAAATATAGCGATGTATTTAAACAACAACTAAAGTATTGAAAATATTGAATCCCTATTTAAAAAAACTTGTCTTGAAAAATATGGTTCTTAGACAGAAATTGTGATTTCAATGAAATTACAAAACGCTTGACTCTCAAAATTAAAGATTTGTCAGACCATCACATTTTTTGTTCTACACACAATTTATCTAAGAACGAAAAATGTTAAACAGATTTGAAAATAGGCCAAAATAGATATCATTGTAGTTATGTCAAAGACTAGCCTTATGCTAAGCTTAGTATAGTTTTTAAAAACTAAATGAAGAATAATGAAACCAATAGTTTTTCAGATATTACTTTTTTGTATCTACTTTGCTTGTAAAGCACAAGTAATCCAGTCTGTTGTGTCATCTCCCATAACTACATCCCTCGAAGCAAAATTATATAATTTATCTTCTTCTATACATACCTCAATTCAGCCTTTTAGCCCTTTTGAAATTTATCATAATACAACGACTATTCAACATTTACAAGATTCTTTGATCCAAGACTTACAGCTTAACCGCCCTTTTTTTACAGACAAATGGCTGGGTAGAAAATTAGTAAATGAACCTTTTATTCAAGTAGGAGATGAACAGTTTACTATATTGGTTAATCCTATAGTTGGATTATTATACGGAGAAGATAGTGAATGGACAGATCGTTACGCCTATCAAAATACTAGAGGGATTCAATTAGTAGGCAAAATTGGTCAAAAACTTACATTTTACTCCGATTTTCAAGAAAATCAAGTTCGTTTTGCACGTTATGTACATGATTATACCGAGGCGAATCGAATAATTCCTGGACAAGGTGCATGGAAACGCTTCAAGGATTTAGGAGCAAAGGATTTTGCTTGGGCAAATGGACATGTTAGTTTTCAACCCAATAAAATTTTTAATTTTCAATTTGGACATGGAAAGCATTTTATAGGGGATGGCTATCGTTCGCTGCTATTATCGGATAATAGTTTTAATTATCCTTATTTTAGAATAACAGCTCAATTTTGGCGCATCAAATATTGGGTACTTTACAAGAAATTGCTCGATATTAATGATCGTTATGCGAATGGTACATTTCTAAGAAAATATGTAAGTTCTCATTATTTGTCATTTCGATTATCAAAACGTTGGAATATTGGATTATTTGAAACTATTATTTACGGTGATCCAGATGGGACACGTGGCTTAGAGTGGGATTACTTGAATCCGATAATCTTTTTCCGACCAGTGGAGTTTTCTCTAGGTTCAAGAGGAGGAAATGCACTTTTAGGCTTAAATCTTAGTTTTAAGGTAACAGATAAAGTAAGCCTTTATGGACAGTTTATCTTAGATGAATTTAAATTGTCTGAAATTCGAGCACAGTCAGGTTGGTGGGCTAACAAATATGGAATTCAAATCGGGTTTAAATCATTTGATACTTTTATAGATGGCTTATTTGTACAATCAGAGCTTAATACGGTTCGTCCTTATACCTATTCTCATTTAGATGTATTACAAAACTATGCCCATTATAACCAAACTTTGGCACACCCTTTAGGAGCTAACTTTATAGAATCGGTCTCCCATATTCGATATACCAAAGGACGTTGGTTTTTAGAAACTGAATTTATGTATACGGTTCAAGGAAGAGATACAGCCACCTCTAATTGGGGGACTAATGTGTATTTAGATTACAATACCAGAGAACAAGATTATGAAAATGAAACGCTTCAAGGAGTTCAAACAACTACTTTTTTTTGGGATACTAAACTAGGTTGGATGGTGAATCCTTCTTATAATTTGCGTTTTGAAGTTGGCTACACAAATCGTAAATTTACCCCAGAAATTGAAGAAATTGGAAACTTAGAAGCATCTAGCACGTCTTATTGGTATATCGGGTTAACTACTCGATTATACAATACTTACTACGACTTTTAACCGTCTGCCATGTACGATATAATTCTTGGTTTTATAACTGCGTTTACACTTACCTATTTTACGATACCGTCGGTGATCAACGTTGCACGAGTAAAAGGCTTATGTGATGTACCGGGAGAACGACGTTCCCATACTGAAATCACCCCTTCTTTGGGAGGGATTAGTATATTTGCAGGTTTAGTATTTTCTATTGTTTTATGGACTCCTTTTGAGATATTTGGAGATTTACAATACATTCTTTGTGCTTTAATTATTATTTTTCTGATTGGCGCGAAAGATGATATATTGCCTATATCTCCTAAAATGAAATTATTAGGACAACTTTTCGCTGCGGCTATCATCGCATTTAAGGCAGATATCCAATTGACGAGCTTGTATGGAGTATTTGGAGTTTATGAGTTGCCTTACATAGTAGGTGCTATGCTGACCATATTTACAATTATCGTTGTTATAAATGCCTTCAATTTGATTGATGGAATAAACGGATTAGCAGGAGGAATTGCGATATTAGTAGCTTTTACTTTGGGCACGTGGTTTTTTATGGTAGATCGAATTGAATTGGCAATAGTAGCGTTTTGTCTGGCAGGAGCAACATTAGCTTTTTTGAAATATAATATTACTCCAGCAAGAATATTTATGGGGGATACGGGCTCTTTATTGCTGGGCTTAATTTGTTCTATCTTAATTATAGAGTTCATTGAATACAATAGGGTATTAGCCATAGAAGGGCACGCTTGGCAAATTGATTCCGTTCCAGCAGTAGCTATAGGTATTTTAGTATTACCCTTATTTGATACCTTACGGGTTTTTACCACACGTATTTTGAAAGGCAAGTCCCCCTTTTATCCAGACAGAACACATATCCATCACCTACTACTAGATTCAGGCTTGACACATTCGCAGGCTTCACTCTTATTAATTATAGTTAATTTAGGATTCATCATCTTTGTTTATACGCTGCAAGGAGTTGGTACGCTTAATCTATTAATCTTATTGCTTTGTATAGCAACTTTCCTTTCTACAGGTTTGTATCTTTATGTGACCAAGAAAAATAAATTGACCACTGCATAAAATAAATGCTTAAAGATACATTTGATACGATAACGAAATATCTTCTTTTTGTTATAAGTTTTTTCTTACCGTTCTATAATCCTATCGCGAGAGTATGCTTCTTACTACTTATTATAGTTAGTCTTCATCGCTTTCCCTTCCTTTTATCTAAAAAAAAATCACCCTCTTTTTTTCTCATCCTTTTTTCTAGTTTCTTCACCTTTGCGTTAATTAGTTTACTTTATACCGAAAACTGGCAGCAAGGTTTTGCAGAAATAGATCAAAAACTTCCCTTACTTTTTTTTCCTCTAATTATATTTAGTTTACCCTTCAAGGAACTAAAAGTGGATAAATACCTGCGCTTATTTATATGGGGTTGTACTACAGCTTGTCTTTATATGTTAGGGAGAGCTACTTATGCTTACTTCTTTACAGATAAAAACCACTTTTTCTATGTGCATTTAACGGCTTATCTAGATACTCATCCGACATACGTAGGAATGTATATTTTGTTTGCACTTTTGTTGTTATTGAAACAATTATTAAAAACGTATAGACTCCAAAATAATATTTTAATTATTTTAGGTATTTTATTTTTTTTAGGAATACTTTTTTTACTGTCCTCAAGAATTGTTGTCTTAGGACTTTTTTTGATAGGAGGAAGCTCTATCTTATATTATTTGTTTCATACACAAAGATGGAAAATAGGACTAAGTATTATAATGATTACGCTTCTTTTTTTTGTTGTATTTCTACAAACGAATAATACGATGAGTAAACGCTTTGCAAGTACAACGGATGCTCGTTCATATTTATGGCAGAATGCAACAGAACTTATTATCCAGCAGCCTTTTTTTGGATTTGGGATAGGTGATGTAAAAGATGAATTAAAAAAAGGATATGAAGAGAGGGGTAAAATATACCACCTAAAAAAAGAACATGATACGCATAATCAATATCTTGAGGTTGCGGTAGGCATGGGAATGATAGGTTTATTCCTTTTCCTTTTAACCTTATTCATACCGTTCTTTATAGCTATAGATTATAAGATGGATACCTACCTTTTATTTCTCAGCATTATTTTATTGGTCTGTTTAACAGAAAGTATACTCGAACGGCAAATGGGCGTTCTGTTTTATGCCTTCTTTAATAGTTTATTTGCCTATCAATTAGTAGCAAAGGAAAGATAAGGACTCAATTTATCCAATTGTCCTTCTTTAAAAACACCTACCCTTTCAAAAGCTTCTACAGATTGGAAAGGATCATGATTTTTTCGATATTTTTCAATTACAATGGCTTGTTTTTTACTAAGATAAGGATGATCAGCCATCTCATCTATGGAAGCTGTATTAATTGAAAGAAAGCGATAAATAGGAGATAATTTTAAATTAGGTTGTATAGATTGAAAAGTGCTATCTGGAAGCTTATAAGTATTTCCTACTTGTTCTATACTAGAAAACCCACCTAGTTTTTCTCTAAAATTAATGATCTTTTTTGCATAGTAGGGGCCAATACCGTGTAATTGCTCCCATTCTTCTTGGCTCGCGGTGTTAATATCAAGCGCAATCATCTTTTTTGGTGCGATACCTTCTTGTGCAATATTTTTACGCTCTTTTCCTAGCTTTTCTTTAATTTGTATGTAAGGGAGCAATCGTTCATAATCTCCTTTCGATAGTCCAAAAATCTTTTGGAAATCACTCGCTTGCCTGAATGCTCCTCGTTTTCTAAAATTAATAATGGTGGTAATTACTCGTTCGTTTAAACCCAAACGACGAAATTCTTCTTTTGTCGCTGTATTAGGATCAAAAGGAAAATTTTCTATCTTTTGAGTTGGAGTAGGGGCGTTGTAGGTATCATATTGTCGGGGTATGCCTCCATAATCAGAATTTGATTTTGGATCATAAGAAGCAATGGCGGGTTGATCTGTATAATCAATTGCTATGATTTGAACATAATCTTTTAATCGAGTATAATCTGCACTTTCAAGTCCATATATTTTTTTTAAATCTTCTGGTGATTTGAATGAGCCACCTTTCTCTCGATAATTAAGGATGGTCTGAGCTACTTTTGGAGAAAGCCCCAAGCGCATAAACCCTTCTTTTGAAAGCGTATTCGGATTGAAAGAAAATAAAGATTGTTCTACTTCTATAAAAGATTCCTGATTTTCTGTAGGAAATTGACGATCTACTACGATTTCTTCAAATTGGATGACATCATTAATATCATCTTGAAAAAAATTGGAAATGATATAGGGGACTATGCTTGCCGTAGCAAACAAAAGAAGTAGAAGAAAAAGCCCTGTGCGTTCTACTTTAGAAAGCAGGAAATAATCTTGAAGGAATTTGTTCATATGTTTTTGTGGCTCCTCTACAAAATTAAACTAAAACTTATAAAAAAATAGTATATTAATATGGTATTATTTGTAAAATTTAGGGATGGCATACTGCTTGTATAAGTATTATACGTATATTATACGTCATTTAACGTTTTATTTCTACATAGAATACTAAACTGAAGAATAGAAACGTAATATTTAAAATAATCAACTTTACCCACCATGAGGCATATAGGATTAGGATTTGTTTTTTTGTTTGGATTAATTTTTTCATTTGTGGCTTGTCAAAAGGAGGATGAATCAAATTTAATCAATGTTGAAAATGAATATCCAGGAGTTGATATAGAGTTATGGGAGTATTTTGCTCGTTTTGAGCATGAAGCCGAAAAACGTGGATTAACCATTGATTTAAAGGAAAGAGGCATTAGCGCAGAAATTATTGATGTAGATGGTGAAAATGTAGGGGGTGTTTGTACGTATCATGAAGACGATGCCAATCACATTGATATTGATCGATATATTTGGAATAATACATCTGATTATTTAAAAGAATTGATTCTTTTCCACGAATTAGGGCATTGTTATCTATTACGTGATCATCGAAATGATGCTTATTCAGATGGACGTTGTAAAAGTTTGATGCGTTCAGGGACGACAGATTGTTTTGATTCTTATAATTCAACGACCCGTACGGTTTATCTCAATGAATTATTTGATCCTTCCTCCGTGAATTAAAATAAAAACGAAAAGCTGCTGAATTGAAAATATTATTTATACTATTAATTTAACTATCGCAGCCATGGACTTACCTGCTCAAATTATTCAAACTACTGCTTGGATATTGAATCGTTTACCGAATCAACTTTCTCGATCGACACACCTTAAATACGATTTACAGTTGGATTCAATTGATCTTACTTTGTTGATTGTGAAATTAGAAGAGCATTTTAAGGTAATGCTTTCAGCTCAAGAAATAGACGGAATTGAAACAATAGCTGATCTTCAAAATAAATTTCAAGCTCATCTATCCTAAAGGTTTTATGTAACCTTCTTATCTTTATGCTCGTCTTACTAAGTACATTGTGTAAAAAGTTAGTTTGTATTTTGAATGAGGCGATTTTTTTCTCAATTGAGGCGCGGCGGAGCCTAATAGCCATAGCTATTAAGGGGAGTACGTAACGAAAAGTGAGAGAAAAAGAACCCTTCAAAATTTGAAAAAATTTATTACACAGTGTACTAAGAAAAATATTTGAAGTTTTTAATTTATGAATACCACAACATCAATTTTTGAGGATACCCGTACTCAATTGGAAAAAGACGGATTTGCTATTGAACGTTTTGATACCAAGCGACCTTGGGGAGGATTTTTTGTCATTGAAGAACAGCAAGGTGCGCAGTTTGTACAACAATATTTTCCAAATTCGAAGCAAGAAGATTTAATTGGTGGTCGAAAAATTAGTCCAAAAATTTTATTAGTTGCTCCTCATAAACGACTTTCTTGGCAGTATCACTTTCGTCGATCAGAAGTATGGCGTGTTGTAGAAGGCACCGTAGGAATTGTACGGTCTGATACAGATGAAGAACAAGCTATGCAAACCTATCAGGCAGGCGATTTAATAGTATTAGAAAAAGGGGAGCGTCATCGTTTGGTAGGTTTAGATGATTGGGGTAAGGTTGCAGAAATATGGCAACATACTGACCCCAACCACCCATCTGATGAAGATGACATTGTTCGATTACAAGATGATTTTGGACGAAAATAAAGCAATCTTACTCTACAAAACGTCCTCCTTTTAGTTCATCCTGAAGTGTTTTAAGGGACTCAATATCACCATTTGCAGCCAATTGTGCCTGCTGAGGCCAAGTTGTAGGATTATGCATTCTAAAACGTGGTCCTGCATCTGTGAGAATTTGTTTGAGTGTATCGGTACTACTTCTTGCCAATTGGGCAAAGGTATTGATACCCGCAGCTTTAAGGAGTCCTTCAATCTTAGGTCCTATCCCTTCAATGAGTGTCAAATCATCCATTGTAGCGATTGGTGGAGCACTTGAAGGAATAGCAGCTTGTATGATTTCTGTAACAACTTCTGCAGGAGCATTGAACGCGTCTAATTCTGCTTTTAGTTTTTTATATTTTTTACAAGCTTTTTTCTTACTTTTTTTGGCAGCTCGAAAAGCCTCAAAGTGAGGGCGAAGTTTCTTTTCCAATTTTCTGAGCTCTTTTTTGTAAGCAGCTTTGAGTTCTTTCGTTTCCGCGTAAGCCAATTTACAAACAGTTTTCTGTTTTTTTACTTTTTTCGCCAGTGCTTTGGCGGCTTTCTTTTTCTTTCCCATAATTAAATAATATTCAGTGTAGTATTAAGATATGTGGCTTTATAATAAATGTTGAATTTTGGAATTACATGAGTTGATCTAGTGTGTCCATTAGTTGTAGTTCTACCAGAGAAAATTCTCCATCTGCATTGAATTCTTTAAGTAACATTGCCATGAATTCTTGTTTCTGAACTACAGTAGGATAATAGATTCCTTTGTAAGACAAAATTAATGCTTCCCGTTCACTATTTGTTAAACTATCATATTCTTCCTTAATTTGTAGATAGTCTTTTTCACTTACCTTCTCTAAAATCAAGTTCTTCTCTTCTTCCGTTATTTTTTGGTCAGCATTTGCAGCATGTAGCAATAAAAAGGCTGAAAATTCTTTAAAATTCCATTTTGGATGTGTATTTCCCATCGTATTTTTTCTTTTATGCCAAAAAAGGAAACTTAATATACCAATTTTATGCTTTTTGACCTAAAAAATAATCACCTGAAAAAATTAGTTTTCTTTTTGACCAACAAAATGACCAATAGTAACTTATCCTTAACAGAAATAATTTACATTAGTATTAAAATTATAGCTTAAAAAAGGCTGAAAAGTCTATAGCTAAATATTAGACACACAAAGAAATGCTTAAACGAATCGTATAACGATTTGAATTCGGCTCACGACAAATGATACGAAATTGAATAAATGCTTTCTACGAAAGCATACCGTAAACGTATGATGCCGTACTTTATTCATTATAAATATATACGAATTGAATTAATCAAGTCGGTATATGAAACAAGTTTACATAAATTGATCGCCCTTGGCGGCTTTGATAGTATTAGTTAAAGCTTTGATTTCTTGTTCTTTTGATTTAGGAAATACTAAAAGAACATCCCCTTCATCTACAACAATATAATCCTTTAAATCTTTTAAGACTACAAGTTTATCTTTTGGCGCACGCACCAAACAATTTTCAACATCAAAAGCCATTACTTGATCGCCATTGATTACATTTTGATACTCGTCTTTTGGATTTTCTGCATGTAAAGAAGCCCAAGTACCCAAATCAGACCATCCAAACTCAGAAGGAATCGTGAAAACATTATCTGCTTTTTCCATGATGGCATAGTCAATAGAAATATTAGGAGTAGTAGGGTAGTGTTTGTTTATAAAATCTTGTTCTTTGGAAGTATTATAAACCGATCGATCTGCTCCTAAAATAGTATAAATTTCATTTGCATGATTTTCAAATGCTGTCAAAATACTATTTACATTCCAGATAAAGATACCAGCATTCCAAAGATAGTTGCCATCTGTCAAAAAGGACTGAGCGGTTTCCAAATCAGGCTTTTCTGTAAAACGTTCTACTTGGTGGGTGTTTTCTTCTACAGCTTTTCCAAACTTAATATATCCATATCCTGTATCTGGGCGAGAAGGGGAGATGCCCAGTGTTAGTAATGCATTGTGTTGTGCAACGAAATTAACGCCTTTTTCTACTGTTTGCGCAAAATTCCTTTCATTTAAAATCACATGATCAGAAGGTGCGATGATAATATTAGCATCAGGATTCATCTCCTTTACTTTGAAACAGGTATAGGCTACGCAGGGAGCAGTATTGTTTCGAGAAGGCTCACATAAGATTTGGTTATCCGATAAAAAAGGAAGATGCTTTTTTACGAGGTCTTTATAAATGGCATTCGTTACAATTAAAATATTTTCTTTTGGGCAGATGTGAAGGAATCGTTCACAAGTAAGCTGAATCAACGATTTTCCTACACCTAAAATATCTAAAAATTGTTTGGGTCGTTGTACGCGGCTTGCAGGCCAAAATCGGCTTCCTATACCACCTGCCATAATGGCTACATAGGTATTTTTATTCATGTCGCAATTTAGAAAAAATCATATATTAAAGCCACTTTTTCCTGCTATGTAATTTTACTTATTTTTTCTTTTTTTTAAAAGAAAGTTTTAAATGAGTAAAAACACATTCTAAAAACAAAACCGCGAGATTACTTTTTGTTATGATTACTTTAATGATGATGTAGACTTTTTGAACATCTAGGTTTTCCTACTTGGCTTATTATTCCATTTTTTTTTAGAATGAGTCTGTATAGATTTCTTTTTACAATGAGATATTTCTACCAAAGTATGGAGAATTATTTGCGATCATTGGAATGATTCAACGTTTGTTTCCAGATATTTTGATGGTAAACTGTTCGGAATTCCTAGATGTCAAGGATATAACTTTATACTGTTTATTGGATGAAACTATCACCTTAACACCAAGTAGCTTTTAGACGATTTGTGTTATACATTTTGTTGTATGTTTCCTTGTATGAAGGAAAAACAAATTTGATAAATAGAAAGAAAAGAAAGATTTGATAAATTAGTAGACGTTCTTGCATTTTGGTGTATTCTTTTGATGTGTTTTCATTAAAATTAATTATCCTTTTTAAATCAGAATAAAATAAACTTCTGATTAACAGAACATTAACCCATTTGTGTGACTTTTAACGTTTAATTAAGGATTTGCCTTCTTCATAAAGAACTTGTAAGCTTCTAATAAATTCCTATATTTGGCAAAAATCTATTGATATAAACGTTTGCAGTCAATGCAACACCAACCTAACCATTCGGATGAAGATATTTTACATTTGTTAGCTCAAAATAGTGAGCAAGCAATAGATTTACTATTTAGACAATATTATACCACTCTTTGTCAACATATTTACCGAATTATACCTGATGGCAGTAAAGTAGAAGATCTTGTGCAAGACGTGTTTTACGAACTCTGGCGTAAAAGAGATCAATTAACGATAAAAACTTCTATTGCTGCTTATTTACGAAGGGCTGCACGAAATAAAGCCCTAAATCATATTCGTGACCAACGAATGCAATTTGAAGATGAAGAACATCATCCTCATTTAGAAAGTAAATTTACATCTAGCATTCAACAAATAGAGGTTCAAGAATTACAAAATCTTATTCATACAGCTATAGAAGCGCTGCCCGAACGATGTAGAATGGTATTCAGTTTAAGCCGATTTGAAGAAATGTCTTATCAAGAAATTGCGGATGCGTTAAATATTTCGATTAAAACAGTAGAAAATCAAATTTCAAAGGCTTTAAAATTACTTCGTTCAGCAGTGGAGCACTATCAAAAAGGAACTGATTAAAGCATTATGCTTGTTAATTCGTCAGCTATTTGACAAAATAAAAAAACGGCATAAAAATTAGTAAATAAGAATAGGGGGAAGACGTTAAATTAGTGTCTATCTCTTTAGAACTTCAAAAAATAGGAATTGAAGTCAAAAACGTAAATGAAGAAAACAGATTTTATTACATTAATTCATAAGCGACTTACAGGTCAGCTTTCTTCTACTGAGCAACAATTATTTGAGAATTGGAGTGCTAAGGAAGAGTATCAGCTTCTAGTAGAAGAATATGCTACTATTTGGGAGAAATCGGAAAACTACACATCTAGTTTCCAACCGAATATAGCTCAAGCTAAAGGTCGATTTTTAGATCGCTTGTCAGAAGAAAAAAAGACACCTGTATCATCTCAAAAGGTCATCCCATTATATCGGCGATCTTGGTTACAAATCGCAGCCGCTATTGCTCTTTTATTAGGAGGAGCGTTTATCATAAGACAATATAGTGCTACACCAGTCGAGTGGGTGAGTATATCCACTGCTATAGATGAAAAGAAGTCTGTGCTTCTATCTGATGGTTCAATGATCTATTTAAATGAAAATACAAACCTTGAATACCCTATCTCTTTCCAAGGAGAACGAGAAGTGAACTTAAAAGGAGAAGCCTTTTTTGATATAGCGAGAGATGAGATTAATTCATTTATCGTTAGTACCAATCGAGCTAAGGTTACGGTATTAGGAACTTCATTTAATGTAGATGCATCGGATGAAACAATTACCCAAGTAGACGTAAGTACTGGAAAAGTTCAATTTCAATCTAGTAAAGATGATGAAAACGTTTTGATTCTGAAAAAAGGGGATCGAGGAGTATTAAATCATCTTGAGAAAACCCTAGATTACAGTCGTCCAACAAATCCCAATGCTGCCGCATGGCATTCTCATAAGTTGAGTTTTAATAACACCCCACTTAAAGATGTCATTGCAGATATAGAAGAATATTATAATGTAAAAATAACCTACAATGAGCGTCTTGCTAATTGTGGTTTTACTTCTTTATTTGTTGATAAAAACCAAGCTTCTATTTTAAAAAATATAGAAGAAAGTTTTTCCATGCAACTCGAACGGCTTGATGCTACCACTATTAGAATGAAAGGTGGCATTTGCCAATAACTAAGATTTTTTAGTATCTTACTAACAGCTCTATTCCTTTCATGGAGTAGAGCTGTTGGTTATGTTAGTAAACACTTCGTCTTTGAAGACGTTCTATACTTATGTACAGACTACTACTATATCTATTCTTATTGAGCCTGCCTAACGTAATACAGGCTCAATCTCCTTTAGAACAAAGGATAGATTTTGAAGTAGTTGATCGTTCGCTTACTGAAACACTAATCGAACTAAGCCAACAAACAGAGATCAATATCGCCTTTAGTAATCAACTTATTCCTACTGATGCCGTTCGTACTATAAATCTTCAACAAACAAGTATTCGAGCTATTCTTCAAGAATTATTACAGGATACGAATATTACGTTCAAAGAAGTCGATGATCAAATTATTCTTTACAAACGTCCTCCGCCACCTGCTAGGAAATTTACGATAAGTGGTTATATCAAAGATAAAACAACAGGCGAAGGCTTAATTGGGGCATACATTGTAGATGCTAGAACCAATACTGGAACAGCTACTAATAATTATGGCTATTTTAGTATTACAGTGAAAGAAGGATTAACAAATTTCATGATTTCCTATATTGGTTATGAAACGGAAACACTACGTCTTGATATTAAGCAAAAATCTCGTCTTACAATAGAACTAAATCCCTCTTCTGTTGAAAGTACCCCCATCATTGTTACAGCAAGTGAGACAAGTTCTATACTGACTGATTTAGAAAGTCCAAGTAGAGAGAACTTTAATATCGATCAAATACAGAACTTACCAAGTTTAGGGGGTGAAGTTGATATCAATCGAGCAGCTCACCTATTATCAGGGGTACAAACTGGAGCGGATGGAGTAGGAGGCTTGATCATTCGGGGGGGTAATTTTGATCAAAATTTAGTGCTGTTGGATGGTGCAACTATCTTCAATCCGTCACATGCGCTAGGGATAATTTCCGTTTTTAATATGGATGCTGCTAAAAGTGTTCAACTTTACAAAGGGGCTTTTCCAGCGCGATATGCAGGTCGTTTATCCTCTATTCTAGATATTCGTACAAAAGAGGGAAACATGCGAAAAATAAGTGGCTCTACCACTTGGAGTTTATTAGCTGGAAAAATGCTTTTAGAAGGCCCTATTATTAAAGATAAACTATCCTTTATTATTAGTGCCCGACGATCATTAACTGATTTATATACCCCTTTCGTTTCTAAGAAAGCATTTGAAGCTTATTTAAAAACATTTGAAGAAGGGACACTCTCTGCTGCAAAAAGATTTTCCAACTATTCATTTTATGATATTAATGCAAAGATAAATCTACAACTCACAAAACGCGATCAAATTTATTGTAGTGTTTATACTGGAGAGGATGAATTTTTCAATCAAAGTAGTTTTGCGTATCAAGATACCATATATAACCCACCTCCTCTACCTTCAATAGCTGATTTTATTAATATACAAGATACTTTATCTTCTGCTTTTAGTTGGGGGAATAGGATGCTTACTTTTAGATGGAATCGTTTGTGGGGAGATCGACTATTCAGCAATATCACCACAGGACAAAGTGAGTATCGTTTTAGCTCTGATGAAATTTTTCGATCTATAGGAAATTACATTTTCAATAGTATCAATGATGAAATCATATCTGCGGGTAGCTTTAATTTGAATTTAACGAATCGCTTTGTCAAAGCACAATTAGAATATAATCTTAATGCAAATAATTACCTTCGTTTTGGTGCTAATCTTGGCAATTATAGTTTTCAACCTGGAGTCATAGAACGATCCCTAAATGCCCAAAATGTCATTAATTTAAAAGATAGTATCCTTCTTATTAATGCATTAGATATTGAAGAACAAGAAGCGATAGAATTTGATCTGTTTATAGAAAACGATATTCGACTTGGGAAAAAATGGAAAATGAACCTTGGACTTCATTATGCACGATGGATGATAGATGAAGCTCAATTTCAATCATTCCAACCTCGTATTCATTTACAATATGCGATCCATCCAAAATTACAGTTATTAGCTTCTTATGGAAAGATGATGCAACCTCTTCATTTTCTAACAAAAAGCAATTTGGGTTTACCAGGTGATATTTGGGTACCTGCCACCGCTTCTGCACCTCCAGAAAAATCAACGAATGCCACATTAGGTGTGCAATATAAAGGAGAAAAAGGCTACCAATTTTCAGTAGAAGGATATTACAAACAAATGGATAACCTAATAAGTTTTTTGGATAATGATTCACTTTTAATTGTAAATGCAGATGATTGGGAGCAAAATATTGCAACAGGAGAAGGGAAAGCATACGGTTTAGAGGTTAACCTTCACAAGAATAAAGGAAAACTACAAGGCTTTGTAAATTATACTTATTCCTTTGCTGATCGTCAATTTGATGAGATAAATAATGGCGAGCGTTTTGAATTTCGTTACAACAGTGTTCACAATGGAAAATTGGCACTCCTCTATCAATTCAATCCTAAATGGTCGTGTAGTTTAAATTGGATCATCCAGTCTACAAGTAATACCACTTTACCCATCAGTACTTATCCAGTTCGTACTCCATTCGGTCCTGTCGAGGTATTTAATATAACCGATGAAAATACTGTCGATCTACCCGGTTACCAACGCTTAGATATTAATATGAAGCGTACCATTCAAAAAAACAAATTAATACATACGCTCAACTTTGGAGCATACAATGTATATAATCGTCAAGAAAATTTTCTCTTTTATAGCTACAGAGTGATTGATGATTCATTTACAGCTTTAAGTTTACTACCCATTTTACCTTCCTTTAGCTATACCCTTGAGTTTGGCAAATAATTCTATTGCAATAGAGATATATCCCAATAGAAAATTTCAACTTTATAAAAAAATCACCTATTTAAGCGAACAAGCATCGCATTTAAGTGTCTTATAATTAGCATTCTTGTAGAATAAATTGTACATTTGATAAGGGAGATTCTTTATTTCCAATAAACACACGCACTTATGCGAACTTACTTCTTATTCTTTTTATTGGCAATATCAACTGTTTCGTGTGTAAGCGTAATAGATGGCGATTCATTAATTGTAGATGATTCTAAACTTTCTATTAGCGCACTTTTCTCCTCTGACAGCGAACGATTTGAAGTATACTTATCTAAATCTCGTCCGCTCTCTTCTAATAAACCTTTTCAATCTATTAAAGATGCTACTGTAAGATTATTATTGGAGAACACCTTCCTTGAAACTCTAGTTTATGACCAAGAGAATGATGCCTATATTTCTTTGGAAAGTACCATAATAAAAGGTAAAACGTATAATCTGGAAATATTTCATCCAGATTATCCAACCGCTTATGCTGAAACTACCATACCTGAAGAGGCTGGTATACAATCTACAACTATACGTGATTTCACAGGCACAGAAAGTGAAACTCGTCCAGATGAAAGTGTTTACAGTTTTACTATTGATATTGAAATTGATGATCCTGAAGCACTTTCCAACTATTATCATATTTTATTCTATGTCGAAAGGTTTCAATTATCTAGCCCAACAGGTCAACAAGAAACAGAACCCACCTATACACTTCCTAATTTTAATGAACAAAAGGAAAATCCGACAGAAGCATTATTATCAGATAATACCTTAGAAAGTTATGGGGCATTCTTTGATGATGCCGACTTTAATGGGCGTACTCAATCATTTCCTTTTTCTCTGGAATACTCCATTAATCCTGCCGTAGAACGCGTTGAAAGTATTTGGGTAGAGATTCGTTCTGTTTCAAAACCCTATTACGACTTTTATTTAACCTACAATCAGCAATCTCAACTTAGCACTAATCCGCTTACCAATAATCTTTCTTCCGTTGAAAGCAATATTGCTAATGGAGTTGGCGTATTTGGTGCTTATACCTCTACTTGGCGAAGAATTCGTCTATAATTTTTCATCTCCTTAGGAACTATTTTTATATTATTTTCAGTTAGTTTAGTTTTAAAATTAAACTAAGCCCTTATCATGCATTATTCAATCGACTGGATCAAAGAACAATTTGATGCACAACAAAAATTAAAATATATATTCTTCTGGGGGCATCGCCCCAATCCTGATGGTTCTATTGGAAAAACTTGTATGAGTCAATGGTGGGAATCCAATTTTATCGTAAATGAAAAATCATTTGCAAGCGCAGAACATTGGATGATGTACCAAAAAGCACTGCTTTTCAATGATTTTGAAATTGCTGAATTAATTTTATCCGTTCCATCAGCTGCTGAAGCCAAAAAACTAGGACGACAAGTCCGAAATTTTGATCCAAGTATTTGGGATGAACATAAATTCGAAATCGTCAAACAAGGAAATATTTATAAATTCCAACAACACGACGCTTTAAAAAACTACCTCCTTCAAACAGGAAATCGTGTACTTGTAGAGGCTAGTCCTTATGATCGAATATGGGGAATCGGCTTAAGCAAAGATTCTTCCTACATTGAAGATCCCTACACTTGGAAGGGCGAAAACCTTTTAGGCTTTGCTTTAATGGAAGTACGTGATGAATTAGCCTAGAATTTTAAAAAGGGTTTAGCTTGTAAGGCTTGTATTAATACAGAACAGGCTAATAAGCCGTAAAGTAATGCCCCAAAGAAGGTCAATTTTATATCCTTTAAAAGGTAAAAAGCCAATAAAGGGAGTATTTGTAAGGCATGCATTCCAATGAAATGGGCTACTCTTAAATCCCCTAAGGTTCTACTCCAATTGAGAAAAGGAAGCCCTTTACTGCCATCTGCACCACCAATAGTATGCGCCGAATTTCCACCCATTACAAAACCTTGAAAGGAAAAAATCACAAAGATGATAATCCCCAATCGAATAGCCCAAACATAATAATCAGGAAGCTGAGGAAAATCAGTAGTCCAAAATTTGAGTCCAATATAGCCTACTGCTAATGTAGCGATGGATGCTGCTACTGCCATTAGTGAAAACATCGCCGCATAAAAAGGGGTAGATTGATTGAAATGGGAAGCCTGTCCTCGACCTGCTTGTAAGGCAATATAAAGCACCTCGAAAGCGAGTGTTCCTACAATGATCCAATACACGATATTCAGATCTCGACTTGGTGTAAGATGTCCTGTATACCAAGCTAAAGACCAGGACAAAATAAGCGTTGACAAAGCAAATTTTATAGGTTTATACCATGCATTTGTTCCTCCAAATTCGATAGGACGAATAAAAACGAAAACGATAAAAAGGAGCGCTGCAATCAAATTTACCCATCCAAAAAAGTAGAGTATCTCATTCCGTGCTTTCAATTCAAGTATAATATCCATGCTAAAATTGTACTAATTTTTGATTTATGGTTCAAAAGTACAAGCAAATCATCAGTCTCACAAAGCGATAAATTTAAAGTGTAAAAGAAAGCAGTTGAATTGTATATACATTCTATCCATAAAAAAATCTCGAACGGTAGACCATTCGAGATTTTATATATTTCCAATTTATTGAGTTTCTTATTCGAAATGAATAAATCAAGTCGGGATTATTCGCCAACACGTTTACCTTCTTCTTCTAATCCAGTTTTTCGTTTACGAGATTTTACATTTTGATTTCCAAAATTATAACTCACACTTAAATTGACCCGTCTAGAATCACTCAAACCTTTACCTTCCGATCGTAAGCCATTAAATTCAGAATAGCCTTCCCAGAAAGATTGATAAAATAAATCGGTCGCATTCAAACGAACATTCAAGCGATCTTGAAAGAACTTACGTTGTAAACCGACATTCAAACTCCAAAGCGATTCATACAAAAACACCCCTCCCCAAACACCTGGTCCTGAGAAATAACCTGATACTTCTGCTTTAAATTTATTGGGTAAATCAAATGTATTTTGTGTATAAATCGAATACGTAAACACTTGCACGTCTACAATAGCTCCATCGCCATAATCGGCTTGATTGTCCTGATGTGCTGCACTTACATTAAAATAAGCATTCCATTTTGGTCGAATCTGAAAGGGTAAACTAGCATTAAAACTAATAATTTGTTGTTCTGCTAGATTGTCCCATGTAATAAAACCAGCCCTAGGATCAAGATCATCAGGTGCAATGAGGCGCGTAATTTGGTCTAATGTTTTGCTATAACCCAATTTGAAATTGAAACGATAGGCGAGGGTATAGCCCAATTCTACATTATTAACTATTTCTGGACGTAAAAAAGGATTTCCTTTTTCATAGGATAGCTCACTCAATTGATTATTAAATGGATTCAAGACATTATAATCTGGACGATTAATACGACGACCATAATTGAATGCGAAGCTGTGATTCGGTTTTGGGGTATAAGTCAATCCAAAACTGGGAAACCAACTTAAATAATTCAGTTCTACAGGAGGTTCTTGTAAGTCGTCACTAAAGGCTTGTAAATTTCCCATAGCATCTGTTTGCTCAGCTCGTAAACCCGCGGATACATTCCATTTTTGATTGATCGAACGTGCATAGCTAATATAACCTGCATAGACATTTTCATCATAATCAAACTGATTGGAACTAAAATTATTAAGCGTATCAACGCCATTTATTTGATCGTAAAATAAGAAGGTGTTATCGGATCGGACACTACTCAATTTAGAACCCAAACCTAATTTCCCTCCAGCAAATTCTTGTTCAAAATCTATTTTTGCTGTATAAATATCAATTTCAGTAGGCGTATCCAACACATTGATTCGTTCCGTGAGAAGGGTTTCACCATTAGCGGTATAATAACGATTAGGTTGTAGACGGTCGCTATCTGAATTATAACTCCCCGCATCTAAATCAATATTGACACTTCTTTTTTGACCATCTTCAAACCGATAGTTTAAATTGAAGGTGGCTTGATCTCGTGTTCCTTCCGCACGATTTCTTGCAATCAGCAAACTATCTATTTGATTAGGAGTAGCAATCGAAGCAATATCAATACTATTATCGGTTCGATTTTCTGAGTTGGCGCCACGTATACCTGCTAAAAATCCGATAGTATGTTTTTTACCTAGAAAAAAGTCCGTTCCAACACGAACATTATTATAATTATTCCCAAAGAAAATATCATTAAATTCGTCTAGCTGCAATCCATTTTGGAAATTAAGAAAACTCATCTCTGTAAAACCTTCCCATCTTCCAACGCCCGCACTTCCAAAAACATTCATTAGCTTATTCCGATAATTACCAGAAGCATTTAAATTATAGGATTGATGCCGCCCTTTTCCAAAAGAACCAGAAATAGAACCATTACCTCCCAAATTTTTATCTCGTTTTAAGCGAATATCAATAATTCCTGCATTTCCTTCTGCTTCATATTTTGCACCTGGATTGGTTATAATATCAATACGATCAATCTGTTCTGCGGGTAAATTTTGTAAATACGCACTTAAATCTTGTCCAGATAGAGGCAGGCGTTTTCCATCTACATAAATCAATACCCCTGCGCGACCTAAAACACTAATATTATCATTATTATCGACCGTTACACTAGGTGCTTTTTGCAAAAGGGAAATGGCATTTTCTCCTGTACTATTGATTGTTCCTTCGACATTAAACACCGTACGATCAGGTTTTACTTCCACTAAAGCGCGTGAAGCCGTCACTGTTACTTCTTCCATTTCTACGCTAGAAGAGGCAAAAGTCAATACGCCTAAATCGAGTTGTTGATCGGCAGTAAGTTGAATATCCGTTTTGGTAAGATCAGAAAATCCTACAATACTGGCCGTTAAGAAATAAGTTCCTGCTTTTATGGATCGTATTTTGAAAATACCCGTTTCATCGGAAGTTTCCACTTTTACCAATGTGGTATCCGAAGCATTGTAAAGTGCAATATTGGCAAATTCAACTGCCGCACCACTCGGTTCTTGTAATTGTCCTTGAATCACAGCCGACTGTGCAAACAAAAATTGAACAGCAAATGATAGTAAAAAAGTAAAGATTAATCGCATCTTAAGTGATTTCATGATAAAATTAAGGGGATTCATTCCTCTTTGTTGATATACGTAATTTTTGCGTGTTCGGACTTTTATAAGGAACGAATCGCAGCTTAATAGTTGCTTCTTGATGCTGATAAATAAGTATGAAATCGACACTTTTTACTTCGGTATAGATAAGTATAGCGAATAATCGGATGAAGATAGCTTTCAAGTTCTATTCTATAGTTTTTGGGCTAATTTAAAATGATGACTTGGGCATATTTTAGGATATACAATCATTTTCCAATACAAATCACTTTTTAATCCTATTAATTTAATATTAAATATTTTTTCCATCTACAAAATTATTTATATATTTGGTCAACCAATTTTTGGTTATCCAATTTTGACAAGTAATATTTATTAGTAAACCCTATTTAAAATAGTAGTAAAGTTTCTAATAGTGGTATCCTAATTACTTCAATAAAAAAGGAAGTAAAACGAAAGTATGCGGTGCTAAATGTAAAAATTTGTAATGCAAAAAAGTACTGCTCCAACAGATGAGAAATTCTAATTTGAGGCGGCAGGTATACTCAATGAAACAACTTACGTATGTATAATGCTATATAAAAGTCATTTTTTTTAAATCATTTAATACAAATCATGAAAAACCTATTAACTAAAGTAAATAAGAATATCATCCTAATGATGTCCTTATGTCTTTCATTTGCTATGATTACCTCTTGTGGTAATGATGACGACACTACTGTAGATCCAATGGATCCCGATCCTTCAATGGTAGTTGCCAGCTTTGCAGCGCAGGTAGATGCCGATAATTCTTTGACTTATAATTTCACCAACAACTCTGTTGTTAATGGAATTACTGATAACTCTTTTACTTCTTCTTGGGACTTTGGCGGAGATGGTTCTTCTACGGATGAGAGCCCTTCTCATACTTTTTCTGCTGAAGGTACTTATGATGTAACATTGACGGTAACTGCTTCTGACGGAGAAGTAGGTACAGCAACAGAGACGATAGAAGTAACAGCACCTAAAAATAGATATGCTGTAATTACAGACTCTAAAGACGATGATACTGGTGAGCTTAGATTGGCTGTAGATTCTATTCAAAATGGTAGAATAACTTTTATGTACAGAGTAGCTGAAGGGCCAGTAGATATGGATATTAAAGACGGTTTTATTAACGTTGCTGGTTCTTCCACAACGGGTGATTTCTCAATCGTTGAAGTAAGACTTAAGGATAACGCACCTCACGAGTTCCGCGAAGGAGCTTCTGATGAAACAATCGCTGCTGCAAATTTCCCTGAAGGAATGCCTAACGTATGGACTACTGTTGAGATTAGTTGGTCAGCGGACTTTATGAGTACGCCTACATATTCTGTGACTATAGGTGGTCAAACGGTAATCACAGATGCTGTAAGCACTACAAATGGCGGTGAGGGAGATGAGCCTGGTCATTTAGAAGCTACTAATGATGGTGCTGCTAATTTCCAGTGGAAGTATAATTCAAACTCTGCCGTAAATGATGGTGTTTATCATGTAGATGATATCGTTCTATATTCTTCGGATTCAGGATCAGAAGTAGTTGTTTTCGAGGATAACTTCCAAGGAAGAGTAGCTGGTGAGGATTTGAACCCTGAGATTAACCTTGATTCTCCTTATCATGAAAATAGTACAGATGCTACAGTCGGTGAAGATCAATAAATTTTTAATAGTTTATTGAGATTATAGAGATGGAATATAAATTCCCATCTACGAAAAGAGGAGTGTCTATTCAGGTGTTCCTCTTTTTGTTTTAGCAGTATCACTTGCCTTCTGCTTAAGTATGTTATCCCTTTAAATTATGAATGTTTATCAATTATCTTTTCTAATTTTTTGCCTTTTGGGAGGATATTTAGCGTATGGTCAAAATTCTTCTCAATTGGTTTATCTAGATCAAGGTAAATTGACTTATGTCCCTTTCTCAATGAATGGTCAATCTAATGCAGTCAATGCCATTCCTGATTTTTCGTATGCTGGCTACATGGGGGGAGGTGTTACACTTCCTACTGATATTGCTGTTAAGGCTACTGTTGTTCCAGAGGAAGGAGAAGATGCTCGAAGAATTCAGGAGGCGATAGATCTTGTCGAAGCACTTGAACCAGATCAAAATGGCTTTCGTGGAGTAGTCTTAATTAAAGCAGGACATTATAGTTTAGAAAATCTTTTAGCAATTAGAGAATCGGGGGTAATCTTAAGAGGGGAAGGACAAGGATTAAACGGTACAGTACTTCATGCAAATCCTAGAGTAGATCATAATGTTATCAGCATTTTAGGAGCAGGAAGTATTATTAAAGATCCACAATCCGTACAGGCAATCACAAGTGATTATGTGCCAGTTGGATCGTATTCCTTTGTGGTGCAAGATGCATCAGATTATGAAGTGGGAGATAAAATTGTAGTTACTAGAACACCCAATCAATTATGGATCAATGAATTAGGTATGGATCAAGAAACACTTTGTGCTGGAGACAGTGATTGTGTTGGCTGGGAACCTGGAAGTTATGCTATTGATCATGAACGTGTGATTACTGCGATATCTGGCAATACGATTTCGATAAATATTCCCATCGTGGATGTGATGGAAGAATTGTATGGAGGTGGTTCAATTTCTAAAATTCAATCATCAAAACGCATCAGTCAGTGCGGTGTTGAAAACATGAGAATCCAATCTTTTTACGACAGTAATGTGGACGAAGCGCATGCTTGGACTGCAGTTAGATTAAAAGATTCCGAAAATTGTTGGGTAAAACAAGTGACAGGTCAATATCTTGCCTACAGCACGGTCAATATTGACGATGCCAATTTCACCACTGTACAAGATTGCGCCTATACCGACCCAAAGTCTCAAGTTACTGGAGGTAGGCGATATTCTTTTGCTATCCAAGAAGGAATAGGTAATCTATTCCAACGATGTTATGCAAAATATGGGCGACACGATTTCGTAACAGGATCTAGGGTCACAGGGCCAAATGTCTTTTTAGATGGACTTGCGGAAAGTGCACAATCAGATATTGGTCCTCATCATAGATGGGCTACAGGAATCCTCTTTGATAATATTCGGGGAGGTTCTACAAGAGTCTGGAATCGAGGTAATTCGGGTACTGGACATGGATGGTCAGGCGCTCAAACCATGTTTTGGAATATAGCATCTTATGGAGGAGAATTTCGGGTAGATAGCCCACATGGCGCCATGAATTGGGGCATTGGCTGTATCGGTTCAAATCAAACAGGGGAAGGATATTGGGAAAACTGGGGTGCTAATGTGCAACCGAGAAGTCTATATATTCAGCAGTTAAAAGACCGATTAGGCGGAAGTGCCGTAGATAATATTACTATCCCAGAACAGCAATCTGATGACATCTATAATTTATTAGCAATGTGGAGTGGACAAGGAAATTTTTCAGATGGAGGATTTATTGGAGCAATACCGAATGTGAGTTTTATAAATCCAATGAATACCATTGATGTGTCAACATGGGAGGGAGGTTCTATTCAAGTGGACGCTACAGATAGTGATGGAACTATTCAAAGCGTGAAACTACTCATCAACGGAGAGCCAATTGCTACAGCCAATGAAGCACCCTACACATTTACTGACCTAACGGCTACGATTCAAAATCTTTCTCATGAAATTCATTACCTACAGGCAATAGTTACAGATAATGATGGAAATACCAATTCTACTAGATTGGCTATTTTGGGAGGAGATCCTCCACCACCCATGGAAGAAGAGGAGGAGGAGGAGGAGGAGGAAGAAGAACGCTTGGAAATACGAGTTTTTCCCAATCCAATACCAAATGGGGAACTCACTATTGAGATGAAAGAAGAAGGAACTTATACCGTCAGAATG
Organism: Saprospiraceae bacterium; assembly: GCA_020628645.1. GTDB lineage: Bacteria > Bacteroidota > Bacteroidia > Chitinophagales > Saprospiraceae > JAHDES01. Next base: position 41,159 of record JAHDES010000047.1, read on the forward strand.
TTTGACTTGCACGGTCGTGAAGTTGATCATTTCACCTTTGAAGGAATTGATTTTCAATATAATTGTAAAGATATATCTGCTGGAATCTATATTCTAGAAATTCAAGATAAAGAAGAATTCATCTTGAAAGAGAAAATTATAATACAATAGAACCATATTAGACTTTATTCTGAAAGGTTTTTATGAGATAAAAAAGAAGAATTATTTTTCCAACCGAGAAATACCCACAGCCTAATACCCATAGGTATTAAGGCGAGGACATGCCGAAGGGTGGGGAGATAAGACAAATTTTTAGCTATACAAAATTCTTTAGAATAAAGTCTATTAAACAATCATTTTTTAAATTATTATAAATGAATTATTTATTGAAAAATTTTACTAAGAATACCAAGAAGGTGATAGGACTCTTTGTTCTGTTCTTCTTCTTAGCTACCATGAGTACAAATGCGCAACAGCTCATTAGCGGTACAATCACTGATAACAATAATGAAGCTTTAATTGGAGCTACCGTTACTGTTCAAGGAACTAGTGCTGGTACTGCTACCGATATTGATGGTAATTTTAGCTTAGAAGCTGCCACTGATGCTGTGCTAGAGATTTCATATACAGGCTATAAAACGCAAAATATTCCTGTAAATGGACAAAGCAACTTCAATATTGTCTTAATGGAAGATGCAGAAATATTAGACGAAGTTGTCGTAATCGGTTATGGTAGTGTACAAAAGAGTGATGTTACGGGTAGTGTATCTTCTGTAAAGTCGGAAGACCTACAAGCCTTCCCTTTATTAAATGCTGGTCAAGCACTACAAGGTCGTGCGGCTGGAGTAGTGGTACAAACACAGAACGGTGGTGAGCCTGGTGCAGATATTTATATTCGAGTTCGAGGTAGTTCATCACTAAATGCAAGTAGTGATCCGCTTGTGGTAGTGGATGGTTTCGTGGGAGCCGCCTTTCCGCAACAAAATGACATCGAATCTATAGAAATCTTGAAAGATGCTTCTGCTACCGCTATCTATGGATCAAGAGGGTCAGGAGGAGTTATCTTGGTAACGACTAAAAAAGGAAAAACTGGAAAGGCGACCGTTGAGCTTAATTCTAGTTTTGCTTCTCAACAAACGACCAATAGATTGGATTTACTGGATGCGAGCGGATTTGCTCAATATCAAAACATGATCCGTGGAAATGCAGGTGATCCTCCTTATGCACAAGGAACAGAAAACACAGACTGGCAGGACGAAATTTATAGAATTGGGAATACGCAAAATCATCAATTGTCGGTTTCTGGAGGTAGCGATAATGTCAATTACTATATCTCTGGTACTTATTTTGACCAAAAAGGAATCGTTGTGAATTCTGACTTTCAAAAACTTCAGTTTTTAGCAAATATAGATGCAACAGTTGGAGAACGACTAAAAATAGGAATGAACAGTATTGCTAGTCGAAGTGAGCAAAATGGTGTTTCAACGCAATCGACAGGACGTGATGCTATTGGCTCTGTAAACGGAGGAGGAGATGATGTGGTCGCTTTGGCGTTTAGGTTTTCACCCGATGTTGGATTGTTTAATGATGATGGGAATTTCTCTCAAAATACAGTTGGAGATGATATAGAAAATCCTTGGGCAGTAGCAACGCAAATAACGAACGAAACCAAAACGGATAATTCAAGAACGAATTTGTATGCTGATTTTAAGATATTAGAGGGGCTTAATTTTAAAACTACCTTGGGTTATAGAACGCAAAATAGTACAGAAGGCTATTTTAAACCACAAACATTTGTGCTTTCTGCGGGTGGAGCGTTTTTAGAATCTGTAAAACGAACAAGATTTCTTAATGAAAATTATCTAACCTATACCACATCCATTGGACAGGGTAACTTAACCGCAACTGCTGGTCATTCCTATCAAAAAAGTACGACAGAAGGTCTTGAAGCTGGTGCTCGTGAATTATTAACAGATGCATTTTTATGGTATAATCTAGAAGCTGGACAGATTGACCAACGTACCGTTGATTCACGTTTCTCTGAATCGGAAATCGAGTCAATTTTTGGGCGTGTTAATTTTGATTGGGCAAACAAATACTTGTTTACGGCTACCGTTCGTAGAGATGGTGCATCCAACTTTGCAGCAAATAATAAATATGCCGTTTTTCCTTCCTTTGCAGTTGGATGGAAGATTTCAAATGAAAGATTTTTAGTCGATAACCCTACAATATCCAACCTTAAATTAAGAGCCAGTTATGGTTTGACAGGTAATCAAGCGATCGGTCCTTATGAATCACTTGCTATCTTTAATGTACAGCCACCATCAGAGGTCGATGGAGCTTTTGGTGTAGAGCTAGCTCGTGAAGCAAACCCAGATTTGAAATGGGAAACTTCCAAACAAACAAATATAGGAGTGGATGTTGGTTTATTTGAAAATAGAATTTCGTTTAGCGCAGATTATTACAACATTGATACAGAAGATCTTATTGCTATAGATAGAGCTTCCAATTTTTACTTAGGTACAACTGATTTGGATGTATTAAGAAATGTGGGTTCTATTAATAATCGTGGAATTGAACTTTCCTTAACTTCTAACAACATTAATAAAAATGATTTTAGATGGACTACTAATTTGAACTTTGCAAGAAACAGAAGTGAAGTAATCGAATTGTCTGGGGGAACAGAAATTATAGGTAGTGGTGCTCCAGGCTATTTTTCTGGTGCAACGACTTATATTATACGCGAAGGAGAAGCGCTTGGTCAATTTTGGGGTTTAAATTATCAAGGTGTATATCAAGGTGGGGATATTCCTGCAGGTACGGCATTGCAAGCAGTGTCTTTTGATGCAAATGGAAGCCCAATACCTGGTGAGCCATTGTTCGCTGAAGTAGCTGATGAAGATGGGAATTTTGATGGTCTAATTGATGACAATGACCGACAAATTATAGGTGACCCAAATCCTGATTTCACATTTGGGATAGCTAATACTTTTTCCTACAAAAATTTTGATTTGAATATCTTTTTTCAAGGGGCAGTAGGGGGCGATATCTTCAATCTGACCGCTGTTCAATTGTATAATGGCGATAGTAATAGTGTAACGGATATACTAAATTCTTGGTCGCCAGACAACACCGATACAGATATACCTCGTGCAGCCATTCGAGGAAGAGAACGCTCCTCTCGTTTTGTAGAAGACGGAAGTTATTTAAGACTTAAAAATGTAGCTTTAGGCTATAGTTTACCTACTAAAATATCACAAAATATAGGATTTAGTTCAGCTAGACTCTCTGTAAGTGCTCAGAATATTCTAACGTTCACGAACTACACAGGATTGGATCCTGAGGTGAGTTATTTTGGTAGTGGTGGTGAAAGTAGAGGAGATGATAATGCTATTATAGGACATGATTTTGGTAATTACCCTAATCTAAGGTCTGTTACTATTGGTTTAAACTTAAAATTCTAAATCACTAAAAAGATTATTAAAATGAAAATAGTTAAATATTTTTTCATCTTGGTACTAGGCTTATTCATTGCAGGATGTTCCAATTTGGAAGAAGACGCAATAAGTCAATTAGAACCAGATGAAAGACTCGTAGATTTGGAAACAGTTGAAACTACCGTCGCGGGTGCTTATGGTCATTTGGATGCTAGAGCATTTTTATCAAGAGCATTGGGTCTAACATTAATGTTGCGATCCGATATGGTCGATATCGGAAACCCATCTACGAATGCGGATAGAATTGAACATGATCAATTTACCGTTTCAGCAAATAATCCACTGATTTTAAATATAGCTAATCCTGAAAGAAGTTTCTGGCCTCGACTCTACCAAATGGTAAGAGGAGCCAATGAGACGCTTAAAGAACTTGATCTTCTTGAGGAACAAGATGCTGGGGTGAAGGAAGAAATAGAAGCAAGAGCACGATTTATCAGAGCTTTTGCTTATTATCACCTAGTTAGACTTTTTGGAGATGTACCATTTTTGGATGAAACTACTACAACCGCTGATGCCTCAATAGCACCAAAAACTTCAGCTGATGATATATATGGAAGCATCATAACCGATCTAGAATTTGCTAAGGAGTGGTTGTTAGATTCAAGAACTAATAGAGCTATTCCTGGTAAAGCAGCCGCTAGTGCATACCTCGCTAGTGTATATCTCACTAGAGGGGAATATCAGTTGGCTTACAATGAAGCTACCGATATTATCAGTAAGGCAGGATTGTACAACTTGGCTTTAGAACCAGATTATCGCAATATTTTTCATGCGGAGAATACCGATTTTTCTTTAGAGCCTATTTTTGTCATTGACTTTGTTGGAACCAATATTAATGATGAATCTAGGGATTATCTAGCTGCGTTTACAGGTTTCTATGGTCAAGCAACCTATTACCCTTCTGGTGGATGGTCAGTTGCAGTACCAGCTCAAGCTGTCTATGATTCTTGGGCGGATGGAGATTACAGAAAAGAAGTCAATTTTGATGATACGGCACTCGATAACAGTGGTAATTTACTTTCTTTTACAGAGTTTTCTAGTATAGATGGTCGAAATGCAAATCGTCCGCATATTTCTAAGTACACCGCTATGGCAGCAGATTTACCACAAGCCAATACAAGTGGTCGGGATTCGCATTCCAATTATCAGTTGATGCGCTATGCGGAGGTACTTTTAATTGCCGCAGAAGCCGCTGCTGAACTTGGTAATACCTCAGAAGCGGATCAATGGATTAACATGATTCGAGAAAGAGCAAGAAATGGCGATGGAAGCGCTGCTCCTAGTGCAGTACCCGCGGATATTTCAGGAGCTACTGTCGATGATGTACTAGAAGAAAGAAGATTGGAGTTGGCCTTTGAGCATAAAAGATGGTATGACATCGTCAGAAGAAAAATGGGAGATCGAGTTTTTGGGTCAAATGGTTTTGAAACAGAGCTTCAAGGTACACAAAACTTTGATCCAACTAGAGACTATTTACTACCAATTCCACCTTTTGAAATTACAAACAACCCTAATTTAACCCAAAATCCAGGGTACTAATTAAGTGGTTAATACAGTTAAAAAAGTTGTCTTCCATTTATAAGTGAAAGACACTTTTCTAACTGAAATCAATGCGTTGAAAATTATTTAAAACACCTTATTGTCGGCTAGAAATAAAACATGCCACTATTATAGTTTGTATATTTGTAAAATTGGTCAACCAATTTTTTCGACCAATTCTAAAATTCCCGAATGATACTTGAGTGCTTATTTTTTCATGGCTTTGATATTATTCTTGGACTTTTTTCAAAAATCTTAATTATGAAAATCTCATCTAGCTATCAATTTTTAGGTATAGTACCAAATGAAATTTCTTATACCCATTCATTTTTACGATGTGTATTCTTGCTATTCATTTTGAATATATTTAGTAGTCCTATTTCAGCACAAGATTTAGATCCAAATCTTCCTCCAGGTAGTAATTTCGATCTTACCTATTGGAAACTTACACGCCCAAATCAACAAGAGAGAGATGCCGACCAACTATCAACAGGCTATTCTGTTGATGGTGAATTTTACACCGACCCGAATACTGGTGCTATGGTGTTTTGGTGTCCGAATAATGGAGCAACAGGGGGGAGCTCCTACCCAAGAAATGAGCTAAGAGAGATGATGAGAAGATTGGATACTAGCATTCCTACTCAAGGCATAAATAAAAACAATTGGGTATTTTCTTCTTCAACCATGGCAAACCAAGAAGCCGCTGGGGGAGTAGATGGGATCATGAGGGCCACTTGTGCAGTTGATCATGTATCGCTGACTTCTGATGAGTTTCGTAAAGTAGGCCGAACAATTGTTGGACAAATACATGCCTCTGATGACGAACCTTGTAGATTGTATTATCGCAAATTACCGGGGCACACTAAGGGTTCAATTTATGTCGCCCACGAACCTACTACAAGCGCTGAACAGTGGTATGATATGATAGGAAGTAGAAGTGATGATGCACCCGATCCTATAGATGGAGTTGCCTTAGGAGAAAAATTTAGCTACGAAATAAAGGCAATTGGTAATATGCTAACAGTAACCGTTATGAGAGAGGGTAAGCCTGATGTCGTTCAAGAAATAGATATGACAGATAGTGGCTTTGCTGATGATTGGATGTACTTCAAAGC
>JAHDES010000048.1 GCA_020628645.1 Saprospiraceae bacterium
ATTATTGATTATTGATTATTGATTATTGATTATTGATTATTGATTATTGGAAAATGCTTCTTATTCTTTGTTGTTCAAATTTTTCTGGGCGGTTTTTCGAGATGCAATGAGAATGGAGGTTATTTCTTTGGCTTCTTTTAAGAGATTTTCGCATTGCTCACGTTTTAGTAATTGTTCATCTATGGCAAATTCAATCCAAAAACAACTCTCATCAGCCTCTTCAATTGGAATACTTATTTTTGCTATGAATGATTTCTTTGTTTGTGCAATACAAGCTGCTCGATAATTTGCAGCAACAGAAGTACTGCATCGAATCAATTGTTTTCTAATATGCCAACCTAAGGTGTTTTCAGGTAGATGAATTGCCAATTTCACACAGCGATGCGCAAAATTTTTCGTCCGTTTCTTTAAATCATCTTTATTCATAAGCACAGAACAATAATCAATAGAAAATTGTGCAATAATCAATTAAATGTGCTTCACTCCATCAGGTAAATCATAAAAAGTAGGATGGCGATATACTTTATCATTAGCAGGATCATAAAGCGATTCACTATCTTCGGGATTAGACGCTACTACATGTTTCGATTCAACGACCCAGATGCTGATCCCTTCGTTTCGGCGTGTATATACATCTCGGGCATTTTCAATTGCCATTTTTTCATCTGTTGCATGAAGACTGCCTACGTGTTTATGGCTTAAACCTTGTTTACTTCTAATAAAAACTTCCCAAAGGGGCCAATTGGTATTCATTTTCTAGATTTTTAAATTTTGGATGATTGCTCCTTAAGCAATTTTTTTCTTCGCCCGACGCTTCTCCGCATGCACTACTGCCGCTTCACGTACCCAAGCTCCATCATCCCAAGCTTTATTTCTTGCTTCTAAACGCTCTTTATTGCAAGGGCCATTCCCTTTGACAACATTCCAAAATTCCTCCCAGTCAATTTCACCGAAATCATAATGTCCACGTTCTTCATTCCATTTTAAATCTGGATCAGGAAGCGTCACGTTCAATACTTTTGCTTGATCGACACAAACATCGACAAATTTTTGACGCAATTCATCGTTCGTAAAACGTTTGATTTTCCATTTCATGGATTGTTGCGTATTGGGTGAATCTGCATCTGGTGGACCAAACATCATCATGGAAGGCCACCACCAACGATCCACGGCATTTTGCAGCATGCGCTGTTGTCCTTCTGTCCCTTTACTGAGCGTTAATAGTATTTCAAAACCTTGCCGTTGATGAAAACTTTCTTCTTTACATACGCGCACCATCGCACGTGCATACGGCCCATACGAACATCGACATAACGGGACTTGATTCATAATAGCAGCTCCATCCACCAACCATCCAATCGCCCCAATATCCGCCCATGTTAGTGTTGGGTAATTGAAAATACTTGAATATTTTGCCTTGCCCGAATGCAATTGTTCATATAAAGTATCTCGATCAATGCCTAAAGTTTCGCAAGCACTATACAAATATAATCCATGGCCTGCTTCATCTTGTACTTTTGCTAAGAGTGCCACTTTTCGTCGCAAACTAGGCGCACGTGTAACCCAATTTCCTTCTGGTAGCATTCCAACAATTTCTGAATGAGCATGTTGAGAAATTTGACGAATTAAAGTTTTGCGATAGGCATCTGGCATCCAATCTTTTGGTTCGATCTTAATTTCAGCATCAATTTTAGCTTGAAATCGCTCTTCTAGGGTATGTTCTGCCATTTTGAAAATCTATTTTTTCTTTAAATACAAGATACAACTTTTAAACATCAAATACGAACGATTGTTCGTAAAAAAATAATCATAATATGTTGGTCGGAAAAATAAATATATAATTTGATACAATATATCTGTCACAGAATGAGTTTTACATTTGACTAAAGGTTAAGAAGATTTCATAAGTTTGATTACTGTCTCTTAAACAGCTTACTTTTTAGGGAAACACCTATTTTAAAATGAAATTATTCTATACCTCAGTCATACTATTCCTACTGATAGGCTTTTCAGCCTGTAAGAAAGAAACCATCACCCTTTCAGGAAATACTCCTCCCTTAATCAATAATGTTCCCGCAGTAAAAATTGAAAATTACGTCAATCGTATTTTCATTGATCTAATTGGTCGTGAACCTTTAGATAATGAAATGGCAACGGAAGTTGAAAATTTGCGTCAAGCAGATTTATCAAAAGATGCTCGATTAACTTTGATTCAAAAATTACAAACCAATACAGTATTTATAGAAGGAGATACTTCTTATCAAAAAGCATATCATCAACATTTGTATAATTTGGCAAAGGTTCGATTAATTGAAGGGGCTTCAGATCGCTACATTAAAGAAACTATTGGAGGTTCAGAAGATTCACTTCTAATTATGAAACTCCAAGCAGTTTTAGATTCCAAATTGGATATGGAACAGGGATTCATCACTTATGATCAAATGCTTGGTCGAATGATTTTTAATGCCGTTTATGATCAGATTAATATGAATTCCTTCAATTTTGTGAATGCCACCTTTGATAATTTATTATGGCGATTTCCTACAAATACTGAATTTGAAGCGGGTTACGATATGGTAGAATTTGAATTTGAACGTAGCATTTTTGGAACTACTGGTTCTTCAAAAACAGATTATGTGGCTATCATTAGCTCGACAGATGAGTTATTCGAAGGCATCATTATTTGGGCGTATCAAACAATTTTAGCTCGTTTTCCTACAACTGAAGAAACCGCTCAATTATTGGATGATTACATTCAACATAAAGATATTCGCTTAGTCCAACAGCATATTATGATCAAAGATGAATATGCTAATTTTGAATAAATGACTACCGTTCTTAGACTTTCAAAGTTGGGTAAACTTTAAAAGTCGTGTATAAAAGAAATAAATTAAAACATGCGCTACCACTACCTCAGTTTTTTGTTTTTAATGCTTCTTATTTCGTGTACGGATCGTTCCTATGTATATGAAGTAGAAACCTTATCTATAGAGCCCAATAATGCAGAAAAAGATAAGGAAAAAACCACTGAACAATACCTCAATATTGTTTATGCCAATCTATTTCAAACAGCCTTAAGTCCTAATCAATTGGTGGATATGACCGAGACGATTACATCTATCGGAGATAAACAGCTTGCTTATGAAACGATCTTAGCGAAATTAATTACTGATCCTTCTATTGCTATTCCATCGAATGAAGAAATGCGTGCTGATTTAGATTTATTTATTTCAGATACTTATAAACGATTTTTAGTGCGTTTACCTTCAGAAGCTGAAAAAAGTTGGTGGAAAAATTATATCAAAGTACGTCCTAATTTGACGCCAGACCTAGTGTATTTCGCTTTTGCCAGTTCAAATGAATATTATTATTATTAAAAAATAATCGCAGTACGACGCTCAGTCGTCCGACGAGTTGAACATAAGGATAAAATGAAAAGAAGAACATTCATCAAAAAAGCAGGATTGACGGCATCCGCCACGATTTCCATGCCTTATATACTTCCTTCTGGGCGTTTATTTGCTCGAACAGGACAAGCCATGGCGAGCCATGTTGTTTTAGTCATCTTTGGTGGTGGAGTCCGTCATCAAGAAGCTATTGGACAGCGTTATTTGACCAGCCAAAATTTAGAGATAGAAGGAAATATCATGTACAATATGTTGACAGGGGAAGCACCTGATATCAAGATTGTTTATGGTACAGATACTGCCGATGGTCAGCCTGGTGGTAATCCTATAAATGCAGTTTTAAATACCACCTTACAAGAACAAGGGACACTCTTCCCAGAGGTTCGTTATTCTGCTGGTGGAACAGGTCATTTTGGTGGTTTGAGTACTGCTGTATCAGGGTATTATGGATTAAGTCAACAAGGTTTGCAGCAACGCCCTTTGCATCCTACCATTTTTGAATATTTGCGTCGTTTTGGAGGGTATCGTGCTACTGATACTTGGTTTATTGGAAATGGTATTGGAAATTCAACTCCTTTATTAAATCACTCTATTTATCAAGGTTTTGGAGCTGATTATGGTGGAAACTTCTTTGCTCCTAATGTAACTTTCGGACAACAAGGAGAAGATTATTTATTAGGAGCTAAAATATTTCATCCTGAAGAAGAACTCGATCCAATTCGCCAGATGCAAGCTTTTTTAAATCATAATTTTTTAGCCGAAGGAAAAGAAATTCCTAATCTCAAGAATACCGATGAAGAAAAACAATCCATTAAAGAATTCATCAAAGAAGTGTTTGAGCGGCAAGCAACAGATCAAATCGCTCGTCCTCCTGTAATGGACAATGGTGATTTATCAACAATTAGTTATGCTACTGAAGTATTACGTTGGTTTAAACCCAAGTTAACGGTCATCAATATGAGTGCGGTAGATAGTTGTCATGCAAGTTTTACGGGTTATCTACAATCTTTACATCGAGGCGATCATGCAATTGGTTTTTTATGGAAATATATTCAAACTCAAATTCCTGAAATGGCTGGAAACACTACCCTTTTAGTCATGCCCGAACACGGTCGAAATTTAGATCCGAATGGTATTTTGGATGAGAATGATTGGTTGAGTTTTGATCATGATTCTGATCCCAATTCTAGACGTATTTTTACAATGATGGCAGGCCCTAATGTTCCAAGTAATTTAGTGGTCGGTTCTGAAAACAATCCTGTAGGTGATGCAGCCGATATTGCATTGACTATAGCCGATATTTTAGGCGTAAAAAATGAAGTAATCAATACTGGATTAATGAGTGGATCGGCAAGATCGTTATTTGATCGTATTTAATCACGCGGAGGCGCAGAGATGTTATTTGCTTGAATATAGTTGCGTGGAGGATTTTTTTATAATCGTGGGGCGAATTGAAGTCTTCACCACGATAAAAAGGATTTTTTTGAGATGAAAAATATATTTATACTTTTATTCTTTCTTTTACTACTTGCTTGCCAAAAGGATGAACATATCAATCCTTATGACAATGTACAGGTAGAAGAAGAGACGATCGAAGAAGTAGAAGATTTAGACCCTACTTCTTTAGAAGGTTTACATGCAAGCGTCTTTCGCCCCACTTGTGCGAATTCTGGTTGTCATGATGGCACCTTTGAGCCTGATTTTAGAACGATTAATAGCACCTACAATACCTTAATCAATCAACCGATTATTAAAAACGATCCTCAAGGAAGTTATACCTACAGAGTCATCCCTGGGAATAGTCAACAATCGCAATTAATGGCTCGTCTGACGGTGGATATTGATGGACAATCTGGCATTATGCCTTTGGTAACCGAACCAGATTCTGATTGGCCAGAAAAAGCAAATGATTATATTGATAATATAAAAACGTGGATTGACGCTGGGGCACAGAAGTGATTAGCGAGTTAGGAAACTCGCAGGATACGTTTAAGCGAAGTTAGGAAACTTCGCTTATCCATAAGTAATGGTTAGATCAGTAATATATTAATTTTTGGCTCTTATTAAGAATCAGGTGGAAAATTAAACAAAGCTCTAAAAACTACCTGAAAAGGGTGAAAATCTATTGATTTCATCAAATTTAGAGCCATTTTTAACGCTAAAATTAGCATCCACCTAGTTGTTTATATGAGCCTAATTTTTAAAGCCTAAATGGTAATTCTATATTAAAAAAATGATTAGAAATTTTCTTTTTATCATAGGAGTATTAGGAATCTTTAGTTGTACAAAGATTATCGAAGATCCTGTTTTTGATACGACGCCACGTATCGAGCTAGTAGGACTCTCAACAAATCAAGTAGTTGAATTCCAAGATTCCTTAATCGTAACGATACGTTATGAAGATGGTGACGGCGATTTAGGCGATGAAAATCCTGATGTAAATTCCATTTTTATCAAAGATGCGCGTTTAGAAGAGGCTGATGGATATTATTTAGCACCACTCGCACCTGCTGGAGCCAGTATTTCTATCACTGGAGAATTAGATATTATATTATTTACGCCTTTTATTTTAGGAAATGGTGCATCTGAAAGCACTCAATTTTCCATTTATGTTGTCGATCGTTCTGGTAATCAAAGTAATACAATAGAAACAGAATCGATACAAATTATTCGCTAATAAAATCATTTCTATTAGCATACTCAACATATTAAACACATACAAAAGAAACCAAGACTTAAACATGTATCCATTTAGATATATTTTACTATTTTTTTTACTCCTCCCGTTTATACTACATGCACAAGATGAACCCACTTATAATATGAGCAACTTAGTAGTGGATGATTGTGCTGGTGTATTGCTCGATAGTGACAATGGCGACATAGGTGGTACATATGACCATAATGAAGACCTTACCTTTTCCATTTGTGTAGATGGAGCTACGGAAATCATTTTGAGTTTTTCTGCCTTTTGTACAGAAGAAGAGTTTGATTATATGCTCTTTTTCGATGGTCCAGATACTTTATCCACTCAAATTGGAGGCGTTTACACTGGAGAAATTGATCCACCTGATATTGTGGCTACGAGTGGGTGCCTTACTGTCTATTTTCATAGTGATGCTAATGTAACTTGTACGGGCTGGGTTGCGGAATGGGAAGTAGATGTCGATGTACCAGAAGCTCCAGCAATTTTACCTATCTCAAATGTAGCATGTGAGAGTTCAAGTGTAATTGTAGAATTTGATGAACCCATTGCTTGTGAAGATTTCACTATTGATGCCTTTACGTTAACTGGGCCTCTTTTGCCTACTATTACCAATGTTACCCCTTTAAATTGTACAAATGGAACGGCAACGATAGTTCAATTAGACCTTGATCCTTTTTTGGATGTAAGTGGTACTTATGATATTCAATTTATCAACACCATCGAGATTTGTGGCGTGACTTACTATTTAGAATCAACAGGAAGTTTTGCTGTTACAGATTGCCCTTTATTTTTAGACTTGACTATTGAAGATGATCCTATTTGTGCAGGTGCTTGTACAAATTTAGTTGCTGAAGTAAGTGGTGGAGATGCAAGTAGTTATTCCTATAATTGGTTTCCTACTGCTCCTAATCAAGATAGCATTTTAGTTTGTATTGCAGATACTACGACGTATTCTGTAACGGTAACTGACGGTGCTGGCTCTACGATTACGGGGGCTATTTTGATAGAACCTGCTCCGATCCCAAGCATCTTAAATGGAGATTTAACGATTTGCAAATCCATTGACACCCTTGAATTTAATGCTACTCCTATAGGTGGCACTTGGTCGGGCTTAGGAATTTTAGATGAAAATGCAGGAACCTATTCTTCTGAAGAACTAGAGGTTAATCGAGATACTGTTATTTATACCACAGGAGCAGGTTGTTTAGATTCCATTTTTGTTACGATTTTACCCTTAGATGAAGGAACAGATGATGCCTCATGTCCAAATGCTAGTCCTTTTTTAGTGTCAGGAGGACTACCTGTAGGAGGAAGTTGGAGTGGTCCATTTATAACACCAGATGGATTATTTACACCAGATAGTGTAGGAAGTTTTGAAGTGACCTATACCCACCCTAATGGTTGTTCGGATAGCAAATTGGTCAATGTAGATTCTATTCAACTACCACAAATAGATTCTATCTGTCAATCGGAACCAGCTTTTGAAATTGGCATTACACCTTTTGGGGGAATTTATACAGGCGTCGGAATCATTGATGAAAACACAGGAGAATTTGATCCTGCTGAAGCTAATCAGGGAGATAATTGGGTCTATTATGCAATTCATGGTTGCACTGACTCTATAAATATTCATATCAAAGAAATCAATGCTACAGGAGATCTATCTGCTTGTCCTGATGAAACTCCTTTCATTTTACCTGGAAGCTGGGGACCGATAGGCGGTTCATGGTCTGGTATAGGCATTACCGATTCACTTACAGGCATGTATGATCCTTCTATTCTTGGTGCTGGAAATGATACGCTTACGTATACTTTTCAAGGCTGTACGGATCAACGCATCGTATACATTCGGTACACCAATATTCCTATTGAGGATACCTTACAATTTTGTCTAGAAGATGACTGGTTTGCACTTAATCGAGATAACACAGGACAAATACCTAACAATGGAGCTTGGTCAGGTAATGGCGTAGTTAATCCACAAGATAATGATTACTTTTTTGTGCCAGTGCAAGCAGGAGTTGGTATTCATACCTTAATTTATACCAGAAATGATTGTATTGATAGTTTAAAAATAGAAGTACTGCCTATTCCAATGTTGGAAATAGAGGATATTTGTATCCGAACTGCTCCAATTGCGCTAGAAGCTTCTTTAGGTGGAGGCGATTGGTCTGGAAATGGCATTATCAATTCCGAATTAGGGATCTTTTCACCAGAAGACGCTGGTGTAGGTACTCACAAATTGGAATATATCGCTGGCAATGGTTGTAGTGCTATCGGAACGATAGAAGTGATTGAATTTAATGAAGCTATTATCACAGGTATTGAAGACGATTATTGTTTTAAAGATACTTTAATCAATATCGAGATCATGCCCCTTGGTGGAACATTAACTATTAATGGACAAGCTGCTACTACTTTTAATCCTGCCGAATATGGAACTGGACCTCATCTTATCAAATATACTGTTGGAGAAGACGAATGCCAAGATACTGAAAAAATCACTGTTGATGTAGGTTATCCAATTCAAGTTATACTCCCTTATAATTCGGACACCCTTTGCGCAGAACAGAGTTTCACGATAGAAGCGGATGCAGAAGGTGGAACTGGTAATTTTGACTATACCTGGGATGGAGTTGGTACAGGAAGTCAACAGTATTTGAGCCCTTCCACTACTACAACTTATGAAGTCATGGTAGAAGATGGTTGTTCTGATCCTGCAATTGCTGAATTTACTGCTTTTGTAAATCCGCCTATTTTGATGACTTATGAAACAGGCGATGCGGTGTGTTATGAAGATACGACTTTTGCTACGATCAATATGCTAACCGAGGGCGATTATAGTGTGGCTTGGAATAGTACGCCCATTCAATATGGTTTTACACTTTTCAGTCATCCGCGTTCATATACGGTGACCATTACCGATGCTTTGACAGGCTGTTCTATCGAAGAAGACGTGGTTCTTCCTGGGGCAAACCTACTAAATGCAAAATTTGATGTTACCCCAAAAGAGGGTTGTATAGATCTAATTGATCCAACTATTCAATTGATTGATTATAGTGTTAATGGAAGTACAGGTTATTGGGATTTTGGGGATGGAAGTATCGTGCAGATTTATGAATTTGGACAAACTATTAACTACACCTATGCTGATACAGGAAATTATGTCGTTACGCTCCATTTGGAGCAAGATGGTTGTATAGATGAACATCAACTTAATGTCTGCGTTCAACCCGCCGAACGCCTCTATGCTCCCAATGCTTTCACTCCCAATTATGATGGACAAAACGATGAGTTTCTTTTCAAAGGTTTTGGTATTGAGCAAATCGAGTGGCACATTTTTGATCGATGGGGAAAGTCCATCTTTCAAGCCAGTGATATGAATACTACTTGGGATGGCACCTATCGTGGTCAACGCGTTGACCCAGGGGTTTATGTTTTTGTAGCGACTTATTTCTCTCCTGTAGAACGAAGAGAAAAAGTGATGAAAGGAATGGTGTCGGTGATATATTAATATTCCAAAAGATCAACCTATCTACTCTTTAGTCAGGGTATACTCCCCTCCTCCTTGTCGAAGTATCATGGTATTTTCTTTTGGTTTAAATTCTAATTCCAGTTGAGCAGGTTGAAATTGAAATTGATGAGGAGCAAAAGCCGTCAAAGGAAAAGAAGATTGTCCAGTTGCTTGTCCAATTAAGGTAGTTCCTTCTTTGGTAATCATTACTTTTAAAGGAAAAGTTGGACTACTATAAGTACCCAGATAGGGTTGTAAATCTTCTTCTGTAAGTTCAAGAGCAGGTTTAAAGTTGGGTAATTCAAAATCTTTATCATAAAAGCAACTCAAAGCAGCAATCATAATATCATTGATGGGATAATCGATTCCATTTCCAACATAAGCAATTGCCAATTTATCTTCTCCAAAATACCCTGCCATGGATCGATAAGCATCAATTCCTCCCGTATGTCCATAGGCGGTTTTATTATAAAATGGAAAACTAAACAAGCCCAAACCTAAGCCATCTTCAATGGTTTGCATTTGTTTTAGTGCATTTTCAGAAACTAATTTGCCAGTGAATAAGGCATTGTAAAACTGATTAATATCTGTAGCGGTAGATAAGATAGCTCCTGCCCCCGCAGGTACGGTATAATGGGTAGGAGAATCAAATTCCCAATCTGATAATTTTGAGTATGATAAGGCTTCTTTTAAACTCGCTTTTTCTTCCCAGCCATACTGCGTGTTTTTCAATTGACAAGGATCAAAAATGCGTTTTTTTAAGATCGTACCGAAATCTTTCTGTTCAACTTCTTCGGCGATAAAGGTCAACAATACATAATTGGTATTAGAATATTCTGATTTTTCGTCTGGCTGGAAAACGGTCCCATTTTTTATGAATAATTTGACGAATGATTTTTTTGTTTGCGGTATGTGTTCCCAAGACATATAGTCTTCGGCATTGGTGAAATTATACAAGCCAGAGCGGTGTCCTAATAAATGATGAATGGTAATTTTCTTAGCATTAGGCAATTTTGGAAAATAAGTACTCAAGGGGGTATCTAAATTCAATTTTCCTTCATCAACTAATTGCATAATGACGGTTGCTGTAAATGATTTAGTAATTGAACCAATTCGATATTGGGTAGAGGCATCTGCTACTCGTTTTGCATCTAAATCTGCATAACCAATTGTTTTTTGATAGATTTCTTTGCCTTCATGAAAAAGAGATAAACTTCCCATGGCTTTATCTTTTTCAGCAAGGAGATCCATCAACTGATCTAATTTTTCACTATTCATAGTTTGAGCAAAAGAGGACATAAATATTATTGAAAATAAAAGGGTAGAAAGAAATCGAAGCATAGTTGAATTAATTTTCTTGTAAGCTACTTATTCTAATCTATTCGATGACTTGAATTTCAACGAACTACGATAAATTTTAGACGAAAGAAACAGAATTATATCATCATTGCCCAAGAGGAATAGTATTTTTATAGTAGACAGAACTTACTTTCCAAGGCGTTTTTTTCACCCCAAATCCATAAGAATCCGCATTTTCAAAGGAATAAGTTGAAAGGTCAAGATGAACTGTAGTACTAGTATTTGAAGGGATGACAAGTTGCTCTTTTAAAGGAACAGCGTCTTGTTTCAAGATTTTTTTTGCTTTAAACAACACCAAGTAAAGCTGCAAATTCTCATCCGAAAAAGTAAGCGGATAAGCATAAGGATTTTCTATTTCGATTTGTGTTGACGAGATAATTTTAATTTTTACTTTATCATATGAAAGGTAATTTTGAATCGTCGTTTTCTTATTATCAAGGGCATTATTAGCCTTTCCCATCCCATAAATAAAAACCTCTTTTTTATTAAAAATTGTATCTGTTTGCCAAATGTTAAATTGGTTTTTACGATTATCTGCTGTATTGTAAGAATGCGCATATTCGCCAGTATACCAGCGATACATGGCTGCTTTGCGATAAGAGTTGATAAATACAACTGGCTTTTCTCCTGTTTCCTTTTTAATTTTTTGGGCTAAGGCTTCTTTTCTGAAAATATCTAAATCTTTAGGTAATAAATCTACACTTAAAAAAACATGAGCTAGGATCAAAATAGGTAAGATTACCCAAAAGGCTTTTTTGAGATAATTCCATTGGCGTATTTCAAAATTATTCAACAGCAAAATCACAAATGGAATGTAGGTCAAAACTAACCATTGTGGCTGTACATGGTCGCGCAAGGTTTGCAAGGCAAAAAAGAAAATAAATCCAAACAAGGTAAAATATAAGCCTCGTTCAAAATCATTTTGCCATCTCTTTTTTAAGACCTGTATAAAAAATCCAATAAAAAAAGGATTAAAAATCAAAAGAGCATTTCCTATAAATTCCAACGGATGAAACCACTTGGAATTATGCGCCCGTTCGGATAAATGATAATTGAAACTCATCCAATCATGCTCATACTGCCAATATAAATGCGGTGACCAAATTAACAAACCTAAAGCTCCTGCAACATAAGTTTGTGGTCGTAAAAACAATTTTGGGTTTGAAATCAAGATAAAAAGAATCAATAGAGCCGCATGATATTTACTCCATAATAGCAAGCCCATTATAATGCCCCATAATAAGAAATCGCTCCATTTTCCGTCTTCTAATACCTGTTTATAAAAGGTGAAAAATAGGACTCCAAAAAATAATAAAGGAACATCTGGCGTGGTGATAAAACCATAAATATGAAAAAGCGGCAAGCAAAAAACGATGCCCCAAAAGGCTAGTTGTTTAGGAAAAGAAGTTTCTTTTTGAGGTTCAAGCAATTGATAAATCAAATAAAAACTTGCAATAAGTGTAAGTATCGTCAACAATCGCACACCTAATATCCCAGAAGAAAAAAAACTAGAAATTTTAATCCATATCGCCACCATCGGCGGATGGTCAAAATATCCCCAATCCAATTCTTGGCTATAGCACCAATAATACGCTTCATCTAAATGTATCGGTGTCCACCATGCTTGGGCAAGACATAATATTCCCCAGAAAAAGACAAACCACCAGAAGGAAAAAGAAGATATAGTAGCTTTCATGTGTTTAAAATTTTTCAGTAGTTAAAATTTGCAGAAACCTGTCCGCCACAAATTATTGAATAATGACAGGCGGGAATTTCTGCGCACATGTAAACACTGCGTTCTCGCATAATATTTATTAATCATACCCTTGTGTGTTATTTATGATTAATAAATATCATGCTCGTTTCATTATTGTTATTAATAGACCTCTAAGCTACAAAACATCCTTTATAAAGAATAGATCATCCAACGATCTTTTGTTTTTGATGATTTTAAATTACTTTTCTTTAAAATAGAAAAAGCCACCTCTTTGGTAAGAGATGGCTCTTGGTTTTTATAGTTGATTTTGATTATAATCTAACTAGAGTAGCTAATTATTATTTAGCTAATAAATCTCGGATTTCTGTTAATAAATCCTCTTGACTTGGGCCAGCTGGTGCTTCTTCTGCTGGAGGATTTGCACGATTGTATGCTTTTACTACTAAGAAGATCACAAAGGCAACAATAAGGAAATTGATTACCGTATTAACAAATGCACCCCACTTAATAGCAATTAATGGTTGAGTGACTTCCCCTGCTGCGTCTTTTACTTCAGGCTGAAGTACATACATCAAATCAGAGAAATCAGCACCGCCCATAGCCATACCAATTGGTGGCATTAAAACATCATTGATAAATGAGCCTATGATGAGTCCAAATGCTCCTGCAATAATTACGGCAACTGCTAATTCGAGTACGTTGCCTTTCATAATAAACTCCTTGAATTCCTTAATCATTTTGAAAAATTTAGTTGGTTAAATAAGTATGTCTGCTTTTATGACGAAATTACATAAAAATGTAACAGATTAAATAAAGAATTCAATAAAAATCTTATAAGGGATTGAAAAATAGAAGAATAAATAAAATTGAAATATAAAATATAAGCAGATTTTATAAAACATTCATCCAACTTGAAATTTACAATTCTAGTTGATTTTTAACCAATTGATAATAATCTCCTTTTTTTGCCAAAAGGGATTTATGTGTTCCCACTTCCGTAATACTTCCTTTATCAATCACTACTATTTGATCGGCATGTTTTACGGTGCTTAGGCGATGCGCCACTACAATTACTGTTCGTCCTTGAAAAAAACTATTCATATTTTCCATGATAATTTTTTCATTTTCTGCATCTAAGGCATTGGTAGCCTCATCAAAGAAGATAAAGGTTGGATTTTTATAGACCGTACGAGCAATCAATAATCGCTGTTTTTGTCCTTGACTGATGCTATTTCCTTTTGCACCAATTATGGTATTATATCCAAGTGGCAGATCTTCAATAAAATCTTGAATATTTGCTGCGAAAATAGCATTCATTAGGTGGATAGCATCAATTTGATCTGAGCTTTCTGCAATATTATTAGCAATGGTATCCGAAAAGATATACCCATCTTGCATAACCGCCCCACATTGACTTCGCCAAAGCTCATTTTTAATATTTTGGAGCGAAATCCCCCCCACACGTATATGCCCTGTAGTCGGTTGATAAAAACCTAATAAGAGTTTCACTAGTGTTGTTTTTCCACTACCTGATTTACCAACGATAGCCGTTGTTTTCCCTTGTGGTATATGAAGATTAATATTTTCTAAAACCCAATTATTGAGTTCATTATATTTGAAATAAACATCTTTTATGTTGATGTCGAGATTCTCAGGTAGGTTGATAACTTTTTGAATATCCTCTGGTTCTTCTTCTTCTTGCAAATGGATTTCATTAAGGCGTTCCATCCCTATTTTAGCATCTTGAGCCGTACGGATAAAATTAACCAATTGGAGCAAAGGAGCATTTAATTGTCCTACAATATACTGAACCGCGAGCATCATACCTAGGGTCATTTGCCCATCAATCACTGCTTTTGCAGCAATAAATGAAATCAAGATATTTTTTAGTTGATTGATAAAATTCGCACCTGCATCTTGGTATTGCGTGATACTCAATGATCGAATACTTGTTCTAAACAATCGTGCTTGAATGCCTGCCCATTTCCATCTTCTTTTTTGTTGGCTACCTTGTAATTTGATTTCTTGTGCTCCTTCGATAAGTTCAATCAAAGTAGATTGATTGTCCGCAGCTTCTTTAAACCGTTGATGATCGACTAATCTACGACGTTTTAAGAAAATAAAAATCCATGCTAGATAAAGACTAGAAGCTAAAAAGAAAACAAGGAAAATCAGTTTATTATAAATGAGTAATACTATTCCAAAAATGATAATATTTACTGCAGAAAATAGGGTGCGCAGTGTAGTACTCGTAAGGAAAGCTTCTATGCGTTGGTGGTCGTCAATGCGTTGCAATAAGTCGCCCATCATTTTGGTATCAAAAAAACCGATAGGCAGTTTAAGTAATTTTCGGAGAAAATCAGAAATCAGGGTTACATTTACCCTTGTACCAATGTGTAGTAAAATCCAGCTCTGGATAAATTCTACCATCAACTGACTTAAAAACAGCATCAATTGCGCTGCTAAAATCAGGTAAACAAAATTAATATCTTGATTTTGAATACCAACATCAACTAATGATTGTGTAAGAAACGGAAATATTAACTGAAAAACACTTCCTAGTAATAGACCTAAAATCAACTGTACAATCAATCGACGATAAGGTTTTAGATAATTCAATAAAAATCCAAAACTTGATCTATCAGGTTCTTCGCCTATTTCCTTATAGAAATCTGGAGTAGGTTCAAAAAGTAATGCCAAACCTTCCGTAGCACCTTTACACCAGCCTTCTTCAAATTTTGCTCGAGTTAGTTTAACCTTCCCTATAACTGGATCAGCTACCCAAACATGCTTTCGATTTGCTTTATAAACAACAATAAAATGATTTTGCTCCCAATGTACAATACAAGGTAATGGGACATTTAGTATAGAGGCATATTCATCATCTTTATGTTCATAGGGCATTTTTACAGCCACGGTCATCATTCCCAATTGTTCAGCAGCAACAGCAATTCCTTTAAAGGAAACTCCTTCTCGATCTACATGACTTATACTTCTCAAATAACTCAATGAATGCTGTTTTCCATAGTAAGCACAGATCATGCGGAGGCAAGTGGGCCCGCAATCCATCATATCTGGCTGTTGGAAAAAAGGAAATGCTTTCATATTGGTTTACAAGATAAGACTAATTTAATTCTACTGCTTAAAACAATTAACATTATCTATGTATTCCTGTTCCATGTATTTTATAAAAAATGTACATTATTTGTTAAATTAGCAAAAGATAATAGTTAACCTAACTAATTTATATTATGAGAAGCCTCCTTATCGTATTTACGATTGCTATCCTTTCCTGTAGTAATGTATTTGCTCAAAAAATTGACACCACTAAAGCTCGACTACTTCGTGAACAAGCTTTTACATTAATGATTGATTCCGCAAAATATAATGAAGCTATCTTACTAATTGATGAAGCAAGAGCGATATATGAACAAGCTGATTTTATGGAGATGCAGGATTCATTTATAGGGGAAACTTATGCGGCTAGAGCGGAGGGGTTCTGGCTCCAAAAAAACTATAGGCAGGCTATAGATAATTTTAAAACGGAACAAAAATATATAAAAAAATATAGTTCTATTAACAGTTTAACTTATGCAAATTCAATAAATAACCTAGGCTTATGTTATGAAATAAAAAGTGATTATGATGAAGCATTAAAACATTATGAACAAGCATTATTGGCTTATAAAAATAAGCCCAAAAACAAAAATTCAATAAATAATCTTCCTGTAGCTTATAATAATTTAGCAATCTGTTATGCCCAAAAAGGAGAATATCAAAAAGCGAGAATTTATTTTGAAAAGACTTATAATTTGGAAAAAAGAAATGCTAAGACTCCTATTTCTGAATTATTAAAAACATTAAGAAATATTGGATATACTTTTCAAGATGACGGTAATTATATTAATGCTCTAAGATTATTCCAACAAAATGAATTATCCCTAACTAAAATAAAAAAAACCAACCCTGATCTTGTAATAAAAAACACTTATAATATTGCCAATTGTCACTTTCATCTCGGAAAAATAAAAGAAGCAAAAAAAGGTTATACCAAAATTCTTAGTCTATTAAAAAAAAGAAAAATTCCACCAACAAATATCAAATATGCAGATCCTTTTAGAGGATTGAGCAAATCTCTCCTAAAACAAGGTTTATATAAAGAAGCTCAAAGCAATATTGAAAAGTCTCTTAAAATTAGAAAGAACTATTTCCCTTCACTTCATCCTAAAATCATTAATGATTATCTATTGGCATCTGACATTGAAGCTTCACAAAAAAATTACAACAAAGCATTATCTATAATTGAAGAACCTATACAATTATTCCAAAACGGAAACCCTAAGGTTTCCCTAGCAACCATTCAACACCTGAATAAATACTTAGAATTACTAAAAACAAAAGGTGATTTACAATTTGAACTTTTTCAAACGACGCCAGACACACAGCAAATCAATCTTGCATTAGAGACTTACCTTCAAACTTTCCCTATTTTGGATAGCCTCAAAATTTCTTATACTAACAAAAGTGCAAAAGAACAATTATTAGCTCAAAATCAAAGCATTTTTAAAAATACTATTGCACTATATTATCATTTATATGAACAATCTAATAATCCTACTTTTATCGAAAAAGCCTTCGCTATCAGTGAAAAAGGAAAAAGTTCCATCCTAAGGGAATCTATCTTAGCGCAGTCCTTTATTGGTTTACCTGATTCTTTAATAGAAAAGGAACGGCAGTTAAAAATAAACATCGCTTTTTATGAAAAACAACGCTTTGAAAAGAATAATCCTCAAGAAAATATTACTCAATTATTTTCATTAAAAAATGAACTAGAATACCTCCTAAAACATTTTGAAACGAATTTTCCAGAATATTATCAATTAAAATACAAATCAGAGACCATATCAATTAATGACCTTCAACAATTGCTTTCCCAAAAACATAAATCTTTATTAAGTTATTTCAAAGGAGATAACCATCTATATGCATTTATTATTAATCCTGATACCATTTATTTTAAAGAACTTGCTATTCCTGAAAATTTTAATAAAAAAACAACCGACTTTTTGACAGCTATCAATGATTATCCAACCACTAGCGAAACTACAAATATTGAATTAGAAAATACTTATGTGCAGCTTGCATTTCAACTCTATCAAACCTTATTTGAACCTATCGCATCGCTTTTAAATCCAAAAGTTATCATTATACCACATGATCATTTAGCTTATTTACCCTTTGATGTTTTACTACAAAATCTTCCAGAGGAAAACTACCAATTTAGATCACATAATTATCTGATCAATGATTATCAATTTAGTTATTGTTATTCAGCTACCTTATTTCACCAAATTCAACATAAAACGATTGATTCTAAATCAAATGAATTAATTGCTTTTGCCCCAGAATTTAATGATCTACCCTCACTTGCTAATCGCTCCACTCGAAATAAATTGGGAAAACTATCCATGAATATCCCTGAAGTTGAAAAACTAAAAAACTTCTACAATGCAGATATTTACACCCATAAACAAGCCACTGAAGAAAATTTCGTGAAAAATGCCCACTTATTTCAAATTATTCACTTAGCTACTCACGGAATTGCCAATGATGAAAAAGGGGATTATGGTTATCTTGCATTCAGCCCACAAAATGATACTATTGAAAATGAACGATTGTACGCTCGCGAAATTCATCCACTTCCCCTCAATGCAGAAATGATCGTTTTAAGTGCATGTGAAACCTCATCTGGTGAACTAAAAATGGGAGAGGGAATCGCTAGCCTTGAACGGGCTTTTTCTTATGCAGGTTCAAAAAGCGTCATTTCTACGCTTTGGAATATTAATGATGCTGCAACTGCTTCCATAATGGAAAATTTTTATGCTAATCTCACCAACAAAATCCCCAAAGATGAAGCCCTTCGTTTAGCTCGCTTAGATTATATTAAAAACAACAGAAATCAAGTAGTACATCCTGCTTTTTGGGGAGCATTCCTTGCAATAGGTGATATGCGCCCTGTTCCAAGTAAAGAAAATTTATCTTTGTGGTTAACTTCTATTTTTATTGGAATAGCCATTATTTCTTTCTTTAGTTTTAAATATTATCAAAAAAGGATAAAAACAAGCCCAAATAACTAGTTTTGTCATTTGTCTTCAAAGATTCATCCCTTCTTAACACAACAATCCGTACTTTTACGCGCTATACTAATTGATACATTTGAATAAGTCAATTTCAATATGCTGAAGTACCTTTTTCTCTTTTTCATAATTATCTCCCTTTTTTTTGCTTGTCGCGAAGATGAAAACTTCATTACAGATAATACTGCGCAGCTAGAATTTTCGTTAGATACCCTGCGTTTTGATACCGTATTCACAACAGTAGGTTCTGCTACTCGAATTTTAAAAATTTATAACCCCCACAATCAAGCCATTCAAATCAGTAAAATATACATCAAAGAAGGAGCAAATTCTGTATTCCGCATTAATATTGATGGACTTCCAGGGAACGAAGCCGAAAATATTGAAATTGCTGCCAATGATAGTCTTTACATTTTTGGAGAAGTCACGGTGAATCCAGACGCTCCCATCTCCGAAAGTCCCTTCGTAATAGAAGACGAATTAATCTTCGAAACCAATGGGAATTTACAATCGGTACTATTAGAAGCTTGGGGACAAAATGCCAATTATATCCCAAATCGTTTTAATCAAGGAGGACTTGCTTATCTTTCTTGTGATTTTGGAGAAATCGTATGGGATGACCCCAAACCCTATGTTATTTATGGGGTTTTATTGGTCGATAGTTGTACACTCACCTTGCCTGCTGGCACCTCCATTTACATGCACGGCGGCATTGCACGTACGGAAAATGATCTCGGCAATACCGTTTTTTATAACGATGGAATTCTTTTCTTTTTACAAAGAGGACGGTTAAAAAGTCAAGGAACTTTGGAAAATCCCGTTACTATTCAAGCAGATCGTTTGGAAGAAGCGTTTGATGATGTTACAGGACAATGGGCTGGAATTCGACTGAATGGAGGCAGTAAAAATAATATTATAGAACATACTATCGTCAAAAACTCTATTGTTGGCATACGAGTAGATTCTGCTGCCGAATTAAGTATCAAGAATAGCCAAATTTATAATACAGCAGGTAGTGGACTTCTCGGTGTGCATGCAGAAATTGATGCTGAAAATTGCCTTTTTTACAATAATGGCGGAAATGCCGTACAATTGGAATATGGTGGAAATTACGACTTCACTTATTGTACTTTAGCTAGTTATGGAGTAGACGCTTCTGCTCTCAAAATGAGCAATGTCTTGTGTTTAGATCCATTTTGTCAGGAAGCACGATTTAATCAACTCGATGCGTCATGGAAAAATTCAATTATTTATGGATCTCGACAAGATGAAATTGATTTATTTGATGCGATAGCCGATCAATTGCCCAATTATTTTAATTATCAATTTGAAAATTGTGTAGTTCGTACTGATGAAATAGTAGACGAAGAACTCTATGCTGATTTCTACGATTTTTGTGATCCATGTATTAATGCAAGTACAGATCAAGCTTTATTTTTAAATGTAGATGAAGATGATTATCACCTTGATACGCTTTCTGTGGCAGAAGAACAAGCCATGCCTATATCAAATTTACCCCTTGATTTAGACGGGATAATGCGAGATGGCTCGAATCCTGATATTGGCTGTTATGAATATGTTTATCAATAATCTTGCACTTCCAATTTTATCAAAAAATCAATCTACTAAATTAGTGCGATCAGCAAGAGAAAACAAGTCAATATGAATACTATTTCTATCATTGGTTGTGGTTGGTTGGGGTATCCATTGGCACTTTTTTTAAAAGAAAAGAATTACCAAATAAAAGGCTCTAGTCGTTCACAAGAAAAACTTGATCTACTTCAATCACATCAAATACAAGCCTTTAATATCCAAGTTGACCATAGTTTAAAAGGAGATCATTTAGATGATTTTTTTAGTAGTGAAATTTTAATCATCAATATCCCTCCTGGTAGACGAAATCCAAATGTGGAAACAGCTCATCCTTTACAAATAAAAGCGATTGTCGAAGCCGCTAAAAAAGGCGATGTCAAAAAAATAATCTTCATCAGTTCAACTGGTGTTTATGGTAATGAAAATCGAGTACTTACAGAAGATGACACGCCTCATCCCATCCGTCCTTCTGGGAAAGCCCTTGTACAAATAGAAGCCTTTCTACAAAAAGATGATTCATTGGATACTACTATTCTACGAATGGCGGGATTGGTAGGTGGTGAACGAAAAGCAGGACGTTTTTTTGCAGGAAAGAAAAATGTTCCCAATGGTGCAAATCCCATAAATATGGTACATCGAAAAGATTGTATTCAAGTTATTTATGAAATTATACGCCAAAACTGTTGGAATACCATCTTCAATGTCTGTGCAGATGAGCATCCTTCCAAAAAAGAATTTTATACCGCCCAAGCACTAAAGGATGGATTTGAACCACCCACATTTATGAAGGATCAAAGTTCAGACTACAAAATCATTTCTAATGCGAAACTAAAAAAACACTTGAATTATACCTTATTCTATCCTGACCCAATGAAATTCTGAAACTCCTGTTCCTTAAAAACAATAAGCCATCTTAAACCTTAGATTTAAGATGGCTTATTATTATAGATAAAAATATCTCTTCTACGCTGGCGTTTTTGATCGTTTTAATAGATTGAGTAGATATTGCCCATAACCACTCTTGATGTATTTATGACCAAGCACTTCTAATTGCGCCGCATCAATAAAACCCATTTCATAAGCGACTTCTTCAATACATCCAATTTTTAAACCCTGACGCTCCTCAATTACTTCAATAAACTGTCCTGCTTGAATGAGTGATTTATGTGTTCCTGTATCTAACCAAGCTACTCCTCTACCCAAAACTCCTACTTTTAGCTTTCCTGCTTCTAGATAATGCTTATTGACATCTGTAATTTCATATTCGCCACGTGCACTTGGTTTCAAGTTTTTAGCAACATCAATCACACTATTATCATAGAAATAAATACCCGGTACCGCATAATTCGATTTAGGTTTCTTTGGCTTTTCTTCAATAGAAAGAGCATTGAATTCATCATCAAATTCTACTACACCATACCGTTCTGGATCAGCCACCTGATATGCAAAGACTACTCCCCCATCTGGATTATTACTTTCTTGCAAAAGTTCTTTTACACCATTGCCATAAAAGATATTATCACCCAAAATCAAGGAAGCACTATCTCTTCCAATAAATTCTTCCCCCAAGACAAAAGCTTGAGCTAGTCCATTGGGAACATGCTGTTCTTTATAAGAAAAATTACACCCAATTTGCGAACCATCGCCTAATAATTTCCAAAAATTAGGTAAATCTTGTGGTGTAGAAATAATGAGAATATCGCGAATACCTGCTTGCATCAAGGTAGATAAGGGATAATAAATCATCGGCTTATCATAAACAGGCATCATTTGTTTACTAACGGCGAGGGTCAAAGGATACAAACGTGTGCCTAAACCTCCTGCTAAAATAATTCCTTTCATGTTCAAGTGTACGTATTAGGGATTAGGAAATAATTAAATCAATAATTTGGAGAATAAAAATGAGTAGTTGAATTTTTAGGAAGATGCTGTAGCAACTTCTTGCTCTTGAAAAATCCGTTTAATCCGTAAAATTAATTCATTCGGTTTAAATGGTTTGGTCACAAAATCGGTTGCACCAAGACGAAAAGCTTCTAGAACAACTTCGTCTTGTTCGAGGGCTGAAATCACAATAATTGGTAAAGCATTGTGTAAATCATTCCTAATATAATCAATAAGTTGCAATCCCGTAAAATATGGCATCAAAACATCGGCAATGACCATATCTGGCATCTCCGTTTCAATGAGTTGAAGTGCTGCCTTACCATCTTTTGCTTTAAGTACCTCAAAGCCTTGCTTTCTTAGACGGAACTCTAGCGCAGTAAGTAAAATTTCTTCGTCTTCACAAATAAGTATCTTCATCTGTAATAGTTTGTACTATTTGAAAATCTTTTTTTAATTTTCAAATGGTAGCATAAAGATAGTAAGAAATACTAAAATATTGAGTAGGTGTAATAAAATTAAAAATTGTCCTTCTTAGACAAATACTGTGGTCAGTTCAAAGTAAATGAGTGAACGACCAGAGGAAGTGAACAAATTTAGGTTTGAATTGACTTGTAGTCACGGGATTTATCTGAGAACCAAAATTATTACAAATAAGGTTTTTGGATATATTATTAATCTCTCAAAACCTATTCATTCACAGCGTACTCCTTTTACTTAAGCAAATGTGTAACTAATATACAATTAGATTTCTTTTCTCTGTTTTACAATTATAGACGATTGAACTCGTTTTGAAGCTCTGGTAATACTTTTTGAAAATTAGTTTCAAGAACCGTCACAAGATTGGGGACTTCTTCCACATTTTCACAAGTTTTACAAATGGTTTCAATAGTTTTATTAGAAACCGTCATATCATCATTGCCTACATAAGCCAATGTCGATTTCATTTTATGGCTAACTTTCCCCAATCGATCCCAGTCATTTTCTTGTGTAAGTGTCCGCATTTTTTCTAATTCACTGGGCAACTCATCCAAAAGCATTTCTAGCATAATTTTCTTCATCGAATCATCACCATCAGCCATAAGTTCCATGTACTCTAGGTTGATGTACTGATAAGCATTACTAGTGGTCATAAATTATCTGTTTTTATTTACGTATTTAGAGATTTTTTTGAATAATTGTTCGGGTTCAAAGGGCTTTAAAACGAAATCATCCATACCATATTCTTTGAATTTTTCATCCTTGGAAATATGAGCATGTGCTGTCATTGCAAGAATAGGCATTGTAGCTACATGTTCAGGCATTTTGTTTCGAATATATTGCGTTGCCTCATAGCCATCCATAATAGGCATCTGAATATCCATCAATACGATATCATAAGTATGTTCTGCTAAGAGTTCAGTAGCAATTTTTCCATTATCTGCAATGGTGATATCAATATTTCCCCATTGACGTTCTAATGTTTTGCGTGCTACTAATTGATTCATTTTATGATCTTCTACTAATAGCAAGCGGAAGCTAGCATCTTCTCCTAAAATAACGATTTCATCTTTTTTAGGCGTATCTGTTGCTCCATCTTCATTTATGGCTGTTTCCAGAATTAAATCAAAAAAGAAAGTTGAACCTTGCCCTAAGGTACTCTCTGCCCAAATCTTACCCCCTTGATATTCTACCAAATTTTTAGCAATAGATAATCCTAAACCTGTTCCTTCGAACAAGCGATCCTTTGTACGAATACGTGTAAAAGTTTCAAAAATTGCACCAACTTTATCTTCTGGAATACCAATTCCTGTATCTTGTACTTTAAACTTAATGTGAACGCTCCCTGAACTCTCATTTAACAATTCTACTCCGATACGAACAAAACCTGCATCCGTAAATTTGATGGCATTTCCAACCAAATTGTATAAGATTTGGTTAAGGCGTAATTTATCGCCTTGTAAGAAACGTGGAATCCGTTCATCTATATTGAGTTCAAAATTGAGATCTTTTTCATTAACTTTATAACTCATTACATTCACCAAATTGGCTAGTAATTCATGTAAATCAAAGTCATGGTTTTCAAACTTAATTTTACCATTTTGAAGGGTAGCGATTTCCAAAATGTCATTTACAATTCCTAGAAGAATTTCGGAGGATTGTTTGATAGAATTAATATAGTTTTCTTGTTCATCGCTCAGTCCACTCGTTTTTAAAACCAAATTACTCATCCCTAAAATGGCATTCATAGGCGTACGCATCTCATGGCTTATACTGGCAATAAACTGTTCCTTGAGCATGGCTGATTGTCGGGCAACATCGCGTGCTTTACGCAGTTCTTCTGCTTGTTTACTCTCCGTAATATCTCGAAGAATGCCATTGTAGCCTACAAAGTCTTCTGTTTCTATTTTACTGGCTGTCAGTAAACAATATTGTGTTTCACCATTTTTATTTTGAACACTAACTTCAAGATCTTTTACAGACACTCCATCTTTGACATTTCGCTCAAAATCATCCCAAAACTCTAAGTCTGCAAAAAGGTCTTTTACATTTAATGATCGTAATTCTGGTTGAGAATAGCCTGTAAGGATAGCTGTAGCACGATTGAAATCTGTAAACTTGCCATCAAATGTACAGATGTAAATGGCATCTTTTGATTTGGAGAAAATATCTTGATACCGTTCTTGGCTTTTCACCATTTCTTGCTCCGCCTGCTTACGTTCAGTGATATCTTGCATAATACCACTAAATACTAGATTATTCTCCGAGTTTTTATTAATACTACACTGCGTAAAGACATAGCGATTATCTCCTTTTATCTGTTTGATTCGTATGTCTTTACGAAGAAGTTTATTATTACTTGATATGGTTTCTTCGTGTATTTTATAAAAAATGTGAAAAGGATGTTCAGGATTTTCTAAATCGTTGAAGCTAAAATTAGTTTTGCGAGGAGGGTATCCAAAAATGCGATAAACTTCATTGGAAGCAGTAAATAATTTGGTGCTAGGGTTGTATTCCCAGTTTCCAATTTTGGCAATACGCTGCGTTTCTTCTAAACGTTTTAACACACTATTACGCTCAATAGAAAAACGAAGTGTCTTAGCTAATAATTCAGAATCAAATAAACCTTTAACTAAAAAATCCTGCGCTCCAGCCTGAACTGCCTTTACTCCCAATACTTTATCAGCATGTCCTGTTAGAACAATGACATTATTATTGGGAAAACGATCCAATAGTTTGATGAGGGTTTCAAAACCTCGACTATCAGGTAAGCTCAAATCGAGTAAGATGGCTGCATAATCATCCGATGCTTCAAGCGCACTCATCCCATCAAAAAGAGTAGTTTTATGTGTTATTTTACAATTCAACAAATCAGATTCGCTGAGTAAGATTTCCACTAATCGGGCATCCCCGGGATTATCTTCAATAAGTAAGACTTTATTGTCTGTTTCAAAATTGGGGATAGTTTCTTGCATACTAGTTGATCTAGGTGTAGCAGAAGATGGGGAGGAATTTTGGCTGTTTGTGTAGAAATTATGTTCCAAATCATTAAAATTCTGAGATTAAACAATACACCAAATTCTATATTTATTTTTGTGCTTTTACGTAATTTTTATGCAAATTTAGTGGTTATTGTTTCCCAATAAATAGCCCAACAGTTTCACATGTAGAATAACACAATGTATTAAAGTGTTCAGTTGTAGCTAAATGGGTTTCCACTTTGATACGACACTTGAGTAGTAAATTAGATATAAAAAATATTGATAGCAAATTATTTAGCTCAAGTTGTTCCAAGAAATGTTTGATAAGTCTTGTTTAGTGAAGCTATACATTTGAAAGTAAGCTAGTTATCACTACGAAGAATAAATGCAAAAGTCGCGCCTAAATCGCTCAAAATAAATAAACAAAGGTGAGTTTCAGGATTTTTATATACTTTTCTAAATTCGTCTACCTTATCAGAAGAAATGAGTTGCTTAGTTACAAATTCTTCTAAAGTGGATGCATTAATTGTCCATTTGCCCAATCCTTGGGCACGATCCACTAACTCAATTCCCATATCAATGGTTTGTTGATGTACAACGAAAATGGGATATTTAGAAACATCTTGTTCTAGAATGGTATCAGCAGCTTTTGCCATAATGGGCGTATAAGGCGCCATTTCTTTTTCTAGTTGTTGTAATTTTACGACGGTGTCCATAAAGATTTAATTTTTGAGACCATCTTATCTACAATGGTAGTGTCTTCTTTTTTTAATTCTAAAAGCGCTACATTTTCTATATGATGTGTTTGCGGAAACATATCAACAGGACGCATTTTCACCACATCGTATTTTTGTACTAATAAATTTAAATCTCTAGCTTGAGTAGCAGGATTACAACTTACATAGACAATTTTGGGGGCTTCTAACTCTAAAAGCATCTGTACGACATTAGCATGCATACCTGCACGTGGTGGATCGGTAATGAGCACATCAGGCTTACCATGTTTCTCTGCAAATGCAGGCGTAAGAATATTTTTTACATCACCCGCATAAAAAATAGCATTTTGAATCTTATTAAGTCGCATATTCAGCTCTGCATCTTCGATAGCAGCAGAAATTTCTTCAATACCTACCACTTGCTTGCATTTATGGGCAATATACAAAGCTATACTTCCAATCCCAGTATATAAATCATAGACATTTTCTTTACCCGAAAGACCTGCATATTCTTCTACAATATCAAATAATTGTTTGCCTTGTCGAGTATTCGTTTGAAAGAACGATTTGGGCCCAATTTGAAAACGCACATCTCGTAGGACATCTTCTATCCATTCTTTTCCTGCATGATGCACCATTGTTAAATCTAAAACAAAGTCATTCTTTTTAGGATTAACACAATAATAAGCAGAAGTAATTTCAGGCGCGCGTTCTACTAACTCATCCATAAAGGCTTGAATTTTTTCTTTTTCATTTTTGTAAAAACTCAAGATCACCATGATTTCGCCAATACTGGTAATACGGAAAAATACATGCCGCATCATCCCCGTTTGTTCTCGAAGATTGAAAAATTCTAAGCCATGTTCTATCGCCAAATCTTTGACTAACAAACGTAGTTTATTAGAAGGTTCATATTGCAAAAAACAGTGCTTAATATCCACTATTTTATCAAAAGCCCCAGGTCGATGAAAACCTAAGACGTCAACTTGGTTGGAAGTACCTGTTTCTATTTCTTCAGAAGTTAACCAACGTTTATTAGAAAAGGTGAACTCCATTTTATTCCGATAGAAGCGTTCTTCTGCACAGCCTAAAATAGGTTGAAATTCTTGAATATCAACCTTGCCAATGCGTTGCATGGCTTGAACGACAGTATCTTCTTTATATTCCAATTGATTTTCATAAGGAATATGCTGAAGTTTACAACCTCCACATACGCCAAAATGTTCGCAAAAAGGACGTGTACGTTTTTCGGAATATTTATGATATTTTTTGGGAAAGCCAAGTAAATATTTGGAGGTACGTTTATACACAAAGACATCAACGATATCACCCGGTGCTACGCCGTCTACAAAGATCACGCGCCCATCGGGGGTTCTTCCCACTCCTTTTCCTTTATCAGCTAAGCCTGTGATTTCTATCTCCTCGAATAATTTTTTCTTTTTACCCATAGTAAAAAAGCTTCTATCAGATATTTGTTAGATATAAGCTCCTAATGTGCCAAAATTATACTTGAATACGCTATGGTCTTATTAGGTCGAATCTATCTAGTTAGTACAATGTAATCGCGGATCAAGGTTTTTAGGAAACCAATTTTGTCCTTGATTGGTTCTTGTATATCTAGTTGTTGTTTCAATTCTACCACTAAATTATTCACCACAGTACGGTGAGCGTCGTTATTGAATTGATTGTAGCGCGAAATTATGGATTTTATTAATAACATATCCTGTTCGCTGAGGTTTTTTATTTCAGGATATTGAATTTCGTAATTATCAAGGGTATTTATCTTTAAAATATCTTCTAATAAAAAGCGAGAACGAAACTGCATTCGTATTACACTTGTATTGGCTGCTAAATCTCCCAATCGTTGATTTTTTAAGGAAGAAGCAATAAAAATGGCTCCAATTAAACCAAAACAAAGTATAAATTCTAGCATTAAAAATAAAGCGCGCAATAAAAAATCAGTCACACTTGGTTTTTGTCCATCCAATCGTACTACCTGTAGCTTCATAATGCGTTTTCCAATTGATTGCCCATTCGTCACGGTTTCACAAATGAAATGATACAACATAAAAACCGTCATAGGCATAACGACAATTACAGCGCTTTGAAATAAACCAGAATTGGCTAAACTAGTTTCAAAAATGAAACTCAACAAATTAAGTAATAAAATGACACAAAAAATCACGATGATTAAGTCCAATAACATTGCAATAAAGCGATCTTGCAAGGATGCCAATTCGTAATTGATGGTGACGTTTTGTGTGGTTCGAATGTCTATGGTGGTCATTACTTTTTTTGTAAAATTAGCTTTTTTTCTATTTATAAGTAAGTTTACCTAATTATTTGGTCAATAACTGCTTTTAAGATTCACCAAAAAATTGTGCGTAACCTCCTTACAATTTTTATGATGAATGCAGTTATTCGACAAGCAAATAAGTTAGGCTACTTAAGAAAGTACTACTAATCTCAAACTAATTTGTTATAATCAATTTTTGAACAGTTAGTAATTCGTTTGCTTTACTATGAATTTGCGCCCAATAGATACCAGAGGATAAAGCTTGTACATCCACTTTTGTTTGCGACTCTTGAATGGATTTGGAAAAGACAACCTGTCCATAAATATTGGTCAAAATAAGCTGGTGATTAATAGCTTCATTCGTTTGAATCGTTAAATTAAACTGATTTCCCGTGGGATTAGGAGATAATCGAACGTATTGATCCCAAGGCAAATTGCGCGTACTAGTAAGTACATTTAAATTGGTAATGATGATCTCAATGGGACAACCCTCTTCGTCTAAAAATTCGCATATATAAGTACCTGAAGTACTCACTATCATACCATCAGGAAGGGTATAGGTCTCCCCTTCGTTTATGGTGGCTTCTACGATCATTTCTTCAATAGGCAAACAACTCACCATTGTATTTTGAGTAGTATTTGTAATAATAGGCGGATTAAAGTCAAAATAAATAGACGCCGTATTTTCAATACGTGTATTTTCTTCCAGACCTTCATTAGGTTGGATGGTATAAGTAACATAGCCTTGGCTACCATTGAAATCAATTGTACTATCGGGTAACATTATATTATCAAATGTGAAGGTAATATATCGACTTTCGACAATCTCTGTATGCAAAATTTCTTGATGACTACTTGCCATAATACGAAAGGAAGAAGCATTTAAGTTTTCATCTAAGGTGTCTCGAATAACGACGGTGAAGGCAGTATCATTTCCTGTATTTTGAAAACGAATGGTATAAAATAAATCTTCATCAAAAAGGGTGTAGTTTTCATCTCCTACTCGGTCAGGAGAGACGAGCTTATCATTGGGGTCATAGGCGCATAAAACAGGTGTCTCAAAGAAGTTTTTAAAACTATTTTCAGGCTGAAAATCATTTTGAGCAGTAACACTAGAAAAAATAAAAATGGAGTCTGTATCATTAACAGCGGGCATTTGCAATATGGCTGTCCGTTGTAAAAGCTGCCCTGGATATAAATCTTCAAAATGCCATTCCCATTGTAGTTCATTGAGAATCGAATCAACTGGATGTATAAAGTAAGTAACCTCTGTATAAGCATCTAATTCCACAGCAAGTTTACCATTTAAAATAGTGGTACCTTCATTTCGAAAATTGAAATCAAATTCTACTTCTCTAAAACAACGTGTAATTCCTGATGCTACATGATGTTTTCCTGCGAGGATCGTATCCGTTGGGAAGAAACCAAAATCAAGACCAGAAAGATGATTATCATTAATTGTAATATTGTAAGCTATGGAGTCAGAAGTGAGTTGCCAATAAGGAGAGGGGATGTGAGTAACTACATAATCGCCATTATTGAGTAAGTGGGTAAAACAGCCCGCCGTATCCGTAAAACTGATAATGTCATTGGGCAGTGAAATGCTACTAATGGTAGGAAGGCTTTTTTCATTACTATCTTTTATTCCATTTTGGTTTTCGTCCCAATACATACAACCTTTGGCAGAGGATAAATTTTCACAATTCATGATTATTTCGTCTGACGAGCTACAAATAGCAGGGTTGTTAAAAATACTGATTTCGCCACCTATAGCATCAGGAGATAGTAGTAGCGGTTGGATGCCACAGCAATCTGTCAAATTATTATTATCATAAATTGCTAAAAAATCTGTAATGGAGGTGATGTTAGATAAACCGTCTAGATTTTGTAAAGAGGAATTACCGTCAATCCTTAGAGATCCTACAATAGTAGTTAAGTTTTGTAAAGCGTCTAGATTTTGTAAGGCACTGTTATTCAAAAGTATTAAAGATTCGGTAATTTTAGTTATGTTTTGTAAGGCACCCAGATTCAATAAATTATCATTGCTAGAGATAGAGACATAAGCTCCAATATCATTCAAGTTTTGAAAGCCATCCATTTTTTGTAGTGATTCGTTGCCGGTGATAGTGAACCGATCACCAATAGAGTTGAGATTTTGGAAACCATTGATGGTTTGTAAAGAATCATGGTATGCAATTGCTAAATACTCTCCGATATCATTCAAGTTTTGAAAACCATTAATAGTTTGTAGGGCATCATTGCTAGAGATCACTAAGTAATCTCTAACAGTATTGAGATTTTGAAAACCATTGATAGTTTGTAAAGCTTCGTTTCCCAAAATCATTAAATATCCATTAATAGTGTGGAGATTTTGAAAGCCATCTAGATTTTGTAAGGCTATATTGTCATAAATAACTAAGCGGTCTCCAATAGTATTGAGGTTTGAAAAGCCATCTAGATTTTGTAAAGCACTATTGTCTTCAATTAGTACTAAGTCAACCGTTTGAAGATTTTCTAAACCATCTATGTTTTGTAAAGCACTGTTTTCTATAATTTGTATGTAATCTTCAGCAGAATTGAGATTTGATAATCCTTTTATATTTTGTAGAGTTTCATTTTCCAGTATATGAATTGATTCAACTGTTTGAAGGTTTTCTAAACCATTTAGATTTTGTAAAGAATCATTATTTGAAACATATAGAATTCCCCCAACAGTAATAATATCTTCTAAGCCATCTATTTTTTGTAAAATACTATTATACTTAATAACTAAATCTTCATTAATAGTTTGTAAGTTTGATAAATTAGATAAATCAACAATATCATTACCTTCTATGGTAAGATTTCCACTTATAGTTGTAATACTACTATCAAAGGCATCTACCTCTGCTTGGGAGTTTAAGATGACATCTTGTGCTTGAATGCTATTTTGGAAAAAAAGGAGGAGAAAAAATAAAAAGTGCTTTTGCATGTTGTCATGGATTTATAAATTCTTGAATTTGTTGTTCTGCTTTCAAAAATACATTAAAAATAGATGGTTTCAAAGTGAACAGCTTACAGCATAAGCCCATGATTAAGTTTTTTTTACGCTAATATTTTATTACTCGAAATGGCACACTTTTCTAAAAAGCCCGTAAATTTACATATCAAAGAAAAAGTTTAATTATTATCAAATAATACCCCCCAGTTGATCTCAATCTTATGCGCGAAACGAATTTTATAAAGCAAAATAAGGAGAAATGGCAAGAATTGGAGCAATTAATGGATCAGCCCCAACAACAAAATCCTGAAAAATTACATCGCCTCTTTGTTCAAATTACCGATGACCTCTCCTACTCTCGTACTTACTACCCCAATCGTTCGGTTCGTGTTTATCTCAATGGCCTCGCACAAAATATCTTTAAACGCTTATACAAAACACGCCAAGAAGGATGGTCAAAAGTAAAATTCTTTTGGATGGATGAATTGCCGATGGTAATTTATAATGCTCGTGCGGAATTTCGCTTTGCATTAGCCATCTTCGTCATTGCACTTTTAATTGGGGCAGTTTCAAGTGCTATGGATCCTGAATTTCCAAGGGTTATTTTAGGTGATGATTATGTCGATATGACGATTGAAAATATCGAAAAGGGCGATCCTATGAATGTCTACAAAGACGATGCTGCTTTTGGTATGTCGGTAGGAATTGTAGGAAATAATGTACGAGTAGCTTTACAAACCTTTTTAATGGGGGTGTTTTTTGCAGTGGGTACAGTCGCTATTATGATTTATAATGGAATTATGGTGGGGGCTTTTCAGTTCTTTTTTTACGAACGAGGTGTATTTTGGGAATCGTTTCTGACGATTTGGATGCATGGAGCTTTAGAAATTTCAGCGATTGTAATAGCAGGTGCAGCAGGCTTAACGATGGGGCGTGGCTTGGTGTTTCCAGGGACATATTCGCGTATACAAGCCTTTCAATTATCGGCAAGACGAGGGCTCAAAATTATGATGGGGGTCATTCCTATGTTGATCGTGGCAGGATTTATAGAAGGCTATTTGACAAGGCATACCGAAGTACCAGATCTATTTAGAGGCTTATTTATTTTGACCTGTTTTGCATTTGTGGGGTTTTATTTTGTGTGGTATCCCATGCAAAAAGCAAAGTCTGATTTTTTAGCGGCTAAATTATCCTTTGAATTGCCCCCAGATCAGGATAATCAAATTAATTTTAAGATCATCAAGTCCGTAGGAATGATCTTTTCAGATGTCTTCAAATTTTATCGAAATCATTTTGGACAGATTGCAAAATATGGCGTATTATTGGCGACTGTGGTGAGTGCATTTTTGTACTGGTTTTCTACTGAATCTATCCAAGAAACCATTCAAGTATCAACTTGGTGGGGAGATTCTATTGAAACGATCCAGCAGTTTTTTTATAATGAATATGTCATTCTATTACCACTACTAAATGTTTTTTGTTTTTCTTTAGTTGGGTTTTATTGTGCTCGATTATTGTTAAAAGAATGGCCCGATTATTCAAATGAACGTAAGAAATCTGCTCTTTTTTATTGGTTACAATCCTTATTTCCAATTGGGCTATTGATGTTGGCGATGATAACGCCCTTTTCTTTAGCTATTATAGTTTTATTCGCGCCCCTTTTGTTGTTGTGGCAGTATATCATTTTTGCCGAGCAGTTAAATATGGGGCGAGCCTTACAACGTACTTTCTTTTTAATACGCTCGAACTATGGAAAAGGCATTGGTTTGACCGCTATTATCACTATCATAGGTTTGACTTTGTATATCTTATTTGATTCTGGTTTGATGTGGTTTTATATTGATGTGGTAAGCTGGTCGCTAGGTTTTCAGGGAGATGCCAAAGCTGAAATTATTGCACTTTTGGGAGTTTTCTCTTCTAGTTTTGCCTTGTTTATCATGGCACCTCTTTATTTTGTAGGTATGGGCATTTTTTATCATACTTTGGTAGAAATAAATGAAGCACCTGACATGATGGAGCGTATTCAACAAATAGGTAAAAAACGATACATTCGAGGTTTGGAGACAGAAGGGTGATAAAGCTAAATCTTGTAGTATTTATACTTCTCAAGTTGGTTAAACTTAGGAAGTCAAACAAAATAAAAATTTAATTTCTTTGAGATACGGTTTTTTAAGTTTATTCTTTTTACTTGTTATGTGCCATGTTATGGTAGCACAAGGCAATCGTATCAACTACGAAGAAGAAGCCATTGAGCAACACCAATTCGATCAAGAAAAATGGGAAAAAACGATTGAAGGAATTGACTATACGGATATTCCTAAAGAAGAAAAAAAGAAAGAGCAAAAAGAAAGAGCACAACCCACGACTGCCCCACTCGATTTTGCTGGTTTGAAATATGTATTTATTGGTTTGGGGATTTTGGCGATGCTAGGATTGATTTTATTTCTTATTCAAAATAGTGGCGCATTAGGCCCTAAAAATAAAAAAATTAAACCCCTACAAGCCTCCATTGACTTAGATGCCATTGAAGAAAATTTGGAAAATACAGATGTTCTTTCTTTTCTCCAACAAGCTATCCAAGAAGGCAATTACACCCTTGCTATACGATTGTATTATTTGGATGTCATTAAAAATTTATCAGAACAAAAAATCATTAAATGGAAACGCGATAAAACCAATCGAGAATATATCCAAGAATTAGGAACACATACCGTAACGCCTGCTTTTCGGGAAACCACACGGATATTCGAGCGCGTGTGGTATGGCGATAAATTATTAACTAAAGAAGATTTTCAATACATACAACCTCAATTTGAACAATTATTACAAAAAATTAAAACAGTTTAAACTCAAAATGTCTACTGAAATCAAACTATGAATCGTTCGCTGACTATCGTTATTTTTGCTGCTGTTGCAATCTTGCTACTCCTATTGTTTAGCCAAGGGGGTTGTGGTAACGATAAACGAATCAATTGGCGAGAAACCTATAAGTTAAATACCGATCAACCCTATGGTACTCAAATCATTCAACAATTATTGACGGATTATTTTCCCGATCATGAATTGCATGTATTGGAAAAAGACCTTGATCGAACTTTTGATGAAACCATAGATAGCACTGCCAATTATGTTTTCGTGGGGCCAGCCGCAAATCTTGATTCTACCGAAATAAATAGCCTCCTCGATTTCATGTTGAAAGGCGGACGTGTATTTTTTTCTAGTAAAACTATTCCAGATGATTTGATTTATAGTATTGACTATGATTTTTGTTATGAAGATTGGCACGACTACAGTAATTACTACGCAAATAATGTACAGGTCAATTTTACACATCCCAATCTCCGACAAGATTCTGCTTTTGAATTTTCATTTCATCAACGTAATACTCCGACCTTTTATCGTTGGAACTTGATCGAAGATTACTTTTTCTGTCGAAAAGATAGTATTGATAATACCGAATATTATGAGGATGAAGAGTATGAAGATGAAGAAGAATACAAAGATGATAAACTAGAAATTATAGGTACTTTTGAAGATGGAGATGTATTCTTTGCACGTTGTTCGTATGGAAAAGGCTATCTATATCTACATACGATTCCCTTGAGTTTGACCAATTATCACCTCATTGATACTATAGGATTGCACTATGCATCTTTGGTTTTTTCTCATTTACAAGAAGGAGATATTTATTGGGATGAAAAAAATAGATTTTCTGAATTTGCTGGGCGGCGTAAAAATGACTCCAATCTTGGAGGGGACCGTTTAGATCGAGAAAGTCCGTTGAAATATATTTTATCACAGCCGCCATTGGCGTGGGCTTGGTATGTGAGTTTAGCGATGTTATTCTTCTACCTAATTTTTAGAGCCAAACGAAAACAAAATATCATTCCTGTTTTAGAAGAAAATAAAAATACGTCACTAGAATTTATTAAAACGATTGGACAATTGTATTTCATTCAAAATAACCATCGTAATCTTTGTTTAGAAATGATGCGCCTGCTTTTATTGGATATTAGAAATTGGTATCATTTACCCACCAATCAATTAGATGCTGCCTTTCAAACACGTTTGATTAGTAAATCAGGGGTAGATAAAAAAATCATAGAAAAACTCTTTCTCATACATAAAAACATCCAAGATTCTCAATTCGCCACTGAAAACACGATGGTAGAATTTAAACAACTACAAGATCAATTCTATCAACAAGCGAAGTGATAAATCATGTTTTTGAAAGTGTATAAGATAGTCCTAAGCTAAATAACACCCCATCTCCCTTATATATCGAAAAAGCTTCTATATCTTCAATTGTGAAATTATTTGCCTCCTTTACATAATCAAATTGTATAAAAGAAAACAAAATAGGTCTAGTTCCTAATTGATATTCCAGATTAAACACCAAATCTAACTTTGCTGAAAGCTTTACATCTGCTTTCACTCCTACTAGTAGCATTATAGAATGATAATTTACACTTCTCCTATATACGGTATAATCTTTCCTAAAACTTTCTCCGTCAAATACTTCTGTTTGACTACCTGAAAATACGGGCTCAAACGTATACCATATAGTATTATAGGCAATTCCTCCATATGGAATAATTCTCCTCTTTTCATATCGAAAGTTAAAGCCAAACTTAAGTGGTTTTTGAAAATAATGTATCGGCTGAATAATTTTGGGAAATTCTTCGTTAAATCGCATTAAAGGGGCTCCCTTTAATTGAAAGATTGTTCCACCTTGATTAAAGTTAATTCCAGTTTGGATGTATAATTGTCGTTTACTTATATAGGAAATATTTAATGCGATTTTTGGACGAATAATAGTATACAACCTCGGCGGGTCAATTCTAAGATTAAGATACTCCGCAAATGTACTTTTTACACCTACATTTAACCCCATTTTAAGTTGAGCAAAGCAAGAAGAAACAAAAAAGAGGTATATTACGAAAAATAATATCCTATAATTATACTTCATCAAATAAATTTTATAAGTAAAACCGACTATCCTTCTAATAAAAAAAATAGTCGGTGTAAAGCGTATTATAGATTGACAGATTCTAACCGAAGTTCTGTACCCAGCCACTCAAAATTAACTGGAAATTGAATCCATTCTTCAGAATCTTGAAAAGCACCATATCCATAAACACCAATACCAGTACTTCCATATGGAGTTTGTCTAGAGTAATAATAAACAGTCGTTATTTGTGATCCCTCACAATTCCCTATTGTCCAATCACGTTCATTATTGCTTGAATTTCTATCACGTTCATAAAATATAAATCCTACAAACTCTCCAAACTCCAGTGGATTCTCTTGTAATGCAATAGCAGATAAATCATTAGATATATCAATCCATTCATCCAATTCATTTGTTTTCAATTTATAGAAATCTCTTCCGAATAGTGGTGGTTCTCCACTATCACAACTTTCAACCTGCAACCCAATGATAGAAAGTTCTGCTTTACCACATAACCAACATTCTTTTTTATCATTTACTTTAATTTCATCCACCCTAACACGTTTTCCACTACATACTGGAACTCCTGTATGTCCTATGTCTTCAAAAAATGGATTATTTATATCCGATAAAAGATTACCATTATTGTCTACACTTTCATTTATGGAAATCACCCATACTAAATGCTCTTTTGCAAAATCTTCACTTACCGTAATTATTGATACTTCTCCATCAATAATCTTATATGCTAAAGTAGTACAATCTGCAGTTTCATCAAAGG
Organism: Saprospiraceae bacterium; assembly: GCA_020628645.1. Classification (GTDB taxonomy): domain Bacteria; phylum Bacteroidota; class Bacteroidia; order Chitinophagales; family Saprospiraceae; genus JAHDES01. Next base: position 37,501 of record JAHDES010000048.1, read on the forward strand.
CTATAGCTATTATGGGTTCTTCATCCATAGATATTTTATTTATAAAAGGAATGTATATTTGGGTGTAAAAAGTTGCTCTACTATTTACTGAGACACCTCTAACTGCATTTTTAAACTCATCTCCACTAACTAATAATAAATTTTCATTGTTCCCATGATAAATTGATTGGGACGAATATGTAAGAAAACTTTGCTTCAATTTCTCCATAAAAGTAATCTCATAACCAGCATCATATACTAGTTCAAGATCCTTTAGCAAAACGTTATAATCTTTATCAAACTGTTTGTTACATTCGTCATAAACTAGTTGTCTGAAAGCTTGGTCTTTCGATAACTCAACTAAAGCTAAGGCAATGGAGTTGAGACTAGGAGTAACACTCAGATCATATAAATCAGCATTAGTTTTTAAAAATTCTGATGGATTTTCCCTAGTATTTAATAGAGTACCTCCTTCTTTTGAACAAGAAGTTAAAACAGAACAGAACAGAACAGAACGCAAATACTTAAAACTTTGAGTAAAATCTTCATTATATATGAGTTTTATACCAAACGAAATACATCATTTGAAGGTTAACAATAAAAAATCACTGTTTCAATTAAGAGCATTCCTTATATTTGCATTCTCTTTTAAGCGAGAGATAGAGAGTCTGCTACCTATTACAATAGGTGATTGTGGATTCTCTTTTTTGTTACAGTTATTTAGTTTTATCTATTGCATCTATTATCAACTATATTTTCCATAATCATAATAAGGTAAATAATTGATTGAGATTGAGATTCTTTAGAATGCATACTTTAATGTTTTTAGTAAACGTATTACATTTTTCCTTAACATCCAAAAGTAATTTGTTATTTTTTTTAACCAAAAAAAGACAGGATTAACAAATATCTAACAGCTTCGGAACGTTTTTAGTAGTAATTTGTTTTTAGAACAAAACTAGCTTAAGATGAGAAAATACAATTTAATTTTATTTCTTTTTCTATCAGCCACCTTCATAGGTTTTGCACAAACCGATGAAGAATTAGAACAAATTTATTTCGATGGGGAGATCGTAACGATCTATGTAACTCCTGATAATGATACCTTAATGATCGCAGAGATGGATGATGTCTCTGTTTCTTCCCCTCGTCAATTTGAAAATAGAGATGAATACCGTCGTTACCTCAAGTACCGTCGTTATGCCAATGTAGTCTATCCATACGCTTTAGAAGCTATTCGTATCTTCAAAGAAACCGAATATGTTACCCAAAACATGAAGAAAAGTAAGCGTAAAAAACACATTCGTCGTTTGCAAAAAGAACTCAAAGAAGAATTTGAAGAACCACTAAAAAAACTGACGAAGACGCAAGGTAAGATCATGGTAAAAATGATCGAAAAAGAACTCGACAAACCCTTTTATGAATTATTAAAAGGGTTAAGAGGCTCGGTAACAGCCACCTATTGGAGTACTTTATCAAGGGCTTATGGCTATCGCCTCAAAGAGGGGTATACTGAAGGAGATGATATCATTTTAGATGCTGTTTTATACGATTATGATTTATCGTATGAAAAACGAGGCGATGATGAACTTTAATGAATAGCTTAGTTATTCCTTAACAAGAAAAAGTTGCATTCGTAAATATCTACGAATGCAACTTTTTTATTAGAAATCCATACATAAAAAAGGTACTTAAAAAATTGATATTTAAAGGAATATATTTCCATTCAATTTTACGACCTTTGTGCGTATTAAGAAATCCCTACATTTTTAACGATAAAATACTTTATCATGATCAAACCTACTTTACTTATCCTCGCTGCTGGAATGGGAAGTCGCTATGGCGGACTCAAACAAATTGACGGCGTAGGTCCTGCAGGAGAAGCTATTATTGAATTTTCCATTTACGATGCAATTCAAGCAGGTTTTGGAAAAGTGGTATTCGTGATTCGTAAAGATATAGAAGAAGCCTTCAAAGCAAAATTTGCCAATAAATTTGACGATCAAATTGAAATTGCTTATGCGTTTCAAGCAGTAGATACCCCTATCGAAGGATTAACAGATATTCCTGCACATCGTGAAAAACCTTGGGGAACTGCCCATGCCGTTTTAGTAGCAAAAGATGTAGTAAATGAGCCATTCTGTGTAATTAATGCAGATGATTATTATGGCGCTTCTGCCTTCCATTCCATTGCTGATTTCTTACGAAATGAATGCACAGAATCGCTTTATTCGATGGTGGGTTATGAATTATTAAAAACGCTTTCCGATCATGGCACCGTCAATCGTGGCGTTTGTGATATGGATGAAAATAACTATCTCACCGATACCAATGAACGATTAAAAATTGGTAAAACACCAGATGGTATTTTTTATCAAGAAGATGGTAAAGCTTGTCCGTTACCAGAAGATAGTTTAGTATCAATGAATCTTTGGGGCTTCCATCCTAATATATTTGAGGTGATGCGTGGGCAGTTTATTGACTTCGTAAAAGATAATTATGATGTACCCAAAGCGGAGTATTTTATTCCTCTAGTGGTAAATGAGCGAATTAATTCTGGTGCAGCCAAAGTAAAAGTAATTCCAAATGGCGAACGTTGGTATGGCGTTACTTACCGTGAAGATAAACCAATGGTAGAAACAGCCTTTGATGCGATGACAAAGGAAGGAAAATACCCAACGCCATTGTGGAAAACAGCGGATGTAGTGTAATTTTTCTTATTGCAACACATTGTATATCAAACAATTAACAGGGGTTATCCACACAATGTGGATAACCCCTGTTGAGATTAAGATTTCTTTTTCCTAGAATATTCATCTTTTCTGTTGGAGAAAGTAGTATTTTGTTCTCGTATTTATTTTAAAACTTTACTTTATGCTTAATCATAAATTTCTTCTTTCTCTTTTTTGTAGTTTATTGTTTACCTCTTTCATTTTTGCGGAAACAGCCTTAGAGAAGTTAATTCGAAAAAAAGTACCAAATGTCACTTCCGTCACCAAACTAAAAAATAGTGACCACTTCAAGGAGGTTTATGAAATCATGATTCGCCAGCCCCTCGATCATGCCGATGCTACAAAAGGCTACTTTGAGCAACGGGTTTTTCTTTCTCACACCAATCGCAAACGCCCTATGTTGATTGTAACAGAAGGTTACAGCGCACGCCAACGCACCTATGAACTATCCAAAATTTTGAATAGTAATCAACTCATTGTTGAATATCGCTATTTTGGAAAATCTACGCCTCAAAAAATGGATTGGACGTATCTGAAAAATGATTTGGCAATGGAAGACTTACATAAATTGCGGACCGTTTTTGGAAAAATCTATAAGAAAAAATGGATTAGTACAGGAATTAGTAAAGGAGGAAGTACCACATTAATCTACAAGAGTGCTTATCCAAAAGATGTAAAAGTAGCTATTCCCTATGTTGCACCACTTGCTATTGCGCAAGAAGATAAACGGACGGATGAACACATTTTAAGTATTGGCTCAGAAGAATGCCGCAACAAACTAGATGCCTTTCAGAAAGTAGCGATGAAAAATCGAACAGCGATACTTCCCTTTATTGAAGAATGGGCCAAAGAAAAGAGTCATCAATTCACCTATGTTTCTATTCCAGCAGCATTTGAATATGCTGTTTTAGAGTATACCTTTTCTTTTTGGCAGTGGGGGCATGATTGCGCGAAAGTACCGAGTGTAAAAGCATCTCCAAAAGAAATTTTTGAGCATTTAAATGAGATTGTAGGTTTTAATTTTTATAGTGATGCCACTTGTCAATATTTCCTTCCCGCTTTTTATCAGTTCATAACTGAATTGGGCTATTACGGATTTATTCAAGATCACGTGAAACAAGATATGGTTGCTTTAAAACATGCTAATAATATCGTTTTTGCACCTCAAGATACCGATCTGACATTTACTCCTTATTGTCAAAAAGTAATTGATTATTTGGATGTCAATGGAGATAATATCATCTACATTTATGGAGAAATTGACCCTTGGACTGCCTGTGGTTATTATCCTACCAAAGCGACCAATGCCCTTCGTATGGATTTGAAAGGAGGTTCGCATACCACTCGCATTGCAAGTTATAGTCAAGCCGAGCAAAATCAAATATACCAACAACTCGAAAAATGGCTCAAAATGAAAGTCAAACCACTACCTAAATCGAAGAAATAAATTGATACGCTAATTAACTTTTGTTAATTGCCTGAGTCTAAAGTATATCGAGCTTTGTTGTATAAAGTAATCAATCATAATTCTAAAGTGTAATAAACTGCATTATTTCCTTACAACTAAGTTGTAAGGCATGGTTTTCTATTGAATTAAAGCAGTATGATGAGAAGAATTAGTGTAGTATTTTTTATCTTTCTGAATCTTTGTGTGTTACAAGCACAAGAATATTCGGATAGTATTTCGGTCAACTTTTTTTTATTAGATGAATGCCGAATCAGTCAGAATATTTCAGGTGAAATCAATTATGTTTTTGAAACTTATAATCAAAACCCATTTAACTTTATTTGTTATTTCCCCAATTTATCCTCCAAACCACCCAAAATAAAAACCTTCTTAGAAAATTATAAAATCAAAATCCCCTATAAAACCGATTATTTCAAAACAAAAACCCAATTTTATGGCGCAACTGTCGCTCCTGAAGTGGTGGTTTATGACGAAAAAAATCAAGAAGTTTTGTATAGAGGACGCATTGATAATTCCTTTGATAAAGTGGGGTCAAGAAGACGGGTAGTCACCTCTAGAGATTTAAGAAATGCCCTTGAAGCCATTTTAAAGCAAGAAGAAATTGTAGAAAAAGAAACCCAAGCCATTGGTTGCTATTTGAATATGATAAGAGATTGATTAAATGATTTTGTAAATCATATCATAAATGTATTATGCCGTACTTGGAATAACCATAATGTTATGAAAAATGAATTATCCAAGTCGGTAAAAATTAAATCCATACTGAAATTAAACGAGCATGATATTTATTAATCATAAATTAACACCCAAGGATATGATTAAAAAATATTATGAGAGAGCGAAGCGATTACATGGGGGCAGAAATTTTTCTGCAAATTATAATTATTGAAAAATTTTAAACACATGAAACATCCATGACTATAAATAGACACACAAAATAATGATTAAACTAATCGTAAGACGACTTGAAGTCGGCTCACGACAATAATTTAGACATATGAAATTCCACTTTTTGACACTTCTATTATGTTGTTTGACCTTTTCAGGATTTGGACAAAAAACCTTTTCGGCAGATGTTGCTGAGATTATTTATAAAAAATGTTCGTCTTGTCATCGTGCAGGTGAAATTGGCCCAATGGCACTCACCAATTATGAGGAAGTGAAAGATTGGGGGGCGATGATTGAATATGTTACTTCTAATAAAATCATGCCGCCTTGGCAAGCTGATCCTACCTATTCTAAATTTCTAGGAGAGAATTATCTCACAGATAGTGAAATCGCAACGATTGGTGAATGGGTGGACGCAGGAATGCCACGAGGAGATGAAGCCGAAGAACCGCCTTTTCCTGATTTTCCAGAGGGATCAGTTTTAGGAGAACCCGATTTGGTCTTAGAAATGGAAGAAGAATGGCTGCATGAAGGGAACTATCAAGATGACTATCGTTATTTTGTATTTCCAACCAATTTGCCTGAGGATAAAGTGATTAAAGCCGTTGAATTCCGTCCTGGTAATTCCAAGATTGTCCATCATGCTTTAGTCTTTGAAGATATTACTGGAGCAGCTGCGGCTAATGATGCTGCTACGCCCGAATATGGTTTTGAAGGCTTTGGTAGTTTTACAGATGGAAGTCAACAAGGAACGCTTAACCAAAAACAATACCCTGGTTATGTACCTGGTCAAAAACCTAATTTATTTCCTGATGGTATTGGTCAAATTCTCCGAAAAGGAGCAGATGTAGTCGTACAAGTGCATTACGCCCCCTGGCCTGTAGATGAAACCGACAGATCAAAACTTAATATCTTCTTTATGGATGAAGAAGAAACCTTTGAGCGAGAAGTACGAGGGCATATCATGGTGCCTTTTCAAGAAGTCATTGGGGAATTATTTATTATTCCTGCGAATACTCAACGTATATTTCATGGAACCTATGAAATTCCTACAGATGTGAGTTTAGTAGGTATTGCGCCTCACATGCACCTTTTAGGCAAACATTGGGAAGTATGGATGGAAAAACCTAATGGCGAAATTGTGAATTTAATTAAAATTCCAGAATGGGATTTCAATTGGCAAGGCTCGTATAGTTTTGAACGCTATATTGTTGCACCTGCGGGAACAGTCATACATGCTGTAGCGAGTTATGATAATACGACGAACAATCCTAATAATCCAAGTAATCCACCACAATTTGTTACTTGGGGAGAATCAACAACGGATGAAATGTATTACCTACCTATCACCTATGTGGAATATGAAACTGGAGACGAGGATATTGTTTTTGAAGAATCTACCGTGAATGTGGCAGATGTCGTTGTAGATGGTAGTCGAATCTACCCATTACAACCCAATCCTGTAAAAGATTTTACGATTGCTGGCTTTCATTTAACACACGGGCAGCCTTTGAACATTTCTATTTTTGATTTAAATGGGAAGAAAATTCGTAGTCTTCGAGAAGCGGAATTTTTCAATATGGGGGAGCATTTTATCAATTTCTCTACCAAAAACTTAACAGCTGGATTGTATATCTTGCAAATAGAAGGAAATAACGTATTGCTCACGGAAAAATTTGTGAAGCAGTAAGAAGATAAATATTAATTCCAATCAATAGAGCCGCTAATTATCAATTAAAATAGTTAGCGGTTTTTTAATTTAAATCGGATCTAACAAACCACCACTTTAAAATATTCGTTTGTATTAATGTGGAACAGTTTTTTTTCAATAAATGGAGTAAGATAGGCTTTAGCCTGTACATTTGCTGTGTACTTTCTTACTCATTGATAGCACAAGCAACAAAGGTATTTCCAATTCAAATAAATCAAGTAGATACAACTTCCTTTGAAATTCCTCTACCTACTCATAGTATTGATACTACTTATTTAAATGATACCTTATCTGTTTTTTTAAATCAATTGCATCAGGCGACTTTTTACGCAGCTTCGATAGATCAGATAAACATAGAACGAGATACAGTTTGGGTCAATTTATTTGTAGGAAAGGCGTATGAGCAATTTATACTTCGCAATGGAAATATCCCCATTTCTGTATTACAACAAATTGGATTGCCGTCTTCTTCTTGGGAGAAGAAAATACAATCCTATCAAGATGCCCAACAACTACAAGAAGTCTTATTACAATACGCCGAAAATACCGCTTATCCTTTCGCAAGGACTTATCTAAATGAAATTGAAATAGGAGAACAGCATATCGAAGCTCGTTTAAATTGGAAATTGAATCAATTTATTACCTATGGCGATCTTCAAATCGAAGGCGATGCCAACCTACGAAAAGGATATTTAAGCAACTATTTACAGATTCAAGAAGGAACGCCTTTTGATAAATCAAAATTAAACCGAATTGAACAGCAACTGACCGAACTCCCCTTTGTGCGCCAAAAAGGTGCCCCTAAAGTACGTTTTAAAGATGATACAGCTACCGTTTATCTTTTCTTAGATAAAAAACAAGCGAGTCGTTTTGATTTAATTTTTGGCGTGTTGCCCAATAGTAATCCACTTTTAGGAAGGAATTTATTGGTTACAGGAATAGGAACGCTAGAATTGTATAATTCTTTTGGAGCTGGAGAGCGAATTTATGTTGCCTTTCAGCAAACCCGTCCACAGACTCAAGAAATTGAAGGAGCATTTTCTTATCCTTATATTTTGAATAGTGCATTTGGAGTGACCACCGCTTTTGAGTTATATAAGCAAGATTCCAGTTTTTTAGATGTATCGTATGAATTGGGAGTGTCGTATGATTTTTCCTCACGTCAATCACTTCAATTATTTTTCAATCGTCATGCCAATCGAATTTTGACAATAGATACCACTACTATTTTGCAAACAAGAGTACTCCCCAATAATCAAGATTTACAACTTAATACCTGGGGAATAGATTATCGGTTTCACAATTTAGATTATCGTTTTAATCCTCGAAAGGGATGGCAAATACAACTACGATTGGGTGCTACGAATAAATCAATTTTACCCAATCAAACAATTACAGCTTTAAAAGATGGAAATGATCCCACTTTTGATTTTACAACATTATATGATCCTCTTAATTTAAAAACAACCCAATTTCAGACACAAATCCAGATCAATCGTTTTTTTCCTATTGCTAATCGCTCTAGCATTTTATTAGGGATTCATACTGGGCGTATTTTTAATGAACAAGGAATATTTCAATCTGAGGCTTTTCGTTTAGGAGGAAATCGTACCTTAAGAGGTTTTGATGAAGAAGTACTCCGCGCAAGCACCTATTTTATATCCACTTTGGAGTATCGCTGGTTACTAACGCAAAATTCTAGTATTTTTCTTTTTACAGATGTAGCTTATTTAGAGTTAGTATCACAAAACGAAAAGAGCTTTCAGCGACCAATGGGGCTTGGGCTTGGGCTTCGACTGGATACACAAGCAGGCGTATTTGGGATTAGTGCGGCATTGGGTAGAGATTGGAATAATCCATCTGATTTTTTTGATTTCCGTTCTCCCAAAATTCATTTTGGTTATATTAGTTTATTTTAAACAGCTTCTTGTACAGCTTGAATTACAGGTTGATAAATATTAAATGTATCTTGATTTAGGCATACAGAAAGCTGTTCATACAAATCAGGCAAATGCTGTTTAAAAGCAGCTGGAAATTGGAAAAAATGATGAATACTTACCGCCAATGGATCGATCTCAGGTAAATTCATAAATTTATCTAAATATGCCTTGCTCATCCCACTGACTTTTTCTAAGGTTTCCCAATCAATGGTAGAGCGTTCTGGATAAGTATAATTCAAATGTGTTCTCATAAATATCTTAGCATATTCGTAAAGCCCAATGTGAAAAATCTTTTTAGGCTGTATCACCGCCTGCATTAAATAATTTCCAGAAACCATAATTACACCATCTTCTGCATAAATCTCAGAAGGATGAAAATGCTCAGGATATTGTGGAGAAGGAAATAGATTTGGATAAACAATGATATGCTCAAATGGTGCCATTAAATAATCATTTTGACCAAAAGTAACTTGTATGGCTGCTGCTGCGATAAAAGCTTTAATATCTTCAGGAACAGCTTCGCCACCTCCCATAGGTTTATACTCGTTGGCAATCATATAAAGCTTCATTCGCTGTCGGAAACGTAGTTTTTCTTCAACGGAAAGATGATTATAATAAGTATTATGTTTCACTAAAAGCAAGCGTAAAGGTTGCGCTAAGTCAGGAGGGTTGCGCTTGTACCACCACCAATCTAATTGAGGACTAAACAAATAAAGCATCACCCCAACAATCACAAATGGAACAATATAAATAGCTATTGATCCAAAATCATCATGTGTTTGATATAGGTAGAAAAAAGTAAGTAAGCCTACTATAATAGGAACCGCCAATAATCGCGAAAACATAGATCAGTTTGTTTATTATAACGTTGCATAATGCTTGAAGCTACAAAGTATTTTAAATATTTTATAAAAATAAAAGGAATTCACTTGTGCAAAACAAAAAAAGAATATAAATTTGCAACCGCTTAAACAAGCAAGGTCGGTACCTTAGCTCAGTTGGTAGAGCAATGGACTGAAAATCCATGTGTCCCTGG
>JAHDES010000049.1 GCA_020628645.1 Saprospiraceae bacterium
ACCAATGCCTACAGTTTTTGAAAACTGTAAAATTTTTATAGGAAAACCCTTATACAAATTAGCACTTCATGAATAGAAGAATACAACTTATTCATAGAAAAATGGAATTGATTATAAGTTGAACAGTATCTATATTTGCATCCTTAAACTAATAAATTTATGCGTTTTACTGGTTTAAATATTTTGTTGCTCACTATTTTTTTGAACTCTTGCAGTAAAAATACAGTTTCGACTCCTGTAATTTCTGAAGATAAACTGATTAATGTTTTAGTTGATATTCATTATGCTGAAGCCGCCACTCAAAATGTATACGGAGCCATAAAGGATAGCTTATTGACTTCCTATTATGATGAAATATATCAAACTCATCATATTACAAAAGAAGATTTTCAGCAATCTATTCGTATAGTAAGAAAAGATAGTCGTAAGGTGGAGAAATTATATGAAAAAGTGTTAGCACAGATTAATCTAATCGAAACGGAAGTGAATAATAAAAAAGTAGAACGAAATAGAGAACAGCCTAAAAAAGGAAAGTAAAGCCTACAAGACAGTAGACTTTACTCCGACTTATGAGAGAATAATTAAAAGGCTACTACAAATATAGAATTTTTTCATCTCTAAAGTTTAAGCAACTAGTTAATAAAGTAGTTTTATGTATGAAGGGCTTCAATGAACGATTTAACGTGAGGTATTTAAAACTGTGACATGATAATAAAATTTCAGTTTTCCATAATTTTATTGTTATTTGAAGAAAATACATCCAATCAAACTTTATTTAACATTTATTTAATCCTATATTGCTTCATTAGCTTTTAGCTTTGCTTAATTTTGAAATCTATTTTTTAAGAAATTCGTTTTGCCATAAATTGATTCAAATAAATAGTTTAACTCTGACGAATGAAAGGAAAAAAAATCCTTATTGTAGATGATGAAGTTGATATACAAGAATTCATCAAATATAATCTTCTTAAAGAAGAATGTCTTGTTGCTACAGCATCAGATGGTGCAGAAGCATTAGAGAAAATTCCTCTTTTTCAACCTAATTTGATCCTTCTAGATATTATGATGCCTGAAATGGATGGCGTAGAGGTATGTCGCATAATTCGTTCAAAACCTGAAAATAATCATATTCTAATTGCTTTTTTAACTGCACGAAGTGAGGATTATTCTCAAATTGCTGCTTTGGATATTGGTGGAGATGATTATATCACCAAACCTATTCGACCCAAAGTCCTTATTAGTAGGCTCAATGCGCTCTTACGTCGATCTGATATTAACCAAAAAGCGGATGAAGAACAGGTAATTGAAATTGGAGATTTAACAATTAATAAAGAACAAGTTACTGTTTTTAGAGGGGAGCAAGAAATGGTTTTGGCAAAGAAAGAATTTGAATTATTGTGTTTGTTGGTCTCTAAGCCTGGAAAAGTTTTTGGACGAGAAGAAATTTTCAGTAAAATATGGGGAAATGATGTTATCGTGGGAAATAGAACTATAGATGTGCACATTAGAAAAATACGCGAAAAACTGGGAGATTCTTACATTAAAACCATCAAAGGTATGGGATATAAATTTGAATTTTAATCCCCATAATAGCTATGTTTAAAAATCCTACACCTCGGCAAATTGCCATTTTTATCTCTATTATTATTGCTTTGAGCATTAATGTACTATTGATGATATTAAAGTTGATGGGAATCTTAGAGATAAGTATTGAAATGGGGATGCTGATTGCGTTATTTAGCTTTATAATTGCCTTTTTCATAAGCAACTTATTGATTAAACGATTTATTTATCGTCGTATTAAACTAATCTATAAAAATATTCATCGTTTTAAACTTAGTAAAAAAGATAAATTCACAGCTACGGATGTAACAGATACGATTTTAGATGATGTTGAAAAAGAAGTGGAAGAATGGGTGACAGGACAAGAACAGGAAATCCAAAATCTGAAATCGCTAGAAGCCTACCGTCGTAACTTTCTTGGAAATATTTCTCATGAACTTAAAACTCCTATCTTTAGTATACAAGGATATATTCATACCCTCTTAGATGGCGGCTTACACGACGATAATATAAATGTCAATTATCTTCAACGAGCTGCAAAAAATACGGAGCGACTTCAAGTGATCATTGAAGATTTAGATGCTATATCTAAACTAGAATCAGGGGAGTTAATTCTTGAAATTCAATCTTTTGATATCAAACAACTTGTATATGATGTATTTGAAGAGTTAGAAATGATGGCTCAAGAACAACAGGTTCACCTCCAATTTAAAGAGGGTGCAGAACGAAACTTTATTGTGCGTGCAGATAAAGAAGCTATACGACAAGTTCTAGTTAATCTCATTTCCAACTCTATTAAGTATGGAAAAAAAGGAGGACGTACCAAGATTAGTTTTTATGATATGGATACTAATATATTAGTAGAAGTTGCTGATAATGGAATTGGTATGCCTGAAGAACATTTGCCTCATGTTTTTGATCGTTTTTATCGAGTAGATAAAAGTCGTTCACGTGCACAAGGAGGAAGTGGTCTAGGACTTTCTATTGTAAAACACATTATTGAAGCGCATCAACAAACCATAAATGTTCGTTCTACACCTGAATTAGGTTCTACTTTTGGGTTTACCCTAGCAAAAGGATAAAAATGCTCTTTTTCATTCCTTAAAGAAAATATCTAAAAAAAATCCATACTTTTTTGTTCTTTTCACCTATCTTTCCGCAATTATTTTTGTTTTTTGATACTTCTACCATACTTTCTTCCCAATTGATAATTTGATATTTTTATCAGATTTAATAAGTGAAAAATAAGTATTACCTTGCTTTTCACTTATTTTTATTTTTTTTAATATTAATCTTTTTTCTAAACGAAAATCCACAAATCATGAGAAAGTACTTATGCCTATTGGTAATGTTGATGTCTTGCAGTTTTTTAATGGCACAACATACCATTTCTGGAAAAATAATGGATGAAAACAATGAGCCCATGATCGGAGTGAGTATCTCTGAAAAAGGCACTTCTACAGGAACTGTTACTGGAATAGATGGTAGTTACAATTTAAATGTAAGTTCTCCAAGAGCAACTATTGTCTATAGTTATACAGGTTATAGTGATGAAGAAATTACTTTGAATGGAGAATCTTCTATGAATATTAACCTTAAAGAAGGCGTTACCCTTGGTGCAGTGCAAGTCGTTGGTTCGCGTAGCTACAATCGTTCAGCAACAGATTCTCCTGCTGCTGTTGATGTAATCGAAGTAGCAGAATTGGCGAATATTAGTGGTCGTGCGGATATTAATAATGTCCTTCAATATGCCGCTCCTTCCTTTAATGCTACCAAACAATCGGGTTCTGATGGAGCGGATCATATTGATCCTGCATCTTTAAGAGGATTAGGGCCCGATCAAACACTTGTTTTGGTTAATGGAAAACGCCGTCATCAATCTTCTTTAGTAAATGTATTTGGTACAAGAGGTCGTGGAAATACAGGAACTGACTTAAATGCGATTCCAGCTTCTGCAATCAAACGAATTGAAGTTTTACGTGATGGAGCTTCTGCTCAATATGGATCGGATGCCATTGCTGGTGTGATTAATATCGTATTAAAAGACCAAACTGGTGGTTTATCTGGTGGTGTTACCTATGGTGCAAATAGTACTGCGGTAGGTTCTGATTATGCACAACAAATTTTTGATACGCAAGATGGTTGGGATCCAGCATTATTTAATATTGATGGTACAAACCGTATTGATGGAGAAGATCGTAGTTTTGATGGAAATACCACTCGTGTAGATTTGAATTATGGTATGAGTTTAGGTAATTCTGGTGGATACATCAATATGACTGCTGAATATTTAACAAAAGAGCGTACCCTTCGTCCAAGTTTTGAATGGCGAGAAGGTTATGGTTCAGCTGCAGTAGATCAATTCCAATTTATGGTGAATGGAGCTATGCCTTTAGGAGATAAAACAGAATTGTATTTATTTGGAGGACGTTCTGATCGTGATACAGATGCGCATGCTTTTACAAGGGGTGCACCGGGGGTTGATGGTGATTCACGCGCTGTTCCTTCTTTATATCCAAATGGATTTACGCCACATATTACGTCTAGAATTATTGATAATTCAATGACAGCAGGTGTTCGCCATGAAATGGATAATGGTTGGAAAACAGATTTTAGTCATTCTTATGGTAGTAATAATTTCCACTATTTCATTACTGGTACTAATAATGCGTCTATGGGAGCAGCGTCACCAACAGACTTTGATGCAGGTGGACATAGCTTAGATATGAATGTAACGACGCTAGACTTTTCTAAATACTTTGAAGATGTAGCAAGCGGATTAAACTTTGCATTTGGTACAGAATATCGTTCTGAAAACTTTGAAATATTTGCTGGTGAAGAAGGTTCATATGCTACTTATGATGATAGAGGTGTAGCGATTACGAATCCTGCTATTCAATCTCCATTTGTCAATGAATTTGGTCAAACTACTTCTGGAGGTTCTCAAGGATTCCCTGGTTATAGTCCTGCCAATGAGGTAGATCGTAACCGTTCTAATTTTGGGGTGTATGGAGATGTAGAATTGAATGCAACAGATGCGTTCTTAATTAGTGCAGCTTTACGTTATGAAAATTATAGTGATTTTGGAAACACCTTTAACTATAAATTAGCAACGCGCTATAAAATTACAGATGATTTCTCTGTAAGAGCTTCTTTATCTTCTGGATTTAGAGCACCTTCTTTGGCGCAAATTCACTACAATCTTGTGTTCAATAATTTCGTAGTTGGAAGTTCTGTACGTACTTTATTAGCATCCAATACTAGTACGGTAGCACGTGCATTTGGAATTGATCCATTAAAAGAAGAAACAGCGCAAAACTTAGCGGCTGGTTTTACTTATAAAAATGGTGGATTCTCAGCAACTATTGATGGATATATGATCGATGTAAAAGATCGTATTATCTTAACCGATTATTTTGATGCAAGTGGTTTAAATGTTGGTGCTGATGCTGCTCAATTCTTTGCAAATGGAGTAGATACTCGTACAACAGGTGTAGATGTTGTTTTAAATTATAAACAATACTTGGATAATGACAATGCCTTAACAGTAGGTCTTGCTGCTAACTTTAATGATACTGAAATTCAATCTGTGAATGCACCAGATGGTTTGAATCCATTTACATTTTTTGGACCATTCTCACAAGCTTATTTAGAAGCTGCTGCTCCTGATTACAAAATTGGTGCAAGTGTAGGTTTTAGCACCAACAAATTGAATGCTACTTTGACTTGGACACAATTTAGTGACGTGATTATCCAAGATTTCCAGTGGGTAGATTCTCCTGCGACGACACAAGCAGAAGCGGATGCTTTATTAGCAGTAGCTACAGATGTTTATGAAGGTGTAGGAACACTTGATTTAAGTATTCGTTACTCGATCTCTGATAATTTAAATATTACTTTGGGTGGAAATAACTTATTAAATACTTATCCTACTCCTCAATTTGATGGTTGGACAGACCAAGGTGGTTTCAATGATTCTGTACAAATGGGATCAGATGGATTATACTTATTTGGTCGTGTAGGATTTAGTTTCTAATATTATCGTATGGCCGATTCAAAATCGTCCGACGATTATTTCAATTATCCTTTTTTATGACTGAAAATTAGTCTAACTAATTTCATGATTTTAAAATATATCTTTAGGGAAGTACAAAAATTGTACTTCCCTTTTTTTAAACCTTGTTATGATTTAATTCAAAATCAAACCAAATGAAAATGGTTTACCCAAACCAAATAATTCATAATCTCTACGATAATTTACTCTAATACCTACAGGCAAATCAAACATTCTAAACCATTTTACATCTGCCGATAATTCGATGCCATAAGAAGCATAATTAAATCGAGTACCATCCAATTCTCTTAAAATTTGAACTCCACTAAAATCTGCAAATACACCTAAACGAAATCGTTGTATAAAAGCAATTGGCCCTAGTCCCCAATCTGGATAGAATAAAGGCAATTGATAAGTAGTTCTAAATCCCCATTGTTCATCTCCTTGAAATTGTCCATAGCCACGTGCATACTGAAAATCATCGACAAATCTATAGGAATCATTAATGGCTTGTGTTCGATAATTTCCTTCTACCCAAATGGCATGCGTATTTAGAATGCCAGGAAGATGTAAGCGTCCTAAAATATTCCATTGATTATTTTCGGTATTATTTAGGTTAAAGCGATAATTGGTAGATAGGGTAATCCCAAAACGCGTATTGACTTGTTGAATCGCTCTAAAATGTTGGGAACGAAAATTAAATCCCAAATTCATCAAATGCTGATTTCCATTTAAAGATTCATAGGAAAGAGAATCATGTTGAACATTCGTTAATTGATATTGTGCTTCTAGACTCATTAATTGAAAAAAGGAACCCTTCGTCAAATTTAAAGGAAGATTGATGCCTCCAGAAAAACGATTTTCGTCCCAAGTTCTTGAAGTATAAGCAGCACTTGTATCTGTAGTGGCTACAAATTGAGCTGATCTATTGAGACTAGTAGCGTAATTTAATTTGATTTTAGGAAACCATTTTGTGATCTCAATTCCAGAATTTAAAAAGAAATTATTTTCATTAATATTTATACCTGATTCTACAAAAGTACCAAGTGTTTGTAAGCGATTTCTAGATTCAATTTGTAAGCTATAGTTGGGATGAAAAGGTTTTGGAATCCAATCATGGACATAAAAAAGATGCTTGAATTCTTTGTATTTGCTCACTTCATAAGTACGATTAGGAACATGGTCTAAATGAGCTGCTGCTTCTGCTTTTGCAATGGGCTGAACTAAATTAGGAATACTTTTTTGAGGCGTCATTTGGATTGGGCTTAGTACATCCCAATTGATGATTTGTTCTACCAGATTAGTGCCATCTGAATGATGCTCTGCATAGACCAATTTTTCACCATCTGCATTTATAGCAGGATAAGCTGCATTTGTAGGGCTATGACTGAGTTGATAAATGGCCTTTGAAGGGATATGTAGCGCAAAAATATCTTGAATCGTTTGATTGAAATTAGAAGCAAAATACACATAATCCTCCTGCACTTGTAAATCTACGATTCGATAGTCATTAAACTCTAAGATAATTTGTTCTTTACCACTTTCGATATCTATCTCAATGATGGCATTTTTTTGATCTTTATAAACAATGACGTAAAGCTTTGTATCATCTTTTGACCATTTTGGAAAAGCATAAGAATACCCATTTGGATTGTCTAATTTTTGTGCTACTGTTCCATCCTTACTAGTCAAAATGTGAATGGATTGTTCCATAGATGGCAAAATTTGAACAACCGCAATTTGTTTTAAATCATTAGAAATATCAGGAGAAAAATACTTGCTTTTTCGAGTCAGTTGTTGATGAAATCCTGTTTTGATATTGCGTAAATGAATCGTAGAATAAGACGTATTTTCCCATCTCGGGTGCCATTGGAATTCTTCATATACCACAAAGTCATTTCGATAAGAAAAATATTGATTGATGGAATTGGGAAAGGTAAATAGCCGTTTTTCTTCTTGATTTTGATCTAAAAGTACCAATTTTGAAGGATGGGCATTACTTCTTTTAGCAACAATCAATTCGTTATCTTTATTAAAAAAGGCTTGTTTGTAAAATTGAGGAGTATTTTTTCGAGCAGCTTTATTTTTTTGATTTACAATTTGATTTTTTCGTTTTTCATTATCAATAAACCAGAGCGAATCTAATTCGTTAAAACTATTTTCATACAGGTTTTTGGTATTTAAACTTGTCCGTTCTTTTAAAGCATTTGAAAAAGGGATTGGATAGGTCTTTAATTTATAGGATGCCGCATCTTCAATGACTTCTTTCCAGATATTATTGCCAAAATGAATCCGAGCATAAGTATTTAAAACATAGCCCAAGGCATAATGATCAGGAATAACATCTTTCATCGATCCATTTCGGACTTTATTGAAGGAATAGCGTTTTTTATCCTTGGCAAAAGCACGATAATATGCTAGAAATTCAGGCAATCGCCCTCTTCCCGAATTCGTCAAAGCTGTTTCCTGTAAGACAGCATCTCCTTCAAAAAACCAATCTGGTACAGCAAAGTGCGAAAAGCCCCACCAAGCGGATTCTCCACTCAAAGTACTTACGAATTTCGTCAAGCCTTTATGCATGTTTTGCGTTTGCATAATGTGCCGATATTCGTGTATAGCTAACCCATCAATCCAATCCACTGTACCAAGAAACGATCGTTGTGGAGGAGTGGCAAAAAATTCTGAACCAAAAGGAGCGATAAAGACAAATCCATTTGGATTTACCGTTTCTGAATGGAGTAAAATGCTTGCTTTTTTGAGATCAACACCAATAGAACCAGTATTTTTTTCATACAAATGAGTAATGACATTGGCAATGCGTTGTCCTTTTGTTGTTAGGGAGCTTGGAAAAATAACTTTTACATGATCGGTATCTATTTGCTGCCATTTGATGGAAGGATCATGACCACCATCTGGGGTGTAAAATTGTGCTGAAAGAGAGCAACTTATCAAGAACGGAAATAGGAAGAATAGCTTTTTTTTCATAAATTGTAGACAGTTTTAATCTATTTTTAAACGAATATAACGAAACCAATCATTTGATGAAGACGCTTTTTTATTTTTTGTTACTAATTGGTCTTTTTGTATCCCCTTTATCATCTTGTTCACAAGACAAAACGGATGATAAACGAGGTTATATTGTTGAAGTTGGGGATATGGCGCCAGATTTTGAAATGGAATGGATTGATGGGACGACTACAAAATTATCTGATTTAAAAGGGAAAGTCGTCGTCTTGCAATTTACGGCGAGTTGGTGTAGTGTATGCCGAAAAGAAATGCCACATTTAGAAGAAGAGGTTTGGCAAGTTCATAAAGACAAGGATTTCGTTTTAATTGGTGTTGATCGAGATGAACCACTTGATAAAGTACAAAAATTCATTGTTCAAATGGAAACAACTTATCCCATTTCGCTTGATCCGAATGCAGATATTTTTGGCTTATTTGCAAGCAAAAAAAGTGGGGTAACAAGAAATGTCGTCATTGATAAAGAAGGAAAAATTGTCTTTCTCACACGATTGTTTGATCCAGTAGAATTTCAGGCGATGAAAGATAAGATTGCAGCACTTTTAAAATAGAATATTAATAAGCTTTCTTATTATTCGTACAGACTAAATACACTGTAATCGAAATAATTTTTAACTTCAATATGTTCTAACCCAATTATAATATCCTGAATTTCAAGGGAACATGTTCCCTTGGGGTAATCATAAAACTTAAACTGACTTAGATTACAGTATACTAAAGTCCGTCCTACTCTTGTTATTTTAAACTATATCTCCTCATCTAAAATATCAGGATTCATACTAGGAGTAGTAAGATCTTTTACAGCAAGATGTGCTTTCCAGAGATTGTAACTTGCCACACCATAAATAACTATACCCAATAAATTAAAACTCAATAAAGCAAGTATAAAGAAAAGTAAGCAGAGCCCCATCGCTACTAGTATCAAGCCTTTATTTTGTCGATTGATTAAATAGCCAAAAACAAAAAATAGTACTACTGCAAACATGGAGACATAAAGCACGGCATTTACTTCTTGGTCAAATAGGGTAAAATAGAGTAATCCTACTCCTAATAAATTCAACCCACCTAAAAAATAGAGAATACTTTTTGCAGAAAAGAGTTTGGAGTCGATCTCCCCTTCATAGCGTTCTTGTAATAATTGACTCATCATATCTTGTTTTTATAGTGAACTATACTTCATTCTTGCTGTTGGCTATATCAACAAATCAATTTTTAATCATGAATTTGAATTATACTGCTTTTTTCCTGATTAGTTTTATTCCATTGTTGATTGCTGCTTTGTGGTATCATCCTCGTTTTGGTTTGACTCGTTGGGCAGGCGAAGAACTTTTTGTGTTGCCTTCTTCTTTGAAATTTGGGCAATTGATATGGGCATTTTTGTTGAGTTTTACTTTAGTATACGGCTATATTAATTTGGTGATACATCAGATGGGCTTTTATGAACTCTTTTTTACAGATATTATGCGTGGTAGTACAGAAGCACAAGCGATTGTAGATGAATTTCTAGGGAAGTATGGTCAAAAACATCGTCATTTTGGACATGGAGTTTTTCATGGAGCGATTAATGCTTTTGTTTTTGCCTTGCCTTTTATTGGTTTACATGCTTTGATAGAAGGAAAGAAAACTCGATATATTGGCGTACATTTTTCGTATTGGTTGGTAACGAGTATGATAATTGGAGGCTTGATTTCGGAATTTGTTTAAAATAAAAAAGGTGCTCCAAAGAAGCACCTCCATAGTTTTAATATTCAGCTTTAGATAAAGCTTTTATAGCTGTTGCAAATATACGTTGTTTTACCGATATAATCAATTCTATTCTTGATTCATATTTTTGAGAATTTTTTCTGCTTTTTCGAGTAATTTAGAAAATTTCTCTTTCATTTCTGGTTTATCCAAATTTGCTCCTGCTTCTCTTAATTCTTCTGCTAAACGTTCATTATCTAATTCTAGATTTTTGACATCTTCTTTAATCGCCACACCTTCTTTCTCCGCTCTTTTCTTTAGATCATTGACCAAATCTCGAATTTGATCCGTTGTTTCTTTATACTGGCCATCATCTAATTTTTCTTTTTGGCGATTCAAAAATTGTTTTAGTGAATTTGTAGCTTTTTTAGCAACATCTTTTGTGCCATCTACAATTTCTTTAGATTGCGCTTTCTCTTCAGCTGTTCCATAAAAATAATTATAACCAATTACCAATACAGCAAGAAAAAGGGCTGCGCGTATAAGTTTACCTATCATAATGTTGAGAGTTATTTAAGTGCAATACTACATAAAATCTGATTATGCTTCTAGATAAATCGACGAAAAACTTATCTTTGCCGCCCTAAATAATTTTTCATATGAATGCGCCTGCTGTAGAAACGATCAATTTTGCAAAAGGAGATGGTTTAGTTCCTGCCATTGTTCAAGATGTTACTACAAAAAATGTATTAATGCTTGGTTATATGAATGAAGAAGCCTACAACAAATCCCTTCAAGAACAGCGCGTCACCTTTTTTAGTCGAAGTAAAAATAGACTTTGGACAAAAGGAGAAACCTCTTCTAATTTTTTAGAAATTCAATCTATAGAACTAGATTGTGATGCAGATACCTTATTGATTCATGCCCATCCAAAAGGCCCTGTTTGTCACACAGGAGCAGCTACTTGTTTCCAAGAAAAAAATGAACCTTCCTTTTTTCTACATCATTTAGAACGGGTTATACAAGATCGAAAAGAAAATCATTCTGAAAAATCCTATACCAGTTCACTTTTTCAAAAAGGCATTAATAAAGTGGCACAAAAAGTAGGAGAGGAGGCAGTTGAATTAGTTATCGAAGCTAAAGATGATAACAAGGACTTATTTATGGGTGAAGCCGCTGATTTGATGTACCATTATTTAGTGTTATTAGCTGCTAAAGGATATACCTTAGAAGAAGTCATTCAAGTTTTAAAAGAACGTCATCAATAAAATAGGCTTATTTCGCCTTAGGTATAATTTCAGTTTGTTCACCAAAATATTGAACGAATTGTTGCATATCAGATGCTAGTTTATTATTTCGAGTCGATTTAAAATAAGTATCTGCAAGACCACGTAAGGTTTGATAAAAGAAGCGATCCATTTCTACCACTTGCATTTCATTGGTCCAAAGATCAATTTTCAAGGTTTCTTTATTTTCTTTGTCAAAAAGGGATAATAACATTCCTTTACATTCTTGTAAAGTTGCTCCATTTGGATTATCCTCAGCTTGCCACTCAATAGAAGTAGGATGCTGATCTTCATTTAGACCAATACGAATCTTTATATCTGAATATTTTGCAATCTTAGTTTTTGACATAGTAGACTTTATTTTGGTGGGCAAAGCTACACATAAAGCAGAAGATCACAAAATGGGATTTGTAAAAGCATAAAAGTTATAAAAATCTAAAATACCGTTATTTATTGTTAAAAGTTTGTATTTATTATTTTTAAAAGCATACATTTGCATCGCTTAAAAATAGTCAAAAATTAATTATTTGACTGTTGCTTAAAACAAAAAAAACTGACCTTTCGCCTACACACACAATTCTCTTTGAGAAAGCAAAAAACATTTTTAAACCTTTTATAAATCAAATTTATCTATGAAAAAAGTAGTAGTAGCAATCGCTGTATGCTTAGTTGCTTGGACAAGCATGCAAGCTCAAAATGAAGAGTACAAATTAACCTTAGGTGCAACTGTAGGTTATAGCTTAACTGGTGCATTATTGAATTCTGTAGACAATGCTTTCGGTGATATTTCTGTGGGAAGTACGCCTGCCTTACAGCTTTCGGTAGACTATGGTCTGAACAATTGGTTTAGTATTGGATTAGCTGGAAGTCTTCAAAATTTTGATTTTGATATTCCAGAATACAGTTTTACCGATGATGCAGGTGATTTTCAGACGGAAGCTGTAAACATTGATTTCAATCGTACCACAATCGCGATACGTCCATTATTTCACTATGCCAATTCTGATAACATTGATATGTATTCAGGTTTGCGCATCCAATTAGTCAATCGTGGTTTCAATATTGATTCTACAGATGAAAATTTAGATACAGAAACGGTGATTGGTGTTGCTGAAGGTAGTCGTATTGGAGTTGGAATTGTAGCGTATGGTGTACGTTATTATTTTACGGATAATATCGGAGCTGGCTTAGAGATTATGTGGGGTGCGCCTTATGTCGCTTCTTTAAGTGTCAATGCTCGATTTTAATTGATCTTAATTAACTATAAAATAGTAAAGGCATAGTTCTTCATTTTGGAACTATGCCTTTATTTTTAGGAGTATATTTTCTTTATATTTTTATTCTACAACGACCACTCTTTTAGTAATTAACTCCTCTGCTTGTTTTAATTGGATGGTATAAATACCAGAAGGATAGTCACTCAAATCCAAATAATCTTTCCAATAATTATTAGCTGGATAAATCATTTCTTTTTTGATTAATTGTCCATTAAAATCAGAAATAATAAGCTCCGCAACAACATTAGAAGAGGTATGAAATTCTAGTTCTGCCACACCAAAGGTTGGGTTAGGATAAACAGCCAATTTCATTTCTTTTAGGGAAGAAGGTGTGGTCAATGCTACTTCTGGAGGACAGCAATATTCCCAGCTAATTTTCTTTTTAATACGATAACCTATGGTTGTGTTGGTTTCATATGTAATCTCATTTCGAGTAAAATGTAGATCAACGGAATGATTAATCGGATATTCAGCAATAGCATTAACTAAATCACAAGGATCCGTAATTTCGTAATCGCCAATAGCAGTTATTACATCATTTTCTTGCAAATTAGAATTTACTAAGTGACTAATTTCAAATATTTTAGTGACTCGCACGCCACTAAAATCATCCATAGGTAATACTGAAACTCCTAGAAAAGGAGTTCGTTCTATACTTTCTATTTTTTGACAAAAACCTGTACATTCAGCATCTTGATCTAAATCTTCAGAATTAAAAGAGTATAGTATGTATTCTTGATTGCTTTTCTTTCGTCCTGTAATTCTAATTTTTGCTTTAGCATCTTGTTCATTTAAAAATGAAAGCACATCAAAATGTATGGCATCTTGATCTTTTAACTTCATTTTTGTTTTCTTGGACTTATCAGCCGATTCTACATGAATAGTATAAAATAATTGCTGAATAATTTCTTCCTGATCTTGTGCAAATAGGAAATTGGTGCTTATAAATAAAGCACATAGAAGTGTTAATCTAGTTTTCACTCTAGTAGTTGTTTATGAAAAAATAAATAAATTAATACAGATGAAATGATACATTCATCCATTCATATGAGAAGCATTTTCATTGATAGGTTTGTATCTTGAAATAAACAAAAACTAGACCATTCGTAATGAAAAAGAAAGGAAAAAATAAGGATTTATAAAGTACAAAAAAAGGGTATATTCAAGCCCTTGGTTTGAGTTTAATTATACGCTAGGAAAAAAAATTATGAGTGAAAATTAATAAAACTTTAACATTCAAGATACCCATCAATAATTTTCTGGATATACAAATGAAGCATTGAAATAGAAATAATCGTGGGACGATTTTGAATCGGCCACATGATAAAAATATTCGATTTATTCTACCCATTCTGTAATAAATACATTGGTGTCTCTTGTACCGCCGTTATTTCGATTGGAAGAGAATACTAAATATTTCCCATCATGAGAAAACATAGGAAAAGCATCAAAGGTATTATCAAATGTAATTTGTTGTAAACCTGTACCATCTACATTAATACTAAAAATATTAAATTGGCGACCACTTTTACTCTTGTGATTACTGGAAAATAAAATACTTTTCCCTGATGGATGAAAATACGGTGCCCAATTCGCCCCACCTAAATCCGTTACTTGAGTAAGGTCACTACCATCCACATTGCACACATAAATTTCCATATCGGAAGGCTGAACTACATCTTTTTTCAAGAGGGAAGTATACAAGTCTTGGTCTTCTTTAGCAGTGGGTCGAGAAGCACGGAAAACGAGTTGCTTACTATCAGGAGAGAAAAACGCACCACCATCATAGCCTAAACCACTGGTTACTTGTTTTACATTTGAACCATCTATATCCATGGTATACAATTCTAAATCACCAGAACGCGTTGAGGTAAAAACAATTTTTTGACCATCAGGAGAAACAGTAGCTTCTGCATCATAGCCTGGTTCATTTGTGAGTTGCTTAACGATATTTCCTTTTCGATCGGCTACAAAAATATCAAACTCAGGATATATCGGCCAGATATATTTTCCATCTACTGTACGCGGAGCTTCTGGGCATTTTTCATGTTCCAAATGAGTAGAAGCATACAACATCAAACTATCCCCTGGCATGAAATAAGAACAAGTTGTTCGCCCTTTACCCGTACTAATCATAGGAGGTTGTTCTCCAGCGTAGCCATCAATAGGCATGAAGAAAATTTGATCGCAATTGGCGCCCCATTTATCATTACTTGCTTGAAAAACAAGTTCTTTATTGTTAAAACTAAAATAAGCTTCTGCATTATCCCCTCCAAATGTCAGTTGTTTAATATTTTTGAAATTCTTCTCTTGAGGGTAGACCAGAGAAGATTCCGTATCATCAGCAGTAGCAGTAGATGCTGATGGGGTAGAGGAGGTAGTAGTTTCATTACAAGCAAACAGAAAAATGCTTAAACAAATAAAAGAAAGAAAACGTATCATAAGTAAAAAATTGGATCAACTAAATATTGCGACGAAGATACTATCATTTATGAAGTTGCTCACCAAAACACGATTTTTTTTGTCAATAGATTGTAAATCTATAGGCTCTTCATCTTTACTTTTTATTATAGCATTGGTTTTGTGGCTTTGTCCTTCCACTTTATTAGCAGATTATCGAATTTCAGGTACTATTAACACGAAAGGAGCTTGGCAAGCGCAAGTCTTTTTATCGACAATTGATCGTTTAGATGATTATTATAATGCCAAAGCGGAGTTTATTATTAATGTAACTTCAATTGACGAAGAGGGTAGTTTTGTTTTAGAAGGCGATAATTTACCAGAACAAGCACAATTTTATAAATTGTATGTCTTAAAAGAAAGTCATTCTGAATTCAATGCGTGTTTGTACATGCAAGGGGAGGAGCGTAATTTCATTCATTTGTTATTGGATAATAAAAGTAAAGTTCAACTTACAGCTGATACAACTGGTTATGCGCCTTTTGGCAATTATTCAATTACGGGAAATCTAGCCAATGAACAAATGACTCAATTAAATCATTTGTTACATCCCAGTCAGTTGTTTTATGAGATCAAATTTCCTGCAGAGTTGAAATATTCTCAGGATAAATTAAGTCGAGATTTATTCCAATTTGCAGATACATGTTCTAATACTTTAGTTGCTCTTGCTGCAATAAACAATACAGATTATCATCTATATTTTGATACGCAATATGATTTGTATCAAAAAATTGCTCAGCGAATGAAATTAGAATGGAGCGATCATCCTTATACACAAAATTATATTCGAAAATTAAGGTATTACAATGAACAAGAGGGTAGGGATTATTCTCTTATATTTTTGGTAATGACTTGTATGTTTGCTTTTTTATCAGCTTATCTTCTTTTCCAAAATCGACAATTAAAACAGCAAAAGAATACCCCTATTTTACCAACTCCTCCAGCTCCAAAACTCGATCAATTAACACCACAAGAACAAAAGATTTTACACTTCATAAAAGCAGGAAAAAGTAATAAAGAAATTGCAGGAGAATTATTTATTGAGCTCAGCACTGTAAAATCTCATATCAATAAGTTGTATGCAAAAATTAAGGTAAAAAGTCGAAAAGAAGCCATTTTACTGGCAAAATCCCAAGAAATCGAGGGGGTGTAGACCCTTTTTCCATCCTTTTCTACACTTTATTTCCATCTATTCCATCTTTCAAAAGCTCATTTAGTCATCTAATTTTGAGGTGTATTTTAATTATTTCAATCACTTTGTAATGGACGAAAAATAAGTTATCGATTTTGAAATAGAAATTTTGTGCCAAGATAAGGCAAAAAATACAGGCGATGCCTAGCATCGACGAGGCTTTTTAACGAAATATTGGTACGAAAGATCATAAGCAAAATCATAAAATTATTATTTGACCATTACTTAAATCATTTCATATGAGAACTTTAAAACCTTTCTTTATTTTGACCCTTTTATTTTCTTTTACAACAATTTTCCAATCTTGTTATCAAGATGCGAAAGCAGTTAATAACAATGAAATAAAAGTAGAAAACTTCAAATGGCATTCTATTAATGATCTTGCCACTTTACAACAAAAAAATCCTAAAAAAGTCTTGATTGATATT
The DNA here is from genome assembly GCA_020628645.1 of Saprospiraceae bacterium. Taxonomy (GTDB): domain Bacteria; phylum Bacteroidota; class Bacteroidia; order Chitinophagales; family Saprospiraceae; genus JAHDES01. Next base: position 16,968 of record JAHDES010000049.1, read on the forward strand.
TATACCGATTGGTGCAAATGGTGCAAAGTAATGGATGAACAAACATTCGGAGATGAAGCCTTGAGAAATTATCTAAAAGAAGAATTCTACCTAATTAAATTAAATGCAGAAGACAAAAATGCAATCCAATTTAAAGGGAAAGAATACAAATTTGTTGCTTCTGGTAGACGTGGCTATAACACCTTAGCAGCAGAATTATTAGAAGGCAAAATGGCATATCCGTCTTTAGTTGTCTTAGATAAAGAACTGAACATCTTAGATGTCATGAAAGGCTTTAAAGATGCTACTACTTTGAAAAAGGACTTATCTAAATTACCCTTATAATGATTGAATAATCCCCATCTTGTCAATTTATCAAATGATTCTATGACTTGTATGGGGATTATATCTTATACATTTTATATTTTGCACCTTATTGTATCATTAATAAGTAAAAATGGCAAAATATATTCTCTCCTTGGATCAAGGAACGACTAGTTCTAGAGCAATTCTTTTTGATAAAAAAGGTAATATCATAGCAGTTGAACAGCAAGAATTTACTCAAATTTATCCGCAACCTGCTTGGGTAGAACATGATGCTAATGAAATATGGCAAACGCAATTGACCGTAGCTCAAAATGTACTACGAAAAAACAAAGTGAATGCCTCAGAAATAGCAGCAATTGGTATTACCAATCAACGAGAAACCACTTTAATTTGGGATAAAAATACGGGAGAACCTATTCATAATGCGATAGTATGGCAAGATCGACGTACTGCTAAAATTTGCGATCAATTGAAAGCGGATGGTCTTGAAAATTATGTGCGTAAGAATACAGGCTTAGTCATTGATGCTTATTTTTCAGGAACAAAAGTAAAATGGCTTTTAGATAAAGTAAAAGGAGCAAGGAAACGCGCAGAGAATGGCGACTTATTGTTTGGTACGATAGATTCTTGGTTGGTTTGGAAATTGACAGGAGGTAAAACTCATATTACCGATTATACCAATGCTTCTAGAACACTTTTATACAATATCAAGAAACTGGAATGGGATTCTAAAATGCTAAAGACTTTGGATATTCCTTCTTCCATTTTGCCAGAAGTCAAACCTTCCAGTTGTGTGTATGGATCAACTGTTCATGAGTTATTTGGTGGAGAAATTCCAATCGCAGGCATCGCAGGAGACCAACAAGCCGCACTTTTTGGTCAAGCATGTCATGAAGTAGGTATGGCAAAAAATACTTATGGTACAGGATGTTTTATGTTGATGAACACAGGGGAGAAGCTTGTACATTCTAAAAATGGTTTGCTTACCACAATTGCATGGGGTCTAGATGGAAAAGTAACCTATGCTTTAGAAGGTAGTGTTTTCATTGCAGGTGCTGCCATTCAGTGGTTAAGAGACGGCTTGAAAATCATAGATGAATCACCTGATAGTGAATATTACTCAATGAAAGTACCTTCCACAGATGGCGTGTATGTCGTACCTGCTTTTGCTGGATTAGGTGCGCCTTATTGGGATATGTATGCTAGGGGAGCCATATTTGGTTTGACAAGAGGAACGACAAAATATCACCTAATACGAGCGACCTTAGAATCTTTAGCCTATCAAACAAAGGATGTCCTCAATGTAATGGAGCGTGATTCAAAAGTAAAATTGCAATCGCTTCGAGTAGATGGAGGTGCTTCTGCTAATAATCTTTTAATGCAATTTCAATCTGATATTTTAGGAGTTCCAGTAGAACGCCCTACCATTATTGAAACTACTGCTTTAGGAGCTGCATATTTGGCTGGACTTGCGGTCGGTTATTGGAAAAAGAATGAGATTTCTAAGAACTGGCAATTAGATGAGCAATTTGAAGCAGAAATGAATAACAAGAAAAGAAATCAATTGTACAAAGGCTGGCAAAAAGCGGTTGAACGGTCAAAAGGCTGGGAAGAATAATTCCTGAAAATGGCGGTTTATTTCAAATTCAAAAAAACAATGTTTTTTAAATTTGAAATTAGAAACTTTGATAGGGTAGTGGGTGGTCAAAATAGCAGTATAAATTTTGAATATATTTAAACAAAAACAATTCTGGTTATGGTTATATAGTAATGGTAGCAAGCCATCCGATGAATTCTGTTATCAAAAATCTCATTATTATCCAATATTTTGATGACAAACCTTGGAAAGACATTCACATTTCAAATCCAAGATGGGAGGAGCTTGTTCAAGCAATTCAACAAATGGAATAATAGTTTTTGTCCAGCTTTAGAAACATGCCCAAACAGCACACTGGACGAAGTTTTCCCGACTTGCTGGAATTCCTCCTTCAAAATGTGACAGCCTTTCCTGAACCAAGACACAGAAAACGTAAACCGCTGATTATCAATGATGTCCAGATTAGAAACATACCCCGTGAAGAATTGGACGTTCGGTTATTCAGGACAATACAAATATACCTATAATTTATGTTATGTTAAGTAAAATTTTGTTTTCTCTTCCCCATTAAGAAATTTACTACATTTGCGTAGTCAAATAATTTTCTATGGAACCGAACCTAAAAAAACAAGAAGAAGCAACAAAACAAATCAAAAAAGGTGCTGGAGAGTTACAATCTGGCATAAGAGAATTCTTTTCCGATTTAATGGATCTTCGTGAAGGCTTGGATCGTTTTGGAACAATTAAGCGTATCAAGGAAAATATGCGCATGCGTGGCGCGAATGTGTGGACGTTGATGTGTTCGATAATGATTGCTTCTATTGGTCTGGATCGAAATTCACAGGCAGTTATTATTGGTGCGATGTTAATCAGTCCTTTGATGTCTCCTATTTTAGGAATTGGTTTGGGTGCTGGAATTAATGATCGAGAAACGCTTTGGGTGTCCGCTAAGCATTTTCTAATATCGATAATTATCGCACTGATAACCAGTACGTTATATTTTTTAGCTACCCCTTTTGGAGGGGCAACCGAAGAGATAATTGGTCGTATCCAGCCTACCCTACTCGACGTTGGTATTGCTTTTTTTGGTGGTTTAGCGGGAATTATCTCTACTTCGAGGAAAGACATCTCTAACGCTATACCAGGTGTAGCTATTGCCACAGCCTTAATGCCTCCTTTATGTGTGACAGGATTTGGTATTGCTAAATTGCTGAAAGTTGGATATTCGTTTGAAGGTTATGAAACGGTTGAGGTGATTCAAAATTCTTTTTATTTATTTTTCTTGAACGCCATTTTTGTTGCTCTTGCGACCTATCTTATTATTAGGTTTTTACGATTTCCATATAAAGATTTTGCTACGCCTTTAGAACGAAGACGAAATCAAATTTTTATTCTTATTGTTGGTGCCTTATTGATTATTCCAAGTGTCAATTTATTACGTGGAGTAGTCGCTGATATTCAATCTGAACAAGCCATAAAACGATTTGTAGAAGATAATTTCGATGATGCAATGGCTGAAACCGAAAAAACCTTTCAATCGGACACTTTTGATGTGAAAGTATTTTTATTTGATCCTATTACAGATGAAGATGAAATTGCCTATAAAAAAGAATTGACCAAAATAGTTCCTAATTGTAAGATCAATTTTATCAAAACAGAGATCCCTGATATCAACGCCTTAGGAAATTCAATTAAGGAAGAAGTTTTACAAACCATTAAAGCTCAAAAAGTCATTCAAAATGAAAAAGACAAACGAATTTCTGATTTACAGGCACAAATTGATAGTTTGAATAGTAAACCTCTTTTAGAAAAACAAATTGAATCCGAAATCCAATTACTTTTTCCTGAAATTACCGCATTAGACTTTTATTTCCCCGATACTACTCGAACACATGACAACACTCCCCTACTCTTAATTGAATGGAAGGATAAACGAAATCGAAATAAAGAAAATGAGCGTATTAGAAATTATGTAAAAGAACGATCGAAATGTGAAAATTTGGAAGTAGTAATGAAATAAGTTATTTCATTATATGATAAACAAACGTCATTTGTAATGTTTTCGTTCTAATCATTCTGATTTGTATTCATTATTTTTTACATTACAATTCTACATTAATTTTAACTCAGGTTTATACTTAAGTTAATTCTCTCCTGCAATAGATAACTATCCAGCATTGGGTAGGCTATACTCCTTATTTTTTTAATTCTATTACTAACCTTACAAAAATACGTTTAAGTATGAAAAAAACAATTTTACAACTTTTTTGCTTGTTTAGTCTTTTAATTCTGAGCTTAACAGCAATAGCACAGCCAACTAATGATGATTGCTCTAATGCTATTCCTCTTGAGATTGCTGCTGATGAAGCTTCTTTACAAATGATAGATGGTGATACACGAAATACAGTGGATGCCACAATGGTTGCAGATGCCCCTTGGGTATGTTCAGCTAGTTGGTATGCAGATGATGTATGGTATACCGTGACATTAGGCGATGAAGTACCTGCTAATGGTATAACGATAAGAGTGGCTTTTGATCAAGCTGGCAATCCTGATGATGTTATTGGCATTGGAATGGCTCTTTATTATGAAGGATGTAATGCAGAAAATTTCCCATTTGTTTGTTATTCTAATCGACCGGGTCGAACGGAGTCTCGCATTAATGAGCCTTGTATGGCGCCCAATCAGACTTTTTTGTTACGAATTTTTTCTTCTGGCTCACCTCTGAATGACGCAGGTACATTCCGAATTGGAGTTTATGAAACTCCAGAAGAACCGAGTACAGATAATATCTTATGGTCTGGTGGACAATTTGATGGCGGACTAGATGGTTGGACAACCTTTGACTCTATTTGTACCAATGATACTCAAGAAGCACTTTGGACGTGGAATACAGTTGGGATCGCATTTGGAGGTTCTTGTGGTATAGGTACAATTACCTCAAATAGTAATTGTAATGGAGCAATGGTTTTTGCATCAGATGCACTTGATAATCCAGATGGAGGCCCCTGTGGCGGAGGTGGTGGAGAATGCCCTGCTCCTCAATATGGTGAATTGATTTCTCCTTTGATTGATATTAGTGCTTATGATGTGGATGGTATTTCTTTAAAATTTGAACAATCGCTTCGACAATTTGGAAGCTCCTATTTTGTAGCATGGTCTATTGATGAAGGGCTAACTTGGGAGCGTAAACAGATCAATATTGATGTGCCTGCAAATGCAGGAGCAAACAGAGTAGAACGAGTTTTTCTACCTGGTGTAGCTGGAAATGAGTCACTTCAAATAAAATTTGAACACAATGCCAATTATTATTATTGGATCATTGATGATGTTGAATTAGTGGAAACTCCAGCCCATGATATGAGTGTGAATCCTTTCTTTGCTATTCCTAACTATGAATCTATTCCTGCATCTCAAGTAGAACCCATTTATTTCTTAGCCGATATACAAAATAGAGGAGCTTTCGATCAAGAAGACGTAAACCTGAATATTTTGATCGTAAACAATACAGATGGCTCAGAAGTGTATGCAGCAGATTTGAATTATGGAACAATAACTGCAGATTCTACTGCTGAAAACATCCCCTTTGCAGATTCTTGGACTCCTCCTGCAATTCCGGGAACATATCGAGGTACTTATACTATAACTACTTCCTCAAACGATCCAGAATTTAATCTACTAGATAATACTCGTTCTTTTACCTTTAATGTTATTGAGGAAGAAGGCGTATTTTCTAAATCAGGAGAGGGCGAAGGTACAGGTTCTTTAGGCATAAATCCAGCCTTATGGGACACGGGTGCGCCTCGCTCCTATGGAATGGGTAATTTTTTCCATATTGAAAAAGGCACTACTACCCTTGGAGAACAATTATATTGTAATTCTATCCTTTTTGCAATGGATAATCCAGAAGATGTAATTGATGAAGAATTAACCATTTGGTTGTATAAATGGACAGATGCCAATACAGACGCTGTAGCTCAAGAAAGTGAATTAATTCCTTCTGGAGTAACTACCTATAGAATTACAGCTGAAGATGTTTCGCAAGAAGAAATTCAAGTAGCTATTGCTAACTTTACAGACCTCATGCCCGGTGTTGCATTAGAAGACAATACAGACTATATCGCAATGGTTCAATATATTGCTCCTAATCCAATTCTCGATTTACGCTTGTCCTCTAGTACTGCACGGGATTATGGTGCGCAGCGATACATGCAGCGACCTACCACTGCTGCTACGAATCCAGGACTTGGAGTGGGTAACCCTAGATATACTACTATTTTTGGAAATCCGCCAGATGGTGAATTTTCTTCTGGTGTAGAATATAGTACAAATTCATTTGGAGGAAATACCGTTCCTATTATCAAAATGAATATCTCTACCAATCCAGTATATGATACAACAACGACTACCAATAATTTAGGAATTATTAATTTAGTTACAATATATCCTAATCCTAGTAATGATATCCTTCAAGTCGAAGTAGAATTAACAAAAACATCCAAAAATGCTGCTATTAGAATTTTTGATGTAAATGGAAATGAAATTTCCATAAAACGAATTCAAAATTTGAAAAATCAACTATTCAGATATGATGTCAGCAATTTCGCTAATGGTACGTACTTTCTTAATGTACTTACAGATGATGGTGTAAAAGTAGAAAAATTCATTGTTCAACATTAATAAGTAATAAGCTAGCTTACTTATTAGCTGAACCATAAAAAAATTAATATCAAAAGGGTCATTTCAAAATAATTTGGAGTGACTCTTTTTTATATTAAGAATTGAAGCTACATTAGTTGATGCAATTTTAAAACCGTACAAAAATAAATTCTACAATATGAATAGCTTAAACCACGAATGCACGAATTTTTAGCGAATATTACTCGAATCCTTTTTTTTAAGAAGCGTTCATATATGACTTTTATAAAATTTTATCGGTTAAGTAAAAAACTGTATGGCTTCAAGGATGCAATCTAAAGGACATTATCAATGTTGTATAATTAATCATGTATGAAAGTAGCAATAATAGGTGGAGGTGCAGCAGGTTTTTTTGCAGCAATACAAGTAAAAGAGAATTTTCCAACATCCAGTGTCACCATTTTTGAAAAATCAAAAAAAGTACTAGCCAAAGTTAAAATTTCGGGTGGAGGTCGTTGTAATGTCACCAATGGAACGACTTCCATTAAGGAATTATCTAGCGCGTATCCAAGAGGAGGTAAACAACTCAAAAAAGCCTTTCAAATTTTCAATACAAAACATTGCATGGAATGGTTTGAAGAAAGAGGAGTACCTTTAACCATCCAAGAAGATCAATGTGTTTTTCCTGTATCCCAATCATCTCAAAGTATTATTGATTGTTTTCAAAAGGAAGTAAAACGCCTAAATATTCAAGTTAAAACAAGTACTGCTGTACAAAAAATAGAATCGCTCCATAATAATCAATTGAAACTTTATTTTAAGGATCAAAACATCCTCACTTTTGATAAAGTAATTGTTGCTACAGGAGGTTCTCCAAAACGAACTGGCTTAGAATGGCTGGAAGCCTTAGGGCATCAAATAATTAATCCTGTTCCTTCGCTTTTTACATTTAATATGCCCAATGAATCTATTACACAACTAATGGGTGTGGTAGTTGAAAAAACTAGAACAAGTATTCAAGGCACTAAATTACAAGGAGATGGTCCCTTATTAATTACCCATTGGGGAATGAGTGGGCCAGCTATTTTAAAATTATCTGCCTTTGGTGCGCGTATTCTAAATGATTGCAATTATGAATTTAACGTGCAAATTAATTGGGTCAATGAAGTTGTTTTTGATAAAGTGGTACATGAATTGAGATCTATAGTACGTTCACAGTCTAAAAAAATGCTTTCGAATTATCGTCCTTATCTCCTACCTGATCGTTTATGGAAATTTTTATTAAATCGTAGTCAACTTGCTCCTGAGAAACGTTGGGGAGAATTAGGTAAAACTGGAATAAATAAACTAGCAAGTATATTATGTAATGATGTATACGCTGTTAAGGGAAAAACGACCTTTAAAGAAGAATTTGTAACGGCAGGCGGCGTTAGCCTTGAAAGTATCAATTTTAAAACAATGCAATCTAGAGTTTGTAAAAATCTATATTTTGCAGGAGAAGTGATGGATGTAGATGGAATTACGGGAGGGTATAATTTTCAAGCAGCTTGGACAACAGCTTTTATCGCGGGTCAATTAAAATAAAACACAATTACCTTTATAGTTGAACAATACAATAAACTGCAAATGAATATAGATCAACTAAGGCACCATTGGAATAAACTAGGAGAAGAAGATGCTTATTGGGCAGTTTTGACTGAACCGAGTAAAATTAATAATAAGTGGGATGTACAACATTTTTATCAAACAGGTAGAAATGAACTTCACCAGATTTTCCAAACTATAGGACTTCAAGATTATATCCATACAGGGCATGTCCTTGATTTTGGTTGTGGCCCTGGACGATTGACTCAAGCGTTTTGTCGTCAATTTGAACAAGTGACAGGTGTAGATATTTCGAGTTCCATGATTGAAAAAGCTAAAGCGTACAATCAATACCCTGATAAATGCACTTATTTTACCAATCCTAAAAATAATCTTCATCAATTTCAAGATGAATCGTTTGATCTCGTTTTTTCTTATATTACACTTCAACATATTCGACCTGTATACATTTGGGACTATCTAAAAGAATTTTTACGCCTAAGCAAAAAAGGAAAATTTCTTTTATTTAATTTACCAAGTACTCCCCCACTTTATTATCGTATTTTGGTAAAAATTATAGGTTTTAGAGGGTTAAATATCCTGCGGCAGCTCTATTTTAGAAAAAAATGGATCATTGAAATGCACTGGATTAATCGTTCTATTTTAGAAAAACAAATTGAAGCTTGGGGTGGAAAAATTGTCAAAATTCAGGCAGATCAAAGTGTTGGTGAATCATGGGAAAGCTATTTTTATTTGGTAGAAAAAATTTAGAAGACTACATCCTCTACGAAATGTTGGCGAAAAAGTGATTGGGCATATTCGTTTAAAATAGAAAGAAATGGATCTTTTTTAAAGGATGATGAGAAGATATACTTGACATGTATCATGTTTTTTTGAAAATGAATCTTTTTTATTCACTTATTTGCAAAAAATAGAAGGTAAGGTGATATGCATTATTGCATAACTAAGAATTTATCCAAATCTTACAAATTTCAAAAAACATAATATTTTATATGATGAAATTTTTATATTCATTAAAAAAATGTTAAATTGAAGCTATTCCAGTACAAATTGAGGTCAATCTCCGTCATAATAATACATTGACAATTATCGTACTATACTCCTTCCTTTCAAAACATCTCTGAGAAAATGAACACACTCACAAGTGGAGTGCATTTTATAATAATTAATAACAAACAACTGTAGTTAACCGATTCGACGAACATACATGAAATTGTGGAGATATTTTTTTGTTTTTGCCTTTTTTAGCCTTATTGCTTGTAAACAGGAAGTGGTTTGGCAGCAAACCGTATTGGCTCCTTTCATGTACTCCTCTGATGTAGAAGCAGATTCTATTTTACAATCCTTGTCTCTTGATGAAAAACTAGGGCAATTAATTATCTACAATTGTTCCATCCGTTGTGTCAATGACACTTTCTTTCAAGCTATTCAAGAAGGAAAAATAGGAGGCTTAATTTTAGAAAATCAAACAGTTGATGATTATATCAGTACAAAATTAAGAGCGGATACCATCGCTCCCCTACCCTTACTCTACGGTACAAAAGAACTTGTGAGTTTGACCAACCAATTTACAGATGCCTTAAAATTTCCATCGGCAAGCACCTTGGCTAGTATTAAAAATGAAGCTGTTCAAACTGAATTAAATCAGCTTTATCTAGATCAATGTAATGCCCTAAAAATTGATTTTAGCTTGAGTCCTTCAGTAATTAAAAATTCAAAAACAGCTTCTTTTTTTAATTATAATGCCTATGAGCAAGAAAAATCAACAATGTTCAAACGTTCATACGAACGGATGGATCAATTACAACGAAATAATATTCTTGCAATTGGAACGGATTTTAGTGATTTAGAATATTATCCTAATGATACGATTGGTTATTTGGATAGTGTTTTATTTCGTTACTATAATTTGACTTTTAATGGTCTTTCAGGATGGAAAATAGATGATGCTATTTTTGAGATTGATACCTTAGATCGAATGTTTCCCAATTTTGCAGGACAATATTTACAAGAAGAATTAGATTTTGGGGGATTGATAATGGCAGATCATAAAGAACAAAATACGCTTAGTAAACTCATTCATGCAGGTACTGATTTGTTTGTTACCTCAAACGATCCTTCTATAGTACTAGATTCTCTAAAAGCATTTGTAGAAAGTGGTATCTTATCAGTAGACAAAGTGGATCAAAAAGTCCGTAAAATACTGAAAGCTAAAGCGTGGACAAAAGCTCAAAAAGAAGAACTTAATCCAAAATGGATTCAAGAAGTTCTACAGCATGCTTCTTTTCCCTATTATGTAAATCAGTTGTATCAGCAATCTGCTATTTTAGCAAATAATTATAATAAATTGTTGCCCTATACAGCTACTTATCAAAGAGATTTTAGGGTATATGAATATGCTCAAAATCGCTTTTATAAATTTGAAAAAGCGTTTCAACAATATGCACGTTCTACTACGCAATATTTTCCGATAGATACGAATGCATTAAATATTGATGCGCTACAAAAAGGACCACATGCTACTAAAATAGTACTACTTGATGGTGATTTGGTTTACCCCAAAATGGATAGTACATTTATTAATACACTCAATAATATTAGTAAATCTACCAAACTAGCTGTTATTAATTTTGGAAATCCATTTGTCTTATCTCAATTGGATACTACTGTAACGAGTCTTCATTTTTTTGAACGTAATAGTATCACCGAGCGACTTGCTGCACAAATATTAATGGGTGGATTAAATACAGAAGGACAATTGCCTCTTGCTTTGTCAACTCATTTACCATTTCAGCATCAGTTGAATTTACCAACTACACGTTTAAGATATAATCGTACAGAAGAAGTGGGGATTGCTCCTGAAAAATTAGTAAGCATTGATGCCATAGTAAATTCTGCCATTGCCAATCGTGCTTTCCCTGGAGCTCAAGTTTTGGTCGCTAAATCTGGAAATGTAGTCTACAATAAATCATTTGGTTATCACACTTATAATAAAAAGCAAAAAGTCAAAAAAACGGATTTATATGATATTGCTTCCTTAACAAAAACAAGTGCGACTACTCTTGCTATTATGAAATTAATGGAAGAGAAAAAATTGGATTTGAATGATAAATTGAGTGTGCATTTAGATTTACCAGAACAATCTAAACTAGGAAAAATAAATATCAGAGCATTGTTATTGCATCAATCTGCTTTACAACCCAATATGCCGATTGCCGATTTTATTTTATATGAAGATTCACTTAACAGAGCTTGCAATCCATACTTCTGTAATAAAGCAGATAAGGGGTACACCACTCAAATTGCGAATCAATTTTATCTGCATCAAAATTGGGAAGATTCACTTTGGCAAGCGGTTTATGAAATTTCACCTTATAAATCTAAAAAATATCGCTACAGTGATGTAAATGCCAATTTATTACAACACTTAATTGAAAAAATCAGTGGACAATCCTTAGATAATTATGTATACACGAACTTTTATCAACCACTTAATTTGACCAAAACACGTTATCGCCCTTTAGAGAAATTTCAAATCAATCAAATCACTCCTACAGCCAATGATGAAAAATGGCGCAAGCAATTAATTCATGGCTATGTACATGATGAGTCGGCTGCATTATTAGGCGGCGTGGCTGGAAATGCAGGTTTGTTTTCTACAGCAGAAGATTTAGCTGTCTTGTATCAAATGTTATTAAATGGGGGGACGTATGGCGACAAAACATATTTGAATACAACTACCATTAATAATTTCACCGCTAAACAAAAAGGAAGTGAACGAGGTTTGGGTTTTGATAAAGCACGTAAAAGTAAATATCGATCTACTTCGACAAAAGCATCTTCCCTGACGTATGGACACACTGGATTTACAGGAACTGCAGTTTGGGTAGATCCCAAAGAAGAATTGGTGTTTATTTTCTTATCCAATCGTATTTATCCAGATATTAACAACAAAAAACTATTTAGAGATAAAATTCGTCAACGTATCCATGATGTGGTCTATAAAGCTTTAAATACTTATAATCAAAAATTGCCTTCTTTGGATCAATTGATGGAAGATGAGGTAGTACAGAAGGCAAGTTTGTAAAACCAAACTATAAAATCTCCTCCGTTTCTTGTATTAATTGACTAATCAAACCTTCATCATAAGCATCAGCATGCGCTTGTCCATAAGCTCCTTGATCGTTATCAAAATAGTTTCCATTCTTAGATCGGTGTTTTTCTCCAACGGCCAAATCGTAAATAATATCGCCACCTTTATCAGCAGAGGACCAAAATCGCCCAAAGGCTTCTCGAACCATATTAGTATTCAATAATGAACCTGGATTAACTGGAATCACACAAATCTCTGGATATTTTTTAGCCAAGTAAAAACTCCACATCGTAATGGCTAATTTGGATTGCGCATAAGCAGCACGCGTATCAATTTCTGTTTTTCCTTTTAAAGCTTCAAATGATATAGTGGATTGAGCAGCAGAACTGAGGTTGATGATTCTGGGTGAGTTTTGTTGTTCTAACAAAGGCAATAATTGATTTGTCAATAAATAGGGCGCAAAATAATTGACTACGAAACGAATGTCAAAACCATCTTTTGTTTTTGCTACAGGACTATTAAAGACTCCAGCATTATTGATTAAAATATCTAATTGTGGTACTTCATTAATGATTTGAGTTGCTAATTGTTGAACAGCATCTAAATCAGAAAAGTCAGCTACAAATCCAGAAATATTCGAATTATTGGAGGCATTTTTCAATTCGGAAGTAACTAATGTTAATTTTTCAGCATTTCTACCATGTAGGTAAATGTGATGTCCATCTTTAGCTAACTTTAAAGCTGCTAATTTTCCAATGCCATCTGTACTTCCAGTTATTAATATGTGTTTCATTTAAGTTGTTGCTTGATAATGATGATGAAAAAGAGGTAATACTTCTTTTGAGAGTTGTTCTAAGGTTTCTTCTATATTTCGTTGGTTGAATCGTAAATTAATTCCCACATGATTTACCCCAAGTGTTTTATAATTTTGTAAATATTCAATCAAATAATTCGCACCCAAACGAAATCCTAGATGGATGGGTTCTGGTCGATAATCTGCATCGTCCATTAAATCAATATGTAAAGGTTGCATGAAGGGTTTCTCAAAACCACATTTTTGCAAACAGAATTCACGCCATTGAGAAATATTATACTCTTGCATGTATAGATTTCTTGGGTAGTACATCCAACCATCTGCATGTTCAGCAATCCAATCTACTGATTGACGACTATTTCCTGTGACTAGCATTGGTAGTTTTTGATTTAATGCTTTTGGTAGAACATCCATTCGTCCATTCATACGTCCATAATGTGTATTTTCATAGATTGGAAATTCTTTTTGAGCAGTACGAATATAATCAAATGCATCTCGAAATAAGTTTCCTCTATTTTGAAAATCAATTCCCATGGCTGGATATTCATCGGGACGATCTCCAGATGCAACTCCCATGATGAATCGTCCATTGGAAAGGATATCAAGTGTAGCTGCTGATTTTGCCACATGAACGGGATGATGTAAAGGCAAAGCAATGGATCCCGTGGCTAATGCAATTTTCGTAGTATGAGCAGCGATAAACCCTAAATAGGTAAATGGATCAAATGTTTGTCCAGCATCGCCAAAAGTAGATACATGAAAGGGAACATCTCGAACCCAAACTGCTTTAAATCCTAGTTTTTCGGCCAATTGAATACGTTTCAGATGATCGTGCATAGTGGGTACAGAACTCTTGACATAATACTCAATTGGTACGACTATTCCAATGCTCAACTGCTTCGGTTGAAAGACTTGATTGAATCCGTGATTTATTTTTTCGAACATTCTTATAATTATCACACAAAATATAGCTTTTATCCCTTCTATTCGTATTCTTTGTTAAATTTTCCGACCTTAGTAGAACAATTGTACAAATGGATTATGCATTTATAGATTGGTTAATCATTGGGAGTTTATTCTTGGTGACCTTGAGTATTGGAACATCTATCAGTTTCAAAGACTACCAAACGGTCTTTCGCCAACCGAAAGCCTTGATAAGTGGTCTGTTTTTACAATTATTTGTCTTACCTGCTACTGCTTTTTTAATCGCATATTGGTCTGGCTTACCTCCTGCTTTTCAAGTTGGTTTATTTATTATTGCTTGTTGCCCAGGTGGATCGAATTCGAACTCAGTTACTTTTTTAGTCGAAGGAAATACAGCCGTTGCACTCTCTTTGACGAGTATTAATGGTTTTTTAACCTTGGTGAGTATTCCACTTTATGTGGCTTTTGCAATTCAGTTTTTCATGAATCAAGCGAATGAAATAGCGCTTCCTTTTTGGGATACGATGTTTCAATTATCGTTTGTCACAGTCATTCCTGCCTTTTTGGGTGCAACGATAAATTATTACTTTCCAAAGATTGTAGAAGTACGACAAAAAAGCTTGAAGCGATTAACGCTCATTTTATTATTAATGGTATTTATTATTAAATTTTTTGCCAGCAAAGATTATGGTGGTTCAGGTATTGAAACTAGAGAATTATGGATGGTATTACCCTTTACCTTATGTTTAAATATTTTGACACCATTAATTGGTTTTTTAATCGCTAGAAATTTAAAACTTCCTATCTTAGATCAAATGACTTTGGGTATAGAATCTGGAATTCAAAATACTACATTGGCATTTCTAATAGCAGGTACACTCCTTCAAAACCAAGAAATGATAAAACCTGCTTTGGCATATGGAATTTTTACCTTTTGGATTGGTCTAGCCTTTGGATTTTGGGTAAAACGTCAATTTAATAAAGAACTTGTACCTATTCTTTCTTCTCTAACAGAAACAGGAATAGAAGAAGTTCGACAAAGCTTTCAAACGGATTCTAACAAACGTTTAACTCAACGATAATTATTAAATCTGCACCACTACTCCTAAAGTTGGAATTGGAGCTCCTGTATTTGTATTTAGATTTTTTAATAGGTAGCGTTGATCTTCATAAGGAGCATCTGGATTAATGATAATTGGATCACCAATAGGCGTATTATTTTCATCTAAAGGACGATCTAATAATAAGAAATTTTGACTCACCGCACTGCCAGTTACATTTTGCACATCTAAATAGAGATTAAAACTCCATTTCTTGAAATACCATTTTTTATCCACACGGAAGTTTATAACATTAAAATCAGTGGTTCGTTCTGTATTGATTAAATCATAATTCAACACCCCTACCCCACGAACATCCCAACTCGAACGTAAACTAGAATCATCACTATACGGCGTAACAGGCAAACCTGTTTGATAACGCCAATTGACACCGACTTCCCAATCACCTTTGAATTGTTTCCCTAAGGTTAGATTCATAATATGTCGAGCATCCCAAGAAGAAGGCACATAGACATCACTTTTATCTTTAAATTCAGATTTTCCAAGTGTATAAGATGCAATTCCATAAAAGCCTTTATATAAACGCTGTTGGAATAATACTTCTAATCCGTAAGAACGTCCTTCCGAAGTAGAAGTGGCTGGTTCATTTCCTATTACCCCAAAATCTCCACCTAAATTGGCTAATGAAATTTGATCTCGTAATAAGAATGGATAATTACTGTATGTTTTATAATAACCTTCTAAAGTAATCTTGGAACTACTTGCCGTATTGTATTCTAAACCAGCCACCAAATGATTGCTTTGAATGTAGGTAATAGCATTTTCTTTATTGATAAAACGTCCATCTTCTTGATACCCCATAACAGTATAAGGCGGTAATTGGTAATAAATGCCTGTATTGAAATTGACCGAAAATTGCTCATTTAAAGCATAAGCAATGGATAATCTAGGCGATAATTGCTCAAAAGGGTTATTCATTTCCTCAGAATAGGTATTGCCATCTCCACGTACACCCAAAGACACAATCAAGCGATCATTCAACCAAGAACGGCTCACCTGTCCAAAGAAATTATACTTCGACATATTGAAATCGGAAGCATAATCAATTGTGAGTGGTCCTTGAGAAGTAAAGATTTTATTAAAGGTGCTGTTATTGTATTTAACGAACTCATAACCTACGCCCATTGTTAATTTGAAATTACCCATTCGTTGGGTATCTTCAATTCGTAATTTATTTTCGATTTCTTGCGAACGATAATCTAAGATCAAATTTTCTTCTGAAGATTCATCATTATTCGCATATTTGAAGGAACGATTGTTCAGCATATTTCTACTAATCACAAAGGTCGTATAGCCTTTATCTCGGTAGCGTTTATACACTATTCCATTGGTATAATTCCATTGTGGGCTTGTTGGTAAGAAATTTAGTTGAAATTGCTGTTCTTCGGTTTCGTTGGCATCTAAGTTTAGTTCAAATTGATCAACTGCTCCCAAACCGATGAAATAAATTTCATTCTTGGTATTAATTCGGTGTTTGATTTTGGTTTGAAAATCATTATAAGTTGGTAAAAAAGGTAAACCAATAGCTGAGAATAAAAACTGTAAATATGAACGACGAGCCGATAGTAAAAAGGTGGTCTTCTCCCCTATTGGACCTTCTAAGGTCAATCCTAAATCACTTGCACCGACTGTAGCCGTAAATCCAAGACGATCATCACGACCATCTTTTTGTCTAAAATTAAAAACAGAACTCAAGGTATTTCCTCTGTTCGCAGGAAAAGCACCACTATAGAAATCCACTTCTTTGATAAAATCCACATTAATTAGACCCACTGGCCCACCAGATGCACCTTGTGTGGCAAAGTGATTGATATTTGGGACTTCTACATCATCAAGATAAAAGCGGTTTTCATTTGGAGCTCCTCCACGAATAATTAAATCGTTGCGAAAAGAGGCGGTAGATGTTACACCGGGTAGGTTTTGAACTACCCGAGATATATCCCTATTTCCTCCAGGATTACGTTTTATTTCCGTTATTCCAATGGAGCGAAGCGAAACAGGGCTTTCTTCTGTCTTTTTAAAAGGGGAAGCTTTGACGACGACTTCTTCAAGTTGTTCCGTATATTCTTCTAAAGCGACATTGATAATATTGGGTTTAGAATTAGTAACTTGAATCTCATAGATGGTTTGGTCTTTATAGCCAACAAAAGAGATGGTAATGTCATAAATACCTGGTTCGAGATTGTTTAATTCATATTTTCCATCCAAATCAGTTTCTGTACCAATACTCGTGCCTGTGACCACTACATTGGCAAACATGACAGGTTCATTATTGATGGAATTAGAAACTATTCCTTTGATAATCCCTGTTTGGGCAAAGGAAAAAAAGGCGATTAGTATAAAACTAAAAGTCGTAGTGATTACTTTAAACATGCTTCTTGTTTTGAATTAAATGCTTATGTACGATTCAAAACAAGGATTGGAATAGATTGTTTGCAGAATTATGAAGTAATCTCTTTTTTTGTCATTGATCGTAATAAAAATAAACAGATCATTAATACTCCCATTGGAATCAAAGTGTATGTAAAGGCGTTTTCAGCCCCTACATTTTTAAATAAATAACCAATAATTCGAGATCCCAATGTACCACCTAAAGCAGAAAACACAATAATTAATCCTGACATTGGACTATGCAATTTCTTAGGTAAAGCACTCAAGACAACAGAATTCAATAGCGGATAAATCGGCGCAATAAACAGTCCTACTAATGGAAAAGCATAACCAATAAATGGTATATCCGAGAGCTTTGTCACGGTTCCAATATTTGCATTGACAGCTTGTGGTAAGACAAATAATACGATTAACATAGCACCGATAAGACAACCCACCAAGACCCATAACCACGAAAAGTGTTTTGTCAAATAACCTGCTAAAAATCGACCTATTCCTAGTGAAATTGCCAGAATGCTCGCCATCATAATCGCTACATTTTCAGGGAGATTTAGTACGCGTTCATTGAAGGTCGGTAGCCACGTCATGATCCCTTGTTCTATCATTACAAATAGAAAAGCACTCAATACAAAAATAATAACTAATAGTTTAGCTAATAACTTGAACATAGCCGCAAAATCTTCTGCCAAATTAGCACCAGGAATAGCATCTCCCTCTTCAAATTTTGCATTAAAAAGAAAAACAAAGGATAAAATAGACATCCCTGCCAGCAACCAATACACATTTAACCATGCATTTGGGTCATCTTCACTATTAAAAGCTGGAAAAAGAAAATAGGCTAAGGCGATTCCAAACATAAAAAAGCCTTCGATATTACTCATTAAGCTATTGTGTTCTTGCTCATTATTCGTTACTAAACCAATAGTAGAATAAACGGAGACTTTTATTAATGCAAATGATACGCCGACTGCTGCAAAAAGGAGTTTTGCTGTATCAAATGAATTTCCAAAATACATCGCAATACATGCAAACGTAACAATCGCTAAACCTGCCAACATTGATCGTTTGTAGCCAATACGAGGTAAAAAGGAAGCAATCAAAAAGGAAACGATGGCAATAGGTAAGTCTTTAAAAGCTTCTAAAATACTGGCTTGTACTTCATCTACGCCATATACATTTTGAGATTTGAGAATAACAATTCCAACACTATTTAATAAGATGGCAAAAACGAAATAATTGAGAAATAGAGATATTTTGATGGCGTTGTTTTTCATGAATGTTTTGTTTTATTTAGCAAAATAAACTTATTCTTTTAAGGCTCAAAAGAAAACATTAGCTTTTCAGTAACTTCAACAGTACCCCATTCGTCCAACCGAAGCCATCTTGGACAGGATACTCCCCTCCTCCACTTTCTAAGTCGGTATCTACTACATTGTATTTTTCCATAAGTTTGCCTGTATTTTGGTAGACTTTAGTATTGAGAGCAGTCCAGCGTGATTGAATGGTATTTGCAAGATCATGGAGTCCATAATTTCGTAATCCTTTTATGGCAATCCATTGGAGTGGCGCCCAGCCGTTGGGGGCATCCCATTGTTGTCCTGAAGTGATGGGTGTGGTTAAGAGACCTCCATTGGAAAGGAGATTTTTGTTAAGAATAGTAGCACATGCTTTAGCTTGTGATGGTTCAGCTATTTTGAAAAACAGCGGAAAAAGACCAGCAGCAGTGATGGCATTGGTTTGCTCCCCTTTTATGAAATCATAATCAAAGAAATAGCCTTTTTCTTTATTCCAGCAGTATTTTTGTAGGAGATTGAAACGTTTTTCAGCTGCTTCAAGTAATACTTTAGATAAAGTTGTATTATTTGTTGTTTTATATGCATTTGATAGAGTTAACTCTAATTGATACAACAAGCAATTTAAGTCTATTGGAATAATATCTGTGGTATGAATCGTTTCTAATTTCATCGGATCATGACACCAACGTGAACTAAAATCCCAACCCGATTCACAAGCTGCCCGAATATCCAATAACAGTTTTTGTGCATCTGTACCTCCTTTTTCTAAAAGCTCCACATCATCTGCATACATCTCCGTTCGTGGGCGAATATGGTTATCAAAATAGCGATTTAAAAAAGCATTTTCTTCTACTTTTACAACTCGCTTAGTTGTTCTATTTTCCTGAACTTCATTCATCCAAAAAGCATATTCCTTTTCTAAAGCAGGTAAATATTTTTGGTAAGTAGCATCTCCTTTTTCCTCTGCTAATAATTGAACCATACAAGCAAAAAAAGGCGGTTGTGAACGTCCTAAAAAGTAAGTTCGATTTCCATTAGGAATAAATCCAACCGTTTCTATCAAATAAGCAAAATTATCTAGCATGTGTTCAATCATGTCTACTCTCCCACTCTCTTGTAAACCAAGCATGGTGAAATAACTATCCCAATAATAAATTTCATTGAATCGCCCCCCCGGTACAATATATGGGTGTGGTAAGGGAATTAGGGATGAAAATGAATTATTTGCTTTATCAGCTTGTCGCGTAAGAACATCCCAGAGTTGATTAATATGTGTATCAACTGAAAGTGAAGTATCGCTTTTATAGTTAGTAGAACTTGTTGGAGCTTTTAGAAAATAGGTTTTATAAAATGCTTTTAAATCAAAATTTGAGGATTTTTTTTGCAGGCGATAATTTTTCAAGACCTCAGAAGGAGGTTTAGTAAGAATGGCATCGGCAATCTCCTTTCCATCAGCGAATAATCCAGATAAATGTAGATCAGTAAATAATTCTTCGAGTGCTTCTTCAAAATTGATACTTGGCATTTCAAATTGATTTTGTAAGCTCGAAAAATACGAAAATAAAATTTCCTTTCCAGAATATTCAAACTGATGAGTTTTTAATACCTTGTAATTTGTAAACGATGTATTTAATTTTTGTTTGTAAAGAAAATTTTAAATGAGTAAAATATTTAGTCGAAAAGAAAAAGCAATTCATATTACTAAAATACTAGAAGACCTCTATCCTGAAACGCCTATCCCACTCGATCATGCTGATCCTTATACCCTTTTAGTAGCAGTACTTTTATCAGCTCAATGTACAGATGCAAGGGTCAATAAAGTCACCCCTCACCTATTTGCGGAAGCTGCTACTCCACAAGAAATGATACAAATGAAAGTGGAAGATATTAAGGCAATTATTCGCCCATGTGGTCTATCGCCTCGAAAATCAAAAGCGATTTATGATTTATCCCATATCATTTTAGATAAACATGATGGAGAAGTACCTCAAAGTTTTGAAGCTTTAGAAGCATTACCTGGTGTTGGTCATAAAACAGCTTCTGTGGTAATGTCGCAAGCATTTGGTGTACCTGCCTTTCCTGTGGATACGCACATTCATCGATTAGCTTATCGTTGGACTTTGAGTACTGGAAAAAATGTAGATAAAACAGAGAAAGATTTAAAGCGATTATTTCCAAGAGAAATATGGAATAAATTACATCTTCAAATCATCTTTTTTGGAAGAGAATACTGCCCTGCACGAGGACATGATCCCCATCAATGTCCGATTTGTAGTAAATATGGTAGAAAGACGTTATTTAAATAATTCAAATTGCGGATAATTCATTATAAAGCTTCATGCGTCATATTTTGATTCAAAACTTGCCTTTTAGGCTGTTTTTCTCAAAATTCTCCTTACGAACCTTAAATCATCCGCAACTTAGGTTAAATAATAAATTTCCTTTTGACGATCAGAAGTCAGTACTAGAAAGATGCCAAGGGAGCAGACTCCCTTGAGGCTATAAAATAGTTATTTTGTTAAAACTTCCCTTCTAGCTTGATCGTAAAATTTCGAGGAGCTTCTAGCAAAGCAGGGCGGACACGATACTCTTCATTGAACACATTTTTAGCCAATAAAGAAAGTTGAAATTGTTTGTTCAATTGATAAGAAGCACGAACATCAAAAACCGTGAATCCAGTATTATTTACTTCGCGATATTCTTTCAAACCAACAATTATTTCATTGAATAAATTGTCTATGGCTTCCATATTGCTATTATAAAAACCAGCCAATCCAAATTTGAATTTACCGAAATTGGATTCAATGTCGAATTTCCAAGAATGCTTGTAGCGATATTTTAAAATATTATAATCGGCAGAAGAATTTTGTAAATCTTCATCTGTAAAATCTTGAAAAGTAGGATCAATATAGGTGTAGCCTGCGATAAGATTTGTTGAATTCCCAAATAAGTCTCCTCGACCCATTAAACTCAAATCAAAGCCTCGTATGTCGGTATTTCCTACATTTTGAGATTGAAATGCAAATTGCTGAAGGGAGAAGGTGAATTCCATCATATCGTTATATTGCGACCAAAAAGCAGCCACATCGAAAAAGCCTTCCCAATCTGAAATTCGAAATCCCTGTTTTAAACCCAATTCAGTACTAAATCCTGTCTCCGAAGACAGATCAACATTTGGAAATATTTGAAAACCAACATTGGTAGAAATAAATTTTTCAGCAATGGTAGGAAAACGATATCCTTGTCCCCAAGAAGCGCGAAAATACGTAAATTCACCAGCTTGATAATTAGCTCCTATTCTAAAAATAGGTTTTCCTTCGCTACTCGTTCCAGCCGCTGTAGGAGTCGCACCTACTAAAATAGAATCAGGAGCTTCTATTTTGTTATATTCATAGCGAACCCCACCAGATAGATTTAAACGATTCCCAATTTTTTTATCTAATTGTGTATAAGCTGCTAAATTATTTCCATTAAACTGACCATCTCCATACAATTCTGCATTAATATTAGTATATGAACCAACCACACCCGTAGTAATTACAAAATTGGTATTTTCAAAATTTCGCTGAAATTGATACTCGCCATAATACAATTGCGATTTATTAGAGCGATTCCCACTCACCTTATTGTCCACACTATAAATTCGACTTAATACTTTATGTCTATTTCCAGATTGATCAAAATAAGTTAAAAAGGGATCGACAATAAATCGAGTTCGAACCGAACGAGAAAATGTGTTAGGGTTGGCAATCATTGCTCCTTCTTCATGATTTTGCCAAAAGAACCAATCTTGATTATTACCAGTGTTGACATTACCATTTAATCCAAAAGAAAAGCGATCACTGGCACGATAGCGTAGTCCAAGCGTAGCTCTTCCGTATCGACTATAGGTTGCTTTATTCCAAGAATCACGGTATAAATAATAGGTACTAGCGACGAGATCTAGTTTATTAAATTTCTGTTTGTGAGAAGCACTCAATCCTGTAGCGAAGGGTTGTTGATCTGTATCTTTCCACCATTGTTTATTGGTATCTTTTGGTGCCCCAAAGTAAGTATAGAAAATGGAGGCTTTAGTTTCAGGAGTAGACTTAGCATAGGCAGTGCGTACATTCACAATACCATTTAAAGCCGCCGAACCGTAAAGTGCAGAAGCAGCGCCTTTTACCACTTCTATTTGTTCTACATTTTCAACTGGAATATCATCCCAATTGGGAAAACCTGCATCGGCTTGAAGGGCGGGAATATCATCGATCAATAACATGACTCGACTTCCTGCCCCATAGGAATAACCTGATCCTCCACGAATATTGGCTTGTCCATCAATGATATTTACCCCTGGTATTTTATCTAATATTTCGTCTACAGAAGTCGAATTGTTACTTTCAATCAGTTCTGGTTTTAATATGTCTAATGATACAGTTACTTCACCCAATGGTTTTTCAAAACGGCCACTAGTCACCGTAGCAGTTTGTAACAAAGTAGCTCGTTCTTCTAATTGTACAATTAACTGCGTATTTTTATAGGCATCAATCGTTATGGATTCTGTAAATGTTTTGTAACCTACATAATCGATTTTAACATCATATGCTCCTTCTGGTAAATCTATAGAAAATTTGCCATTAAAATCTGTTGTCTCTCCTGTATCGCCTACTGAAATTGTAGCACCAATTAAAGGTTCTTTTGTTGTCGCATCGACAATATTACCTGACAAAGTCCCGCCTTGACTATACATTGAAAGTGGAAAAATAAAGCATAATAAAATCCATAAACTGATTCGTTTACTCATATCAAATTCATTTGAGATTAAAAAAGTGAATTGGTGAAATTATGCGAAAAGCCAGTATGTTCTTGGAAGAGAACGGATAGGTGTGTAGTAATTGTGCAATGCGAAAGTATAAAATTTTATACAGATCACCTATAATTCTTGTAAGAATATCTCTAATTGTCCATTCCAACTACTTCTAATAATTAAAAAAGAAGTAATTGAAATGGATGCAGATTACGATTTTCTATTTAATGCTGTATTACAAATTGTTTACTTTGTACCACTACCCCATCTGAATTGATAATACAATAGGTATACATACCATTAGTCCATTCTCCTACAGGAATACGTTGGATTAATTGATTATCAAAATTTTGTCGGTAAATACGTTGTCCCAATGCATTATTGAAGACGATCTGCCAGTCTTCACTTAGTGGTTCATCTACTTCAATTGTAAGTACCTTATTCGCTGGATTGGGAAAAATCTGAACAAAATCTTTCTCCTTGAGATTTTGCGTACTTACAACTATCGCTGTTACTGCCTGACAAGAAGTATCAACACCCGCTTGATTGCTTGCTAATAAACAAACTGTATAATCACCAGAAGTTAAATATTCGTGTGTAACTATTGTCCCATTAGCAACATTACCATCACCAAATTCCCAACTCAAATCAGTTGGTTCATTTTGACTTAAATCAGTAAACTCAAAAGAAGCATCTGAAAGCATATTTACTGAAAAGTTTGCAATTGGAACAAACTCTACCATAATCGACTGGCAAGCAGTATTATTGCCCCCTTCATTCACTACGGATAAACATACTTGATACGTTCCAAATTCAGAATACACATGTACAGGGTTTTGTTCGGCACTAGTAGTCCCATCTCCAAAGTTCCATAAATAAGAATCAGGAAGACCTGTTGATAAATCTAAAAAAGAAATAGTCGCATCTGATTGCGTTGCAGTAGGTGAATAATCAAATGCGGCCTGAGGAGGAGGGATTACATTTATAGTGAGTACTTGACAAGTTGTATCTGTCCCAAATTCATTCGTAGCCAACATACAAACCGTATAATCACCATTTTCTGCAAAAACATGATTTGGGTTTTGATCGGTACTTGTATTGCTATCTCCAAAATCCCATTGCCAAGAAGTTGGATTATTCGTCGATTCATCTAAGAAATTTACAGAACCACTTCCATTATCTACATAAGAAAATTGAGCAGTTGGTGGTTCTATAGGAGGCAAGACTGTAAATCCAACCCCAACAGGAATCCCTTCCGCATCTAACGTAACAGATGCTAATGAGCCTTTGGATTCTTTAGAAACAAAATTATAGACAAAAGATGAATTCGCTGTAGCTTGAAGAAATTGTTCTATACCAAATACTTGAATCCAAATAGAATCAATAATAAGAACTTCTTTTTTTATTCTTAAAACATCAAATGTACCAAATGGCATTTTCAAACTTCCCCAAGCATCAATCTCATTATTTTCTATATTAGTTCTAACTAAACGTAAAGAATCTACCCCAAATCCTGAACCATCAATGGTAAAGCTAAAATTGTAATTATTTTCATAGGTGTCTTCGTAATTGCTAGGTATTTTAAATGTCTTATTCGGCGGATTAATAGCTACCTCAACAGGGGTTCCTGTACCAAATAAATCGGCATATAATCCTAAATCTAAAAAGAATGAATCTGTCAATTCAAAATAATTATACCCTACTCCAAGATTTAAAGCCAAGGTAGCAGAAGGAAAAAGGGTGTCCCCTATTGTACCAGTAGGTGATTCAAATGCTTGAAATCCAGTTTCATGAGCAACTAAAGAAGAAAAATCCCATACTTGATCTGGTCCAGCACTTCCTATATCTAATTTACCTGCTAAGGTATCATTGGCTACTTCAATTATATCACCAACTGAAGGCATGTCACCTGCTTCTATAGAAATTTGGGCTGTAAGTCCTATCCACATTACAGAAAATAAGGATAGGAAGAGTAATTTTCTTATCATGCTAATATGATTTTGACGGTTAAATGAAATGATTTATTTTGCTCGTTTAAAAAAGATAAATCCATTTTTGGTGTATAATTCTTTAATGCTTGGATGATCTTTTAATGTTTGAGCTTTATGAATACGGGAGACAAAATAGACATCTTTATCTATTTCTCCATTCATCAACCAATCTTTAACATAACTTTCAGATCGTTGTGCTCCTTTTCTCTTTGTATAGAACAAGTGCGCATAAGTTCGATAAATGGGATAAACGTAACAATCTTCGTTTTGTAAATTAGTATAAAATTCAATGACAGGACGTTGTGAGAACGTTTCTATTTTGTTGACCCAAAGAATTAATGTCAATTGAATAAAAATCCCCATCCCCAAAAATAAAATGAGATAATTCATTTTTTTAAACTCTATACGTTTATAAAATAGAAAACCTCCTAAAATAATCATTAAACAAATGGCAGGTAAAAAATCTAGAATACCCCATTCTATTTCAGCGTAAAAATTGGCTTTGGTAAACGGATCATTCGTCGTGGAAGCTAAAAAATCAGGATAATGAACAAGGATTGGAAATAAAATGAATACCAATATAATTAAGGTGCTAATGGCAATAAAAATGATTTTAATCCAGTTCTCCCATTTTTGATCTTTTAAATACTGATGCAGCGTACAAGCTGCTAAAAATGTCAATGGAAAATAACATAAAGAAGAATAATGAACGATTTTAGATTGAACGATACTAAACAAAATCAAGACCACCCAAAACAATATTTTCATCCACCTAGCAAAATCAATTTGTTTTTTTTCTGTTAGAAATTCTGTTTTATACAAAGATCGAATTGCAAAAATAGAAGCTGGAAAACAGCCAAACAATAATACGATAAAATGATAACCAAAAAATCCTCGATGACCTGCTCCATGAGATTGTAGTAGATGAACTTGATAGCTTGTAAATTCTTGTATAAACCAAGGTCCATTTTGCCAATATTCTAAGCCAAACCAAATCCCCGCTGTCAAGAACACAACAATTAAAAATAAAATCCCTTCAGATATGGAAATATAGAATCGAAATCGATTTATAATCCAATAAATGGTTAAAACTAATCCTGGAATTAATAAGCCTACTGGCCCTTTTGTCAAAATAGCAACCCCTATAAATACACCTCCAAGGATCAAATACTTCCAATTTCGATCTTTTTCTACTTCTAAATTTTTTGACCAATGAAACTGAATCAAAAAATACAATCCCAGAAAAATGAATAAATTAAACCAAGGATCAATGATTCCTGACTTAAAATACAAATGTGGCAGAATACTTCCTAAATAAGCGAGTACCCAAATTCCTCCAAAAAGTCGATCTTTTAATTTTAACCCAATTTGATAAATACAAAGTAAAGAAACAACTCCACAAATGGCATTGGGAAAACGAGCAGCATATTCATTAATTCCCCATAATTTCATGGATACAACTTGCATCCAAAAAAACAAAGGAGGTTTTTCCCAAAAGGGTTTGAAATCTACATTAACGCGCAAATAATCTCCTGTTACAATCATCTCTCGTGCACATTCTGCAAAATTGATTTCATCCCAATCAAATAGATGAACACCTCCTAAAAATGGAAAGAAAAATAGGCTTCCCAAAAGAATGATGATAAAACGATCCTTTTTCTCAGAACTAGCAAACATGCACTTTTTTAAGCAAATGTATAAAGATGATTTTTCACTTCAAAATAAGTTATAATTTATACTCAATTCTAAATCACCCTTCTATATTTTAAAAAGAAATATTTATATTTAAACGATAGGAATACTCCAAAAATCTTTGTACACTAGCGTGATTATTACCTTAATATTAAGATGAAATTTTATTTGAACATCGCTCTTCTTTTAGGAATAGCTTTTTTAACATTATCAAATGGTGATGGTAAAAAACCTTTACGTAAAGAAATTGATAAGATTATTTATTACGAAGCCAAGATTAATTTCAAGGATGTTCCAGGTTTTATAGTAGGCATTATTAAGCAAGATTCTGTTCAATATTTCAGTTATGGGAGTTTGTATAAAAAACGTACCATGCAGCCGACTAAAAACACTCTTTTTGAGCTTGGGGGAATGACTAAAGTATTTACTGCAACTTTGATAGAAGATTTGGTACAAGAAGGAAAATTACATTATGACAGTTTATTAAATTCCTATCTACCTTCTCACTTAATTAACCCAACGGCAACTAATGTTACCCTATTAGATATAATTAGTCATCGTTCTGGTCTTCCTCGTCTACCTACCGATTTTGGAATTAAAGAATTAGAACCCAACAATCCCTACGCTCATTACACCAAACGTGACCTTATTGGTTTTTATAAAAAATTTAATTTTCCTCAGGGAAAGCAAAAATATCATTATTCACATGTTAATTACGCGCTTTTAGAAATTGTAGTTGAAAATTTATTGAATAAATCTTTCGAGAATGTTTTGCGTGAGCGTATTCTAGACCCTATGCAACTGCTACAAACAGGAATTGATCTAGATAAATATCAGCGTAAAATGCTGGCATTGGGCTATTCAAATATAGGAAAACCTATTTCAGATTGGAAATTTCAGTCTTTTGAAGGCTCTGTTGGTTTAAAATCTTCTGCTGAAGATTTGATGAAATTTGTCAAAATTCAATTAGCAGAAGAAAGTCCGTTTCAACTGCTTACTTCTTCTATGCATGCCAAAATTGATCCTACTTTCATTGATAAAAACTCACACATCGCAAAAGGATGGCATGTATTGGAAAATAAACGCTATTTTGATGTAATCGCTCATACTGGAAATACAGATGGTCATCGATCCTTCATGGGTTTTGTGAAAGAAACGCAAACAGGTGTTATTGTATTAAGTAATTCTGAAAGTAGTACGAATGGCTTGGGCTATCACATTTTAAGGATGCTAAATAACAATTGGAAAAAAAGAAAATAATACCAACTTCCTTCCTTCAAAAATCTTATCTTGCCCCTTCAAATTGTATAAGAACCTAAATTATTAATATGGCGAAAAAAAACAAGAAAAATAGAAGTGGTATTGTCTTTTCCACTAATCCAGATTTTGAATACTCCTATAATGAAGATGACGAAATCGAAACGCTTCCCAAAGAAGAACAACGGCTTCGAGTATTGATAGATCGGAAAAAACGAAAGGGCAAAGAAGTGACGCTTGTTAAAGGTTTTGAAGGATTAGATGATGACCTTAAAGATTTAGGTAAACTACTCAAGACCAAATGTGGAGTTGGCGGTTCTGTAAAAGATGGCGAAATTCTAATTCAAGGTAATCATCGAGATAAAGTAGTAGATTTACTTTTGAAAGCTGGTTATACCAAAACTAAAAAATCTGGCGGTTAGATATATTAATTCCTTTTTTATCTTCCTATAATTATTTCCTTCTTTTTTAGTATACTTGCGCAAAAATGTTATGCGTTTTGTAGGTTTGTTTTCATTTCTATTGATTTGCTCTTCTTGTTCCATTTTTCAATCTAGTAAAATGTCAGTTCCCACAAAAGAAATAAATTGGCAAGGGCATCGCGGTTGTCGTGGTTTGTTGCCCGAGAATTCAATTCAAGCATTCATAAAAGCCTTAGAATATCCTATTCAAACACTGGAATTGGATGTTGTTGTTTCCAAAGACAAACACATAATTGTTTCGCATGAACCTTGGTTTTCACATCATATTGCAACTAATCCAGATGGTACTCCTGTTACAAAAGATAAAGCAGAAGGTTTGAATATTTATAAAATGGAATTGCCTGAAATTAGAATGTATGATTGTGGTCTTCGGGGTAATGAAAAATTTCCAGAACAACAAGCCCAACGCGCACACAAACCTACCTTTACAGAAATGGTGAAAGAGGTGGAGTCAGTATTAATGACGAATCAAAAAAATGCTACAATTGAATATAATATTGAACTCAAAAGTAAACCAGATTGGTACAATAAATACATTCCTGCTCCCAAAGAATTTGTGGCTTTATTAATTGCTGAATTAGAAGAATTGGGGATTAAAAATCGAGTAACTTTACAATCTTTTGATATTAATATTTTAGAAGAAATCCATCGTCAAGATAAAGAAATCACCATTGCATATCTGATTGAAAATATGAAGGGTTTTGAAGCTAATTTGGAACGATTAAGTTTCCAACCGCCTATTTATAGTCCTTATTTTCGTTTTGTGAATGAAAAATTAATGGAAAAAGCACATGCTAAAGGAATGAAAGTTATTCCTTGGACAGTCAATGAAGTAAAAGACATGAAGAAATTAATTTCAATTGGAATAGATGGTATTATTACAGATTATCCCAATCGTATCAAAGAAGCCATCAAATAACTTTGGAACTTAGACAAATCCTGTGGAACAGTATTGCTATAATTGCGTCGGGTATCGA
>JAHDES010000050.1 GCA_020628645.1 Saprospiraceae bacterium
GTCCTTTTTTTATATTTTTAACATATTACAAAAATTTACCGTTCAGTAATAAGATGCTCAATATAATAATGAACAAAATAAATACGAATTAGTAGCAGAAGCAGATAGCTGGCCATGGTTGATTAAATTACATGGTAAAGTAATAAATTTTGAACGTAAGAGTAATGGTGGATGGAAAAGAGCTAGAGCTGACTTAAGAGTTCAGGCTGCTGGATTTGTTAGAGACTCAGACTGTAATTTTCCTGGAGGTATAGGGAGAACTGAAAGAAAGAGAGCTAAATCTTTGAATGCTGTTTACAGGGCTTGGGATCCTCCAACATGGGCTAAGTATAAAAAGAAAGAAGCTGGTGCGAATTGCAATGTTGGTCTTATTTTTAAATCAATTGTTATTGATTAAATCAATGTAATGTAAACAAATAAGCAGTAGTCTTAAGTTCTATTAAGACTACTACTTTTTTTATCAAAAAATATAAAATGAAGCCTATTTCAGTAATTATTTTTATATTTATTTTTTTTAACATAAATGCTCAAGATGACTTTTGGGCATTAGACTTTACGCCACACTGGCGACCAAAAATTACAATCGAGCCAACAAAAATGATTGACCTAAAAGGCAGCCGTATTACGCCAAAGTATAATTTTGGATTTCATGCTGGTCTTCAACGGTATAAACCATTGAAAGAAAATTGGGGATGGAATTATGGTTTCTCTGTTGGAACATTTCAATTAAAAATGACTCATTTGTCTACACGTGCTTTCCTTGATATGGGATGGGAAAACTCTTTTGAATCAATTTCTTCTATTTTTGATCAAGGCTATGTTTCTGCTTTATCAGGTATAAATTATTCATTTAAATTACAAGAAAATAGTTCTTTGAATATTAGTTTAGCTGGTAGAGTATCCTACTCTATACGTTCATATCTTGATTTATATTCAGCTAGTATACTTGAAACAGGAGAAACTATAGTGAAACTTTACGCAGAAATGGTAGTGAATGATAATAATGCTATTTTTTTTTCAGCAGATTGTGATGCTTTTTACTTGTACCAATTTAAGAAAATTCCTTTTGGTATAAAAACGGGGTGGACGATAAGTTACTCTCCAGCAAAACCTATGCGAGGAAATTTATATTTCTTTGGGGATGAAGGAACGTATGAAGCAGAGATTAATAATAATTTTTCTTTCTTGGGAGCTTCTTTAGGAATCGTCTATTTTCCTAAAGGTACGCGGAGAAAGTAAATTTATTCGTGCCCCACTACAAAGGTAAAAACAAGGAATGATAACTACATGAACGAAAAAACCGCCACCAAAGCCGCCAAAATTAAAAATCCTACTACCATCAAGATGATGATGGAATTGGAGCGATAGCGATTAAAGAGTAGCTCCATTACATCCCGCCATTCCAATCCACTGACGAGGTTTTCACGTCCCATGAGGAAGTACTTTTTATAGCCTTTCCGTTGCTGATCGCCATGTTTGCGGAGAATAAAAAAATCATCATTCACGAAGGCTAGGTCAAATAATTCGCGTTGAGCGGCGCCTTCTATGGGTCGTGTAAGAATGAGTTTGTTGTTTTTTTCGATAGCTTGCCAAGTCCCAGGGTACACATTTCCATCTATCGAAATGAGATATTCCCCTTCCTCATTATAAAAATGTAAAACAGCTTCTTGAAAATCTTCTTGATCTCGAACTTCCATCCATGGTTTTTCAATATAATATTCTGTTTCATTGAGGTCTTCACTCCACGGACGAATCAATGGTATGATGAAATCCAAGTAATCATCCATTGTTTCATAAAAGGGTAGTTCTAAACTAAATACCCGTAGAATCGGATCTAATAATTTATTTTCCAAATCAAGAAAATTGTGAATTAAGTCAACAATATTAATTGATTGATAGCAAAAAAGCATAAAAAATTGAAATCTTTTTACATTTCGTGAAGTATCAGACGAGCTTGTGCATCCAAATCTTGTTTGAGCAAGATAATTCAGTTAATTTTGCAGCGCCTTAACCAAGACGATCTAAACAAGAAGTTTAGATTTAACGTATAATTGTAAATTATACTTTTTCATCAATAACCAAAATAGACTAAATTCAAATGGCGCAAGTTGAATTGATTATGCCCAAAATGGGCGAAAGTATCATGGAAGCTACGATCCTTAAATGGGTAAAGCAAGTTGGCGATTCTGTGGAAGTCGATGAGACAATCTTAGAAATTGCTACAGATAAAGTAGATTCTGAAGTGCCATCACCTGTAGAAGGAGTCATCGCTGAGATTCTATTTCAAGAAGATGATGTCGTAGAAATAGGAAAAGCCATAGCTATTATTAATACAGAAGGAGAAGCTGTTGCACCCAAGCCATCGCCTGCTGTTGTAGAAACATCTACAGCAAATGAGGTTCAAAAAGAGGTCGTTCCACAATCTACTCCTGAACCTGTCTTAGTCGCAGCAGAAATTCCTAAAGCTTCTGTTAGTGCCAGTACAAATGGGCGATTTTATTCCCCTCTAGTTCGGAATATTGCCAAAGCAGAGAATATTAGTTTTCAAGAATTAGAAGCTATGGCAGGCACAGGACTTGATGGTCGAGTTACCAAAAAAGACATTTTAGCTTACGTTAAAAATAGAACAGCAGCGCCTGTTGTTAGTACTACACCTTCAAGTGTTCAACAAGTTGCTCAAGCACCAATTGCAACTCCTCCGCCAAAACCTGCTATTGCTACCAAAACAAGTGTTAGCGTTAGTGGAAATGTAGAGATCGTAGAAATGGATCGAATGCGCCGATTGATTGCTGATCACATGGTCAAATCAAAGCATACTTCTCCTCATGTTACTTCTTTTGTAGAAGTCGATGTGACGGATTTAGTAAACTGGCGAAATAAAGTGAAAGTTGATTTTCAACAAAAACATGGTGAAAAAATTACCTTTACACCAATCATTTTAGAAGCAGTTGTAAAGGCGATACAAGATTTTCCGATGATAAATGTTTCCGTTGATGGCAATAATATCATTGTAAAAAAAGATATAAATGTAGGAATGGCTACTGCGCTACCTAGTGGCAATTTAATTGTCCCTGTTATTAAGGGGGCAGATCAGCTGAGTTTATTAGGCTTGACTAAATCTGTGAACGACCTTGCAGGTCGAGCACGAAAAAATAAATTAAAACCTGAAGAAATACAGGATGGCACCTTTACCTTGACCAATGTAGGTACATTTGGTAATGTAATGGGAACGCCTATTATCAATCAGCCTCAGGTAGCGATAATGGCAGCAGGAGCTATTCGAAAGAAGCCTGCTGTGATTGAAACAGAATACGGTGATGTAATTGCAGTACGTCAAATGATGTTTTTATCTTTGTCGTACGATCATCGAGTAGTAGATGGATTTTTAGGTGGTTCGTTCTTACGTCGAGTCGGTGATTATCTAGAAGCGTTCGATAACAATCGAACAATTTAGTATTAGTTAAACAATCGGATGTTAATATTGAATCGTACAAACACTTTTTCCTTCTATCCTTCTTATCTTACTTCTATAAAAATAATGGACGTAAGCGAGATTGGGCATAAGATGATGTATTTTTCAATCTTCTTTTTTCTTTTAATTGGAATTTCAACAGATAGTCTTGCTCAGAATTCATCTAAAAAAATAAAAGCAGAAGCAGATTTATTTTTTGAAAAACAGAAATATCGCCAAGCCCTTTTTTATTATTTAGAGTATCAGAAATACAAATCTGGTGATAAGAATATCATTCTTAATACGGCAATTTGCTCTTTCTATGCCAATGAAATCTCAGAAGCGCAAAAATATTTAAATTTTCTAATAGAAAACGAAAAAGGAATTTCACCAAAAACTTATCTCTATCTTGGTAAATGTGCGCATGCTCAACTCAACTTCAAAGAAGCCGTTAAACAATATAAATTTTATCTTGCCAAAGCTAAATTAGAGGTGTCTGATCGTCGAACAGTACGCGATGCTATTCGTCGTTGTGGGGTAGGTTTACGATTGGGTAACACGAATACTTCTGCTTTTGTAGAAAATATGGGAGACAAAGTGAATGCTGTTAATGATGATTTTGCACCACATATTAGCCCAAATTATGAGGATAAGATTTATTTTTCTTCCGAACGTATTGGTAATTTAGGAGGTTTGCGCGATGACGCAGGTTTGCGCGACGCAAAATTTGGTTCCTATGCATCTGATATGTTTTATACTAAAATTGTGAATGGCGCTTGGGCGGCTACAACTCCCCTTAGTACATTATTAAATACACCTCGCCACGATGTCATTTTAGGTTTTAATGAGACAGGCTCAGTCTTGTATTTCTTTAAAGGGTTTAATACCTACAGCGGAGAAATTTTCATCGATACCTTTAAAAATGCAGAAGAACGATCCCTTTTTCCTGGTCAATTCGAAAGTGAAATGAATGCTGCATTGGGCGATGGACGTCCAGCTTTTGTAAACGATAGTATTTTAATTTTTGATTCTAGACGAAAAGGTGGATATGGAGGGAGTGATTTATATTACTCGATTAAACAAGCAGATGGATGGACGGCAGCTAAAAATTTGGGAAGTGTCGTTAATTCTGCTTATGATGAAACGACTCCATTTTTGGCAGCAGATGGATTTACGCTCTATTTTAGTTCGAATAATAGTCGATCCAGTATAGGAGGAATGGATATTTTCCAAACGACCTACAATAAGGAAATCAACCAATGGACAAAACCTAAAAATCTAGGCATACCCATTAATTCTTCAGCAGATGATTTGCATTTTAGTTTATCCAAAGATGGCTTGAAAGCTTATTTGTCATCTGATCGAAAAGAAAGTATTGGAGGAAGTGATTTGTATATAGCTTATTTTAAAGAAGCCCAAGATGTGCAACAAAAACCTAGTACACATCCTCATTTTTTTACAGATTTAGATCAAAAAGCTATAAATATTCCTTCCAAACAAGATGATATTTGGACAGAAGAAGTGAGCAATAATAATGATGAACCTTTGAAAGATGTAACGCTTTCAGCACTTTATTATAAAGAAGATAGTGATATACTTGCTCAAAAAAATATTGATAAATTAAATGAACTCATTCGTTTACTACAAAAATATCCTTCTCTCAATGCAATTCTAGCGAGTAATTCAGATGATACGGGGCCTACTCAATTCAATTTATTTTTTAGTATCAAACGTGCTGAAATAGCAGCAGGCTATTTAATTAATAACGGCATCAGTGCGAATCGAATTACGGTGAAAGGACTGGGTAATAATTATCCAGTGGCTCAAAATATCGTAGATGGTGCAGATAATCAAATGGGGCGGCAACTCAATCGACGAATTGATCTCTTAGTAACCAATAGTGAAGAACTACCGATTAAAATATCTTCTGAAATACCACAAGTAAGTCGTTTTATTGTGGATAAAAAAGGGGAATATTATCGTACAACAACCAATGGTCTTTCCTATAAAATACAAATCGCAGCAATTCAACAAATGTACAATGGAGGACTTATCAATGAGTATCCAG
Organism: Saprospiraceae bacterium; assembly: GCA_020628645.1. GTDB lineage: Bacteria > Bacteroidota > Bacteroidia > Chitinophagales > Saprospiraceae > JAHDES01. Next base: position 5,520 of record JAHDES010000050.1, read on the forward strand.
ATGGTATGGTAGAGCGCAATTTATCCTCTCCTTTTTATCAATATACGCTTGGTCTTTATCGTACCTATTCATCTGCCGATCAATTACAAAAAGAACTTAATCGCAATGGTTACATGGATACGTTTATCGTCCCTTACATCGGAGGTAAACGAGTTTCTGTAGATGAAAGTAGAATTTATACTGCAATTTACCCTGATCTTATTAACTTTATCCAAGAAAAAGAATAATCATACCTGTTTTTTATCCTTTTAATTTCCTTGAACAAATAGAACCATACTTCATTAATATTAATTTTTTGAAGGACTAAATTATACCATTAAACCAATTTTGATTAAAGAAAATTAGACTCTATGAATAAAATAGATTTTTTAAAAGAGAGCTTTAAGAACTTAAAAACTGTTGGCACCGTTACACGAAGTTCTAAATCACTTTGTAAAGGCATGGTCAAGCATGTGGATTTTAATAATGCTACAGTTTTAGTTGAATTAGGAGCGGGTGATGGAGTCATCACAGAATTCATCTTAGCTAAGATGCGACCAGATGCTGTTCTACTTTCCTTCGAAGTCAATCACAAATTTTGTGAAATCCTTCGAGAGATAGGTGATGATCGTCTCATTGTGGTGGAAGATTCTGCTGAACATTTAGAACATCACCTCAATAAAATAAATGAAACGGAAATCGATGCCGTTATTTCTGCTATCCCATTTGTAAGCCTGCCAGATGAATTGGGCTACAGTATTGTTACCACTTGCCGTAATTTACTCAAAGATGGCGGCCGTTATATCCAAGTACATTATTCTTTATTAGCAAAAAAAATCTACGATAAGGTATTTGGAAATGTAGATGTCAATTTTGTTCCAATTAATATTCCTCCAGCATTTGTACTGGTAAGCGAAAAACGATAATTGAAAGAAGAAAAACCAAAATAATGAATTCATCTTCTCAAAAAGTCCTTTTAGTCATTCTTGATGGTTGGGGGCATGGCATAAAAAAAGAGGCGGATGCACTCCAACAAGCGAATACGCCCTTTGTAGATAAACTTTATAGTAGCTATCCCAATTCAGAATTAGTCACTTTTGGTACAGACGTAGGTTTGCCTGAAGGTCAAATGGGAAATTCTGAAGTCGGGCATATGAATATCGGTGCAGGACGTGTAGTCTATCAAGAATTAGCACGAATTAATAAAGCTGTAAAAGAAAATACCTTAAAAGATAATCCAACTATTCAAGCGGCTTTATCTTATGCTATGGATAATGATAAAGCTGTTCATTTAATGGGCTTAGTGTCGGATGGAGGCGTACATTCTCACATCAATCATCTCAAACACCTTTGTGAACTCACAGAAAATACTGGTCTAAAACGTGTTTATATTCATGCATTCATGGATGGGCGTGATACAGCACCTGATGGAGGGAAGGAATATTTAAAAGACCTACTACTTCATATCGCAGATAAGAACGTAGAATTAGCTTCTGTCATTGGACGCTATTATGCGATGGATCGAGATAATCGTTGGGAACGCATCAAGCTCGCCTATGACGTACTCGTTCATGCGAAAGGAGAACCTACAATGGATGTATTGAGTACCATAAACGAACGCTACAATGCAGGTGAAACAGATGAGTTTTTAAAGCCTATTGTTTGTACCACTTCTGGAAAACCTACCGCTACGATTCAAGAAGGGGATGTGGTTTTGTGTTTTAATTTTAGAACAGATCGTCCACGAGAGATAACTAGTGTATTGACACAACAAGCTTATCCTGAATACGAGATGACGCCTTTAAATTTACATTATGTAACAATGACGCGTTATGATGAATCTTTTCAAGGAATACAAGTTATTTTTACCAAAGATGATTTGAAAAACACACTCGGAGAAGTACTTTCCAATGCTGGAAAAACACAAGTGCGAATTGCTGAGACAGAAAAATATCCACACGTTACTTTTTTCTTTTCTGGCGGACAAGAAGAAGCTTTCAAGGGAGAAGAACGTTTATTAGTAGCTTCACCTAAAGTAGCCACCTACGATCTTCAACCCGAAATGAGTGCCAACGAAATCACAACTGCAATTTGCAAACATATTGACGAACATCAGCCCGATTTTATTTGTTTAAATTATGCGAATACCGATATGGTGGGGCATACAGGAGATTTTCAAGCTGCCATGAAAGCAGCAGAGACCGTAGATGTATGTGTGAAAACATTAATCGAAAAAGCCTTAGCTTTTGATTATGATAGTATCATCATTGCAGATCATGGCAATTCAGACTTTATGATAAATGAGGATGGTTCGCCACATACGGCACACACGACGAATTTAGTCCCCTTCATTTATGTAGGAAAAAATGCAACTGCTACAAAAGTAAAGGATGGAAAATTGGCTGATATAGCACCTACTATTTTAAAGTTAATGGATATTGAAGCTCCTGAGGAAATGACGGGGAATGTTTTAATTGAAAAATAAACGAATGCACTGGATAAAGAAATTTTTCTGCTTTTTTATACTCGTTCTTTTAATTGCTTCTTGCCAAGAAGAAACGAATAATTCTGACTTAAAAGGACAAGCATTTTTTAGTGTGAAAAATTATTTTGAACAAGAGATAAATCGTATTGAACAAGAGAAAATAACTGTTGAAAAGCAAATTACACTTGATGGAAAATCAGAAACGCTTCAATTTTCAAATATAGATTTTTCTAAAGAATTTGATGTATTTATCAATTCTGATATTAATAAAATCGCTTGGTTGGACAAATATCAAGTAGACAGCACTTTTATAGACGAAAAACTAACAAATGTTTCTTATACGGCATTAGATGAAGACTTGAGGACTAAATCACTTCGTATTTCTTATCAAAAAGGAGAGCTTACTAGCCTTCAAATTAAAAATTCCGCTAATTCTTCCCTAGCAACTTCAGAACAGTTATTAAATTATACACCCCAAACAGGCTATCGCATAGAAAACAGACAAGATATTACCATCAGTGGCGAGCAACACTTGTTGGTGGAGGGGATTTATCAGAAGTAAGTTGTAAATGCTCTGGGATAAGCACTTTTTTCGTTGCATCATATAAGGTAATACCCTCAATATTATTCATCATAATACTAACTCGTCTGTTGTATTTTCGACCTTCAGGCGCATCTGTGCCATCTTCATGTATATTCAAGGCGATAGGCGCACCTTCTCCATACACTTGCGTTTTCAAACGATAAATATCAATTCCTTTTTGTTGTAAATATTGTCGAACGGCAAGTGCGCGTTTCATGGCAAGTATCCTGTTTTTTTCAGGAGAACCTATAGCATCAGTATGTCCAGCTAAGGTAACAGATATAGTAGGATTATCTTCTAAAATACGAGCCAATTCATCTAAGATCATTTTAGTAGCAGTAGTAATTGTAGCTTTTCCAAAATCAAAAAAGACAGAAGAAATTTCAATATCTGAATAAGAAGGGCGAATAAAATTACATTGCTGCGCACAAAGAATTCGTTGTCGTTCAGCATCTACAATTCGACAATGAGGAAAACGTCTTTGATCTAATAATAACAACTGTTGTTGCGCATGTACATAAGTGGTAAATTGGTCAATATAGTAGCGATATAAATCAAAGGCATCGACACTTAATTTTACATTGATAAGTCCTGCTTCCTCAAAATAAGATTTAGGTATGACTTGATCATAAGTACCCAATTCTAACTTAAATTCTTGTGCTGTACAAAAATTAGTTAAACCAAAGAATAATAAAAGCAATACCGCACAATACCGCATGAGTAGTTTGAGGAATAAATAAGGGTTCTAAAATGACTTCTGCTAAAAACTGACACAAATATATAAAAATATAATATCTGAAAATAATTAAATTAATATTTTTTATAATTTGAATGAATTTAATAAATCTTATCTTGCAGAAAAGTTAAGTTGCTATGCCACAAATTGCACCAAAAAAGGCTTCCTTTGTTCAAAAAGTAGCTATTTTTTTTAGTTTGCTTGTTATTGTCTTATTTGGGATTGCCATCGCGCCTATTTTTCAAACGGATTCTGTTCGATTTTTAGGATTGAGTATTTTTGGTTTGATTATCGCTATTTTACTTTTCCGAGTTTTTACGAAGAAATATCGCTTACGTTCCGCTTTATTAAAACAACCTTTTCCTTCTACGTGGCGACATATTTTATTAAGGGATGTCTTGTATTACAATACCCTTTCTGAACAAGAACGACATCGTTTTGAACAAAATGTGCAAATTTTCCTTGCTGAAAAACGCATTACAGGTATTAAAACAGAAGTAGATGATCAAGCACGCATCTTGGTGGCAGCGAGTGCGATTATCCCTATTTTTGGTTTTCGAGAATGGGAATATGACAATCTAGGAGAAGTGCTTATTTATCCAGGGTCTTTTACAGCAGATTTTCGACAATCAGGAAAAGGGAGACGTATTTTAGGAATGGTTGGAGGCGGTAGTATGAATCGAATTATGATTTTGTCTAAACCCGCTTTAGTCAATGGATTTCTAAAAGCCAAAGATGCACTTAATACAGGTATCCACGAGTTTATACACTTGATTGATGGAAGTGATGGAGCATTCGATGGCATCCCTCACTTGATGGATAAACAGTATGTCTTGCCGTGGTTGGATACGATGCATAAAGAAATTGCACGTATCAAATCAGGTAACTCTAAGCTGCGTCCTTATGGAGCGACCAATAAAACAGAATTTTTTGCTGTAGCAGGTGAATATTTCTTCGAGCGCCCTCAAGAAATGGAAAAATATTATCCCGATTTATATCATTTATTAGAGCATATTTTTAATCAAGATATGAGTATGCGCTGGAATGCCGCTATTAAAACGATGTTTGGTTTTACAGGCCGTCGCCTCGGACGCAATAGCCTTTGCCCATGTGGAAGTGGCAAAAAATATAAACGTTGTTGTTTGAGAAATGGATAAAGAAGTCTTTTCATCAACCTTATTTGGGTTTTATTGTTAAACTCCAAATACATTTAATAATGATAGTTAACGAATATTCTTCTACAAACGCTCCACATCCACAAGACGTAAAACGACCTAGTATTTTTCAAGAAATCAATTCTATTTTTCAACCCATTCGATTACTACGTCAATACAGCAATTTGACTAAAGATAAAGTTGGAAAAGGACAACGGATTATTTTATTTCCTGGTTGGAATTCGCATGAGACGGTGATGTTTCCGATGAAAACTTTTTTAAGTAAATTAGGATACGCTCCTGAATATTGGGGCTTAGGTACGAATCAAGGCAAAATTGAAGCTTATCGTGATGAAATCGTAGATCGACTCAAAGGCGAACGTTCAACCGATAAGATTACGTTGATTGGTTGGAGTTTAGGCGGAGTGGTAGCACGAGAAATAGCAAGAGAATTACCCGATCGAATTGCGAGTGTAGTTACCTATGGAACGCCCATCATTGGTGGACCGAAATACACAATTGGCGCAAAAGCATGGGGAGAAAAAGAAGCCCAGCGAATCAATACATTAATGGAAGAATTAGATCAAACTAATCCAATTGAAGTTCCAATTACCATTATTTTTACAAAAAATGATAGCTTTGTATCATGGTCTGCTTGTTTAGATCATACATCTAAAAATGTCACTCACTATGAAGTTCAATCGACGCACCTTTCTTTGGGGATTGATCCTGAAGTTTGGAAAATAGTGGCGACTCATTTGCAAGAACTAGAAAACAAACAAAGCCATCATGAAATCTTTTACGCTACAACTCATTGATGCCAAGGCAACTTATGATTTACGTCATCGCATCTTACGTCCACACCAATCTATAGAAGCTTGTTATTATCCTGCTGATTTTGAGGAACATAATTTTCATCTAGGCGCATTTGCTGGAAATCGTTTGGTAAGCGTGTCTTCCTATTTTCGAGAAAATCATCCTGAGGTAGAGGGCAATCTCCAATATCGACTTCGAGGCATGGCAACGGATACGGATTTTCGCAATCAAGGAGCAGGTTTTGCTTTATTAGAAAAAGCAGAAGAAATTCTTCGTGAAAAAGAAGTGGATACTTGGTGGTGTAATGCTCGTGTGACAGCTGCGGATTACTACCTTAAATTTGGAATGACCCAAGTAGGGGGTATTTATGAAATCAAACCCATCGGGATGCACAAACGGATGTATAAAAATTTAACATACTAATTATTCAAATTTGTTGTATATTTGCAATTCGTTCCCCTTCTAAAAACAAACTTAAAACGCGCACGCCCTTTCCCAAAGCCGTAATTCACAGAAGTGTTTTTTTTGTTTACATGAACCATATTCTCGATGAAAGCTATACTTACATCCCTATTTGTTATTTTATTTTTTACGATTCTTGGAGCGCAAAAACCTGGCTTCACAGCAAATGAATTTGTTCCGACTTATGAACGAGAAGGAGCTTCCTTCTTTGCCACCAATATGGGCTATTATGAAGGTTGGCGCGACGAACAATTGGCAGACATTGCTATTGGTAATCCTGAATTGGGTATTGAAGGAGTGGGCGTTCAAGCCTTACGACCTACCTTACCAGAATGGTTTGTCGAACATTGGGGCTACGATATTCGTTTGGATGCTTTTGAGCATTATAAAAAATTAGGGCTAGTAGATCATACCTTATTTCTTCAAGATCCAAGTGAAGAACATAAAGAAACGGAGTCCTATTGCGAAGGGACGACCTCCAAGTTGTTTGCCAATATGTATCTGGATATTTGGGATGACGGTACAGATGGAACTCCTGTTAATGATGCTAATTTTTATGCATTATATGTTTATAAAGTAGTTTCTAAATACAAAAATTATGTACGTATTTGGGAGATTTGGAATGAGCCCGATTTTGTGATTAATCCTCCCGGTACCACTCAATATACCAATCCTGCTGACTGGTGGGATGCGAATCCTGAGCCTTGTCGCTATAAATTGCAAGCTCCTATTTTTCATTATATCCGTTTGCTTCGTATTAGTTACGAAGTTATTAAATCACTTGATCCAGAGGCTTACGTAGCTATTGGAGGGTTGGGATATCCTAGTTTTTTAGATGCAGTTATGCGAAATACGGATAATCCTACAGATGGCAGTGTTTCTGAAAAATTTCCATTAGGTGGAGGTGCTTATTTCGATGTGATGAATTATCATTCTTATCCTCATATTGACAATAGCTTACGCGAATGGAGTAATGCGATTAGTGGATTTGAATATTTTCGTCATTCAGATGCGGCAGTAGATGGTTTATTACAATTGGGTGGTGAATTTAAGGAGGTCTTAGAAAAACATGGTTATGATGATACCACTTATCCTCGAAAACGATGGATTTTAACAGAAACCAATATTCCTCGAGTTAAATTTAATGATGAATTCATTGGTTCAGACGCTGCACAACGTCATTTTATGATTAAATCTTTAGTGGCTTGTAAAAAAGAAAATTATTTACAATACCATGTATTTAATTTGGGAGAAGCGAACTCCTTAGAGACAGAATTCAATGAGTTTGATTTCATGGGCTTGTATAAACCTTTAGCAAGTGTTGGGCCTTATCAACAAACTAAAACGAATGGGGGAATTGCTTACGAGACGACTTCGCTTTTATTGCGAAAAGGCTTATACCATGATGATATTTCAAAAGAGCTCAATTTACCATCTAATATTCGGGGAGCGGCTTTTGTTGATCCACTAACAGAAGAACCTACTTATGTGCTTTGGGCAGTAACGGATAAAGATGAAGATGAAACAACTAGTGCAGAATACTCTTTTCCAGCAGATTGGAATATCAATTTTGTGGAAAAATATGAGTGGGATTACTCCAAAACAGATATTAGTAGTACCATTAGTTCTCAGGCAATTCAATTAACTGGTTCCCCCATTTTTTTACGTCCAGCAGAAGGATTTGAGCGTCCGACCGACTTTGCCATTTCTGCTCATCCTAATCCATTTACAGATTCATTAGTTATTAATTATGATTTGAGTAAACGAACTACTGTTACTATTGATTTATTTGATGTAGCAGGTAAGTTAGTCCAAACAGTTATAGAAGATGAATTACAAGTAGAAGGGCGTCATCAGTTGTTTCTAAGTACTGCTAATATTCCTGTAGGGGTATATTTATGTCGTCTTTCTACAACTAATAAAATTTTAGCACAGAAGATTATTAAGGAGTAGTAATTCTATAACTACGATTCTAAACTCAAGCACGAAATTATACTTCGTACTCTTGTAAATTCTTTCTATATTCGTTCGGCAACTTAAATCGGTTGACTGTTTTTATCATTATGGAAGAATTTAGGCATCCTATTATTTTAACAGCACTAGCCATTTACATGCTGCTGTGTATTGCAGTAGGTATATGGGCATTGCGAAAGACGAAGTCCGCACAGGATTTCTTTATGGCAGGGCGTGATTTAGGGATTATGGTAACGGCATTTGCGGTCTTTTCCAGTACGTTAAGTGGTTTTGGTTTTGTGGGAGGGCCGGGTTTAGTCTACAAAATGGGGATGAGTTCGGTATGGATGGTGGTGGTAGCGAGTTTAGGGTTTAATGTATCTTTCTTGTTGTTAGGTAAACGCTTGCGCTTATTCGCTGAATTAGGGAATACATTATCGCTTCCTGATGCAGTTGCACTTCGATATAATAGTAAATCCACCCAGTTTTTAACAGCATTAGCAATTGTCTTAGGAGTTTTAGGGTATTTAGCGACGCAGATTTTAGCAATGGCATTAGTACTACAAGATATTTTATCAGAAATGACCGCTTGGAGTGCAATAAGTGTTGAAATGTGTGTATTAATTTCTTGTTCTATCTTGCTTTTTTATAGCGTAACTGGAGGAATTGTAGCTTCTGTCTATACGGATTTGATACAAGGAGGCGTAATGGTCGTTGCAGCAATTTTGATCTTTTTTACGGTCTTATATACCTATGATGGTGGATTTACGGAAATCAGTTCGATTATCAAAGCAGATGATCCAGAAGCGATTGGACCGTGGGGTACTTTAGGAATGATTGGTTGTTTATCGTGGTTATTTGTATTTGGATTAGGAGGATCGGGACAACCACATGTTATTACGAAGATGATGATGAACAAAAAAATCAGTGATGCAAGGCATATCTTACCTGTTTCTATTGTAGGGTACTTTTTTTCCGCTTTGTTATGGATCAGTATTGGTTTGGTGATGCGTGCCTTAGTATTAGATGGAACACATCCTGAATTGGCTTCACCTGATATGGCAGCATCTCAGTTTTTACAATATTATGCACATCCCATTTTAGCGGGAGTCGTTTTTGCTGGTTTATTTGCAGCGATTATGTCTACTGCAGATGCATTTTTAAATATTGGTACAGCAGCGATTATGCATGATATTCCTAAAGCGATGGGGATTGATGTAAAGAATAAATTATTGGTAGCACGTGTGACCACTTGTTTGATTACCATTTTTGCGGCATTATTTGCTTTATATTCTGGCGATTTAGTGGCGATTTTAGGGGCATTTGGTTGGGGGACATTTGCAGCAGCAATTGTACCGACAGTAACGATAGGATTTAATTGGAAACGGGCCACTTTTCAAGCTGCCAATGTGGCGATTATTAGTAGTCTATTGGTTAATTTCTGCCTAAAATTATTCAAAATACAATTACCCTATAATATAGATACAGGAGCATTTTCGCTTATCGTTTCGCTTTGTCTGTTTATAGGAATTTCTTTATTTTCCAAACCACCTAAATTAGATCCTGATGTAGAGGCAGTAATGGATTTTTGATGGATTATGAAAATTATAAATTTAATATTGAGTATACTTTTTATCCTTTTTGCCTGGTTTCAGCTCAATGATCCTGATCCGTGGTTATGGGTCGCTTTATACATTTGGGTCGCAATAGTTTGTGGAATGGCAGTTTTTTCAAAATATTCAAAATACCTAATCCTTGGAGGAATCATAGCAAGTGTATTAGGCGTGGTATTTTTACTTCCTGAATTTATTTATTGGATTCAAATGGGAATGCCAACCATTACAGGGAGTATGAAAGCCGAAGCACCACATATTGAGTATACACGAGAATTTTTAGGCTTAGGAATTTGTTTAGGGGTTTTTATTTTTCAATATTTTCAACAAAAGAAGGTTAAAATTTAAAATTAAATGATTGTATCTGCCATCGTTGCTATCGCTAAAAATAATGTGATTGGAAGAAGTAGTCACAATGATATTCCTTGGTATTTACCAGCAGATTTGAAGTACTTTAAGCGAACGACACTCCATCATCATATCTTGATGGGGCGCAATTGTTATGAGTCCATTGGTCGCCCCTTACCCAAACGGACGAATGTTATTATTACACGCAATCCTTTTTATGTAGCTACAGGTTGTTGTATTACGCATTCCATTCAAGAAGCCTTAGAATTGGCTCACGATCATGGAGAAGAAGAAGCATTCATTATTGGGGGTGGCGAAATCTATAAACAAAGTATCAATTTATGTGATAAATTGTACGTCACAGAAGTAGAGCTTGAAGTAGATGGGGATGTTTTTTTTCCAGCTATTGATACACAACAATGGAAATTACTACAATCGGAAGCTCATCTCGCCGACGAAAAAAATGAATATAATTATACCTTTAAAGTATACGAACGTATCTCTTCTTAATCCATTTAATATAGTCGCTTTTGATTCATACAAAAACAAGATTCAATCTACAGGATTATTCACGTTTACTCCTTCCGTTATTTTTTTATACATCAATAACAATACAAGACAATTCTCATTTATTGATACATCTGATGAAATGAAAGCTATTCTATAAAGACGATCTATATTTGAAACTATCAAAAAATCATGTCACAAAAATGCTACTAGTGAACAAATAGTATTCACTTTGTTAATCATTTTGAATGTATATCGTAAAAGTCAAATTTAAATAAGCCCTCGAAAACTAGAGTTTTAGATCATGAAGATTATCCAAGAAAAGTGGACTAGCCAAGATGGCTGGGTACAACTTAATGCATGTACCTCTTCTATCATACCACAACTCGTATTCTGTTTTGGCAATCGTGAATTATTAGCCAAAAAAGAAGTGATTTCTCAAATACAAAATCGTTACCCATCTGCAGAACTCATTAGTTCTTCCACCTCAGGTCAATTTGCTAATACGCATATTAGTGATTTTGATTTAATTCTCACAGCCATTGAATTTGAGGAAACACCTTTTGTCGTTGAATCCAAAAATATTAAGGATTTTGATACTAGCTTCGAAGCGGGTATCGGTATGCTGGAAAATTTAGAACGAGAAGGACTTCGATACATTTTTGTCTTATGTGATGGACAACAAATCAATGGAAGTGAACTCGTCCGTGGACTTAATCTCGCCAAAAAGAAAGAAACGATTATTACGGGAGGTTTAGCAGGAGATGACTATAATTTTTCCAAAACGCTAGTAGGACATAACAGTAAAGTAGCAGAAGGAAATATTGTTATCATCGGCTTTTATGGCGATCGCCTTAATATAGGATTTGGTTCGAAAGGAGGATGGGATTCATTTGGTCCTAAACGAAAAATCACTAAATCTAAAAGTAATGTCTTATACGAATTAGATGGTCAATCTGCTCTATCCTTGTATAAAAAATATTTAGGCGATTTTTCAAAAGAACTGCCTAGTTCAGCTTTATACTTTCCGTTATCCATTGAAACAGAATATGAAAATACTAAACTAGTTCGAACGATATTATCGGTAGATGAAACATCACAAAGTATGACCTTTGCTGGTGATATGCCAGAAGGAATTTATGCTCAATTAATGAAGCACAATCCTGATAAATTAATTGATGGCGCAGAAGCAGCAGCCCAACAAAGTATAGAATTAGGAACTCCAGAAAAGGCGCCTGATTTAGCATTATTGGTAAGTTGTGTGGGGCGAAAATATGTATTAGGACATAATATGGAAGAAGAATTAGCTGTAGTAAGAGATACGTTGGGGCAAGAAACAACTATTGCTGGCTTTTATTCTTATGGCGAAATAGCTCCTTCAATTTATCCACACCGTTCGGAATTGCATAATCAAACTATGACCATCACCACATTTACTGAGATATGAAAAAATATAATAAGTTATTACAACGTCAAATTAACCGTAAATTAAAAGATACGACTAATTTATCTCCTGAACTATTGGATTTATTGGATACCATAAGTGCGTCTTATGATCATTATGAACGGGATCGACAAATCATCGATCGATCTATTGAATTAAGTTCTATTGAATTACAAGAATCTAATCAGGAAAATCTAAAAACACAAGCTTTACTAGAAGCAAAAAATCGAGAACTTAGTCAATTCGTTACCATTGCATCACATGATTTAAAAACACCACTTCGTACCATACAATCTTTTACCAATTTGTTATCCAATAAGTTAGAAGATTCTAATTGTGCTGATATTTCGGAATTTATCTATTATATCAAAGATGGTGTACAAACAATGAGTGAATTACTCGATGATTTACTCGTTTTTGCAATGGCAGGTAAAGAAATTCATTCGAGAGAAGAGATCGATGTCAATGCATTGATTCAGCATGTACTCCAACATCTTTATTTTGACATAAAAGAAACGGAAACAAAGCTATTTGTACAAGAAAATTTACCGATTGTACAAATTAATTATTCTCAAGGCTTACAGCTATTTCAAAATTTAATTCATAATGCCATTAAATATCGATCAGAAGAAACGCCACAAATTCAAATAAAAGTAGAATATACAGAGGATCGTTGCATTTTTGCTATACAAGATAATGGCATAGGAATAGAAGAAACATTTCAAAAAAGAATTTTTGATGGTTTTTATCAGTTAAATGGAAAGAAAGGAGTGAAAAATACAGGTTTAGGCTTGGCAATTTGTAAAAAAATAGTGGAAAGTTGGGGCGGAAATATTTGGTGTGAATCAAAGATGTATGAAGGAAGTATCTTTTATTTTTCTTTACCAATGGAGTGTTGTATTGTTAAACATGAATATTCAAATAAGACGCAAGAAAAGTTGCAGCGAGAAAATATGATTGCATTACGACCGATTGCTCAACGAGCTATTGAATAACACTTAATAAGATTGGAGGTTGATAAGATAGTGCATCCAACTCATCTAATGAACCATAGAACACATTAAGATCCACATCTCCTTTTATTCCATTTACTCGACCTTTGTTTCCATATTGCCAAAAAATCCAAGAATTACCATAAGCTAATTGCGGTTTGAAGTGGTTGTATCTTGCTATCCAAATAGGGTAAGCGTCAAAATGACCTGCAATAAAACGACGATAAAAATTTAAATTGGTATAAATAATAGGTTGAATCTGATAATGTTCTTCGATAATATTAAGCCACTTTTGCACACCTTCTAAAATTTCCATATCAGTACAGCCATCAATTACCTCTATATCCAATACAGGCGGTAGATCGCCATCTTGTAGCACTACTTCATCTATAAAATTTTGAGCTTGTAAAAGAGGATCTACTTTCGGACGAAAAAAATGATAAGCTCCTTTTTTGAGTTGTATACGTGCTAGTTCATTCCAATTATGGCAGTACAAGCTATCTTTAAAAGTAGCACCTTCTGTAGCTTTGATAAAAGAAAAGTGGAGATTTTGAACAGCTACAGTATCCCAATTTATTCTAGCTTGGTGGTGAGATATATCAATACCATGTACCGCATAATGAGGCATACGCTCAGTTATGGGATTACAAGCTTGAAGGCTTAGGGTTAGTACAGTAAGTAGTATGGCAAATGCACGCATCTTATCGCTTCTAAACTCATCTTATTTTATTTCGATGAGAATATACAATTTATTACTTTTATAGGGATAACGCAAAAAAGTAGGAAAAATAATATTTTATTTCCTAAATTTCACCAATTATCATTTTTACGACTTTTTACTCAACGAATGAACGCAAGAGGTGCAATGTTTTTTATATCAAAGCACTGTATTTGTAAAGTCAAGGAGTCTATTATGAGAATCATACATTTCTTCTTTTTCGTTTTCTTTTTTTTGAATATAAATATTGATGCACAAACGATCCTCAAAAATGGATATTTTGAAGAATACACTTCTGCGCCTAATGATATTTCACAAATCAATTTAGCTAGACACTGGAAAGCCGTGTCTGTAACCGCCGATTTGTTTTGTGAGCCAGGCTTTTTTAATGTAGAAGCCTATGAAGGTGATTGTTATGCAGGTTTTGGTTTATGGTCAAGTACAGCACCTTATATTACAACAGAATCATTTAGTCAATTATTAGATACCCCTTTAAAAGCGGATACAGATTATTACATTCAATTTCATGCCGCTTATGCGTTTTGGTCGGCTGGTATTTGTTCATCTATCGAACTATTTGGCATGCTTTCCAATCCGTTCCCTTTAAATAATGAAGATAATTATGTAGGAAGCCAATTGGATGCAGAATTACTAGGTTCAACAGATGTCATTACTAATGTAGAGTGGGAAAAATTTAGTTTTTGTTTTCGACCCACAGAAAATCATCGGCATTTGATCTTTTCGGTTTCAGATAATTCTTGTGATCAATACTTTTATATTGATGCGATTGAAATTTATGAATTAGAACAAGAAAAATTCTTTGAAGATACTTTGAGTTTGTGTTATGGAGATACAATTTTACTAGGAACAGAGATTGATAATGCGAACTTTCAATGGAATGATGGTAGTACTAATGCAACGTTGGCAGTAACGGAACCTGGTGATTATTGGTGGCTGGTTGATACCGTTTGTGGCTTAGTATTGTCGGATTCCACGACCGTTTTGGATCATCGCATTTATTTGGAGGAAGGATTTCTAGGAGAAGATACAATTATTTGCCAAGATGAACCTCCGCTAATTGCTGTAAATACTACTCAAGAAGAATTAAATTACTTTTGGTCAAATGGAGAAATGGAAGCGATGATTACAGCAACAAATGAAGGAAACTATTCTCTTACTGTAGAAAAAGGAGATTGCTTTATTATAGATGATATTCAAATAGACTTTATTTCTTGTGAACCCTGTACTTTTTATTTGCCTAATGCTTTTTCACCTAATTTTGATGGAATCAATGATGAGTTTCGAGCTTATTCCAATTGTAATATTTTAACTTATTCCCTTCAAATATTTGATCGCTGGGGAACTTTAGTATTTGAAAGCAGAAATATAGTAGATGGATGGGACGGTCGAGGACGAGACGGAAAAATAATGACCGATCAAGTATTGGCGTATGTATTACAATATGAAGCAGAAGAATTCGGAGAGCGTATACAAGGAATTGAATCTGGAGATGTAGCTTTGATTAAATGATAACACTAAAAGTGAAATACAAGATAAATACAAAGACCAAGAATACATTCAAAAAATATTCGCTAAAAATTCGTGCATTCGTGGTTTAAGTAAAAATGTTTTGTATTCTGATAAAAAAGCGGCTCACCTGTGTGCCACGAAATATAATGAGATAAAAAAGCGGCTCAATAGATTAATTCTATTGAGCCGACCAGCAAGTCTAACTGCTGCGTTTACTTTCAAAAAGACGGTTATAATTTGGATAGGGATGAGGGCTTACTTTAAGAGCGATACTTCTTGCTCTTCTACCATTTTACGGATGTTGATTAAAGCATAACGCATACGCCCTAAAGCAGTATTGATACTTACCCGTGTTAATTGGGAAATTTCTTTAAAACTCATATCCGCATAGTGACGTAAGATCACCACTTCACGTTGTTCTGGAGGTAATTTGTCCACTAATTTACGAATTTTCTGGTGCGTTTGACTTTTGATTAGATTTTGCTCTGCATTAGTTTCTGATGATTGTAATACATCAAAGATATCAAAGGTATCAGTTGGTGAAACTGTTGGACGACGTTTCACGCGACGGAAATAATCGACACACATATTGTAAGAAATACGCATGGCCCACTGCACAAATTTGCCTTCGTGGTTGTATTTACCTTTACGTAAAGTATCAATAATTTTGATAAATACTTCTTGAAAGATATCTTCTGCAAGAGCAGTATCTTTTACAAATAAATAAATAGAAGTATAGATTTTTTGCTTGTGTCGAGAAAGTAATTCTTCGAAAGCGCGCTCGTCTCCGTCTAAATATCGAGCAATGAGTTGTTGATCATTAAGCAGCGTAACTTGCATAACTATAGTATTTTATTAGTATGAATAAAATATTTAAGTGTAGAAGTTTGCTACTATAGACGAATTATTTTGGTAAGTAAATTAAAGTTGATTTTACTATTAACTAGCAATTATGATTCCAAAATAGGGGTTTATTTCCTAGGAATCCACCTTTTTAAGTTTCTTAACACTTTTTTAACTGATTAAAATTTACTTTCATACAATATTTCCGAACGCTCGTTCGTGTATAACTCTCTGATTCTTTAGTTTATAACAAGCAAACCTATTTACTCCCTACCTTCATATTGAAATAATTTTATTCTTCTTTCCTTTTTTATCATAAAAATCAACTGTACTTCCGTATTTTTGTTTTCTTCTTAAAAGGGGCTATCGAAAAACGTAGTTTTATTTTTTATGTCACCAAATAAAATCCTGAACGATACTCGAAGTTTCCTAACTTCGAGAAAATATCCTGCAAGTTTCCAACTTGCCATAGAAAATAAATCTTAACTTTTTTAGACAACTCCTATAAAACAGCAGGACAAATTCATTATCAAATTTTGTCTAACTTCTTAATCATGAGTAATACTACAAGTGCAACGCCTCCGACTGTCGAAAAATTCAAAGACAGCATTCACATCAAAGGGGCTAGAGGAAACAATCTCAAAAACATAGATTTAGTTATTCCAAAGAATAAATTGGTCGTAGTAACAGGTGTTTCGGGTTCTGGGAAATCTTCAATTACCATGGATACGCTTTTTGCAGAAGGACAACGTCGTTATGTGGAAAGTTTGTCTTCTTATGCGCGTCAGTTTTTAATGCGGATGAAAAAACCAGAGGTGGATTACATCAAAGGTATTTGTCCAGCTATTGCGATTGAACAAAAAGTGAGTACCCGAAATGCACGATCTACAGTAGGGACATTAACGGAGATTTATGATTATTTGCGTTTGTTGTTTGCGCGTATCGGAAAAACTTATTCTCCCATTTCAGGCGAATTGGTTCGTAAACATCAAGTGACGGATGTTACCGATTATATTCATTCCTTTGAAGAAGGAACGAAAGTGCAGTTATTCATTCCATTGCAACAAAAATATAAAGAACGTCTTCTACAACAAGAATTTAATTTATTGCTCCAAAAAGGATATACCCGTGTTTATTATAAAAACACCCTAAATCGGATTGAGGATTTAATTGATGCCAATGTCATTGATTTAGAAAAAGCAGTGAGTGAATATGCAGAAGAAGATATTCGTATTTTAATAGATCGCTTTGTGGTGAAACAAGAAGATGAAGAAAATGCAAAACGGATAGCCGATTCTGTACAAACGGCATTTTATGAAAGTGAAGGTGATTGTATTGTAGATATTATGGAAAAGGAAGAAACGTCTTTTAATAATCGCTTTGAATTAGATGGCATGCGTTTCTTGGAACCCACCCCTCAATTATTCAATTACAATAATCCTTATGGAGCTTGCCCTCGCTGTGAAGGTTTTGGAAAAATTATGGGCATTGATGCCAAAAAAGTAATTCCTGATCCTTCCAAATCAGTGTATGAAGGGGCAATTGCTTGTTGGAAAGGAGAAAAACATGGTCGATGGCTAAGCAAACTTATTGAAAATGCCCATCATTTTGATTTTCCAGTACATACGCCTTATCAAGATTTAGACAAAGCTCAACAAAAATTACTTTGGAAAGGGAATCGCTATTTCAAAGGAATTGATGCCTTCTTTGGGGAACTAGAAGAAAAAATGTACAAAATCCAGAATCGGGTCATGATGGCGCGTTATCGAGGACGTACAACTTGTAATACTTGTGATGGGGGACGCTTGCGCGAAGAAGCGACTTATGTTAAAGTAGCGAGTAAATCCATTCCTGACTTGGTGGAATACCCAATAGAAGACTTATTAGAATTCTTTTCTAAACTTGAATTGAGTGATTTTGATCAAAAAGTAGCGAAGCGATTAATGATTGAAATTACCAATCGACTTCATTTTATGCAAGATGTCGGTTTGAATTATTTAACCTTAAATCGAATTTCTTCTACACTAAGTGGGGGAGAGACCCAACGCATCAATCTTACTCGAACCTTAGGGAGTAATCTCACTAGTAGTATGTATATTTTAGATGAACCGAGTGTCGGCTTGCATCCTAGAGATACCAATCGCTTGGTGAGCGTATTAAAAAACCTTCGCGATTTAGGAAATACAGTGATTGTTGTCGAACATGAAGAAGATGTGATCAAAAATGCAGATTATTTGATTGATATTGGCCCGCGTGCAGGTATACATGGAGGAGAAGTCGTTTTTGCAGGGCCATATTCTGATATCTACGAAGAAGCAACGGAAAGTTTGACCACCAAATATATGAGTGATCGGATGCAAATTCCTGTACCCATTGGTCGCCGTCGCATTTCAGATAGTATTTACATCAAAGGAGCAAAACAACATAATCTTAAAGACATAGATGCGCGTTTTCCTTTGAATACACTAACTGTAGTTACAGGCGTGTCGGGTTCTGGAAAAACCACTTTGGTGAAACAAATTCTCTATCCAGCTATAAAGAAACATTTAGGTGAAAATACACCAATGGCACCTGGTTTACATTCGGAATTAACAGGAGATTTAAGTCGGATCACGGCTGTAGAGATGATTAATCAAAATCCAATTGGGAAATCTTCTCGCTCCAATCCTGTAACTTATGTAAAGGCTTATGATACCATTCGGAATTTAATGACGAGTCAACAATTATCTAAAATTCGTGGCTTCAAACCCAAGCATTTTTCTTTCAATGTAGAAGGTGGACGCTGCGAAAGTTGTAAAGGAGATGGGGAGCAAGTGATTGAAATGCAGTTCTTGGCAGATGTTCGCTTGACCTGTGAAGAATGTAAAGGACAACGCTTTAAGCAAGAAGTTTTAGATGTACAATATAAAGGAAAAAACATCTTTGAAATTCTCAATTTAAGTATCGAAGAGGCGCTTGACTTTTTTGCAGATGCAAAAGATGTGGTGAATAAAATTCGTCCCTTGAATGATGTTGGTTTAGGGTATATCAAATTAGGACAATCTTCTAGTACATTATCGGGTGGAGAGGCGCAGCGCGTGAAATTAGCTTCTTTCCTGGTAAAAGAACGCACCTCTGAAAAAATCCTTTTCATCTTTGATGAACCGACGACGGGGCTTCATTTTCATGATATTCAAAAACTCTTAGATGCGCTCAATGCTTTGGTAGAAAAAGGGCATACCGTTTTAGTGGTCGAACACAATATGGAAGTCATTAAATCAGCAGATTGGGTGGTTGACCTTGGTCCAGGTGGTGGTAGACATGGCGGAAATTTAGTTTTTCAAGGAACGCCTGAAGATTTAGCTAAGGTCGCGGCATCATATACAGGACAGTTTTTGAAGGAGAAGTTGTAAGAAAAATTAAGTTTTAAAGTCTATTTAAATTACTTTTTTAAAAAAAGCATAGGGGATTTTTGTCTTAAAATTGTTTTAATAGTGAAAGCAATTAACGCACAAAAACACTTTAAATCATGATGAACTTAAAAATAGGCTTTTCGATTTTATTGTTGACTTTATTGATGTCTTGTAACAAAGATGAAGATTTGACTAATATGCCAGTTGATGCAGGAAACGATCCTAATTTTACAATTGAATCCAATCCCAATACAGACTTCTCTAGTTTTAATCGAAGAGTAAATGTGTTTGGTATTCATATTTATGCTGTTCCTCAAGTAGAGGATAACAAACTACTACATGCTGCTAATGTAATGGCACAATATTTAGATAATGATGAAGATGGGAATCCCGATAATCAAGTTGTATTAGATCGAATGCTTGAGGAAGAAGCCTTTATGGTGATGTGGAAAAAAGAAAATGATTTATCGGATTTTCCAAATGTTGGAACAGGACAAGACTTGGGAAATGATGAAACGAATCCTTCCTACATATCGAGTGGTAAAACAGGTCGGTTTGATGCTTCCTTAGAAGAGGTGTTTCATATTATTACACATGCTGGTTATTCTAAGGTATATCCTGATATTTTTGGAGAAATGAAAGGTTCTCAGATTGCAAATGCAATGGATATTGCACGAGGCGGGCAATTCACATCAGTGCCCAACTCTTATCCTTCGGGTGCATGGTATACGTATGATGATACAACTTGCGATTATAACTGCCAAGTTACAGAATATTTCTACTGGGCAATCACTTCTATATTGGGGGCACAAGAAAATCGCTTAGATGAAATCGACCAAGAATGGCGATTGAACACAAGAGAAAAAGTAGAAAATCAAGATCCTACAATAGTTGAATTATTGACGAATCCTCAATATGCTTTTCCTACAATAATACCCGATGGAAGTTATAGAAGATAATGCTATGTCTCGTATAGACAAATTACGCAATCAATAAATAATTCCGCAATTTTAGTGCTGAAGGATTTTATCCTCCAAATATTCGTTTCAAAGTCTTTTTACGTTTTTCTTTACGTTTACGCTTTTCTTCTAAGCGTTGGTTGTTTTTTCGAATACGTTCAGATTCCTCGCGTTGAGCTTCTGAACGAGAACGATCTGAAGGTGGAATATTAACACGTTTTTTATCTTTTTTAAACAATTGCTCAATCACTTCTTCGATTGGAGTATAAGGATGTTCATCATCTGACTCCCAGAAAATATCGTCTATTTCTTGATCTACAAAAATAGGGCGATGTTCCAAATAAGGAGCACAGTCCATAATTTGAGCTAATGAATCAGGGAGGGAAGGAAAAAGGGCATTTCTTTGATAGGCAAATTCTTTATCTTTATATACCTTATTCATAAATCGTCCCCAAATGGGCAATGCCATATTACTCCCAGAACCCAAACTGAGTGTTCTAAAACGAACCTTAGGTGATTCAGCACCTACCCAAACACCAGCCACTAAATGAGGGGTATAACCAATAAACCAACCATCCGATTGATTTTGAGTGGTGCCTGTTTTTCCAGCAATGGCACTTTCTAAATGGTATTGATAACGCAATCGTCTGGCAGTACCACTATCGACCACTGATTGTAGCATATCGGTCATCATTAGGGCATTATCTTCGGCGATGACTTGTTCCCAAGTAGAGGTATCTGTTTCTACTTCAAATAAAACATTCCCATCATAATCTTCAATACGACTCAAATAGTGCATTTCAGGACGAACACCTTTATTAGCTAATGTGCCATACACATTCACCATATCATAAAGGGAGGCATCAGCAGCGCCAAGCGCGATGGCTGGTGCTTGAGGTATGTCGGAGCGAATACCCATTTGTTGTGCAGTTTGAATAACAGAATCTACTGAAGTATTCATAATGGTTTGTACTGTAACAGAATTGACCGACTTACTTAGTGCTCCCTCCATAGAATAAACCCCTTCATATTTATTATCGGCATTTTCAGGTTTCCAATCATCATATTCAGAATAGATGATTAAATGATTATCCGTGTATTCACAAGGATGATAGCCTTGTTCTAGTGCAGTCGTATAAACAATAGGTTTAAAAGTAGAACCTACTTGACGTTTAGATTTTACATGATCGTATTGAAAGTATTTATGATTGATGCCACCCACCCATGAGCGGACAGCTCCTGTTTCAGGTTCAGCAGCTAAAAAACCAACATTGAGTAAAGTAAAATAGTATTTAATGGAGTCCATCGGCGACCATTCTTTTTCTATTTGTCCTTTTTCCCAATCAAAAACAGTCATCTTTACTTTTTTCTTAAAGACTTCATTAATTTTATTTTCTGAAAAACCGCTTGCTTTTAAGGATTTATAGCGTTTAGAATTACGTTTTTCTTTTTCGATGACCGCATCACTTCCCCAAGGTTTTCCATCTTTCCAGTGTGTATCAAAGTCTTTTTGTAAACGAGATAAATGTTCTTGAACAGCTTCCTCTCCATATTTTTGCATACGTGAATCAATGGTCGTATAAATTTTCAAACCATCGGTATACAAATTATAATGGGTATCATTTTCTTGATTGTATTCTGCTAGTTTTTTATCTACGATTTGACGAATATGCGCTCGAAAATAGGTAGCGATTCCTTCATTGCTACTTTCTCGCTGGTAGTTTAATTGTAGTGGAATTTGTACTAAAGAATCGAGCATTGGTTTATCCAAATATTCATATTTGTACATTTGGTGCAGCACAGTATTACGTCGTTCAAGAGCGCGTTCAGGATTTCGTTTGGGGTTGTAAAGCGTGTTTCCTTTTAGCATGCCAATGAGCATAGCTGCTTCTTCCATACTAACATCTGAAGGAGTCGTCCCAAAAAATTGTTTGGCAGCTACATTAATCCCATACACATCTCCACCAAAAGGAACGGTATTTAAATATAAATTGAGTAACTCTTCTTTGCTATAATATCGTTCCAAACGGCGGGCAATATACATTTCTTTGATTTTGTTGACAGGTGTACTCAATATCTTATATTGCCGACGTTTAAATACATTTTTTGCCAATTGCTGGCTAAGTGTACTTCCTCCTCCACTAGATAAATCTTGCATGAGGACAGTTTTGAAGAATACACGAGTTAATGCCCTTAGGTCAACGCCTTGATGTTCAAAAAAACGGGCATCTTCAGTAGCCACAAGGGCATCAACTAGATAAGGAGATAAAGCATCATAGGATACATTTGTACGGTTTTCGATGAAATATTTACCCAATAAAACACCATCTTGAGAATAGACCTCAGAGGCAATTCGATTTTGAATATTTTTAATCGCTTTTTCAGAAGGTAAAGCGCCAAATGCACCTACACGAACTAAGAGAAAAAGTAATACAACAAATAAAATAAGTGCTGCTATTGTTCCTCCAACAAATTTTAGTGCTAAAGCCCCGCGCGGATGCTCCTTCATCCAGCTTTGAAAGCTATTCCAATTATGAATGCTCCAATCTTTTACAAGTTCTAGGAAGTTTGGTTGTTGTTCTGCCATCAAAACGAATTTTGAATTACACGAAAATAACGCAAATCTTAAAGTAGAAATTATATCTGTTTATAAAATTGCTCGTCAAAGATGATAATTCTTAACTAGAAAAAAGTGTTAAAACGATTATTCGTTCTTACTGGTCGATTATCCGTTTGAATTTTCATTTTTTTGTTTAAATTTGAATAATCGTTAAACAAAAACAATTTGATATGCCAGAATGGTTATACTTTGTATTATTTGGATCGGTGGTCGGATGGATTGCGAATTTAATAATGGGGGGACGAGGATTAGGATTAATTGGAAATGTAGTGGTTGGGGTGTTAGGAGTATTGATAGGAGATTGGTTATTTAGAACCTTCAATTTCTCTATTTCTATAACGGATAGCGCACTAATCAATAACTTAGTTCAAGCAGTAGCGGGAGCAGTCTTATTATTATTTGTAATAGGTTTAGTAAGACGACGGTAGTCATTAATAAATCGGAAGCCATTCACTACGGTGCATATTATCTTTTACTAGATAAGCACTTGGGTGACGCTTTTTGATTTTGTGTAGTATTTTAGAAGCATCTAATTTAGTTTGGAATGCTCCAGCGCGTAATTTATAGTAGGGAGAAGCATGTATCCAATCCACAGGGATGGAAGGGAAATCACGCATAAATTTTTGCTTCACTTGCTCCATTTGATTTCGATCGGTAGCAGCAATTAATTGAATGCGCCAGCCTTCTGTCATAGGGTACATACGGTTGGTAGCTGCATATTGATCTATAATACGACGTATTTCGGGATCTTCATTGATGATAATATTTTGAGCTTGGCTATTTACACCAGAGATCAATAATAAGAATAGAAAGAAGTACCTTGTCATCTCAAATAATTTGAAGTAAAGATACAAAAAGAAGAATTAAATCTGATAGGATAACGAAAGATCGAAGCTATAAGGTATACAAAACTCCAAATTCCAATATTTAAGAAGTTTGCCCTTGTAGAATTACAACTCCTGAAGAACTTCCAATACGATCCGCTCCAGCTTCCAACATTTCCAAGGCATTTTTATAGGTTCGAATTCCTCCAGAGGCTTTGATTTTAACGCTTTTAGGGAGAAGAGATCGGAGTTGTTGAACAGCTTCTATACTAGCTCCAGCAGCATTAAACCCAGTGGAGGTTTTTACATAATCAACACCAAATTCAGCACAGATTTCACAAAGACGATGAATTTCGTCGGAAGAGAGGATGGCAGTTTCAAGGATAATTTTGACAATTTTACCATGCATGTGGCTAATACGGGTAACACTGTCAATATCATTTTTTACATAATTCCAATCTTGATTTTTTACAGCAGCAATATTGACTACTACATCAAGTTCATCTACACCATCATTTATAGCGCGTTTAATTTCTTCTACTTTTGCAGGAATAGTGGAATATCCCATCGGAAAACCAATAACGGCAGCCACCTGAGTACTCGTATTAGCAAGAAGACGAGCAGCCAATTTGACATAAAATGGCGGGACACATACCGCAAAGAAGCCAAATTGTTCAGCTTCTTGGCACAGCTTTTTAATATCATTTGACGTACAATCGGGTTTTAAGATTGTATGGTCAATCACACCTGCAACACTCATTTAGCTATTATTTATATGTTTTTACTGCTTGGGTAATTCTTGGATTTCCCCTAATTTAACATTAAAACATTTTAAGTTAGACTGCAATTTAACAAAAAAAGGAAGTAGATTTCATGCTCTTCCTTTTTTTATGAAAAATATTTTTAATTGGCATTAATAAAGAGTTCATTTTTAAAAACTTAGCCCTTTTTTTACCAAAATGTTAATTATTTGCTAATCGCAGCAAAAGGGTCGTCCGTTATACCCAATGATTGAAAATTGGCTCCTGATTGTAGATTAGATATATCTATATCAAGGATGCTACTATGATGAAAAGTAGCAATTTTTGCGCCAGAAGCTAATTTATCCCATTTTTCCCAAGAAAACTCTAAGCCACCAAAGGGAATAATTTTCACCCACATTTTCCAACTTTTAGGCTGCGCATTTTCGTCCAATATCCAAAGATAAGAATCACCTGGTGTAACTCCTCCTGAAGCATAACTCACCATCAATGCTTCGCTTCCATCATCTAGCGTAACGATACTACGTTCTGTACCTGGATCAAATGCCTTTACAGGGGCATTTAACCAAAATGAATCGTTACAAAAATACCCCCAAGCTTGTTTTACTAATTGATCATTTTCAGGTTCAGCAACTGGATTTCCACCTATATATGCTTTTCCACTAATTTCGTTTGGATTGAGTAATACTTTTTTATCATCCCAAGTCACTTGTACTAGATGACGTTTTTTATCCCATAAGAAGGTATGCGCCCCTCTAAATGTCCATTGCACAATATTGGTTGAATCCCAAGCAGATTTGTCTACAGCAGCTAGCATTTTCTGAGCAAGGGCTTCTGCCTCTGGTCCAGTTTTTCCTGTGGGTTTTGCTTCATTAAAGACCATGTAAAGGATGAAGCCTATAAGAATAAAAAGTCCGAGAATTCCTCCAAGCCATTTTAAACAACCAATTGCTCTGCGATTTGCCATGCTAGTATGATTTAAATTTAAATTTGTTTATTTGGATGGAAGATAGGATAAAAATAAGAAAGCATTTACTTAAAATGAAGATAAGTTTTAGAAAAGAAGCTTGCTTAATCCTATATTTGAGTGATAAACGTAATTTTTATGAGAATCTTCCTTTTTTTTACAATTTTAGTGGCTTTATTCGCTTGTTCAAACGAGCAAAAATCCAAATCTGAAGAATTACTATTTGCTGAATATTATCTTCGCTATTTGGAAAGTGAGGGCGAAATGAAAGCGGAAGCTACTTTTGCCAAAGGAAAAGATAAAAAATCAGCTCGGAAAACGGATTTAGAAGGTACCATTACCATCAATGGAATGGGGCTTGATCCTATCAAAATAGATGGAAAAACCTTACGTTACCAACAAGTATTAAAGGCTAAATTTAAAGACAATTATACCTTTCAATTTATAGATGATTTAGATCAAAAAACAGATCATGCCATTCGTCTAGCTCCAATTAATAAGTTTACCATAAAATCCAATACAGTAAGTAAAATACAAGGATTTACACTAGAATGGGTGGGATCTCCACTTGAAAAAAACGAACAGCTTTTAGTTATGATTACAGATAAAAATGGGAAAGCACACTCTGTTACATTCAATGGAGCAACCACAACTTCATCTGTACAAATTCCGTCAAGTGAACTTACCCCTCTATCAGAAGGGGAGGGCTATATTTATCTGGTGAAAAAGCAAGCGGGTAATTCTAATTCAGATAAAATGCATATTCTTTCAGAGATGGAGTATTATTCAGATAAATTAGAAGTTTTAATAGCCAATTAATCACTGAGTAACAGTGGAGCGTTTAAGTGTAAATTATATTTTCTCTAATCCCCAAAACTCATTTTTTAGGAACCCAAGCCCAAATCATTTCTACAATAACCACTTCTACACCTTTACTATCCAATAATTGAACAGCTACATTTACGTCTCCTTTTGGCGTTGTTCGTATCGTTTCTATTTGTTCTGGAGTGAGTGTTGCAACAGCGCGTTGTGCTCCTGTAGAACGGGCGATGAATTTACCGCTTAGAGATTTCATCAAAGGAAGTTTATCATCAGGAACATTCATTCCCACAACCATTCCACTCGCTGTTTCTGCTAGAAGAATGGATCCAGCAGCGTGTACTTGTGAAATGTGATTTTGTACTTTTCTACGATTAGGAAGATTTAAGATCACTTCTTCACAAGTCATTTTCTCAAAATCTATTCCTGCCGTCCCGACTAAGGGTACGACACGTCCAATAGCCTTGTTTCGCAGCCAGCGTTGCATGAAGGATGGCGCCGATTTGACTTTTGCAATAGATCGATTGAGACGGTTGTTGTATTCCATGAAATAAGGATTGAATTTGATGCAATATACAAATTTTAGCGAATTTTCGCTAAAATTTTAAAAACACTAATTTTCTTGTCTGATATTAAGAATTTTAGTCCTGTTTTGGGTGATATACGCTTGAAAGCTCAACTATTTCTGATTTAGATCATTTTCTATAGCAGCTAAAAGTAATTTGGTTTGTCTCTTAAAGTGTTAATTTAAAATGCTATACCTATGACTCGTTTTGTCTCTTTTATTCTTTCTTTTCTTTTTACTTTTTTCAGCATTGCACAAGAATCCAGTTTGAAAATAGAAAAAGACGGACAGTTTTATTCTATCGAAGAACGAATGCAATTTCATAAAATCAATGGCTTGTCTTATATCATTGTAGAAAATTTTGAAATTAAAGAAATTGCTTACAAAGGGTTTCGTGATAAAGAAAATCAACTTCCCGTTGACGAAAATACGCTTTTTCAACTAGGCAGTATGACGGGTGCAGTGACCAAATTTGCCATAATGCGATTGGTCAATGAGGAACGTATTGCTTTAGATGAAGCTGCAAACACCTATCTCACTTCTTGGAAAATTAAGGAGAAATCTTTTACCAAAGTAAATCCCATTACCATTCGAGATTTACTAACACAGACGAGAGGATTGAATGATATTTACAAACCCAAAGGCTACTCAAAAGATGCGCCTCTTCCGACACTTGTCCAAATTTTAGATGGGAAAAAGCCCTCCAATTTAGGAGCGATGACCCTCAAAAAAGATCGCAATGAATCAGGCAATAGTTCGATGGCAAATATGATGATCTTACAACAAGTTTTGGAAGATGTTCATGGAACTTCTTTCGCTCAAATTGTTCAAAAAGAAGTTTTTGAGGTATTGGATATGAATAAGAGTTTGATACGTGCCTCGCTCTCCACCAAAGAAGCAAAGAATGCGGCTATAGGATATAGCGAAGAAGGAAAACGTGTTGAAGGAGGACATTTAGTCTATCCAGAATTAGCCGTGGGAGGACTGTGGTCAACGCCTGAAGATTATGCTAAATTGGTACTTCATATTTTTAAAGCTGTTCGAGGAATGGATAATCGATTCTTGTCTCAAGAATTAGCAAAAGCGTCTATTCATCCCGAGGAAGGAAGTCATTCATTGATTTTATTGAAAAATGGCTATTCGTATTGGGGAGGTGCGCCAGAAGGGTTTTATAGCCAATTTTCGGGAGATGTGGATCAAGGATCGTTTGTCATGGGGGCATCGAACAAGCATTTGTGTTGGCGATTTATCAATATGGAATTTACGCCTACGGTACAAAATAAATTACAAAAAGATCCAAGTCGTTAATTGTTTCGTATTTATCTTAGTAGTTGGGTCGAAATAAATTTACTTTCTTAATTCCTTAAATTAGCTTGATTAACGTCATTTTCAATGACTTATACTCTTCTCTAATTTAAGGAAAACATAAATTTATTTGCTCCCGTTCCTTAAATGCTTATTTCCAATGAGAATTTCTTTTGTAATTGTACTTGTTATTTTCTTCGTTTCGCAGCTATATGCGCAATCTAAGGATGAACAATTAATTGTGTTTTCACAAGAAACGGATAAGCATTTTAAAACGACTACTTTAGCACAATTGGAAGCTTATTGTGTAGAAAAAGGAATAGATTTCATCCAAATAGATACCCAGAAAGGTATTCCACAGCAAATTCATTCTACCCCAGCTATTGTTTACCAAAATTTTCGTGGACGATCTATTTATTCGAGCCGTTATGCAGAATTTTCTACACTGAAAAATTTTATTCGTACTAGCAAAGTGGTGGCACAAGAAGAGCACTCGAATTGCAAAAAAGAGGTTTTGCTTTGGAAAGATGGGCGTAATCAAATCGCTATTAGTTTAAAAATTACAGATTTAACAGGAAGTATTCCAAAAAATTATAATGTTGCTGATTTTAGATTGAGTATTATAGATGGTTTATTAGAAAAAATGAACTATTTCAATTTGGCAGATGAGGTCTGCTTGAATAAAACGGATCGCTTATTTTATTTGGATATTCATCCCTTTTGTTCAGCTAATAATGAATTGTTTGTTAGCACGGAATTATATTCAAAGTTTAGTTGTAAAACACCTATTTATAGCCAGCTAAATGATCCTATTCGAGGAAATTTTGATGAAATGGAATCCATTTTTTCCAAGATTGGAGTACAAATACAAGAAGAAATTATTCAACAAAAAGAAAATTCAAACATAGGCGATGCTTTTTCTTCTATTTCAGATAAGATTGCCAAGGTGTCTTGGGAAAAACTTGATTTAATGCTTCCAAAACAGTCCTCAAAAAATTATGATGTAGTGGAAGGTTCTTTTGATCTTTCCAATGATTGGCAATTTAAAGGGCCGATAGATGAAGATGTCCCTATCGTTCAATTTCGATTTATGGCTCCTTTAGATCGATATGTAGGGGAGATTCGCGAATTAGAAGGAACGATACAATTATCAGATCAAAAAGTGTTGAAGACTGGAACATTTACTGCCAATATGAAAAGTTTAACGATGGGAATGGCAGATTTTGATAAAAATGTACTCACGAAATATATCAAAGCTGCCAAATATCCTACTGCGTCTTTCACTTTTTCGGATGTTCCTGCGGTAGAAAAATTACAATTGGGAGAAACGAATTTCTATACCATCGACGGGACATTTGAATTAATGAAAAAAGAACAAATCGTTCCCGTTAATGCACAACTAACACCCATTATTGATACAGAAGGGGAGCTTGTACTGCAAGTAAGTGCTTCTTTTCAGTTGAATGTGGTCAATGATTTTGGAATTAAAGGGCCAGACGGGCCTTCTCCAGCAAGAGAAATTATGTTGTTTGATCTCAACTTTTTGATGCAAACATCTAATATTACAAATTAAAATCTTTAAACTATAAATAGCATCTGACATGAAAAAAATACATCTTATTATTCCTCTTTTTTGTCTTCTTTTTTTCGCTTTCACTTCTATAGAACGGGCTACGATTGGAGATACACCAGGTACATTACAAGCTATTGGCAATGCTGGTTCAGACCAAGTATTTACCTTTAATAAATGGAAATTTACAAAAGCCATGATGCCTGAAGATAAAGTAGAAAATATACAAGTAGAGGTTGAAATCAATACATCTTCTCTCAGTTGTGATTGGAAGGATTTAGAAAAAAGTGTAAAGAAAAAGAAAGATTATTTCTATGTAAAAAAATTCCCTAAAGCAACTGTAAAAATTGATGGTGCAAAAGCCCTTAAAAATGGGACTTATACCACAGATGCTATCCTTACGTTGAAAGGCATTAGCAAAACGGTAAAATTGGACTTTAGTATTTCAGATAGCAAACCTTACACCGTAAAAGGATCAGGTGTTATCAAACGAAAGAAATTTAATTTCACAGGAGGAGGCCCCAAAAATGAAGTACCTATCAATTTTGAGGCAGTCTTGCCTCTCTAGTAGATATAAAATAGAAGATGTAGTCTTAAATTTGATCTTAGTTTAAGACTACATCTTTTTATCAGGATTATCTTTTATAAATTCTGACCAATCATTATAGCGTTTCTTTCCTGCTAGCACACTACTCGATTGATAGTAATGACAAATCGCCGTTGCCAATGCATCTGTAGCATCTAATGATTCTATTTTAATTGGTCGTTTTAGAATATTGGAAAGCATCGCTGCTACCTGCTCTTTGGAAGCATTTCCATTTCCTGTGATGGATTGCTTAATTTTCTTAGGAGAATATTCAGTTACTTCTACTCCACTCGTAATTGCCGCAGCAATAGCTACCCCTTGCGCTCGTCCAAGTTTAAGCATGGACTGTACGTTTTTACCATAAAAGGGAGCCTCAATTGCCATTTGATAAGGCTTATAGTGAAAGATGATTTCTTTGAGTCGTTCAAAAATTCGTTTGAGTTTGAGTTGGTGTTCAGGGAGGTGTTTCATACTCACTCCTCCCATTTCTAATAGGCGCAATTGCTTTTTATCTACTTCAATTACGGCATAGCCTAATACATTCGTACCAGGATCGACACCAAGCAAACGATATTTTTTTTGATCTTTTTTTTCTTTCACGATTGATTATACGAACTAAGTGTTTGGACATAAAAAGAATAAGTCAATTTTGTCTAGGCACTTATAACCGCAAAATATAAAATATAAAATACTAAATCTAAAATATAAAATTGACTAATAAAACCTTTTGCCTTTTAAATTAGGCGGTTTTACATTTTACATTATAAAGGTGGAGTAGAAGATTTGATTTTGTCTTTGATAGACGCAATTAAGGTAGGAGAAACTTTTCGGCGATGAACACGGCTTTTGATGAAATCTCTAAAGGACCGTTCTTTTTTTAATAATTCAAAATATGCGGGATTTTGTTGTATTTCTTTGAGCAAGGCGCGTTCGCCTTCTTTGGATAGTTCGTTATCTAAGTACATCGTGACCTTTGCCACTAAATCTTGATAATTTTTTGAATTAATCATCTGCCAATTGTTTTGTACGAATTATTGCCCCAGAAAATCAAAACCACAATCATCAATCCAACACGTACTAATCGGGAAATGGTTAATACCACTAAAAGAACTAGTTCTCGGTGTCGAGTTATTGATGAAATTAAACATGGTGTTTTGATTTAGCATTTAGATCAATAAATTCGTTAATGAACAATAAAGTTGTTAAGTTATGGAGAAAAGACAGGCGAACTCAAGGAAGAAGTTTTCCTAAGTTCGCCCGCGTGTTAGTATACATTTATTTACGCTTGTCTTGGTAACCCAAATCTTCCGCGTAAGTTTTTAATTGCTTTTTCAATAAGTTTCGCGCTCTAAATAATCGAGAACGAACTGTTCCAATAGGAATATCTAATATTTTAGAAATTTCCTCGTATGTAAAACCTTCAATATCACATAAGAGAATGACCGTTCTAAAATCTACCGCTAAGCTATTGATTGCAATCGTTACCTCATCGCCCATCATTTGGTCGAATAATTCTTCTCGCAAATCAAGATAGCCCGAATAGTTCGTGTCATTTTCTCCATCGTGGTAGTTCACGATGTCTTCATAATCAACTTGCGTAGGGCGCTTTGATTTTTTTCGGTATTGATTAATAAAGGCGTTCTTCAAAATTTTGAACAACCACGCTTTTGCATTTGTCCCTACGTCGTACTTATCAATGAAACGGTAGGCCTTTAAGAAGGTCTCTTGTACAAGGTCATCCGCATCACTATCATTGTACGTTAAATGGTAAGCGAAGGTATTGAGGGCGTCTGCATGTGGCAAGAACTCCATCTCAAAAATTTCATCAAACCGATCTCTTGTTACGCTTTTTTCCGTCATGAGTACCATAATAATAAGGATTTATGCGCAAATCAAAGAAATTTCTAAAGAAAATCACTTTGAATACACTTGTTTACACGACACACAAAAAATTAAAATCCTAAAAATTCAATTCTTTGGTTTCGGTATATACCGACTGGAAATAAAATAGTCTTTAGTATAAATTTTAAGTCAAGCCGTGTATAAAAAATTGATTTCGTTTCGTGTATACACACACCATAAACCCTAAGCTTATTTATATAGTTCCCGAAGAATTAATTTTTTTTTATTTTTTTTTTGATAAATGCAAAAAGGACTTTTTATGTTAAAAATTGAAGCTATAATTATCCCTTGTGATGCATACAAAATAGAGTGCTCTATTCTTTTAAAACTTTAAATGCCTTTGATCTTCCATTGATAGTAGCAACTAGTATATAACTACCACTAGGATAGTCGGTAAGATTAATTTTAGTTTGCAGGGAATCAATGCTAGATGTGTACAAATGTTGACCAAGTATTGAATAAAGACTAAATCTATCTTGCTCGGTAAATGGTGTTTGCTTTAACTCAAGGATGATTTCCGAATGGGTAGGATTAGGATAAACAAATGCATCACTATCTATAGTTAGCTCATCATTATTAGTCGAAAAACTACTATGACATTCGTTTATAAATGCTGTACTCAATTCTGAACTTGGAGTCAAAGTGGCATTTCCATCTTTACAAATACATCGCCCATCATTAAAATTATATGTTACATAAGGAGCATCCGTTTCAAAAGCTTTGAAAGTACATTGTTCAAAAGTCAATGTATCACTCGTCAGCATTTGCGCATTATGACTCCAGTTGGAGAAAAGTGTGTTTCCGCCACTCCAATGATTGAAATCAGCTTGTTCTGTAAATTCACAAGGTTTAAAAAAGAGTAGATATAAAGTACCTGTTCCTGCTTGACCAATTCCTCCGATATTGATAGCGATAGTGCCATCGCCCCGTAAATCTCCGACAAACGAAATAGATCGGGAAAATCGTTCTTGTGAATTTGGATTAAACTCCAGATCAAAACCGCCTTCCAATTCGTCTATTTTAGTATAAGTCTTTACCGTTTTATCTGAATTGAGATAAAGAATGTAAGCATCACCTAAACCTTGTTGATTCGCTCCACTTACTAAATCAGGGATACCATCTCCATTAAGATCACCTGCTGCACACATCGCATGACCAAAGTGGGCACCCGAAGTTCCATTTGAATTAGTATCTGTTGCCAAAGTATCATTAAAGCCATTCAGTCCTTCTGTTATTTTTAGTTTCGACACCACATTGAAAGTCATAGGATCAAGCGAAAGTATCCAGATCGCTCCTTTTCCACCATCAGACATAAAAGCACCAACTGCCATTTCTTTTGTCCCATCTCCATCTATATCACCTAACATGGCCACCTCTCTTCCCCCAAATCGATCATTATTCATTAAACCATTTCCAAAGCCTCCTGTTGTGGAGCTAATCGTGACTATATTATGGGTAATTACTTGAGATGCCTCATCAAAAAATAAAATACTGATAGCTCCTCTATCTGTTCCACCTAAATCTGAGTTTGGATCGCAAGCTACTAAATCAATTTTACCATCGCCATTCAAGTCTCCT
The DNA here is from genome assembly GCA_020628645.1 of Saprospiraceae bacterium. Classification (GTDB taxonomy): domain Bacteria; phylum Bacteroidota; class Bacteroidia; order Chitinophagales; family Saprospiraceae; genus JAHDES01. Next base: position 39,531 of record JAHDES010000050.1, read on the forward strand.
ATGGCAGAAAGTCCTTGAGCAATAATATTGGAGTTTTTGACATAGTTTTTAACCGTCCCATTACTATTTAAATGAATAATATACAATGCGCGGTTAGCAGAAGAGGGTGCTGATACCGCTACATCAGGAATATTGTCATTATCGTAATCTCCGATACCTGCAACACCATAACCAAAGAAATTACCTTCTACCAAGGTCTCCTTAAATCCACCATCCAATGCTGATATTTTTTGATTGGATTGAACCGTTCCATCATTATTCATAAAAACAATATAAACAGCCCCTGCATCAGTGGCTCCATCATCATCTGAACGAGCACCTATTATTAAATCTAATACACCATCGCCATTCACATCTCCAATCACATCATGATCGCGACTAAAACGATCGCCTGTATCCAAATCTGCAATAAAGCCTCCAGAACCTTCCGCTATTCTTACAAACCCGTCAGGACCAAATTGTGTACTGATTTGAGCTTGGGAAAGTATTGCTATTGCTAAAAAAACAATAAGCGTAAAAAGTTTTGTACAATTGGGTTTCATACTACAATCTTTAAAGAGGTAAAAATATTTGACTAGACAAATGTAAAAAGGTTTAATGTTATCATTTCATACTTTGATTTTAATTGCTCTCAACTAGGTTATCCAATGCACTTTCCGTATTTTTGGCAATTCGTCTTCAACCAAACAACGCACAATCTAGTTATACAGCAGGGATAATTTTTTTACCCAGAAATTAACTACTATGACGGAAGTTAAAACTATTCAAAACTTAGAAAATACAGGTATTGAATTGCCTAGTAATGATTATATTGATGTGGTGGGGGCTCGCGTCCATAATCTCAAAGATGTAAGTGTTCGTATACCTCGCAATAAGTTTGTGGTCATTACTGGTATTAGTGGAAGTGGAAAATCTTCTTTAGCATTTGATACCATTTATGCAGAAGGTCAACGGCGTTATATGGAAACCTTCACTGCTTATGCACGCCAATTCATTGGTGAAATGGAGCGCCCCGATGTGGAGCAAATTACGGGTTTGAGTCCTGTTATCTCCATAGAACAAAAGACAACTGGTCGGAATCCTCGTTCTACAGTAGGAACCATTACAGAGATTTACGATTTTATGCGTTTACTCTTTGCACGCGTAGGAGACGCCTATTCTTATGTGACGGGTAAGAAAATGGTGCGCTATACCGAAGAGCAAATCATTGAACATATTTTCACACATTTTGATGGTAAAAAAATATCACTTCTTGCTCCTTTAGTACGAGGTCGTAAAGGGCATTATCGAGAATTGTTTGACCAAATCCGCAAACAAGGCTACATGAAAGTGCGGGTGGATGGCGAGATCATTGACATCACCCCAGGGATGCAAGTGGATCGCTATAAAGTGCATGACATTGAGGTGGTAATTGATCGTATAAAAATGGGAGATGATCGTCGAGATCGCTTGGCTTCTTCGCTTCAAGTGGCACTAAAAATGGGTAACGGCTTATTCTTTTTATTAGAAAACGATACCGATGCCATTACAGGTTATAGTAAGCATCTGATGTGTCCTGAATCAGGAATTTCGTATGAAGAACCTTCTCCCAATTCATTTTCCTTTAACTCTCCTTATGGCTATTGCCAAAATTGTAAAGGACTGGGTAAAGTGCATAAAGTAGATATGGATAAAGTCATTCCAGATGATACAAAATCCATCAATCAAGAAGGTATCGTTCCTTTTGGAGAAGTACGAGACAATTATACCTTTAAGCAATTACGCGCTATCGCTAAGAAATATAAATTTTCCTTTGCTACTCCTGTAAAAGATATTCCTGAAAAAGCACTCAATATCATTTTAAACGGAAGTGATGAATCCTTCGCCGTAAAAATGAATTTTAAATCCAAGCATGATTATGTCTATGATTTAGGTTCAGAAGGGATTGTCAATATGTTAAGTCGATGGTATAAAGATTCATCTTCAGATAAAATACGTCGTTGGGCAGAAGAATTTATGACCATTGATACTTGCCCTACTTGTGATGGGCAACGTCTCCGAAAAGAGTCGCGCCATTTCAAATTAATGGAACAAAACATCTCGGATTTATCCATTTTGGATGTAGGAGCTTTGGCAGAATGGATGGAAGGCCTAGAAAATAATCTTAGTGAACGACAGCAACTCATTGCGAAAGATATTTTAAAAGAAATTCGCCTTCGTTTGGGCTTTTTATTACATGTAGGATTGGATTATTTGAGTTTGGATCGTCCTGCACGAACGCTTTCGGGCGGGGAATCACAGCGGATTCGTTTGGCAACTCAAATTGGTTCACAACTGACAGGTATCACTTATATTTTAGATGAACCCAGTATTGGTTTACACCAACGAGATAATCAACGCCTGATAGAAGCCCTTCGAGAATTAACAGAAATTGGAAATACCGTTTTAGTGGTTGAACATGATAAAGATATTATGTTGGCTTCCGATTATTTGATTGATTTGGGTCCAGGTGCTGGAAAACACGGAGGAGAATTAGTAGGGCAAGGCATTCCAAATACTTTCTTAACCAAAGATACCCTCACATCCGACTATTTAACCAATAAAAAACAAATAGAAACACCGAAAAAACGCCGAAAAGGAAATGGTGATTTCCTAGAACTCAAAGGAGCTACTGGAAATAACTTAAAGAATGTGTCTATCAAAATTCCATTAGGTACATTTTGTTGTGTAACAGGTGTATCAGGAAGTGGAAAATCGACTTTGATTAATGAAACGCTTTATCCCATCTTACGACAGCATTTCTATCGTTCTCGTCAGAAACCTATGCCTTATAAAGAGCTAAAAGGCATTGACTTTTTAGATAAAGTTATTGAAATAGATCAATCTCCCATTGGGAGAACGCCTCGTTCCAATCCAGCGACCTATACAGGCGTGTTTACCGATATTCGAAAAATATTTTCTGCCTTGCCAGAAGCTAAAATTCGAGGCTATAAACCTGGTCGATTTTCCTTTAATGTGAAAGGCGGTCGTTGTGAAGAATGTCATGGTGCAGGAAGACGAATTATTGAGATGAATTTCCTACCAGATGTATCTGTGGATTGTGAACGTTGTATGGGGAGACGCTATAATCGAGAGACGCTCGAAGTTTTATACAAAGGAAAATCCATCAGCGATGTTTTGGATATGACGGTAAATGAGGCAGTAGTTTTCTTTGAACCCATTCCCAATATTTACCGCAAGATGAAAACGCTGAAAGATGTCGGTTTGGGCTATATTACCTTAGGACAGCAGGCCACTACCTTATCAGGCGGTGAAGCTCAACGCGTAAAACTCTCCGAAGAACTTTCTAAACGCGATACAGGAAAAACCATTTATATCTTGGATGAACCCACTACAGGTTTGCATTTCGAAGATATTCGCCACCTCCTCAATGTCCTCAATCGTTTAGTAGACAAAGGAAACACAATCATTGTCATTGAACACAATATGGATGTCATCAAAGTAGCCGATCACATTATAGATATGGGGCTCGAAGGCGGACATCGAGGAGGTACGGTTGTCGTATCAGGTAAGCCTGAAAAAGTTGCGAAGCACAAGACCAGTCATACAGGACGATTTTTGAAGGAAGAGTTGTAAAGATTATTTTACTACAGTTTTCTGATTTTTCGTTGAGCCACTAATTTTTGATGTGATATTGGAAATAAACTCTTTGGCACTGAGTGTACTAGGAGTACTTTTAGAATTAGGTGTACGCATAATTATTTCATTTTAGTGATAGATAAATCGACAATACGAATATTGCCGATTCATTACCTATCCGTTTTGAAAAATGAATTCACTTGGCTTAAAAAGTATTTTCAAGCCTATATTTTCTTGTCTATTTTCTTTGCTTGATATTTTTGGGGTCATACAGAGACTTGTGTTTATTCGTCTTGTTATACAATTATGCTTGCAATATCGGAGGAATACACAGTTGATTTGAAGTAGATATTCCTACAAACAAATTTTTATTTATTAAATGTTAATACAAAAAGATGATTTAAATCGAAAAAAGGTCGATTTGAGATTGAAGGCGTTGGATAAGCAGGCTAATAATCCGTTTTTTGAGTTGCGATTCTTTGTTTTGATAGGTCTTCCATTCTTCTAAAGTAAAATGTCCTATCACGACACCCAATAATAATTGTCGCAATTGAGTATCTTTTTGTAGACTATCTTTTATGTAATTTTCTTTTTTTGAGAGTGATAATTGATGAAAAACATTTTTTCTTTTCTCAATATAATTTTCAAATAGCGAAAGAATAAGTTCGTTTTGGAATTTTAAGATGGGACGAAGTGTTATATTTTGAAATTGCTCTTCTTCACTTAATGTAGTTGCTGTAGAAATAGTAGGACGAATGGCAAGCAGCGTAGTAGAACGATCGTTCATAAACATAATTTTAACAAAAAATGGAAATACAATTAGTAGAAATTTTAAAAGAAGAGAAACAGGAATTAGAACAACTTTTACTAGCGTATTTCAAAGAAATTGATGCTTCAAAAATAATAAACATCGCACAGGGAGAAATAGTTGATTATCCTTATTTGGATATGTATTGGACAGATGAAAATAGGACTGCATTTTTTATTCGAAAAAATGGATCAAAAATAGGTTTTGTATTACTCAATGATTGGGTAGTTATTAAATCATTTAATGCTCAAAAATCAATTGCAGAATTTTATATCCATCCTAATTTTAGGAGGCAAGGAATTGGGCGAATAGTCGCTTTTCAACTTTTCAAACAATATCCATGTAAATGGGAAATTCGTCAATTTCCGACAAATCTTCCAGCAGTGAATTTTTGGCGAACGACTATCAATGAGTTTACTAAAGGGGACTATTTAGAAAAAGAACATCTTACAGAAGATGAATTACTATCCGTTCAATTATTTAAATCCTGACACAAAAATTTCTGAACCTATGACTATCGACATCCAATTTTTAAAGGAAAATAATTGCCTCTTATTCGACGCAATAAGTGGTAGTCATGCGTATGGGACGAATATTCCTTCGTCCGATATTGATCATAAGGGAGTTTTTATATTACCTAGGGAGTATTTTTATGGTTTGAACTATATTCCTCAAGTCAGCGATGAACGCAATGATAAGGTGTATTATGAATTGGGGCGTTTCATGGAATTGCTCCTCAAAAATAATCCCAATATGATGGAGTTATTGGCAATGCCAGAGGAGTGTGTGTTATATGAACATCCATTATTTGAGCAGATCAAATCCATCAATTTTTTATCTAAAACTTGTTTTCACACTTTTGCGGGTTATGCTATTTCACAGATAAAAAAAGCAAGAGGACTCAATAAAAAAATAGCGAATCCAATGCCTAAAGAACGGAAAACGATTTTGGATTTTTGCTATATTTTAAAAGATCATGGTGCTGTTCCCTTAGAGGGTTGGTTGGCTGCAAATAATTATAATCAATTGCAATGTGGCTTGGTAAATGTTCCTCATTTTAAAGATACTTACGCTTTATTTTATGATGAAACAGGTAATTTAAAATATAAAGGCATCATGCCCAAAGAAACTTCTAATCAAGTTGCTTTAAGTTCTATTCCAAAAGGAGAGAAAAAACGAGCTATCTTAAGCTTTAATCTAGATGGCTATAAAACCTATTGTAAAACGTATAGTGAATACTGGTCGTGGGTGGCACTACGAAATGAAGCACGTTATGAAAATACCAAATCACATGGCAAAAACTACGACACTAAAAATATGATGCATACCTTTCGATTATTGGATATGGCAGAAGATATTTTCACGCAACAAAAAATTATTGTTCGTCGTCCTAATCGTGCTTTTTTATTGGATATTCGAAAAGGAAAATTTGAATATGAAGATTTACTGAATCAAGCAGAAGAGAAAATAAACCACATTCAAGCCCTTTATGAAAAGAGTAATTTAGCTGAACAAGTCAATCTAGCACTTGTTAATAGTACATTAATTCGCATTCGTGAACAATGGTATCATCAATAAACATATTTATGCCTTCTACTACACAAAAAGGAATAGTTCGTTTTTATCATCAAGACCGTGGGTTTGGCTATATTTATGTACATTCAACTGGAGAAGAAATTTATGTAAAAGCTAATCAATTAATCACGCCTATCCATGATAAGGATATTGTCTGTTTTACAATTAGTGAGAACAAACAGGGGCTCTTTGCACAATCCGTAAGCAAGATTTAAGGAAATAAAGCTATTTTTGTATTAAACAAAAAACAAATTCGATGAAATTATCTCATCTCATTATAGTTAGTCTTTTCTTTTTTGCTTGCCAAAGTGAAGAAGCCAAACAGCAATTAACTACCCAAACTGAAGCGCGTTGTACTTGTTACCAAGAATTATTTGAATTAAATGAACAAGTCAAAGCCTTGACGCAAGCAGGAAAATCGGAGCAATTAATCAATATGATTAGCACCATTGAAAAAGCAGCTAATGATGCAGAAAGTTGTAGCAACCAACAACTAAAACAAGAAGATGCCTTAGAAAATAGCGCCATCTTATCCCATATGGAATCTGTTTGCCCCAAGATCCATCAAATGCTAGAACGTGCTCGCGCTATGGAGGGGAATTAGTATCTTAAATAAGATTTATTAGTCTATTACTCCTGTTTGGATGGCTTTCTTTTTACTAGAATAATCACGAGCAAATCCAATTCGTTTATTTTTATTTTGTGTATCCAAATGACTTGCTTTAAATGAACCGCTAAATCCATCATTACAAATAACTTTGCTTTCAAGGTGTGTTAATAAATCGTGCGTATTGAATTCCATTTTTTTGTAATGAAGAGTTATGCCTATTGCTTGTAATTCTTTCTTTATTTCTACTAAACTATCAAGGGTTAAATTATTGGTAAAGACAGCTTCTACTTTTTCAAGGGTATTATCGTCATTACGTTCAATGATTAAACTTTTTTGAATTTCTAAGTCATTAGATTGTGCCTTAACATTGATAATACTTATACATAAACAAACAACTATAAAAGCTGAAATAGACAAAATAAGGGTTTTCTCATAAAAAAGTTTGAAACAAAAAAGGCAAGAAAAGAATTTTT
>JAHDES010000051.1:0-28364 GCA_020628645.1 Saprospiraceae bacterium
GACCCGCTGATTACAAATCAGCTGCTCTGGCCAACTGAGCTACATCGGCTTTTCATGTTCATTACATCAATCCTTTTTATAATTTTAAATCTTATAAAAAGATGCTTATCAAAAACATTTTCTCGTAAGCGGTTGCAAAGATATAATTTTTCAATTTAAATGCCAAAAAAGAATACTATTTTTCATCTTATTTTTTTGTCTCTTTCTAGAAAAGCATTTTTGAAGCTTCTTTTACAGCAAGAATTTTGAAAAACACTACCTAAATACAACTAAAAAACGAATAAAGTTCCAGATTGGAGTGCAATTACTATTACGCTTTAAAGAAAGTACAGTTTCTTATTTTGGTATTTTTTTTAAGATGTAACTTTTGGAAAGTATAGATGTGCATATTTAGCAATGTATTTACCGATAAGATCGAATTCTAAGTTAATCAAGTCCCCTATCTTTAATTTATGAAAAGTAGTATGTTCATAGGTATAAGGAATGATGGCTACTGAAAATAAATCATCTTGAGGATTTACTACAGTCAAACTTACCCCATTTATACAAATAGAACCTTTATCTACCAGTATTTGATCTGGTGTAGGTTTATACTGAAACGTAAATTTCCAACTGCCGTCTTGGTCTTCAATAGATTTACATATTGCTGTAGCATCTACATGACCTTGAACGATATGACCATCTAAACGAGCATTGGCAAGCATGGCACGTTCTAGGTTAACTTTATCTCCAATTTGAAGAGTGCCAATATTTGATCGTTGTAAGGTCTCATCTATCGCAGTAACCACATGGTTTTGATCTGTTTTTTCAACAACTGTCAAACACACTCCATTATGTGCTACACTTTGATCTATTTTTAAAGCTGTGGAAATAGGAGACGCTATTGTAAAATGAACATTCTTTTTTTCTCTTTCAATTGCTTTGATCGTACCAAAAGATTCTATAATTCCTGTGAACATACCTTCAGTTTGATTTTAGTATACAAAATTAAAAAATGTTGTATATAAAACTCTATTCTTTGAAAAAGGTTGTTTTAATTCCCTCTAACCAACTCAATATATCCACTCAAAACATCTATACTTTCTACTATTCCAGAAGAACGTCGCTCAAAAACATTACAGGAATAAAAATAAGTCCCTTCTGCAACAGCTTCTCCTCGTAAATTTGTTCCATTCCAATTAATATCTGGATTGGTCGTTTCATAAATTAAATTTCCCCAACGATTATAAATTTTCAAATCTATACGATCAATGAAACGATAAGGAAAAGGAATGAATAAGTCATTTGCATTATCGCCATTTGGTGTAAAGACATTTGGAAGTGTATAAACGGGGCAATTATCTATACATACAATGTTACTAAATGGACTTTCATTTCCTACAAAATCTACTGATGTTACTGCATAGCAACCTGCTACGCCAAGTTCTGGTTGGTCAATAAATGTTGTATCATTAGCTCCATCAATTACTGCAATCCACTCTAATTGTTCTCCTTCAACAGCAGCATAGTAAATATTGTAACTAGCGACATCATCTGTGTCTTCACAAAGATTATTTGGATTGGTCCAACTCAAGGTATTGAAAAAAGCTTCTTCGGGTTCGGTATTAGAAGCGTCTTCACAACTATTTGATACAATCAATATAGGCGGGCATGGTGGTACATTATCTTCTGGAATTGAACATACTTCTTGTGACTTATTTAATAATGGTGTCATAACTCCTGTTACTCCATAAGATCCCATACTTTCAATATAATAGCAATATTCTTCACCATTTATTAAGCCTTCGTCTAAATATTCAGGAATATCAGTTGTAGCAATTGGATTAAATGTTGTACTTCCAGGGTCTCTCCTATAAATAGTATATTCAAAATTATCCCAAGGAACATCTTCTGACCAAGACAATTGATTGGCTTCATCGGTAGGGGCTACTGTCAAATAAACAGATGAAGCAGGTGCTGTTTCTCCTAAAGGCGTATTCTCTCCATTTACATAAAAGGCTATTTGATAGGTATAGGCATTATCTACGGTATTCAATCCTGTATCTATAAAAACGGTATCATTAGCATTGGCAAAAGAAGAACTTGTAAAACTTGCACCAAGTACAGGTTGTAATCCTGCTTGAACAATGCCTTCTGCTCGCCATAATTCATAAATATAAGGCCCTGGATTAAGTAGGGTATCTAAATCTTCTGCAAGGGGCTTTGTCCATCGTACTTCTATTTCACCATTCGTATTACTGGTCGTCATGACATCTACATTGGTAATGAGAGGTATGTCCCGTCCTAATTGAATACATATTTCATCTGAAGGTAAACTTTGAACTCTATTAAATGCAAAACCACTAACAGTCGTTTTGGCAAATTCTCCTAAGATACGATAACAATAGGTTCGACCACGTTCTACATCTAAATCTGTAAAAGTATATCGACCATTTTCCATTTCTTTGGTATCAACAATTAAACGAGTATATCCTTGCCCTTCCAAACCAGGTTCGCAAACATCTAGAGGAAATAAATTACTATTTTCTCGTCTCCATACTGAAAAGCCTCTAAAATAATTATCTTGCGCATTCTCACAGAAATATGGTTTTGCCCAACTTACTACAATACTATCTGTACTAGCTTCTGCTTGAACATCTTCTGGCGGTGGGCCAACTACTTTTATACGAACTGTTTTGAGTGTAGCTAAACCTGTAGTACCATTAAAATCATCTACAGCTTTGAATACAACAGAATAAAATTGATCTGAAATATGTTCGCATTGCGTTTCCCAACGAAATGTTCCTACTAAGGGATGATCTTGATAAACATCTGGGCCACCCGGTGGTACTTCAAAAGTAGCTGGATTTGGCATAACTTCAAACGGCCCTCCTAATGCTGTTAGTTTCAATTGTTGTACAGGATTAATATCTGGATCAGTAGCTATGACTGCAAATTCTAATACATCTCCAGCAACAACGCAAGTATCTACAATTGTCTCTATCATAGGCGGCTCATTCTCACATTCTTCGATCAAAATCTGCATATCTCGAATGAGTGTATCAATGGGCGTACCATTTCGATACTCAATTATTTGCATAGCAATATTATATTCTCCTGCTTCTTGTGGACTTTCCCAAATAAAATCACCAGTAACTGGATTTAAAAAATGAATATTATTTACCCCTGGCATAATATTCTCAGGAAACTGATAATTGGGCACCTGTATATTTAAATCACTTAAAGGTGTAATTAATTTATAGACTAAACTATCTCCATCTACATCGTAGGCATTGGGATTGTGAATAAATCGTTTACCCACACAACCTATATCAATGGGTGGTTGTAATAAGACAGGTGAATTATTGGAACCTTGAAATTGCCCTCCTTGAAGCGTAACGGTAGTTTGAAGAAAAAATTCTACCCCTTCAGAATTAGGAAAATTTACATTAAGAATCCCTCCATTCCGATTGGGATCTTGCATGTAGATTACATAATGAGAGGGGCCAGGATAGGTATGTTCTTTAGTATAGGTATTATAACGAATATCGTCACCAAGGTTAACTCCATCTAAATAACCATTATTATCAGCATCATCACCATTACTTCTAGAAATCCATTCACAACTACCATCTCCCCAACAGATTTCTAAGGTATCACGATCTGCCATTACACTACTATTTTGGGTATAGGTTGTAATGGTAGCAATGACGGTCAACTGCTTGGTTGGATGCTGAACATAAGTAATTTCTCCTGCTCGATTGTGTGTTGCGTGTGTAATAACAATCACACTGAAAGTGAAGAGTATACTAAGATATAGTTTGGCGGTTAGTAATGATCGAACCATAAGATCTTTATTAAATGGTACAATGGTATGAACGTTGTCTATTATATTATAGCGTTTGAGTGGGTCTTTTTGTAAGAAACGTATTTTTTAAAGTATTAGTTTGTACGAAAGGAAAAGAGAATAGGTTTGTTATAGTCAAATAATTTATAATGCGTATTTTGTAGGATACTTGACAGATTAATTTTCTAGAACGATGGGTAGATAAACTTTTACCTGTGTGCCTGCGACTTTTCCATCTGCCAAAATAATTTCTTGAATATCCAAACGATGTACATTTGTTTCTTTATTTAGAACAGCCATGCGTTCTTGTGTAACCTTAAGGGCTGTAGATTGATGGGTTGGATCATTGGGAGAACTATGCCGATAACCCACGCCATTATCTTCTATTTTGCATAATAAAATTTCTTGTTGATCTTCAAATGAAATCGTAATTAAACCCATTCGATCTATTCGAGATATACCATGAATCAAGGCATTCTCGACAAATGGTTGGAGCATCATAGGAGGAATTAAAATCGACTCTCGATCTAAGATAGGATCCGCTTGAATATTGTACTGGAAATTATTTCCACGAGATAACAATTCTATAGATAAATAATGCTCAAGTGTATCAATTTCTTGTTGTAAACTAATCATTGTTGCCCTAGAGTTTTCCAAAATCGCACGCATCAATTTAGAAAATTTAGCTAACTGATAACGAGCCGTTCTGTGATCTTGCTGACTAATTAATCCCTGAATAGAATTCAACGCATTAAATATAAAATGTGGATTCATTTGAAGTTGCAAGGCTTTTTGCTCCAATTGCAATACATGATTTTCTAGCTCTAACTGCTCTTGCGCTCGTTTGGCTTTGCGTCGTACTCGATTGACACGTGCCCGAATTATCCCTCCAATCAACAAAAGACTAAGCCCCATAAGCGTAAGCCGAAACCACCATCTTGCCCAGAAAGGTGTACGAATCGTAAAATCTAATTCGACGGCTTCATTATTTGCGATTCCATCTTCATTATAGGCTTTTACTTGAAAGGTGTAATCTCCTGGAGGTAAATTAGAATAGGTAATATTATTTCGTTCGGAAATGGGAGACCATTCTTCACGCCAGCCTTTAAGTCGCCATTGATAGCGTACTTGGGTTGGATTAGGTTGATTGATTCCTAAAAATTCAAACGCCAAATGATTTTGATGATAAGGAAAGGATAGACTATCCTTTATTTGTGTCCAATCACTCACCCAATTTTGATATTCCGTTTGAGAGAGAGATTCATAAAATAATTGAACATCCGTAATGCGTACTTTAGGTGGAATGGTGTTTTGGGTGGTATTTTGAGGATTGTATTTGGTTAATCCATTGATTGTACCAAACCAAAGGTTGCCTTCTTGATCTTTTAATGCTGCATTTTGACAAGTTTCGATTCCAATAAAGCCTTCTGATTTTCCAAAATGTTTGATGGATTTACTATTTCCTTCCGCGTCTAATTCTAAACGATCTAAACCAATTTCTGAGCCTACCCAAAGTTGATGGTCATCATCAAATAATAACAAATAAATATTATTAGAAGCTAAACCATCTTGATATGTAAAGGAAGTTATTTGTAAGGAATCTTCATACATTTGCAAACGACTCATCCCTGCCCCTGCTGTACCCACCCAAAGATGTCCCAAGGTGTCTTCCACTATTGATCGAGTATTATTCGATACTAAGCCATCTTTTTTAGTAATATTTGTAATTTTCCCGTTGCTTATATAACCAATACCTTTACTTTTTGTCGCAAACCATAAGCGATTATTTTTATCTACATGTAAGGCATTGATACGAAGTGTGGCTAAACCTTCTCGCGTTCCATAACGGGTAATATTGTATTGATACGGAATACTATCTATTTTTTCTACAAATCGATTGATACCTCCACCTGCACACGCAATCCATATTTGCCCCAATGAATCTTGCGTTATATCTCTGATCCAATTTCCACCCAAACCATCTTCTACCGTGAAATAAATAAAAGTATCTCGATCATATAAAGCTAATCCTTTTCCTTCTGTTCCCAACCAAACTTTACCTGAGTCATCTTCAAAAATCGCTTTAGATTTTACATTTAAAAATCCTGAATCTACGCCATAATGAGTGAATGTTGTGTCATCGTAATAGGACACGCCTTTGGTAAATGCCGAAAGCCAGAGGTGCCCCAAACTATCTTCATCTAAAGCATAAACATAGTTGCCATTGAGTCCATTATTGGTATTGTAATGCGTAAATTGTTGACCAAAATATTTACTTACGCCACCACCTGATGACCCAATCCATACATTACCCCAAGTATCTTCTTGTATCTGCCGAACATGATTATTACACAAACCGTCTTTTTCTTGCAAATAGGTATACGTACTATCCAAAGGATTCCAAATGGAGATACCTTGATTTTGTGTACCTATCCAAATAGTGCCATCTTTTGCGGGATATAAATCTAAAATTAAATTACTGGACAGACCGTCTTCTTCTTGTAATTGCTCCTTTATGTTATTGGTATATTTAAAAACTCCTCCTCCGAAAGTGCCAATCCAAATCGTACTATCTTTTGTTTGTGTGATGGTTCTTACATCAATATTATATAAACCATCTCTAGCATTAATGAGGTCTACTAAATTATTTTTGATTTTATAAATGCCACGATTTGTACCAATCCACATGTTTTGTAAATGGTCTTCAAAAAGGGTAGCTATATTGAGATGAGTTAAATTATGTTGTTCCGAATAATTGAAAAATTCTCCTTCTAAATATTGATACACTCCACGATTAGTTCCGAGCCAAAGTATTCCTTTAGCATCTTGATATAAGACTGTGATCGTAATATTTTCTGTAGAGTCAATTTTATAATTGGTAAATGTTAAACCATTGTAATGACTTAAACCATTTTGTGTGCCTATCCAAAGGTTGTTTTCTTGATCTTCTAAAAGGCATTCGATGTAGTTATTCACTAAACCATCTCGAACGGTATAATTTTTAAATTTCTGTCCATCAAAACAACTCAAGCCTCCCCCACGCGTTCCCATCCAAATATATCCCCTACTATCTTCCAGCATGCTATACACCTGCGACTGCGCTAAGCCTTCGCCTACAGAATAATTCTGAAAGTTGAACTGTTGCGCCTGAATGGATTGTACCCATAACACAAGAAGGAAAAATTGGAGAAAAAGGTGCTTCATCTATTCTATTGAAATGCTTAAATATAATAGAAAACCTCAAAATACAACATTAAAGTATCTCATAAAACTAAAAAACACTATCATTGTACATGCTTAAATCTACTTTTATACAAGGTATAAATCGTTTTGCGCATCGTGTGCCGCTCCACCAATTGATTCAGTGGAGTGAGCAATATTTATTTTTACCGTTTTATCATGCTATAGAAGGAGAAGAAAGGCTTCGACATATTCATCATTTGTATCCCGTTCGAACTAAAAAGCAATTTGAAGCAGACTTAGATTATCTTTTACAATATTTCACTCCTATTTCAATTGAAGATTTAATCGCACATGTTCAACAAAAAAAACTATTAAAAAAAGCTGTGATGCATCTGAGTTTTGATGATGGATTGCGAGAAGTTTATGATATAGCATTTCCAATTTTAAAACGAAAAGGAATTCCTGCTAGTGTTTTTGTAAATAGTGCTTTTGTAGATAATAAGGCACTATTTTATCGCTATAAAGTCAGTTTGATTATTGAACATTTAGTAGAAAACATACTATCTAAAAAACAAATACAACAAATAAATCAAGTTTTACAAACAGCATTAGCCACTACTATAAAAGACCAAAAAGCAGCTCTTCTTCAATTGAATTATCATCAACAAGACACCATTCAAACCATAGCGAGGATTTTAAATCTTGACTTTGACCAATTTTTACAAAGCTATCAACCTTATCTCACCATAGATCAATTAACCCATCTACAAAATGAAGGTTTTAGGATCGGAGCACACAGTATAGATCACCCCTTATACGCTGGCTTAAGTTTAGAAGACCAACTGCATCAAACCGAGGAAAGCATACAATATGTTCAAGAAAAATTTTCCCCAAAGCATAATATTTTTTCTTTCCCATTTACCGATGATGGTGTAGAGCGTACCTTTTTTGAAATCCTTCAGAAAGATGAAATTATTGATCTAAGTTTTGGATGTGCAGGTTTAAAAAAACAGGAATATCCGTTCCATTTTCAGCGATTTCCGATGGAAAAAACACCTTCTCCTGCAAAAATAGCTGTCAACTCAGCTTATGCCTACTTTCTATCAAAAGGACTAATTGGTAAAAATCAAATGAATCGCTTATGAAGATTTTGATTTATACCCTTGAAGAATTACCCGATTTGGTGGAAGCTACTTGGTTTAAAACGAGTGCTGTATTACCCATTTCGAGGCATCGGGCGTTATCGCACTTTCATAATCCACGCGCAAAAAAGGAGGATCAAGTTTTGTGGTTGTTATTTGAAGAAGAACAATTAGTCGCGTATCGCTTAGTGCTACCTGATGTCATTTATTTACAGGATGAACCTATTCGAATTGCGTGGGTGAGTTGTATTTATGTCCATTCTGATTGGCGCGGAAAAGGCTATGCACAAACCTTAACCCGCCTCGCCGCAGAAGCATGGAAAGGGCAATTAATGGGGACAGAATTCGCCCCTTCGGCACATACTATGCATCAAAAAGGAGGTGTTTTTAGCGATTTTTCAACCTCCGAAGGTATTCGTTTGTATTTTAAATTACAGCTCTCTAAACTATTGCCTCAACGAGTATCTTTTTTCCGTTTTTTCCGCTTAGGTTTAATTCTTTTAGATGGAATAATTAATAGTTTTCAATGGGCACGATTAAAGCTATATTCTTTCAAACTTCCATCTTCTCTTTCTTATAAAAAATTGGATCGTATAAATGATACTACTTGGAATTTCATTGTGCCATTTCAAAAAAATGAATTTACTCGACGATCTCAAAAGGAATTGAATTGGCTCCTTCAATATCCTTGGATTATCGAAACCAAACATCCTTCTGATGAAGCACAACGCTATCATTTCTCTGCTGAAGCAAGACAATTTAAACAAAAAGTCATTTCTATTGATTGGAAAAATCAACTAATTGGAGTTTTAATAATTAGTATCCGAGATGGGCATTTAAAAATTCCTTATGCTTATTTTCATAAATCTAATACCGCTCAAATTGCTCAAGTTATCAAAGACATATTGATAAAAAATAAGATTTATCAACTCACGATTTATCATACTCATTTGGTGGATTATTTGAAACAGCATTCTTTTCCTGCTATCGTAAAAAAAATAATTAGTCGCCCCTTTATGTATGCTCGGGGACTTTCAGATGAATTAAAAGATCAAGATTGGTACTTTCAAGATGGTGTGGGAGATGCTGGATTTACGTAAAAATGATTCTCAGATAAATGCGTCGATTTTTTTTAATTCTTACAGGCTTCGTTTTTGTAGTAATTTACCTTTACATCATTTGGATAGAGGGCATTTCTTGGTTTAGCGTTGGCGGATTTTTATTTTTCCTAATTTGTTTATTGGTAGTTTTATTTGAAGATCAACTCAATCAGTGGTCATCCAATAAAAGAAAGTTTCGAAAAAAGAAGCGGAATTGCCAAATTAAAGCCAATCATTTTCTCTTTCCTCAAGGATATATTTTTAATCATGGATTTCTAAAAAGGAGAAAAACACTACCATTTAAAAAAATAGATGAAATTTGGACAAATACATATCCTATTGTTGCTAAAATTAATGATAATGAACTCATTTTTTTAATAGGAATAACGACAGAAAAACTTATTCCATTAGCTGAAACACAAAAAATTCCTTTAGCCACTCCACAAGATAATTGGGCTTTATTAACAGAAGAATTTTTGGATACCGAATATTCGCTTCAACACCAAACCCAAACTATAAGTCAACTTCAATCTGTTGGTATTTCAGAGGAAGAAGTCAAGAGAATTCGCAAAAGCATTTCATTTATGATGCGTACCCACGCAGCCATTAGTTGGGAATGGCAATATTATGGTCAGTATGATGTCTTACGTCAATTTTTCCCGCTTAAAAAAAAGACTTATTGGTGGACAATGGAAATAGCTTTACGTCAATAAATAAAACCATATTTTTTCCTCTCCGTAAACAAACTTATCTTCGTATAAATTATTACTCGTTTTAATATGAAAATTCAAGACTTAACGAAATTCTTAGAAGAAATCGCTCCATCTTCCTATCAAGAAAGTTACGATAATGCAGGGCTAATTGTTGGTGACCCCAATGAAGAAGTAAAAGCTGCACTCCTTTGTTTAGATTCTACAGAAGCTGTTGTCGATGAAGCCATAGAAAAAGGATGTAACTTAATAATAGCCCATCATCCTATTGTCTTTAAAGGTTTAAAACGTTTTAATGGTCGCTCTTATGTAGAACGAGTAGTCATGAAAGCCATCAAAAACGATATTGCTATTTATGCTATTCACACAAACTTAGATAATGTTTACCATCAAGGAGTGAATGCGAAAATTTCTGAAAAAATTGGCTTAATCAATACACGTATTCTTGCCCCGAAAGCTAACCTAAAAAAATTATTCACCTTTGTTCCTACCGATCGAAGTGAAGCCATTCGTGCTGCCTTATTTGAAGCTGGAGCTGGAAAAATCAATGGCCATCAACATCTCAGTTATGCCACTGTAGGAGTAGGTTCTCAAAATGGTTCGGGTGGCGCACAAGTCAAGTTGGAGGTTAGTTATGCTGCTCCTTTTGAACGAGCGATAACGAATGCATTACAAGAACAACTAGGAGAAGCTGCATTTTATGATATTGTGAAAATTGAAAATAAAAACCACGAAGTAGGTTCTGGTATGATCGGTGAATTGTCGACTGCCATGAAAGCTAAAGATTTTTTACAACATCTCAAACAAAGCATGGAACTCGATTGTATTAAATATACGGATTTGTGTCATCCCATCATCAAACGTGTAGCACTTTGTGGTGGATCAGGAGGCTTCTTATTATCACATGCTAAACGCCAAAGAGCTGATATTTTTATTACTGCAGATTATAAATATCATGAGTTTTTTGATGCCGATGGTCAAATCATAATTGCAGATATAGGGCATTTTGAGAGTGAACGGTTCACAATTGATTTGTTACACGAGATTCTTACGAAAAAATTTCGTAATTTTGCAGCCCATTGTACGGAAGTGCGGACTAATCCCGTTCACTATCTGTGCTAAACTTCTATTTTAGATTAAAAATACAACGATAAACTGTACCTTTTCTAAGCATTTTATCTTAAAAAATACCTTTATGGCAGCCAAAGAATTAACCGTTGCAGAAAAACTTAGAGATTTATTTCAGCTTCAAAATATTGATTCCGAAATTGACCAATTGCAAATTCTTAAAGGAGAACTTCCAATGGAAGTAAGTGACTTGGAAGATGAGATTGCTGGTCTGGAAACACGTATTAAGCGACTACAAAATAATGTCGGTGATATGAGTGATGAAATGAATCGTCATGAAGCCAACATTAAGGAAGCTGAAGCTCTTATTGAGCGTTATACCTCTCAAATGGATAATGTGAAAAATAATAGAGAGTACGATGCTTTAACTAAAGAGCTTGAATTACAGAAATTAGAAATCCAATTATCGCAGAAGAAACTACGAGAAGGTCGTGGTATCCTTGAAGGAAAAGAAGAAACTCTTAAAGCAGCTGAGGAACGATTGGAAAACAAGAAAAAAGACCTTGAAACGAAAAAAGTAGAACTCGAAAAAATTATCGCAAAGACTGATAAAGAGGAAGAAAAACTCAAAAAACGTTCTGAAAAGCAACGTAAAAAAATAGAAGATCGTTTGCTTAAAGCCTATGATAAGATTCGCCATGCCTACCGAAATGGCTTGTCCGTCGTACAAATAGAGCGTAATTCTTGCGGAGGATGCTTCAATAAAATTCCACCTCAAATCCAATTAGAAATTGGTATGCGTAAGAAAATTATTGCTTGTGAGCACTGTGGTCGAGTTTTAGTAGATGATCATATCTTATCTGTGGGTAAAGAAGAGACTGCTGAAGCTTCATAAATATTAAATCATTTGATAATTCTATAAAAAAGAGTAGTATTTCAAGATGCTACTCTTTTTTTATGTAAAAAATAACACTTCCTTTTTTCATCCGTTAAGGTAGTAGATGAGACAATTACTCTTTATTTTTGTATTGCTATTTTTTGTTGGAGGCTTTCTGCAAGCTGCGCCCTATTTTGCGTATACTCCACAAGCAAAATCAGCTTATCAAAAAGCGCTAAATCTTCGTTTTGATGAAGCTAAAGTTGTCCTTCAACAAATCAAACAAGATGATCCTGAAAACTTAATCATTCATCATGTCGAAAATTATATTGATTTTTTTACCGTTTTTATCAATGAAAATTACACCCAATTTAAACAACTAGAAGTCCGAAAATCTACTCGTCTAAAAGCCATCCAACAAGGCCCAAAAGATTCTCCATATTTTTTATACACCCAGGCCGAAATCCGTTTGCAATGGGCTTTAGCTCGCCTCAAATTTGAAGAATATTTCAATGCTTTCAACGAAGTAAGTAAAGCCTACAAACAACTCAATCAGAATCAAGAAAAATTTCCTGCTTTTATTGCTAATAAAAAAAGTTTAGGTATCCTTCACGCGCTCATTGGCACTATCCCTGATAATTACCAATGGGGAGTAAAAATCTTGGGCGGAATGGAAGGCTCCATCGAAAATGGACGACGCGAAATAGAAGAAGTATTGAATTATGCAAAACATAATGATTTTCTTTTTGAAGAAGAAACCGTTGTGATGTACTCTTTCCTTTTACTGCATCTCAAAAATCAAGATATTAATGCTTGGAATACCATCAATAATTCTAAGCTAAACCCTAAAAAAAATCCACTCGCTTGTTTTGCACTTGCTAATTTAGCGATGCGTACAGGTCGAAATGATTATGCGATTCAATTGCTTCAAAATCGACCAAAAGGAACAACTTATCATCCTTTTCATTACTTAGATTACATGCTTGGTTTAGCAAAATTGTATCGTATGGATAAGGACGCTGATGTGTATATTGAACGTTATATTAATTTTTATCGGGGACAAAATTATTTGAAAGAAGCCTACCAAAAACTCGCATGGTTTTATTTGTTACAAGGCAATGAAATCGCCTATAAAAATAATATGCGCTATTGTGAAATTCGTGGTGCTGCCGTAATTGATGGCGATAAAACCGCACTAAAGGAAGCGCTGTCAAAAAAGAAACCTCACCCTACACTTCTTCAAGCAAGAGTACTTTTTGATGGAGGATATTATCGTCGTGCATACGATTTATTACAAGCACAAAGTATCGGTTGTTTTGAAACGAAACAATTGCAACTGGAATATACCTACCGACTTGGGCGTATTAGTCATAAAATGGGATATGAAGAAGAAGCCCTTGAATATTATCAAAGCACTCTCGATCAAGGTCGTAACGAATCTTATTTTTATGCTTGCAATGCGGCGCTTCAAATGGGGATCATTTATGAACAATGGGGACAAAACCAACAAGCCTTAGATCATTATGTTATTTGCCTTTCCTTAAAACCTGATGAGTATAAAAATAGCCTTCATCAAAAAGCTAAAGCAGGAAAAAATCGTTTGAAACGCTAGAATAAATAGATTATTTAATTAAAGTCAAAGTAGTAAATGCTGCAAATTGGGAAATACAATGATTTAGAAGTCGTCAAAGAGGTTGATTTTGGGCTTTATTTGGATGGCGGTCCTTATGGAGAAATTTTGCTTCCCCTCAAACAAATTCCTGAAGGAACTGTCGTCGGCGAAGAAATTAGTGTTTTCATTTATAGTGATAGTGAAGATCGTCTTATCGCCACAACAATTCACCCTAAAGCAGTTTGTGATGAATTTGCTTTTTTAGAAGTAAAAGAAGTAAATAATTATGGTGCTTTTTTAGATTGGGGTTTATCAGGTAAAGATTTATTTGTCCCTTTTGGTGAGCAATTTGAGCCAATGCGCGTCGGTCAATCGTATTTGGTGATGCCTTATGTAGATGAGAAAACGGATCGAGTCGTCGCTACCTCTAAACTCAATTCGTATCTAAAGCATCAAAATGAACATTTTAGTCCTAATGATACGATTGAAATTGTTATAGCACAAGAAAAGCCTGAAGCGTATCGCGTTATTATACACGAAGAATTTTGGGGTATGTTGTATAAAAATGAAATATTTCAGTCGGTCGATATCGGAGATCGTCTTTCAGCTTTTGTCAAGCAAATTCGAGAAGATGGGCGTATAGATGTGAGCTTAAAACGACAAGGGTATCGCCAACAAATTCCTGATGCTAGTCAGCAAATTTTGGCGTTATTGGATGACAATAATGGCTTTCTTCCTATTACAGATAAAAGCGCACCAGAAAAAATTTATTCTTATCTTCAAATGAGTAAAAAGAGTTTTAAAAAAGCAGTAGGTGCGTTATACAAACAGCGATTGGTTCAGTTAGAAAAAAATGGTATCCGAAAAGTAGAAAACTAAGTTCCTTTTATACCCACTCCAGAAAAAATCGTAGCAAAGGCACAATACTATGTGGATGCCTTATTTTTCCTTCTTTGAGATATTTTTTTACTAATGAAATATCCAAAAGTACCACTCGGATCGCCTCTCCTTCATCGAAATGGGTGGAAGCGGTAAGCGCTACATCCTTCGCCAACCAATGATGTATTCGATTATTCTGGAAAACAGGATTGGCATCTGAAACACTAATTTTTTCCCATTTTGTAGAGGTATAAGCCGTTTCTTCTCTCAATTCTCGTTCTGCCGCTTGAAGTGGATGTTCATTATCATCTACAAAACCACCAGGTAATTCTAAACCTACTTCATTTGTACCAAAACGAAATTGCTCTACCAATACCATTTTTTTATCTGAAGTAATTGCAATCACATTTGTAGCATCATTGGATTCTAATACAGTAGCCTTGAGTTGGGTATTATTTTGTGGGTGCTGTAACCAATTGTAGCGTACTTGAAAAATTCGTAAATCTTCTCCTTGTTCACTTTTTAAGGTTTTCCAATGAATTGATTTTTTATCGGTCATATCGTTTTGTGGAAATAACTATTTAGCAATTGTTTTCTAAAGAGATTAGGACAGTCAGCTGTATTATTTAGATTTAATGTTTTTAATCTGACAAGCTTTGTTTAATATTTTATCTTCTACTCGAATAATTTGATCCAATCGAATCTGCTGTCCATTATCCAATTGCATAAATTCTTCTTTTGATTTGGTAAATAGATCAGTTATGCGAGCATGAATAGTATATTCATTATCATCATTTCCTTTTAATGAATGATAAACAATTTCAACTACTTGTTTTCGCATGCTAAATAGCACCAATTCATCATAATAATTACAATCTATTGGTTGATAAGACATAAATGTTTTTTTTACAAAACGTTTTTATTTTTCAAAATGTTCTAAAAACAAAAACGAGTGACAACTATTGCTGCCACTCGCTATTATCGTAAAAACTAATCAATTTCATATTAAGTAGTTTCACCTAGTTATTGACCAAATAAGTTAGGCTACTTATTTCTTCGCAGGAGCTGCTTTTGCTACTTTTTTATCTTCTTCCTTTTCAGAAGAATCATCGCGTTGATCGGCTCCCGTAATTTTATTTTTAATTAGTTGTTCTACCTCTATAGCTGCTTCTGGATTATCGCGGAAAAATTGCTTTGCAGATTCTCGTCCTTGCGCAATTTTTGCGCCATTATAGCTATACCATGCACCACTTTTTTGAATGATCTCATGTTCTACACCTAAATCTACAATTTCTCCCGTTTTTGAAATACCAATACCATAGGTAATATCAAATTCAGCAATACGGAAAGGAGGTGCTAATTTATTTTTCACCACTTTTACTTTTACGTGGTTTCCAACAACATTACCTTCTTTATCTTTAATGGCAGCACCTGAGCGACGAATATCTAAACGCATAGAAGCATAAAATTTCAAAGCATTACCACCAGTAGTAGTTTCAGGATTTCCAAACATTACCCCAATCTTCTCACGAAGCTGATTGATAAAAATACAACAAGAACCTGTTTTACCAATTGTACCTGTTAATTTACGCATAGCTTGTGACATCAAGCGTGCTTGAAGACCCATTTTAGAATCTCCCATTTCGCCTTCGATTTCTGAACGAGGTACAAGTGCAGCAACTGAATCTACTACTAAAATATCTATTGCGCCCGAACGAATTAGATTCTCTGCAATTTCCAATGCTTGTTCTCCATTATCAGGTTGAGAGATCAATAAATTTTCAGTATCCACACCTAAATTTTCAGCATAAAAACGATCAAAAGCGTGTTCTGCATCAATAAAGGCAGCAATTCCACCCATTTTTTGGCATTCTGCTATTGCATGAATGGCAAGTGTGGTTTTACCAGAAGATTCTGGTCCATAGATTTCGATGACACGACCTTTAGGGAAACCATTGATGCCAAGTGCTATATCCAACCCAAGAGATCCTGTAGGGATGGTATCGACTTCGACCACTTGTTTATCACCTAATTTCATGACAATACCCTTTCCGTAAGATTTTTCAAGGCGATCTACGGTCATTTTAAGGGCTTTCAATTTTTCGTCTCTTTCTTTTGACATGAGAATAGATTTATTAGTTATTTTGAAAATACAAATGACTCAACTTATTTATATTTTCGTTTTAATCAAAATTGTTTTAAAATTACAAAACAAAAATAAGCACAATAGTTAGAAAAAACAAATTTTATCACGAAAAAAGTGATAAAATTTTTCAAAAAGACTAAATTTTTGTTGTTTTTTATAAACAACTTGTTAAAAATAGTGAATTTTTTCTAATCATTCTCATACTATTTTTAATCTTCTTGACTAAAATACAAACATTCCCTCATCTTTTCGGTTTTATACTCCGTAAAGAAATGCCTTCTCAGACAAATTCGGTGGTCAGTTCAAAATAAATGAGTGAACGACTAAAAGAAGTGAACAAGTTTAGATTTGAATTGACTTGTAATCACAGGATTTGTCAGAGAATCAAGAAATAAGTATATGAGTCGACGTTTACGTACAATTTCGGTAGTTACATTTTCCATCTTAGCTGCACTGAGTGTTTATTTTGTATTTCACTTAAAATTTTCTTTTGATTTTGAGCAGTTTTTTCCAGCAGGCGATCCAGATTTAGAATTTTTTCAAGAGTTTATTAGTGATTTTGAGACAGATGATAATTTTTTGTTAGTTGCTATCAATCGAAAAGAAGGAGTATTTGAACAATCTTTTTTAGAACAGTTTCATGATTTTACACTCAAAGCAAAACAACTGCCGCATGTATTAGAAAGTCAATCGCTAACTAAATTTAGCTACCCATTAAAAACTCCTTTTGCAATAACGACCATTCCTGCCATTCATATAGATGATCCTTCAAAGTATGAGCGCGATAAAAAACGGATTCTTCAAGATGAACGATTTCTACACAATTTGATTTCTGAAGATGGGACTACTTTAGTTGTCTATTTAAAAACCGTCAATAGCATTCAACTGGATCAGGCCAAAGAATTGATGCAAGAACTCGATCAGTTGATTGATTCTTATTCATTTGAAGCTTATCATTATTTGGGCAGACCTTATTTTCAAAAAGAATTGGTCGCCATGCAGCAACGCGAAATTTTGGTTTCTGCATTTGTCTCAAGCATTCTGGTGATGCTGGTTATGTTTCTTATCTTTCGTCGATTTTGGGGCATTGTAGTATCGCTTGTTTCTATTGGATTGGGGATGCTTTTATTTATGGGTTTATTAGGAGGAACAGGTCGAGAATTAAATGCCATGGCAGCTTTGTATCCTGTATTAATGATCATTGTGGGGACATCCGATGTGATTCATATCATGTCAAAATACATTGATGAACTCCGAAAAGGTAAAGCTAAACAAGAAGCCATTCGCATAACGATTCGAGAAATTGGAATGGCAACTTTACTCACTTCTACCACTACTGCAATCGGCTTTGCGACCTTGACCACGAGTCGAATTATTCCAATCAAAGATTTTGGTATCAATGCAGCGATAGGCGTATTAGTAGCTTATGTGACTGTACTTTGTTTCACGACGGCATTACTTTCTCTTTTTTCTACGGATCAGATTATTAAATTGGGCAAAGGACAAGATTTTTGGGAACGTTGGTTGGATAAGTTTTATCATTTCACCAAAAATAATCCTCGACAAATTGCATGGGGAGGGTTCGTCGCTTTGATAATCTCTTTTATAGGTATTTCGCAGATTACTACTAATTATAACATCATAGGAAACATGCCTAATGGTGAAAAAATCACAGAAGATTTTAAATTCTTTGAAGAAGAATTTGCAGGTTTTCGTCCAATGGAATTTGCCGTTTTTGTACAAGATGGATATAATGCAGATGATTATGAAGTACTCCAGCAAATTGATACGGTAGAAAATTATTTACGAAGTCTTCGTCCTGTCCGTGCCATCACCTCTGTTACTGCTTTGTATAAAAGTATCAACCAGATGTACAATAATAATAAAGAGTCTGCCTTTGAACTCCCTTCTTCCAAAAAGAAATTTGAACGCCAAAAGAAAATAGCCTCCAAAATCCCTCAACAACAGTTTAATGTCTTGGTCAATAAAGACAAAACTAAAACGCGCATCTCTTCGCGTATTCAAGATATGGGAGCAGATACTGTTCGACAGATGGGTATTAATATCGACAATTGGATCGCAACAAATACAGATTCTACCATTGTGCAATTTCAACGAACTGGAACAGGATTAATCATTGACAAAAATGCCGAATATGTACGCGCTAGTTTATTGCAAGGATTGGGCTTAGCAATCATCATTGTTAGTGTGTTAATGGCATTGCTTTTTAGGAGTATTCCGATGTTGTTAATTTCTTTAGTCCCAAATATTATTCCTTTGATTTTAGCGGGTGCATTATTGGGTTATTTAGGGATTGAATTAGAGGCAGGAGTATCTATTGTATTTGCGGTGGTTTTTGGAATAGCGGTGGATGACACCATTCACTTTTTAAGTAAATTCAAACTAGCGCGGAATGTAGGAATGGGTATCGACGAAGCGATACACGTTACCTTTTTAGAAACAGGAAAAGCCATTTGTTTGACTACCGTTTTACTCTTTTTCGGTTTTTTGGTGATGTTATTTTCTATTCATCCGCCAAGTGTAACGATCGGTTTATTAATTAGTTTAACGCTCTTCTCGGCTTTGTTTGCCGATTTATTATTTATACCTATTTTAATACGATGGTTGATAAAGGAATGATTTAATCCTCAAAAATTTGATCGGCCTCTATCGAAAAACCATCAAATACTCCCACAGGAATAAACTCCCCTCGCACATAAGGACGTTGTCGTGCAATTTGGTACGTATTATTTTCATCCAAATGATAAACGAGAACCGTCGCTTCATGTGGGTGAACAATCCAATATTCTTGCACTCCAGCATTTTGATAAATATCAAATTTTTCGGTCACGTCTTTTTGAGAAGTACTTGGAGATAAAATTTCAATAATCCAATCAGGTGCTCCGTTGCATCCTTGATCGTCTAATTTAGAGCGATCACAAATGACACATAAATCGGGTTGAACCACTGTATCAACTTTATCTGTAGGCAAAGGTAGGCGTACATCAAATGGGGCATGATAAAGATTACAAGGTTTTTTACGCAAAAAAGCACCGATTTCAAGATGTAAGTTACTTGAAATGCGCTGATGTAGTCGATTGGGTGCAGGTGACATCCGAAAGATTTTACCCCGTAACAATTCCACCATTTCGTCAAATTGCCAAGTCAAATAATCAGCATAGGTATAACGCTTATTAAAATCTAATTGATTAATATCTGTAATCATAATAATAAAGATACAGTGAATTTGTTATAAATTCCATTCGCAGTATCCAAAATCCATAGCTTTCGTATCTTTGTTTTAGCAATGATAAATAATTATGTATACCACTTTTATAACAGCCAAAGAACTTCAAAATATAATCCATCAAACAAATATTGTTGTAGTAGATTGCCGTTTTAGTCTAGCTGATAAAGAAGCAGGACGAAAGGCGTATCTGGAAGAACACCTTCCTAAAGCAATTTATGCGCATTTAGATAATGATCTATCTGGGAAAATTATTTCTGGACAAACAGGTCGTCACCCTTTACCTGATCCATCTTTTTTTGCAGAGCAATTAGGAGATTGGGGGATCAACAATAGTACTCAAGTAATTGTATATGATGATAACGGTGGTGCTATCGCTGCGCGAATGTGGTGGATGCTCAATTGGCTAGGGCATGAAAAAGTGGCAGTACTAAGTAGCGGAATACAAGCTTGGAAAAAAGCAGGTTTTTCACTCACCAATGAGATTCCTCCAATAAAAAAGACATCATTTACGTTTAAAGTACAGGAATATTTGACCGTCTCTGTAAATGAGTTAATGGCTCTCCTTGAAAATAAGAACTACAAAATCATTGATTCTAGAGCCGCCGAACGATATAGAGGAGAAAATGAACCGATAGACCCAATTGCAGGGCATATTCCATCTGCTGAATCGCTCCCTTTTATGGAACATTGGGATACAGAAAAACAGATTCAAGCCAAAGATCAAGTAAAAGAACGATTTGAAAAATTACTCAAAGAAATCAATCCTGAAAACACCATTTTTTATTGTGGATCTGGTGTGACGGCTTGTTATAATTTGTTGGCGTATCAACATGCTGGTTTAGGAAAAGCAAAATTGTACCCTGGGTCTTGGAGTGAATGGATCATTGATGAGGATCGCCCAAAGATTACCCAAAATTAGTTTCTGGCAAGATTCTGGAAATTAAAATGTCGTGGCACGACTAACTGAAATAGTTTATTTTTGACAAATTTTTGTATCCTAAATAAACTATTTTAACTAAAGTCGTGCACCGACTAAAAAAACGCCAATTTTTTCGTTTCTAAAAAAATCAATCCATGAATAAAATATACACTATTCTTCTAGTTTCTTTTCTTTTTATAGGAACTACTGCTTTCTCTTTTGATAAAAAAAATGTAACACTTACTTGTACTTTGAGCGAAGCTCAGCTTGGAGATTCTCTTTATTTATACGACTTTAATGGTGTCGGATTTGACCACGTACAAGCTACTGCAACAAAAGACGGAAGTACGTTTAGTTTCAAATTAAAAAAAGCAGCTCCCCGATTTTATTATGTCGGCACTAAAGATCAACAAGTAAAATCCGTTCTGCTTGGAGAAGAAGAAAATGTAACATTAACAGGGCGATTTTCGTCTATGCGCCGAGCAAAATTGGTAGATGGCACAAATAAAGTATATACAGATGCGATGAATAACTCGCGCCAGTTACGAAATGAACAAATAGGTCTAAGTAGAGAATTTGCAACTGCTGTGCAACAAGGACAAAACACCTCTGAAATTGTAACTAAAATGGCAGAAGTGGATACACAAAAAAAGGCACTTTTAGAAAGTTTAGAACTATCTAGCCCTTTTGTCGCTAAAATTATTCGCCTTTATACCTATTACAGTTATCAACATTATAATAAAAAGCGTTACCCAAACGAATTGAGTTATTTTGCTAATGAATATCTCGCACAAGTGGATTGGAAGGACGAGGTATACGAACGTATTCCTATGGTTTATGATGCTTCTAATAGTTTCGTTACTATGCTTTGTAAAACTGGTCAATTTTCAAATGATCAAATCGAAGAAATTCTTGATCGAATCATCGCCAAAGTTCCTAAAAAAGCCAATACCCATCGCTATCTTTTAGGTGGAATTGCGGGTGGTTTAAATAAGCAAAACAATCCTTTATTTTTGGATTATGGCGCTCGTTTTATAGAAAAATTTGGAGATGAACAATCATCTTCTATTCAAAACTATAAGAAGAAAGTAGAATTGGCAGCATCCTTTCTGCCTGGTGCTGTAGCTCCTGACTTCACTCAAAATAATGTTGAAGGAAAAGCAGTAAGTTTAAGTGATTATCGAGGCAAAGTAGTCCTCGTTGATTTTTGGGCAAGTTGGTGCGGTCCTTGTCGAAAAGAAAATCCTCATGTCGTCCATTTATATGAAAAATACAAAGATAAAGGATTTGAAGTATTAGGCGTAAGTCTTGATCGGGATCGCAATCGCTGGCTACAAGCAATTGAAAAAGATCAACTTATGTGGGAACAAGTCAGTGATCTTAAAGGATGGAAAAATGAAGTAGCACAACTCTATTCTATTTCTTCCATTCCTCACACTATCTTATATGATGAAGAAGGGCGTATCATTGCACGTCGTCTGCGCGCGCACCAACTAGAAGCCAAACTAAAGGAAATTTTCGGAGAATAATTTTCTTATAAATTTAATATTACAACCCTCTTCTAGCCCTAAATGTTAAAATCCCGACAAAAGACAATATTGAATTCGATGTATAGACATTTTTTTGTAACCTATGCAACCCATAATGTTATCGGCTGTCTTTTTAGAATGAATAAAGTATTTTAATTGGATTATTCAAAGACACACCATGAGATAATTGAAGCCTGTAAGAATGGAAATCGACAAGCTCAATTTGATTTGTATCGATTATACTCTAAAGCGATGTATAATGTGTGTTTACGAATGTTGAAAAACGAATTGGATGCCGAAGATATGCTTCAAAATTCTTTTGTAGACGTTTTTACAAAATTGGATACTTTTAAATATCAATCTTCAATCGGTGCTTGGATTAAGCGTATTGTTATTAACAATTGTATCAATTTTTTAAAAAAAAGAAGGCTAGAATTTGATAGTTTAGATACTAGATTCCATGCATTGCCTGCACTAGAGAATTATCCTGAAGAAAATGATGCCCAATTTTCGGTAGATGCCATTAACAAGGCACTTTATCAATTACCTGATGGCTATAGAGTAGTTTTTTCACTTTATATGTTTGAAGGATACGATCATAAAGAGATTGGAAGTATTTTACAAATTTCAGAAGCCACTTCCAAATCTCAATACAGTAGAGCAAAGAAAAAATTAAGACAATTGCTCGGAACAGAAACAGGAACATTTAGAGGATATTAAATTAATATCCTTCCGATATACTATAAATATTAGACGAAAAACAGACAATAAAACACATTGAAATCTTCAAAAGAAGATTATTTAGTCAACTAATCAATTATGCAAAAGGGTAATTTAGAACATTACATTTCCCAAAACCGGGAAGCGTTTGACACGGCTATACCTGATCTAAAAGTATGGTCGGCTATCGATCGACAACTTCATCCCACCGAAGTCGCTAAACGTCGATCTATACTACCTCGGTTTCTTCAACTCGCTGCTGCAGCAGCCATATTATTACTTGTAGGAGGATTCTTTTTCTCCAATAAAGCTGTTACTTCTACTGCTGCTATCGCATTACACGATATTTCTACAGAACACGCTGAAATGGAAAACTATTATCAGCGACAGATTAACCAAAAAGTTAGTCTTTTAAACTCTTATTCTACTACAGATCAACGAATTTTTCAAGATCTGGAACAATTAGATGAAAGTTTAATGGAGCTTCAAGAAGAATTGCAAGAAGTACCCGCAGGGAGTGAAGAAAAGATCATAAACGCTATGATTAAAAACTACCAAACTAAATTGATGCTACTTGAACGTGTTTTACAGCATCTTCAATCAACTAATTCAAAAAACACAAAGAAAGATGAGACAACAAACATATAAAAATGTGCTTTTAGTGCTTCTTGCACTTTTCACAACTACTGCTATCTATGCAGGAGCTCGTCAAGAATTTTCTAAAAAAATTGTGAAAAACTTTTCCACCACAGCAGATGGACAAGTAGAAATAGCAAATAAACATGGACAAGTAACCATCAATACTTGGAATTCCAATGATGTGAAAATCGAAGTTTTAATTCAAGTAATGGCAAGAAATGAAGGCATTGCCGAAAAAACCTTTGATCGCATCAATATTGCTTTTGATAATTACAATGGATTTGTTAGTGCTAAAACAGAAATTAGCGAATCTTCAAGTGGCAGTTGGTGGTCAGATCAGGTTTCTTCTGAGGGTGATTTCAAAATTAATTATGAAGTTTATATGCCCCAATCCAATCGCCTTAATCTTTATAATAAGTATGGAGATACCTCCGTTGGAGTATTGGATAATGCTGCCAATATAGAAGTTAAATACGGCGCACTTAGCATGAAAGATATAGCTGGAGAACTTGCACTTATTATTGGATATGGTAAAGCTAATTTGGGCAATATGGAAAGCCTAAAACTTCAAATGAAGTATGCCGATCTCAATATGGGACAAACCAAAACTATCAAAGCCGAAACTAAATACTCACACATTCATCTAGAGAAAGCCCAATTTATTGAATCGATCAGTAAATATGATAATTTTGAAATCGGAGAAGTAGACGAACTCCGTAATCAAGGCAAATACGATCATTTTAAAATTGGCTTCATTAATAGTTTAATTGCTACAAGTCGTTATTCTGATTTTGATGTAGAACAATTAAATGGAATGGCAGATTTAAGTATGGAATACGGCGGAGCTCGTTTTAAAAGTGTTAGTAGTAATTTCTCTAAAATAAGTTTAGTTGGAGATTATACTGACTATTTCATACAAATGAGCGCTGGTGCTAATTATGTGCTTGATGTAGAAGGTGAGGGACATGCTGGTATTTCTTATCCTCAAGGTTTAACGATCATTCACGAAGAAAAAGATGGTGGCGACCATGAAGTAGAAGGTTATTATGGAGAGAAAAATACGGCTGGTATTATCAAAGCTCGCCTCCAACATGGTGGATTAAAAGTAAAATGGGAGCAATAGCAGATTTACCATAAATCTCTTTTGATAATAAAAGAAGGGCAGAAGATTTGAATAATAATCTTCTGCCCTTCTTCATTTCGTATTAGTGATTTACTTAATTACTTTTTCTTGAATAGAATTGACAAAAACGGTATTTCCAATCGTTTCATAGCCTTCAAAAAGTGCTTTTCCTTCTCGTTTTAATACTTCACTTCTAAATCCAATAATCGTCAAATCTGCATCCTGAGATTTTTCATTAATAATAGAACGAATATCAATAGTAGTTTTATGTGGGATGATTTGAATATTATTTTGAGAAATCGGAAGTTGTCCTGCCTTTATTAATTGAAATAATTTTTCTCGCTCTTCTGAACAAGTTTCTTCTGGATAGATTGCATAAATTTTAATGTACCCTTTTTGCCAATCATCATGCCCTAATAAAATGTAAGCCAGTAAGATCATCAAATTCGCATTTTGATAATCACTAGCCGTCAGCCACACATGAATGCTTTGTTTAAAACCATAACCTCGCTCACTACTTCCCAGAAGAATCGTATCAAAATTTACAGAACGAACAAGATTGAAATTATCAATCACTTGATCTAAGTTTTCCTCTTTTTGCTTAGAAAACTCTGCCATTAATAAATTATTATCTGTTCCTGAAATCCCTGGAAGCTGAATAACTTGGGCTATTGCAGACGTATAAGAAGGACTAATCAAGGTATCAATATAAATATTACTATCGCTATTTTCCGCCATTTTAATGAGTCGGTTTTTAGCCTCTCTTGCGGCTTGATTTGTTTCTTTTGAGAGATAACCATCCATACGATGGATATACGTCCCAAATCCATAGCGATGCGACATCCATCGTAGTAAATCAAACGCTGCTAGACGATCAAAAGAATTCTCTGAAATACATACTATAGAAGGTCGCCAACTGCTCGTTTGTTCTTTTTCTGCCTTTTGCAGAAACACTTGTAAGCGTCTACTAATTTGAAATATCACTCCTTGAAATATCACCGCTAAATTTCGTTTATCAGGATTATATCTACTTACGATGATATAAAAGAATACCATAAATGCCAATGACGCTAAAGCATAAACAGGATTCATAAAAAACATTAAACTAAAACAGGCTATTGCTCCAAATAAAGACAAATACCATTTAGATTTAAATGTAGGTCGATAAGATGGATCAGCAGAAAAATGCTGTAAGAAAGAGATCAAACAAAGTGTTCCGTACGTTACCATAAAAAACATTGAAATAATCTCTGCCACGATATCCAAACCTCCCATCAAAATAAAAACAATTGCAATTCCTATCGTAATAATAGAAGCATTGAAAGGTTCATCATTTTTACCTTGCCCTTTAGAAAGCCATACATTAAAATTATTAGAAGGAAAAATATCATCTCTGGCTATTGCTTGAAGCGTACGAGGCGCAACCATTAATGAACCCAAAGCAGAAGAAATTGTTGCTGCCGCTAATCCTAATGGTATCAACCACCAGCCTTGCAATGCAATATCTGCCATCACCAATCCATTTGTATTGGCCAATTGTTCAGGAGATGCAGAAACCGCTAATTTATAAGCAATAAAAAAATAAATTACCATTCCTACAATCGTTGCTGAAAGTGTTCCTAAAGGTATAGATCGTGATGGATTTTCCAAATCTCCTGACAATCCTACTCCCGCAGTCATCCCCGTAAAAGCAGGAAAGATAATAGCAAATACTAAGAAAAATCCATTTTTATTGACTACGGTATTATTAACATCTAGTGCTAATGGAGCTTCAATAGTTGGCGAACCAAGAAAAAATGCAATGAGTGAAACCACTAAAATAAACACTACTGCATACAATGCTTTCACTCCTAAATCTGCACCTTTTGTTAATACAATTCCTGTTAAAATAAATAAAGCAGGAATACTTACTGTTTGTTTTTTCTGTAGGAGCCAAACTACTGCGTCAGGCAATTCAGGATAAGTTTGTAAAATATAGTCAAATAAAGAGGTAAACGCCTCCGCAAAAGCAATCACATAAAAGGCAACACTAATCGCTTGTGATAGATACAAAGCAATACCTATTGATGAACCAATTACTAATCCAAACGAACGCGACATAATATAATATTCTCCTCCGCCCTCTACTTTTTGATTAGTAGCAATTTCTGCAATCGCCATAGCTGTAGGTATGGTAACCATATGCCCAATTAATACAATAGCTATCGTTCCTAATAAACCCACATGTCCCACGGCATACCCAAAACGCAAAAACATCACCGCACCTAGAATGGTTGAAATTGCAGTAAAAAAGACAGGAGCTGTACCAAATTTAGATTGACTCATGGATGATAAGATAGGTATACTTATTCAAAAGTAGTAAATGAAGTCGATAAATGAGTTGGAATCAAAGAAATATAATGGAATTATATCTACTACTGGTTTTCTAATTTTTCAATTCTAGCTTTAAGTGCATTGATCTCTGCGGTGAGCTGGCTAATGTCAATAAGTGGTGAAGATTTATAATCTATCTTGTCTTCATTAAACTGTGAAAGTTTAGGTGAATTTAAGAAAGGTTCTTCTTCTCCTAAAATCAACCAATAAGGATTAACTTTGGGATAAGCGGTTAAAATTCCTTTAATTGTTTTATACCCTGGGTCGCCATTTCGAGCAATCATAGCAGTGATTGTCTGACGAGAAACATTAATCTTATCATAAAAAGCTTCTTTACTTTTATCAAGGTGTTCAGATAGATATTTTATTCGTTCAGATACTAGCACAATTCCTTTTTAGAAAAAAAAGCAAAAAATATTGCTGTAATAATTGACATTTAACAAAATAAACGTATATATTTGTTGCTATACAGATTAGCACTTTTAAACTTATAAATTCTATAGCACAATTCAGTATTATGGGGTGAAAATTATTTTGCCTATTTGATTTTATTAGCAATTATACATTTTATCATTCAATAAAATCGGTTTCTATGCACTCATATTAACACTATAATTTAATGTTTGTAATATAAATTTCTCCTGATTAATAATCTATCATTTAGCTAGATCAAAATTGTACTTACATACCTGATAGATTGAATGTGTAACTTATTGTATGATATTTTAATTTCTAATAAGTACGAAAGATTATACTTTCCATACAAAAGTAATAAGCTACTCATTTAATCTGGTGTAATGATACGTATTTAGAGCGCGTGTACAACAGTAAACTTTAGGCTTCCTTGTGTAGGCATTATTTTTTATCTGTTTGGGGTTTCACAATTAGATATGCAAGGAAGTGTTTACTGTCTTATAGGCTTTATAAAATTAGCATCTAGATTGAGAAGAAGCCCTTGCTTATTATAAATAAACAAGGGCTTCTTTTATATAACGAATTGATTTATGCTACATCATCCGCGATATCGCTTGCTGCATCTTTTGCAGCATCAATGGCATCACCTGCTATATTCTTCGCACCTTCTGCAATATCCCCAGCCTTCTCTATTACATTGGAACCTGCATCTTTCGCAGCATCAACTGCATTGCCTGCCATATTCTTCGCGCCTTCTGCTACATCCCCAGCCTTCTCCATCACATTCGAACCTGCGTCTTTCGCAGCATCAACTGCGTTACCTGCCATATTCTTCGCACCTTCTACAGCATCGC
>JAHDES010000051.1:28464-45579 GCA_020628645.1 Saprospiraceae bacterium
CAGCATCGCCTGCTTTCTTCATCACATTTGAGCCCGCGTCCTTCGCAGCATCAACTGCGTTACCTGCCATATTCTTCGCACCTTCTACAGCATCGCCTGCTTTCTTCATCACATTTGAGCCCGCGTCCTTCGCAGCATCAACCGCGTTACCTGCCATATCTTTAGTACCTTCTACCGCATCGCCTGCCTTCTCAACTACGGCGCTGCCCGCATCCTTCGCAGCATCAACTGCGTTACCTGCCATGTCTTTAGCTCCTTCTACAGCATCGCCTGCTTTATCCATAACGTTAGAACCCGCGTCTTTCACCACATCGACCGCGTTACCTGCCATGTCTTTAGCACCTTCCATTACATCGCCTGCTTTTTCCATTACATTGGAACCTGCATCCTTTGCCATTTCCATAGCATTTCCTGCCATATCTTTAACGCCCTCCATTGCTCCACCTGCTTTTTCCATCACATTAGAACCAACATCTTTTGCTATTTCCATAGCATCACCTGCCTTGTCTTTTACAATATCTACAGCACCTTCTGCTACATTACCTGCTTTATCTGCAATATCTCCTGCAATATCTTTGGCCCCTTCTAAAGCATCGCCTGCTTTATCCATTAGTACACTTCCTGTTGCTTTTACGGTATCCGTAGCATCTTCTAGTA
Organism: Saprospiraceae bacterium; assembly: GCA_020628645.1. GTDB lineage: Bacteria > Bacteroidota > Bacteroidia > Chitinophagales > Saprospiraceae > JAHDES01. Next base: position 29,122 of record JAHDES010000051.1, read on the forward strand.
CATCGCCTGCTTTCTCAACTACATCTCCTGCTACATTTGCAGTAGCATCTGCTACTTCACTGACTGTATCTTTGGCTTTTCCAAATAGCTTTTTGATAAAATTGAACATAATTGACTTACATTTTAATTAGTTTTGAAATATAGTATTCTCAAAATCAGTGATATGAGTTCCTAAAAATAATAAAAAATCTAAATTTATCGACTATGGAATAAATTTAGATAGGAGAATTGAAGCAAAATTTAATCTTATGCTTACTTTTTTGGATAATAATTTTGGAAAGAGATTTTAAAAGAGATGTTTTTTAGTGAAGTTGTTCAAAATTGATATGTTATTGCATATCGCTTTTATCCGTTAATACAAATTCTACTCGACGATTCAAGCTACGACCTTCTACTGATTTATTACTTGCAATCGGTTTCGATGCTCCGTAGCCTTTATATCCTGTTCGAGTGGGAGCAATACCCTTTTGATGTAGATATTCTACGACTGCTTTTGCACGTTTTAGCGAAAGTAGGTTATTGTATTGGTCATCTCCTTGATTGTCGGTATGTCCTAAGATTTCGATATTTAAATAGGGTTTTTCTTTTAAACGAGCAACCAATTTATTTAATTCGACAAAGGAACGAGGTAGCAATTCTGCTTTATCCGTATCAAAATAAATATGTTTTAATCGAAAAACTTTACCTGGTTCAATCTCTATACAACAAAGGTCGTCAGAAGCGATAGGAACATCTATAATAGGTTGTTGTTTGACTAAATGAATATTATCCAAATAGTAATAAGCAAAATTGAGGGGTTCTTTTACAAATGTTCTAGTCTTTGTTTCTTCGTCTGTATGAAAGTTGCCCAAAATTAAAAACTCAAAAGCATCGATGGCTTTAAATTCAAATTGTAATTTTTTCCAGTACGTCGCATTTATAATTTGAGATTCATACACAACAGGCTCTATTTCCAGTGCCATATCTGTCATTTCATTGACTTTTGTATTCGTAAATGCTGCTCCGAGATTATTGATTTGAAGTGATCGAGGAAGATGACTTACCCAAAACGTAAGACTATATTTTTGTTGGGGAACTAAAGGCTCTGTCAATCGTATTTGTACATATTCTCTACAATGTGGCTTTCCTTCTTTGCATCCATAAACAGTAATTCCTGCCATAGATTGTCCTTCTTGCGCTCGTTGTTCTCCAAAACCTTTTTCAGCCCATTGACTAGGAACATTAATTTTAGGACCAAAAGCATCTGGAGAAGCATTAGTTGGCGAACTCCAATATTTCATAACATTGGTAAAATATTTTCCTTTATAAAACCAGCCAAGTGGTGTACCTGAGTATTGCTCAAAGCTAGCATTAGGCACAATGTTAGTAGAAGTAGTTGTTTGTGAAAACAAAAACGAGGAGAAAAACAAGAGAATCAATATTGGGGAGATCCACTTCATGAATAGTAAAAGTTCTTGCAATAACCCAAGCGAAATCCATTCCAAGAATTTTACATAGGTTACTGTTTCATAGTTTATAAAATAAAATGTGTGTCGAACTTTTAACGTTTCTATATCAATAGAAAGTTTCCATGAATCTTTTTTTAACGATTAAGAAGCTTGATGAATTGGCGTTTTTTTAGTCTTTTCATTTGTTTGTTGATTTTGAACATAAAAATATAAGCCAAAAGATAGGATAGTAGCTAAACTAAAAAGTACTCCCAATAAATATAAATTTCCTATAGATTGTAATTGAAAAGATAAGAAAATAAACCCAATATTGACCAATACTAAAATGCCTGTTGCCTGTAAATGATTATTACCTGCATCTAATAAGAGATGATGAATATGGGTTCGATCTGGACTAAATGGAGATCGTTTATGATAAATACGCATTGAAAAAACGCGTAAAGTATCATATAAAGGAACAATTAAAATTCCAAATGTTATAGCGGCAATAGACGATACACTATATTCTTGAACGGTAAAAAATGCTTCGGGATTTTCTAAGATGAGTTGATTAGTCTCCATAAATTTCAGAGCAAGTACAGCAATTACTAATCCTAATAAAAGAGAACCTGTATCACCCATAAATATTTTTGCAGGAGTGAAATTATATTTCAGAAAAGCCATAATAGCACCGATCATACTAAAGGAGACAATGGCTAAAGATAAATTTCCCGTCAAATAAAACCACGATCCAAATGTACCTGCTATTAAAATCCCTAAACTTCCTGACAATCCATTGATTCCATCTATCAAGTTAAAGGCATTTACAATCACAATTATCGTAAAAATGGATAAGGGTAAACTTACAAAAATCGGCAATTCATAAATTCCAAAAATTCCATGTAAATTCGTTATTTCTACTCCAGATTTATACACTAATATAAATGCCGCCAACGTTTGGACGATTAATTTCTTTACTGGAGCAATAGGTAAAATATCATCTTTCGCGCCTACCAAAAATATAAGTAAAAAGGCACACAAAATGTATTGCAAATCTCCCAGTAAACTAGAGGGAATCCATAAAATTATTGAAAATAACATGCCTGCAAATATGGCAATCCCTCCAAGTGATGGTGTACTGATCGTATGAGAGCGTCGTTCGCCAGGTTCATCCATTAGGCGTTTGATACGAGCAATATTGACAATAGAAGGAATAGCAAAGTAAGTAAGTACAAAAGCTGTTATCAGGCTTAAAACAATGTCGTACATGTCTAAGAATTGTAATATCGTTTTGAGATAAGGTAACTTTGTACATTCTAAGCTTAAACCCTAAACAAAACAATAAAAACAATATATTTGCTGTGACATTATTTCAAAAATACATGTATTTAATCGCTTATATAAATCAAAGACTATCCAGTAATTCTTTTGCTTTTGGCGTATAAAAAGAATCGGCTTCTTGAAGAAGTTGTTTTAAATAAAGTCGTGCCTTTTCCATATCATTCATTCGTAATGAAACAAGGGAAAGATACCATGTAGCATCTTGAAAATAACGAGGACTATTGATTTGTACAGTAGACAAATAATCTTGTGCTTTTTGTAAATAATTGAGTTCTAAGGCAGAAATACCCGCATATAAATATGCATCAATATCTTCTGGAGCTTGCTCGATATGATCTTCAAATAAAGATAAACTCGTTTCAAACTGCTTATCTTCATAATGCTTTAAGGCTATTTGAAATGCTGCCGATGTAGAAGAAACCTGTGTCGCACTTCTTGTATCTTTGGTTATTTCCAAAGTAGAATAATTCTGTTCGTATAAACGATTTTTCTGGGTTGATTTCCAATAAAAAAATGCAGATAAAGGAATTATTAATAATAAAATAGCTGCAGCAATACGGTTAAACTGAATTCGTCTTCGATTAGGTACTAATGATAAAACAGGAGTGGCTTTTGTGGCTGCAATATCCTCTAACTGCTTATTAATGACATCAATTTGTGGAAGTTCTTCTTTGATAGGAAAAAATGCAAAACCTTCAATGGCAGTACTACATAATTCACAATCCAATAGATGCGTTTCTACATCCATTCGTTCCTCTTGAGAGAGCGTTTCAGCTAAATACGCTTCAATTTGCGTAGTGCTGAGGCAGTTGGTTGGTTTAAAAATTGGTACCATAGCGGCTATTATTGTAGTGATTGCAATTTGGATTCAAGAATCCGTTTCAGGTTCCGCTTTCCGTTTTGTAGATGGCTTTTTACCTGATTCAATGTGTAATCAGTGGTAGCAACAATTTCCTTATAGCTCTTTTTTTGATAGAAAAATAAGTCAATGCAATTCTGTTGCTCGACAGATAGTTCTTTTAGAGCTTCTTGTAAGATCGTTTCAATAGTAGAGGTTTCATTTATAAGACGTAGAAATCCATCATTTTCCATATGAGAAGTGGTATTTTTTTCAAAATTTTGCCACTTTTCCATTTTTTCGGCTTGCCGTTCTTGCGTTCTACGCTTACTTAGACATTCATTGCGTGTCAATTGAAAGACCCATGCATTGAAATTTTGAATGGAATATTTTGGATTTTTCAGTAATTCTAAAAGCCGTTCAAAAATATGCATGACCATATCTTCACTCTCGGCACGATCTTTTAAATATTTGAGGCAGGTACCATAAATCAAATGAGCATATCGACGATACAATTCCGCCACGTATTGGCGATTACTCGTCTTTTGATAGGCAAGAATTAAGTCGGTATCCGAACTGTTTTTGAGTTGCGTATGTGTTTGACTGCTCATTCGCTGCTAATATACCATCTTCTTTGACAAAATTAGATCAAATTTGTGTCCAAAAGTAAATGGATATTTCTATTCTTCCAAAAGTAAAGTGCTTTCTAAATATTGATTTTAGATAAGTTATTATTGCTCACTCCAATAACGTACATGCATTCGGTGGGTCGTATTTGTAGGACTAAACTCAAATTTGGCTGCTTCAAAACTGGGTTTTCCCCATTTAGCGCGTACATCATTCGAGAAGGTATACGGTTCTTTCGGGAAACCAATGATTGATTCATCCAATTCTTCATTATCATTAATATCATGATATAAACCAATGCCGTAAGTTCCATAAGGGACGTTAGGAACAACAATGCGAACTACACCAGAATTTTCGACTTTAGTATAATCACCGTAATCAAATACATCGTCATCTAGAAAAGTAGCAGCATCTGCATACATACCCCATGCAATTGTTCCTTTGGCAGTATCAATATTTGCAATTTCGAGGATCAAATTTCCTCTAGTGGAAGGTGGTTCTTGTGAAAAAGAAAAAGTAAGTAGTAACAATAAAAAAGAATATACCATGGGATCAGTTTGAAGGATGATTTAATCTATTTATTTTAACTACTATTGATAAGAAGAGTTCAAGCATTTTTTTAAAATTTACTTCTTTTTTACAAACTCAAAAGCCTAAATTGAGAATGAAACGAGCATGATATTTATTAATCATAAATAACACACAAAGGGATGATTAAACTAATCGTAAGACGACTTGAAGTCGGCTCACGACAATAATTTAAACAAAAAAAAGAGTTTTCTTATCTTTAAACATGAGATGGATCAATTATACTTTTATTTGCATTTTAGCAATCACTATTTTAAGCTGCCAATCTGCTATGCCAACCTACGAATCAGTTGAAGATTATCCGATTTACACCAAAGATGATTTAGGAATTACTTATAGCAAAAATCAAACTTCTTTTAAAGTCTGGTCGCCTCCCGCACAAGCCGTTACATTACGATTGTATAAAGATGGTCTTGATGGAGATGCTTTTAAAACTATCAATATGCGCGCTGGTTCAAACGGTGTTTGGACACATAAAGCAACAGGTAATCTCGCCTTTACTTATTATACCTATCAAGTCAAAATAAAGGATAAATGGCTCGATGAAGTCGCTGATCCCTATGCCATCGCCTGCGGAGCAAATGGAAAACGCGCGCAAGTCATCGACCTAAAAGAACATGCTCCTATCAACTGGGAAAAAGATGTAGCTCCACCTTTTAATCATCCTAAAGAAGCGATCATCTACGAAATTCATCTTCGTGATATTAGTATTGATCCCAATTCTGGTATAAAACACAAAGGAAAATATTTAGGCTTGACCGAAAAAAATACGCAAACCCAAAATGGTGCCACAACAGGTCTTGCACACCTTCAAGAAATGGGCATTACGCATCTTCATATTCTTCCTGCTTTTGATTTTCGTTCTATTGATGAAAGCTTGCCAGAAGAAAAACGCAAATACAATTGGGGATATGATCCTCACCTTTACAATGTTCCTGAAGGTACGTATGCAACAAATGCTCTTGAGGGACACGTACGTGTACAAGAATTTCGAGAAATGGTTCAAGCACTCCATGAAAGCGGAATTCGAGTTATCTTAGACGTGGTTTATAATCATACAGGCGCAACGGAAGATGCTATTTTCAATCAAATTGTACCTGATTATTATTATCGTAAAAATGAAGATAATACCTTTTCCAATGCTTCTGCTTGTGGCAATGAAACTGCTTCTGAACGTCCCATGACGCGAAAATTTATCTTGAATTCTGTTCGCCATTGGATGGAAACTTATCATATTGATGGTTTTCGATTTGACCTGATGGGAATTCATGATATAGAAACAATGAATGCGGTGAGTCAACTTGCTAAATCTATTGATCCTAATGTATTAATTTATGGAGAAGGCTGGACAGCGGGAGGAAGTCCCTTGCCTGATTCTCTTCGTGCTTTAAAAAACAATACCCCCCAACTCAAAGACATCGCTGTATTTAGTGATGAAATTCGGGATGGTATTAAAGGACATGTTTTTACGGCAGATGCAAAAGGTTTTATTTCAGGACAAGCTGATTTGGAGGAGAGTATCAAGTTTGGAATAGTTGGAGGAGTACAACACCCACAAATTGATTATAAAAAAGTGAATTATACAGATCAGCCGTGGTCGCCTAGCCCAAGTCAATGTATCGTTTATGCCAGTTGTCATGATAATCATACAATTTGGGATCGTTTAGTAAACTCTTCTCCTGAATCTATGGAAGAAGAAAAAATTAAGATGCAGCAATTAGCATTGAGCATTGTCTTAACTTCTCAAGGCATTCCATTTTTACACGCAGGTTCTGAGTTTTGCCGTACGAAACAAGGCGTAGAAAATTCATTTGAAAGCCCCGATTCTATTAATTTGATGGATTGGAACCGAAAAATACAATTTTCATCTTCCGTAGATTATGTTAAAAATCTCATCCAGTTGCGTAAAGAGCATCCCGCCTTTCATTTAAAAACCGTAGAAGAAGTTCAACAATATCTGCGTTTTGAAGAATTGAGTCAATCGAATTTAATTGGTTTTGAACTTAATGGTAAAGCAGTTGGTGATACTTGGAAGCGCATTTTGATTTATTATAATGGAAATAGTGAATCAACAAAGGTGGCATTGCCTAAGCCCAAGCGAAGTTGGACTTTATGGGTGCATGATGGCGGTGTTTTTCCTTTTCATGGTGCTGAAATCGAAGATAAAGACTTTGAAATACCTCCTTATAGTATGAGTTTGCTAATTGCAGAATAAGTTTATTCTATTTCTGCTGAAATCCCCAAATTCTCTTCTATAAATGTGAAGGTTTCCCTGCGTACACTTTCTACATCTTTAGATTGCAATTTTGAGCAAATCACATGACTATCTACATTAGGAAAAGCCACTTGTTTTTTATTAGGACTAGACATCAATTCATAAACTTCTCGAATACGATCTATCGAAATCACATGATCACTTTCTTCTTCAGTTTTATAATAATAGCCTAAAAAAGTAGGCTGTTGGATTTTTTCAAATGTTTCATCCATCATGGTTTGGTCAATCAATCCTTGTAAAGCAATGACTCCTTCCGTACGATATTTATCCGTCCAGAAGGGTTTACAATTGTCTGGAAATCCTACTGTCCGATAATCTCCGACCATTTGGTGTATAATTTCTCTTCCCCAAGGTCCCGTCATTAAAGTTGAATTCGGGTCATAAAGTCTAAAATTAGGAGAATACATCAATTGTGCAGCAATTTTATCTGGATGATGCGCTGCCAAATAAGCAGATAGCGTACCCCCAGTTGAACAAGACATCACAATTACTTTTTCGCCGATCAAATTTCCTATGGCAATGGCTTCTTTTGCAGAATCCATCCATTCCGATGGTTGTATATCATCAAAGGTTTCAATATCATCTATTCCATGATCTGCCAATCGTGCAAAAAAGAGATTCATTCCATAACGTTGAGCAATTTCAAAATGAAGTGGATCTCCTTCCATCGCACTAGCAGAAAAGCCATGAATATAAACTATACTATAAGGTGTTTTACGAATGGAATCTGCCCAAACAATTCGCGCTTCATTATCAAGTTTTAAGTTCTCAATTTTTGATTCTTTTTCTTTTAAATAATAATCTAATTGATCTATAGATAAGTTGAGCGGTGAAATATCAGGAGTTATAGTTTCATATTGAGGGCGCGGCCCAGCAAAATAAATGATAGGAATTAATGCCAATAAAATCAGTGGAATATATCGTTTCTTAAATCGTCGAGCCATGATTACGCAAGTTTTAATAGTTTTGTATTTTGTAAATCAGCATGAAATTGTTTTCCTTCTGCTACAACTGTATTTTGAATTAAATTCAACCCTGGTGTTTTCCCCACTGCTATACTCCCAATTTCATTTTCCATCCCCAATGCTTCTGCACCATTTAATGTAGCCCATCGTAAGAGCGTTTCAAAAGGCACATAAGATTGATAGCGTTGGATGGTTTTCAGTTCTGATAAAATAGAAAGTTGCCAATTTGAAGTCAAACTATCTGTTCCAATCGTCATTTTAGCATTGGTATCTAAAAAAGCTTGATAATTGGGTAAGCGATTTTCAATGTATAAATTCGCATTGGCACAAGTCGCCCAATATACCCTATCCCCCCAGGCATGCGCTGCTTCTATATCTGCTTTTGTTGTTAAAGTATTATGAACAAATAGTGTTCGAGAGCGAGGATTCATATTTGCCATCGCATATTGAATGGACGGCTGCCCTGTTGCTTCAAAAGCATCCAATGGAATACCAAATCCTTGATAAAAATCTATAAAATCTCCTGTTTTATGCTCAAACAACTGATTTTCAGGAGGTGTTTCTTGGTTGTGGATACTTACGGTGCAATCATCAGGGTTTGTATTATTTATTTTCGCAAATAGTTTTTTTGAAACCGTATAAGGCGCGTGCGGTACACAGCTTTTTTTATTTCCATTACCAATCGCTTGCCCATCGTATACCTCTTTGTATTTGGCATATTCAGTATCAGCTCCTGCTTCTTGTAAAAAATCAAACATTTCTACAAACGAATAATAACGAATCGGACTTGCCATTTTGGTAGTTGCTGTGTCCAGTTTATTGGAAATATCCCCTACTGCCACGATTCCTTCTCGCTGCATTTCTTCATCGCCCAAACGAATGGCTTCTAAAATTTCTTCTTGTGGAAAATCTCGAAATTTCACCACATTTGAAATAAAAGGAATCAAGCCTGTTCCTGTATTTACCTTTCCTTTCATGTGGGACAATTCCAAATGGCAATGCGTATTCACAAAACCTGGAATAATAATACCTTGATGAATTTCGAGTTCACCATCATCAAATTGATCTCGGGTAGAAAGTGCTTGTATCCTTCCTTTTTCATCTATAATTACCACTCCATTTTTAATAGGAGATACATCTATTGGAAAGATATAGTCAGCGGATATTTTTCGCATAGTAAGAATAATTATTTTTCTATACGAAGATAACGAAAGTCCTTGGGAATTTGTCTTATCGTTTTGCAATTGCAATGGTTGCCATACTGATCTTAGTATTGGGCAATTCGAGAAGGGCTTCAGCGCAAGCTTCCAAAGTAGCTCCCGTTGTGAGTACATCATCGACCAAAAGAATGTGTTTACCTTCTACTTTTACACGATCTCCCACTTGAAAAACCCGTTCTACATTTTTAAAGCGTTCTAATCGAGATTTTTTGGTTTGAGTTGCCGTATACAGATTTCGCTTTAAGCCATTTCGATACCAGGGCAATCCCATTGATTCCGATAGCCCTCGCGCAAAGGTATCACTTTGATTGTATCCTCGAATTTTCTTTTTATGTGGGTGCAAGGGAACGGGAACGATTACATCTATAGATTGAAAATGAGGGCTTCCTTTTAAAATAGCACCATAAAAGCGACCGAGTTTAGTGCCAATTTCAGGTTTGTGCGCATATTTGAGATGGTGAATTAAGGATTGTGTGCGTCCGCCTTTGGTAAAATGATAGAGAGCCGCACCTGCTTGAAGTGGTGTACGTCCAAAAAAGCGATTGGTGAATTCATTTTCTTTGCTTTGATGGAAGTTAGTTTTAGGTAAGCGATAATGACATTGTACACAACAATATTGCCCTTTTATAGGCAAATTATCCTGACAAGCTAAACACAATTCAGGATATACCACATGTATCATACTATCCCATAAATGGGTCAGTTGTTTTCTCATAGTTGTGTGTTACTCGTAAAACGATAAAAAGAGTCGTTCTACGAATATTTGTAATCGAACTAAAACAGTTTTGGCGTTACTGCACCGAATATTTTTGAGGCTATTTTAAAGGTCTGTATTTTTCGGTTGACCTTTCGTTCAAATTTGGGAACTAAATTAATCAATTCTTTAGTATAGGGTTTTTGAGCGATCTTTCCTACCACCATTACTTTTTCAGCTGTAGACATATTGGACATCCAACCTTCTAAATCTTTGGTGATTGTATTTAACGCGGTTTCGTTCACTTTAGAATAGCGATTAATGTGCTTGACCGTATTTTTGGGATTTCCATAAGAAATGGATTCATTGAGTACATTGACTAAAGAAGTAGCAACAATGTCAAGCTTTTCTTCCGCACTTAAATTTCCACTAATCGCTTGTTGTAAACTATTTTGGTGTGCATTCATAAATTTGGCCATTTTAGAATTGGCGCAAGAATTGAATAAGAATAGAAAAGCCACTAGTATCGTTAAAGAAAAAGTATATCGAATAGATTGCATAGAATGACAATTTTAATTTTTGTACTAAAGATAAATAATTTTAATTTTCAAAAGTGATAAATATCTTTACATGATGAATTCATCCCTAATAAAGACGATTATTTTCTCTCTAGGTATCACCTTTTTTATTTCCAATGATTTAGCTGCACAAGATGATTCCTACTATCATGCATTGGGTTTAAGAGGGGGACCTATGTCGGGTATTTCATATAAACGCTTTGTTTTTCCACCAGCTGGTGTTATCGAAGGTATTTTGGGCTTTAATTTTACAAATGGAAGAGTAACTACTTTAACAGGATTATACGAACATCATTTCTTTTTATCGTATCGTATGAATTTTTTTGCTGGAGCTGGTGTTACTATTGGAGGAGGAAATAATACATTTGTATTGGCACCAGAAGCTATTATAGGTTTGGAATATAATGTAGAAACTTTTCCACTTAATTTTTCATTAGATTATAAACCGACCTATCGTTTATTTGATAATGAATTTTTGTTTAATGAGTTTGCATTGTCAATTCGGTATATCTTGAATTAAATGTTGATAAAAACCCGCGGTATTGTTCTTCGCTCCGTTAAATACTCCGAAACGAGTATTATTTGCGATATTTTTACCGAACTAAAGGGTTTGAGAACGTATATCATTAGTGGAGTTCGTTCTAAAAATGCTAAAGTAAAAGCTGGTTTACTTCAATTAATGTCTATTGTGGATATTGTTGCCTATCATCGTGATGATAAAGAAATGACTCGCCTAAAAGAAGTGAAATTAGCCCATGTTTATCAGAGTATTCCTTTTGAAATTAAAAAAGGTGCTATTGGTCTTTTCTTAGTAGAATTGGCACAAAAAACCATTCGTGAACGGGAAGAAAATGAACGCTTATTTCAATTTTTAATGAATAGCTTTCTTTTTTTAGATCAGACTACTCATTCTGTAGGCAACATTCATCTTCATTTTATGTTAGAGTTAGCTTCTTTTTTAGGATTTATGCCTAGTGGAGAAGCTTCAGGCGATACGCCTTTTTTTGATTTAAAAGAAGGTGTTTTTAGTGCCAAACCTTCCCATATTCATTTTTTAAATGAAGAAAGTTCTATATTGATGAGTTTTTTACTACTCACTTCTCAAAAAGATAGTCATATTATTAAAATGAGTCGTCAAAATCGGAAACAACTACTTCATGATCTATTGATGTACTACAAATTTCATTTAGAAAATTTCAGAGAAATGAATGCCCATTTGATTTTAGAAGAAGTGTTAAATTGAATGCTTTTTCTCTATCGCAGGGTCTTATGTAAAAAAAATACTAAATGTTTTGCTGTTCTGTCCTCTTTATAGATTTTTTTGCTTAATTTTAAAAGTAGGAATGGTATAAATTAGGTTTTTCCTTACTTATAATTCTAAAAAATAGTTTACATTTGACTAACTATTCAACATGAAATGATTGATTCATTAGAATCTCTACATAAAAATTAAAATTGGAATATGCCGGGTGCTCTTTATCTATAAATGATAAAGGGCATTTCTTTTTATAAGAAACACCCCATTTTTTACTTATTCGTTTGACAAAAGTTATAAAAAAATGATTCTCCGACAAATTCCGTGATTACAAGTCAATTCAAATCTAAATTTGTTCACTTCATTTAGTCGTTCACTCATTTATTTTGAACTGACCATATAATTTGTCTGAGAAGAAAAAAACTAATACTCTCGTTTTTTTCGTCCACTTCTCCTCATAATTAATAATAATCCTAGCACCAAAACTGCACCTAATAGACTTCCTCGTACGACCCACATATCTTGTTTGATACGAACACGACTTTCCAAATAGTAAGGATTAGCAGAATTGGGGGTGCCATGACCGAAACTTAAATCCCAATTCTCTATATCAGCATTATCAAGTTCGGGTAGTAATAGATTTAAAGTAAAAGCAGAATCTAAGGGTTCTATATCATAACCTATACTATCTATCATTTCCCCTTTTTCTGTAAATAATTGAATCGTTTCGCGATGTTTGTTAAAACCAAACCCCAAGTCACCAATTACACGAAATTGCTCAGGAAAAACTTGTTTAAATTTACGTTCATTTTGTGCAAAAATTACATAATTATTGGGTTGTAATACTACATTGGGTAGTACAAATTGATTGTTTTTATCAGCCAATATCCATTGCTTCATGCTTATAGTCTCATTGGACGTATTGAATATTTCAACCCAATCACCAGCCTTTTTATAATTAGCATTAATTTCATTAATGACAACCTTATCTGAAAGTGGATGTTTATAAGGAACAAAGACGGCTTTTAGTTTGTAAAAAGATTCATCTAATGACAAAGTGAACGCTTGATCTTCTATATCAATTCCTTCCCAATGAGAAAATCGATAGCCTAAATTGGCTTTTGCTTCTAATCGAATCGGTAAATTTTTAAAATAAATACCTTTAAACTCTTGATCTCGGATAGCAATATTGTCATTTAATAACACTTGTCCGCCGCCTTTTACATTAATTCTTACATCAATTTCTGCCCCAAGATTAAGTATTTCATTCAGGTATGTTCGCATGTATTCGGGACGATTAACCGCAAAAGCACGCATAATATCTACTTCTCTTCGCCATAATTTTTCACTCAATTGCCAACGTTGGAGATGCCGCTCAATTTCTGGTTCTAATCGTCGTTGGTATTCATTTATACGTTTTATGACTCGTTGAGGCTCAAAGGTCGTATTGATAAAATCGCTGGTTCGAATGATAAATTCTTCTTTAAATGTAGGATTTTCCATCAATTTTCGGAGAATGACAGTACTCCAAGGTGGATTTGGCCAAGCTGGGCCATCTTCTTCCGTATGAAAGTCAATACTATTGTTTTTGTAAGCCTCAGCATCATGCAAACCCATCCCCCAGTCTGTATCATAAATAATCCAACGCCAACGCCCATCTTCTGTACGTGGTCGCCAATATTTTATATTTCCTCCTGCATCTTGATTGTCAAAATAGATTTGAGCAATTTTATAATCCATAAAGTTTTGGATATCCATTTGGGTATTCAGATAGGCATAATTGGCTGGTTCAAAAAGGTCGGTTTCTTCAATATAGTCGAGCATTTTGAAATAATGCTTACGACTTCCACGCTTTCGATTACGACGGTGTTCCATGATATCTACACTGTCTTTATCCACATCGCAATGGTCTTCAAGGAAATAGCGATTTATTTTTTCTCGTATGTTATATATGCCCCAATATTCTCCATTGATATAGACTTGTGCAGGACGATAATCTTGTTTCTCAATATCCCAATCTTCAAGCAAAGAAGTCATCATTCCATCTCTAAAATGAGTTTTTCCAAAATCAGAGCCTGAGTTTCGTAGAACTAAGAATTTGAACTTCTTTAATCCATCTTTTCCAAACAAGCGATGCTTGATTCGTTTTTCCCCATAATCATCACGAGTCACCAGCACCATAGATTTTTGCGGAAACAAGCGACTCATCCCTCCAAATAGACGAAATCCTGTTGCCGAACGAAAGACACATTCTTTGTTCGATTCAAATATTTCTGTATTGATTAATTTCTCGCGCTTACTCCAGAAATTAGCTCCCGGTTTTGACCAAATAGAATCCACCACATCTGGTCCTTCCATAAATAAACCTGATTCTGGATCAAATAAAAGGCTAGGTGTAATTTGTATAGAAACGACTGGAATGGTCGTTTTAGGCTCATTGATAAAATAGGTATGCCCGAAATATTTACTTTTTTCTTTTCCACGATAAGCAACTGCTCTAATGGGAGTAGTTTTTTCAACTATGATAGGTTTACCTCTATAACGCAACCCTCTTTTTCGAGTAGGCAAACTACCATCAGTCGTATAATAAATACGCGCGCCTTGCGCAAACAACTCAAGATCAACCACTTCATCATAAAAGCCACCTTCAATAGAAAATTCTACTTCTAATTCATTCTGTTCTGGAGAAGTAGGAGACGAAGATTGGGCAATACCCCAAGCTAGAAAAGTAGTGTTAAGACATAGTATAAAGACAAACCTAAACAAGACGAGCGTTGTTTTAATTTCAAATTATGTGTGAATTAATCTCTAATTCAGCTTCAAATTATCATTTTTAAAGCATAAAATAAAGTGGTACAAAGGTAGAAACATTAGTTGAAAAAAATATTCTAATTATTACTGCTTGATTTTGTAGATATTAGGTACTAAATCAAAAGATTCTTTTTTATTCTGTATTTTGTGTCGATTTTAATAAACAACAAAGAAACCTTTAAAATAGAAGAGTCATTAACCCATAAGATCAAATTTTAAATTATGCGTCGTATTATTGCCAAATTTATTTTAGAGCGATTGTGGGGATGGAAAGTAGAAGGTCGATTTCCAGTTGAAGAGCAGAAAACTATTATTATTCCTATTCCTCATACTTCGAATTGGGATTTTCCAATTGGGATTTTGTTGCGAAATGCCTATAATTTGGACATTGGGTATGTTGGTAAAAAAGCCTTATTTAAGCCGCCTTATGGTTGGTTTATGAAATGGTTAGGAGGTATTCCTGTAGATCGAAAAAAGAGTACTAATTTCGTAGATGCTGTTGTAGACGCATACAATCAACGCGAAAAAATGTGTATTTGTATTGCTCCTGAAGGAAAACGAGGACCTGTAAAAGAATTAAAATCTGGGTTTTATTATATCGCCTTAGGTGCAAAAATTCCTATCGTAATGATTCGATTTGATTGGAGTAGAAAAACGCTAACCTGGAGTGAACCCCTTTTTCCTACAGGAGATAAAGAAGCTGACTTCCAAAAAATCTACGATTTCTTTAAAGGTGCTGTCGGTTATATCCCCGAAAATAGTTTTATGTACGGAGAATGACAGTTTTCCTAGAATTTTCCAACTTCTTAAGCTGCTCAACGTTACACATAAAAAGTACAATTTTTTAAGTCTTAAAACCTTTGCGTATGAAATTTAGAATGATCTACACTTTATTTGTGGCTGCACTTGGCATCACACTTTTTCTTGGAAACTCTAATGGACGAGCAGATGGGGCAAATTGGGGAAATACAGGTGCCCCCGGTGATGAAACCTTAAGTAGTGGGGCATCCCGAACTTGTCAAACTTGTCATGGCACTGGTCAAACTCAAGTGAGTTTGGACATCGAAGTACGAGATGGGTCTGGTGAATTAGTTACAGCTTATGTCCCCAATGAAACGTATAATGTAAGTGTTATCATCAATCATGCAGATGGTCCAATGCCTGCTGGTTATGGTTTCCAAATGGTTTCTTTAATAAATAGTGATGATAGTGATGTTAATGCTTGGTCAAATCCTAGTACCAATACTAAAATCGCTACTGCTTCAAACACTGGACGTTCTTATGCTGAACATAATGGGGTGTCTGTTACCAATACCTTTGAAGTAGAATGGACGGCTCCTGCAGTTGGTTCTGGTGATGTAACCTTTTACTCAAGTGGAAATGGTGTAAATGAAAATGGAACTACTGGAGGTGATGGCGCGGATACCAATTCCCTTACATTAGCAGAAGATACCGATACAGGAATTAATGGGGTATATTCAGCAGCTAATTTAATTGTAGCGCCTAATCCTACTCAAGGTTTTACCAATATCAACTTGAAAGATGTGGCAAATACTTCATTTACGCTTGATCTTTTAAGTGTCAATGGCCAGCTTCTTTCTTCTAGAAAAATACAAGTAGATCATAATAATTTCCAATATCAACTGCCATTAAATGATTTATCTAATGGAATTTATTTCATTCGTTTGGCAAATGAAAATGGTGTTTTGACAGAACGTATTTTAAAGCAATAAATTTAATATCAAGTACGAATATTACCTACTTAATATTCGTACTTGATTTTTATTCAAAAGGGTACACAAATTAATTGATCGATCATGTTTTTGTCGTATTTGCTTT
>JAHDES010000052.1 GCA_020628645.1 Saprospiraceae bacterium
AAGCAAATACGACAAAAACATGATCGATCAATTAATTTGTGTACCCTTTTGAAAAGATAATAGCCCATTTATGTCACTCCCCGTTTTTTGAGCTGTCTTTAATCTTTATAAACGCTAGGATAGCATCAAAAAACATCCAATAAAATGAAAAATTATAGTACCCTCTTCTTCTTCTTTCTAATCAGTAGCCTTTTTGCACAAAACAAAATTCAACTTTCGGGTATCGTCACAGATGCGAAGGATAAGGGGCTTGATTTGGCGATTGTCTCCTTATTAAATCCAACAGATTCTTCCTTTGTGCAATCGGAATATACGAATGAAGATGGTACATTTTTACTTTCCAATATCACCGAAGGAAACTATCTTTTACAGATTAATTTGCTAGGCTATACCACTTATAATGAACCTATTGATGTAAGTGGTCAAACTACAATGGCGTTACCCAAAATTCAATTAGAAGAAGACGTTCAACTCATCGAAGAAGCTGTCGTCAAAGCAAAAATCCCCTTTGTAGAGCGAAAAATAGATCGTACAGTCATCAATCCTCAAGCGCTCATTGCAAATGCAGGCGGAAATGCACTTGAGGTTTTAGAACGTGCCCCTGGAGTTGCCGTTGATAATGGTACTATTTCCTTAAAAGGACGATCTGGAGTAGCCGTTTTCATTAATGATAAACCTTCTTATTTATCAGGTACGGAACTGGAAAATTATTTACGTGCCTTGCCTGCGGGTTCGATCAAACAAATTGAACTAATGGAAAATCCTCCTGCCAAATACGATGCCGCTGGAAATTCGGGTGTGATTAACATCATCATCAAACGAAATACCCTAAAAGGATTTTATGGTAATACGTCTTTAAGTTATCGAAAAAGCCGATATAATAGTAGCAATAATAGCTTGAATCTCAATTACAATAAAAACAAGATTAGTTTGTACGCCAATATCTATGCTGGTTTTTACAATGGTTTTCAGGATTTATTTATAAATCGCTACTATCGAGATGAACAAAACACACCGCTTTCTGCCTTCGAACAAAATTCATTTAATCGAAGAGATGGTCAATACCTCAATGGTAAAATTGGTTTAGATTATTACATTACAGATCATACAGCTATAGGCTTTTCTTATAAAAATGTACAACATCCTTCAGGACGAAATGTGGATAATATCGCTTTGGTGAGTGATGCAATTGGTACTTTAGAACAACGTGTAGTAGCCGATAATACCAGTGATTTAAGATTTCAAAATGCGATTTATAATGTTTATATCAACCACAGTATTGATTCATTAGGAAGTAAAATTTCCTTTGATGCCGATTATGTGGATTATACGACTGCCAACGATCAGCTCTTTAAAAATTTCATTTATAATGAACTAGACGAACTTGTTTTTGAAGATCAAGTGAATGGGGCTATTCCTGCCTCTATCTCTATTTATGCTGCTAAAACCGATTATACTAAACCGTTTAAAGATGGATCACGTTTTGAAGCGGGTTTGAAAACAGCACGAACCCAAACAGATAATGAAGCCATTTATAGTACAACTATAGAAGGTATTACCGAGCCTGATTATAATTTGAGTAATCGCTTTTTATATGATGAATGGATTAATTCAGCCTATGTTAACTATAGTCGTAAACTTGGGAAAGTGGATATACAAGCGGGCTTGCGAGCAGAAGCGACCAATTTAACAGGCGATCAATTGGGTAATGTGGAACAAGCAGCGAGTTCTTTTACACGAAATTACAATTCTTTATTTCCTACTTTTTATGCTGCTATGCCACTTGATACGGCGGGTATTCATCGTTTGAGTTTTTCTTTTGGTCGTCGTATTGATCGACCTTATTTTGCAGATTTAAATCCCTTTATTAGTCCTTTAGATCGATTTACCTTTTATAGTGGAAATCCTGATTTATTACCGACTTTTTCGCATAATTTATCCTTGACGCATTCCTTTAAAGGCTTTTTGAACACGGAATTAGGTTTTTCAAAAACAGTAGACGGTATTAATGAAACCTTGGAAATTATAGATCAAATTTATTACAGCCGCCCTGGAAATATTTCGTCTAGTACGAGCCTTACCTTATCTGTAGATGGTACTTTTGAAGTGAGCAAATGGTATAGTATCAATAGTTATGTGGAACTCGGCTATCTTCAATTTGATAGTGAATTGTACACCGAACAACTCAATTCAAGTGGTACGTATACCTATCTTTCTTTGACAAATAATTTTGATTTAGGAAAAGGATGGCGCGCCAATTTGGGAGGGCGTTATCGGTCTGATTTAGTATCCGCTCAGTTATTAATTAAAAGTTTCTGGGTGATGAATATGGGCGTTCAGAAAAAGCTATTTGACGGCAAAGGAAGTCTTCGTTTGGGTATAAATGATATTTTTTATTCTCGAAGAGGAGATGGCATTATTAATAATTTACGACTGACAGATGCAGATTGGAACAGTACGTTTGATTCTCGACAAGCGACGATTACCTTTTCGTATAATTTTGGAAAAGCAAGCACGACAAAGCAACGCTATAAAAGTTCTGGTTCGGATAGTGAGCAACGTAGAGTACGAAATTAGGTTAAGAAATTATTTCTTTCAGCCGTTCATAATCAATTTTTGAATTATGGCGTGGATCACGCGGCATTTTTTCAATAAAATGAATTTGCGAAATGCGCTTATCAAAGGCTTTAATAGGATCAGAAATTGACGATTCATTGGTGCCATTTTCTAATTCTACTACTGCTATTATTTCATTGTTTTTTTGAATAAGCGTTCCCATTACCACACCTTCTAATGTTTGCAAATAATTTTCTACCACAAAAGGCGCAATGATACCTGTGTTAGTTTTGATTAAACTAGAGCATCTACCCGTGAGAAATAATTGTCCATTTTCATCTATGAAACCACTATCACCTGTTCGGTGCCAGCAAGTATCCTCAATAAAGATTTTATTGCGTTTTAAAGCCTTCTCATTATTGATATATTCGCGTAACACATGTGCTCCTGAAACGACGATTTCGCCAATTGTTCCTTTGGGTAAGGACATTTCTAAGAGATCATCCTCTGTTTCGCACTGAATGGGTTCATCTGAAATTGGAAGAATACGAACAGCCGTTTTATGATAGGGAATACCTACATTTAAACCTTTGGCGGAGGTTTTTTCTTGGATTAAATTTTCTACTTCTATCGCACTAATTGGTTCAGCTTCTGTTGAGCCATAAACGATTTCAACCTTTGTATTTGGAAAAGCTTGTGCATAAAGACGAGCTTCTTTTGGGAATACAGGCGCACCTCCCGTAAAGACTTTCTCCAAAGTGTAAACTTGATCGTTCGTTTGTAGCAAGGATTGGGCTAATTGTTTTACCACAAAAGGAGAGGCGACCAAACGATTGACCCGATGTGTTTTCATTTGTTGAATGATTCGAGTGGAATTCATTTGTTCAGGCTTGCGCGCATTGAAATCAGCAATCACAGAAGTACATCCCACCCCCAAATTTATTAATAATACAATTGGCAAAATAGGCATATCCACATCCGTTTCTTGTGGATCAATTTTATCTTCGAGGGCTTTAAATTGTTCATATAAAAAGCCATGTGTCCGTTTGGCGGCTTTAGGTGTCCCAGTACTTCCTGTAGTGAACGTGATGAGTGCCGTATCTGATTTTTTAGTAGGTAAAGGGTTAAAAGATTCTTGTTTTGAAGGAATATGATTTAATCCTAAACGAATGGGCACTTTTCGCAAAGATTTAGAAAACAAGGCTAAAAAACGAACTTTCCATCCTCCAATGAAGGCCTTGCATTGCGCGATTTCACAACAAAGGTCTAAGCGTTTTCGGCTCACCCATTCATCTAAAAAAACTGCCGTTGCGCCCAAATAAAACAAAGCCAACACCATTCGATATAAATCAATACTCATCGGCACAAAAATCAAGACACGATCGCCTTTACGAATCCCTTTTTCATGGAAATAAGCGGCGGTTGCTTTTACCTCTTGTGCTAAATCTTCAAAAGTGATCTCCTGCTCCTTTTCAATGATGGCAATGGTTGTAGGATTGCGTTTTGCCGCTTGAAAAAACAAGTTTGCAATATTAAAATCTAGATTAATGTTGGCTGAAGTGGCGATCATGATTTAAATATTTTTGTTCGATTAAAGATTTAATATTCTCCATGTTTTTTTCAAAAATGGGTTGTATCTGATAGGCAACCCAATACAGTTTGAGTTCTTGTATATAGCTTGGAGTAGCTGTTTTATAAAATACTGTAAATGTAAGTTGAGTCTGTTCTTTATTTATTTTCTCATATAATTGTTCGGTGACTAAATCAGTTGTTACCATTGGAAATTTATGATAATTGTAAATCAACAACTGTCTTTTTTTATTGGGTACTACCTCCGTTGTTACTTCATCCCAATACATCTCATTTTCATCTGCTTGTGTAAAGCATCGACGAATAGAACCTACTTTGCCATCTTCAATTTCCATCTCATTTAAAGGAGTAATATGATTTACAAAAACGGACCAATCTTTTGCATGTTCAGAATTTCCTAAATAATCAAAAACATGCTTAGAAGGAGCATTGATTATTACAGATTGTGTAAGTAATTTATAGGAAAATCCTTCTTGTTGACCATAAGGACTTGCACTAATCATGCCTCCAAGGCCAATACTCACTAGCACGATCCCCCACCCTATCCGTTGTATCCATTTTTTAAATTGCTTTTCCATACAAGACATAATTTTTATACACAGTTCCTAAAAAATTATTCGACATAGCCTTTGAATAACCTTCTTCTTTGATGAAGGCATGAATCATTGATTTATATCCATCTGCTTTAGTTCGTTTTGTAACCTCCAATGCCAACACATGCCCCAAACCACGCCATTTTGGATCAGGATGACGGGCCACTGTTTTTACGATGAGGCTTTTTTCTTTTTGACTTGCCAAATTAGGTAGGGCAAAAAAACAAGCGATAATTTTACCTTCTTGATCTTCTGCAAGTAATACATATCTAGGATTTATGAGTGGTAAAGCCTTTAAATATTTATCCCTAAAATGTTCCCAATTTATGGGCGTATACAAGAAATTCGTTTTAAAAGCTTCCGTAAAAAAAGGGTACAAACGTTTTAATTCTTGTTCAAAATTTTGGGTGTCAATGGAGCGAAATTTCACCCCTTGTGTTTCAAATTGTATTCTTCCTTGCTCAATAGAAGCATGATGAATATTTAAGGTGCGATCTATACTCGAATAATACTGGGCAATGTTTTTAAAACCTGCCTTTTCAAATTGTTTGGTATAGGATAAGGGATGATTGGGCTCTAGTAAAAAATTAGCATATTTATGATGCTGACTAAAGCGATAATTATCCCAAGTGGAGCCATTCATGGGCCCGATAATATAATCCGCACTTAATTGTTGTGCTTGTAGTATTGCGTATTTCAAAAGATATTGAGCTGCTTTCGCATCACCTACACTTTCAAAATTACCTAAACAAACTGCTTTTTTACCTTGATAATACAAATGAGGATTGTTGTACAATGCCACTCTTGCATTAGGCATTCCATCTTTGAGTAAGACGAAGGCTTTTTCCAAATAATTGGAGTTGATCCCATTATTATTGTGCCATTTCAAATCATTAATGGCATACAACTGTTTTGGTATTTGCTCAAACAGATGAAAATTTTTATCCTTCGGATGGGTTGCAATAATCTTCATTATAGATAGTAGATAATAAGTTGAGTAATATGCTTCATTTTTTCCATACAGATGTAACTTCCTGATACTGCTAAAGGAATGGTCAAATTATCCCATCCTTTTCCGCTTATCGCTTCTGCCATCGTTCCACTTAGTGCCACTACAAATAGTTGAACTAATGTTTGTTCGGCTACCAAATTTTCTCCTTTTGCAAAAAGCGCGAATGCAAGCAATATTGCTGCACTCAAAAAGAATAAACTTGAGCCCATCAAGGTTTTGTGCCCCTCTCCTATTTTAAATCTTCCCAAAGGGAAACGCTTACCACCTAATGCCGCAATAGGATCACAAATCGCTAAAATCAAGATTGGGAGATAGAAATAAGATAAAGCTTCTGTAGTGTTTAGTGTAAAGGGTAACATGTATTGGTACAGTAAAAAACTAAGATAAACTGCTATTGGAAAAGCTATACTTCCATATGATTTTCGTTCGATCGCATTGATCGATGGCAATAAATTGAATTTTAAGCTAGCTACTAAAATTCCGATGAAACTACTACACAGAAAGAGGACTTCCCATTGACTTTCTAACACAAGTGGAAAAAGCAAGGTCAAAATTCCTGTTCCAAAATGAACTAATTTTCGTGTTTTCTCTACTTGAACATTTTTTCGATGATAGAGATATTCTGCTAGTCCAAATAAACTTAAAAAAGCGATCGATAAGAAGATGATATTTTGAAGTTGAATTGCCATGATAAGTGGGTTTGGTGAAAGAATGTGGACTTGCGAGTTTGGAAACCTGTCTGCCTTTTTTAAAGTTCTATCTAAGACAGGCAGGCTTCGCCAATCCATCACTTATTTATCTTGCCTGCTCTATAATAAACTGGTTGTAAAAGAAGCCTTTGTCTCGTTGCATGAGTTGTTGAGAAAGCTCGTTTAAATGAGTCATGTATTCAGGAAATAGCTGTGAAATTTGTCTCGGCACCATTAGATTCCAGTAGGCAATTCGTCCTCCTTTTCGTAAGGCAGCTAATAATTCCTTTGCCGTATTTTGAAAGATTAGAGGATTCATGTATTCAAAAATATTTGACAAATTCATTCGATCAAAGGAACCAAATTGACGAATACCTTCTTGAGCGTATCCTTCTACTAAATGCAGTTTGTGTAGATTAGATTTAATCTGCTCAAAATTTTCTGGACGTAAATAGTGTGGGAGCAAATCACCAAAGGAAGCCGTCAAGTTATATCGTAAAATGTGATTGTCTTGTGCTTTTGGATGTGCCAATTCTTGCGCCGCTTTTTCAAAAATATAATCACTAACAGGTACTTCCACTTCCTTTAAAAATTCAGGATCACGACCCCATTTTCCCATTACGAAGCGACTAAAGAAGATTTTAAATAAAGCTTTCCATCGCCATGTATTCCATTTTTTTTGGTAGAAATGAGTTTGTGAAGCCTCATTTTTGGGAGCAAATAATTGATGGACTTTCTTTTTGGAGTGAATGAGTGGTAATACTTTTTGACTAAAGGTCTGAAAGTAACGTTCGAATTTCCCACATGTAATTACCCCTTTTTGAATTAATGGAAGTTGTTCACACCAATAATCAAATACTACTTGCTCCATGAAAGGCTTCATCTTCAGAAAAGTATCTGTTCTAGTATCACTTTCTCGAAACCCTAAAAATGCTAATAATTCTTCGTATGATAAACATTCAAAACTCGCTTTTTTTAACGCAATCAAATACAATTGAACCTTATTGACATCTACAGCAACCACTAATTCAGGATTCGCACTTAATAAGGAAAAACTATTATCGCCTGCTGATCCAATGGATAAAATTTTATCGCCTTCTTGCACATTCAAGCCTTCCATCAATACATCGGCATCTTCCCAACAATTCGCATATCGAATGAGCTCAAAATTGACTTTGTTTACGAGTGTGTTTTGCATGATTAATTAATTTTGATGGTTCTCAGGCAAATCCCTTGGTCAGTTCAAAATAAATGAATGAACGACCAAAGGATGAATGAGTGTTTACTGCTTTTAAGCAGTATGAAGCAAAGCTTCAAACGAATGAACCACAAAGTGGGTGGGTCGGCACAAATTTAGATTTGAATTGACTTATAATCATGGGATTTGTCTGATAAGATTTTTGACTAACTATATCTGCAAGATGCAAGGAAATACAAGCTAGTTTGAAGGAAGATTTACCAAACAAACATAATTTTTTCTTTAATATTAAGATTTCTCTTTTTCTAATAGTTTAATTTCACCTGTACTTCCATCCATTTCCACCCAATCGCCTGTTTTTAGGGTTCGTAATAAGCCCGTTACGCTCACAATACAAGGAATGCCCATTTCACGCGATACAATTGCAGAATGACTCAATAAACTCCCTCGTTCGACGATAATTGCAGAAGCCGATGGAAAAAGCGTCACCCAACCGGGGTCAGTACTAGATGTAACTAAAATATCGCCATTTAAGGACCCTACTTCGTCAGGATCGGTGATGATTTGTACACGCGCTTTTACTCGTCCAGGGCAACAGCCAACTCCTTTTAAATCGCCTTCTAACACTTCCAGTTTTTGGGTGCTATAAAAATCATTCGCATGATAAACAGCGCCATAAGTTGCAAATCGCTCAGATGGAATTTCAGTGGCTTGATGTTGATGAAATTCCGTTTTTCGAAGACTGATTAATGGTTTTAAATCTTGTTGTACCGAGCGTCCTTCAATGAAGGCAAAAATTTCTTCTTTGGTGAGATAAAAAATATCTCTTGGAGCATTAATGATTCCTTCTGTATAGAATTGTTGCCCCATATGACTAAATAACTTTCGTACGATACCAAAGGCTCGTGTACGTTCATAACGAAGGTTTTCGCGTTGACTGACTAAATCTCTAGCATTACGAATGGTACGTTTTAATCGCCATTTTTTGAAGAAGTTGAATTTCAATTGTTCATTAACTTCTTTTTCGGCAGTTAAACGAATGTCTTCTTCAATAGAAGATTGTTTTAAATCATTGGTCATTCCAGATTGTACGAAAGATTGTAATCTGGCGATAAATTTGGTCGGATCTTGCGTGTAGGAAATGGTTTCTAGCTTTAATTCTCCAATACAGCGTTCGCCAAAATCTTGGATAAATCGGTCCACTCCTTTTTTGAGCTGAATAATATTAGTAGCCGATGAATTTGCAATCGTTTTCCAAATTGTTTTGGCATCTTGTGTTAGAAATAAATCCTTTAATTCTTCATCTGCTGAAACTTGACTAGCTAAAGCAATCGTACGATGAATGGGTTGAGTAGAAATAATATCATTACTTCCACAAAGCAAATCATTGTGGATGTTGACATTCTCGGTTTTTAAATAACTTTTACAGCGTTTTTCTAATAAACCAAACCAGATCATCGCGAAGAAATCATTTAACAAAGGTGCTTTCCATTCATTGAGCAAACGACTTTCAAAATTTCGATACAACTGCATGAGTTCTGCTGCACTTTTCTGGCGATAATCCATGGATGAATATTCGCCAATAACTTGATGGAGTAGGGTTTGAAATTGCTTTCTTTTTCGGGGCAATTGGAAAAAATTCAAGATCATTTTTATGACCACTTTTATCAATTGGAAGATGGCGTAGGTTTTAGATGTTTGTTCACCTTCTGGCAAATCAAAACGTTCTTTTACCCCCATCATTTGTTCCATAAAACGAGCATTCAAACGATAACCTGGTAATAACGCCAGCATTTGATACCATGTTTTTAAATTGTAATAGACTCGTCCATTAATCAGGCCCAGCGTATTTCTAAAAACAGATGCATTTCGTTGAATAACTTTTTGACTTACCCCCATATACGCACAGAACAATTCATAAGCTCCTTTATAGGAATCACTGATAAAAGAGAAGGTAAGCGGAGTCGTTACACCGGGGTAAGATTCGATGATATTGCTATTGTCCCAAAGCGTATATTGATCATTTTGATCGGCGATTTGATTTAAATTGGTAATCGGACGTGCTTGTAAGAGATAGAGTTTATCTTGGTAATACGCAAATTCTATATCTTGAGGCTTTCCATAGTGCTGTTTACATTGATCTAAAACGGTCACGATTTCCTGAATTTGAGCAGTAGTTAAACATGCTATTTCTTGTTGTTCTTTTTTGACATTTGCATAAGAAGTAGAGGTATTTTGATAAATGAGTTCTCTTTTTTTAATCGCTACTTCTTGTGTGATTTCATCTTCTTTTATGGTGTAAGTATCCGCATCCAATTCTCCAGATACCAACCCCTCCCCTAGTCCATAAACAGCATTAATCAACTTCATCTTACGGTCACCATTCACAGGATTTATACCAAAAGCCACTCCTGAAACTTCCGAAGGAATCATTTCTTGAATAATAATGGCAATTCCATTACTTGCCTCAAGTCCATTATTTTTTCGATAAGCTTGTACTCGATCCGAAAAAGCAGAACACCAAACTTTTTTTATGGCGTTTGCTAAATCTTCTTTTTTGACATACAAATACGACTCAAATTGGCCCGCAAACGAATGATTGCTTCCATCTTCATCAACCGCAGAGGATCGTACGGCAAAGAAGGTATTGGCTTCAAATCGTTCACTAATTTTAGTAACAAAATCAGTTGGAAATTCGAATTGCTGGATGAAATTTAGTTTAGCTTTTGCATCATTAGGTTGTAAATGATTCGGCAATGCATTTTGCAAACTTTGCTGAGGAATCACTACCCAATTAGGGACATTAAATCCCATTTTATGGAGTTGAAACAGATTACTCGCTTTTCCACCAACGATGGAAGAACGTGCCGCGAAATGATCGTTTGGCGTCAGGAAATTTATTGATTCCAAATTGTCTGTAACATGGGAATTGCTCCGAGCGATAGATACATTAAGATAGTCCATAAGGCAGAAATTTTTTCAATGAATTGAGCTAATTTGATCGTAGGGTTTTTTAAAAATAAACATGCAGGAAATGCACAAAGTAAGAAGGCAATAAGGAGTATGATATAGGAAGTACCACCCAAATTGGCATAAAAGGCAGCCATTAAACTCAATACTAAAGTGAGGATTAAGATACCAATCCAGAGCCAAACGGCTTTTTTTGTTCCAAGCATGGAAGTATAGCTTTGTACCCCTTCTTTTTCTTGTTCGGGTGTTCTAATTTTTCGTCCTATTTCCAATACTACCCCATTCATAAACGAGACCGCAAAAAAGAAGAGCAAGCCTTTTGGAGCAGTTTCTCCAACTAAAAACCAATCTAATCCGCTAGCATAAACATCCACCAAAGGAATGATTAACATGTGAGAGCTAACGTACCAAAAGGGATGTTTTTTAAGCCAGTCTGCAATGAAAAATTCTTTTCCCATCAAACAAAGCCATAGGATGACCACTCCAAATAATAATAGCATCTTTGGAAAGAAAATCGCATTGATTATGACTTGAAGAATAAAAACAAGTACTCCTACCCAGAACAATTCTGTTAAACTGATTAGTCCTCTTGGAACAGGAAGTTCTTTACGGTATAAGGCATCTTCTTCCGCATCTTTGAATTCATCAAAAATTCTGACCAATAAGAATAAACTTATGGTAGTGAAAACACCAATCCAATAGGTAGTCATTGGAATAAAACCTTCTACGCCCCTGCAAATACGCGCATAAGAAATAGCCGAAAAGGTAAAAACTGCAATTAAAACACCATGTCCTAAAAGTGGGAATCGTTCTTTTTGGTATTGATAAAAGCGACTTAGAAAAGAAGCTTTTTTAGTGGGTATAGCAGATGGAAAAGTGATCTCTTGCATTTCTTTTTTATGCAAGATGACCCATTTTTAAGGAGAGAATGAAGTGAATTTAGCGAAACAAATATTGTTTTTTCTCTAATATTAAGAATAATGCCGATTTGCTTATTGTTTAAAAATAGGTATGACTTCTCAAGCTGGTTAAACTTGAGAAGCCAAACTTATTTTGTTTATTACAATGTAAATAAAATTCTCGCAAACAAGTGGCGACCTCCAAAGCTAAACTGTGGAGAACGACGAGAGTATACGAAACGACCGCTAGATCGGAATGCTGGATCTACCTCATCAGGATATACATCCAAGAGGTTATTTGCACCAACTGTAATCGAAAAGTTATTCGTGAAGTTATACCCAAAACTTAAATCGGTAATGACTTTAGCCTCATTGTATACATCAAGACGATCATCA
Source organism: Saprospiraceae bacterium (assembly GCA_020628645.1). Lineage (GTDB taxonomy): Bacteria > Bacteroidota > Bacteroidia > Chitinophagales > Saprospiraceae > JAHDES01. The sequence continues at coordinate 11,904 of JAHDES010000052.1, forward strand.
ATTTGTACTAAATCTGCATCAAAGACGCCTTCATTAGTAGCTTCAGTGGTTTGACCAAATAAGGTATTTCTTAGATAGATACTTAAATCTCCTAAATCTAAAGAATTACTCATGGTAATCTTTGTACGTGGAACAGCTTGCTCTAAATAAATACGAGCTGTTTGATCAAAATAAGTACCTACTAAACCTTTATCTGCTAATAATTGAGACGCTTTTACACCATTTACCACTACGCGATCATCTCCATCTGCTAAATCAGACTGAGAAATATCTTGGTCCCAAATTGTTTGAGAGAATACAGCAGCGATATTATTACGTAATACTTTACCCTCTCCTAAAGCAACACTATGTGCTAATACGATATCAATTCCTTGTGTTCTGGTATCAATTGCATTAGAGAAGAAAGCAGCAGCAGTTGCCCCTGCTTGAGAGAAAATCGTTTGTAATTCTGCATCATCACCAGCAGAGAAACGACCCGTTAAGATAACGCGATCCTGAATATTCACTTGGAAAGCATCTACGGTAAGTTTTAAACCTGCATCTGGCATTTTCGCAGTAACACCCACACTAAAGTTTTGAGAAGTTTCTTGCTTCAATTCTGGAATACCTAATAATTTCGCTGCACGAGAATCATTAGAGAAGGTTCCTACTTCCTGAGGTACAGAAACACCATTTACTAATTCAAAAATCGTAGAAGTCTTATTGAAATAAATCTGGTGCAAAGAAGGTGCACGGAAACCAGTACTATGTGCTGCACGTAATGTGATATTATCTGTTGCTTTTAAACGAGCTGCTACTTTATAGTTAAAAGTAGAACCAAAATCAGAATAATCTTCTGCACGGATTGCACCACCTACTAATAAATTATCAGAAATATCTAATTCCACATCTGCATAAGCTGCAACACTTGAACGATTCGCATCAACAAAGTTAGTCGGTAAGAAACCTGCGAAACATTGACAACCTGCTGGACGAGAACGACCTAATATATCAGTTGGTTTTAATTCATCTGGAGTAATAGATGTTACTAAGTTCCCATTTACATCAAAATTACCATAGGATTGTTCTGTACCTGGAATTACTTTATAATTCTCATAACGATACTCCGCTCCAAATGCTACGTTAATTCCTTTCAAACCTGATGGTTCAAAATATTGCGACATATCGAAGTTCGTTGTATTTTGTGTAAACGAGTGTCCTCCAATATCAAATGCCGTTGGAGAAGATGCACCTAAAGTAGCATTGTGTGAATCCGTCAAACGATATAAGAACTGATTCGTTCCCCAAGCATTAGAGAAGTCTACATTCCATCCATTTAAGTCTCCACGAATACCCGCTGCAACAGATTGATCGGTGATATTAGAATTGATTTTTGGAACAGTTCCATTTGGATAAATCGCCGTAGTGGTTCTATTTTGACTTGGTAAACGATAGAAACATCCTGATTCACCATTTCGGTATCCAACTCCTCCAAAACTATACACCTCTAAGTTTTCGCCTAAAGGAATAGCCATATTTCCAAAAAATGTACCCCCTCTTAAAGCAGATTGACCGACGCGCATGTTAAAGTCAGTACGTTGCATTCCTCTTGCTGCTAATTCTGCATCTGTAGCATCTGCACCAAGAATACCTGAAATATCTGCAAGACTCGTAGCTGCATTAATCGCTGCTAAATCATCTGAACCGATATAACCTACACTACCCGCATGTGTTTGCACATCTGCTAATGTCATTGCGCTAATGTCTACTCCAGCAGCAGAAGCCACTCGCTCAACACCATTGAAAGCACTAAAAATACTTCCTTCAAATTCTTGCATACGGTTGGTTGCTCCACGTTGGTTGTACTCCCCTGTAAGGTTGATAAAACCACCATTATTTCCTAAAGGTAAACCATAATTTAAACCTACTTTTAAGACTTCACCATCCGCACTTTTAGTTTCTCCTTCAAAAGGCCCAATATTACTTGTGAAGTTTGCTCCTGTGGTAACATTCGCGGTTAATTTATTCACACTACTGTTTAAACGAGTATTAATTACACCAGCAATGGCATCTGATCCATACTGTGCAGCAGCCCCATCACGAAGTACCTCAATTGATTGTAAAGCAGAAGAAGGGATCGCATTTAAATCTGTACCAACATTACCTCGTCCAAATGTTCCATTTACGTTTACTAAAGAAGACGTATGACGGCGTTTTCCATTTACTAATACCAATACTTGATCTGGCCCTAAACCACGAAGTGATGCTGGATCAATGTGATCTGTACCATCCGAAATGGTTTGTGTATTAGAAGAGAAAGAAGGCACCGTATACGCTAAGATAGAGTTTACTGTAGTTTGTGGTGCAGCAGCATTTAATTTCGCTACATTTACCACATCTACAGGTACGGGAGAATCTGTATTGGTACGATTCGATGCTCTTGTACCTAATACAACTACCTCATCTAGGGCTAGACCTTCAGCCAAGGTAATATCTGCAGTAGAGGATTGCCCTTCTTGTACAGTAACTGTAACGGATTGAGTAGAGAATCCAATGTAGCTAATGTCTAAATCGTAAGTACCTGCTGGTAAATTCAAAGAATAAGCACCGTCAAAATCCGTGGTTGTTCCAGTTGTTGTCCCAGAAACCACAACTGTTGCACCAATCACAGGTTCATTTCCATCTGTAACTGTTCCTTTGACCATACCTTGTGAAAAGGCAATAGAACTAATACTTGTAAAAAGTACAAGCAGTAGCCAATTTCTAAGGTTGTATTTGTTCAATTTCATACTAAAAAGTTTAATTATAAAAATAAATTACTGATCCAAGCATGCTCGCAAAGCTTGCATGGCTTTTGAAATGTTGGGACTATAGTTGTTGATAAATTCTTGGTGGGTTAGTGTAGTTGTAAACTCAGCTAGGGCTTTTTCACCATCAAAATCGACGAAGGAAAGACGTGCAGTCAATTCTTCTGTTGGTCTTCCAAAAGCAACTCCTGGTAAAAGTGCGACGCCCGTTTCTTCTAAAAGTCGTTCGCACAAATCGGTGCTATTATAAATACCTTTCTGATGGAATAGTTCTCTGTAATATTCAAAATTAGGAAAAAGATAGAAACCTCCTTGAGGTTCTGGCATCGTAATATTTAATTCTTTTAGTTCTTGATAAACATATTGCCCTATTTTTTGTAAAATAATTCTTGATTTTCTAACATAAGAATCAATTGCAGGATTTCCTAAAAATGCAGTAACTGCTGCATGCTGTATCGGCGCACTCACTGCACTAAATGTTTCACTAGCAATAGTTGCCATTGCATCTAATAAATACAATTGCTCTTTTGGAAAAGTAAACGTTCCCAAACGCCATCCACCAGCACCACACCATTTACTCAATCCACCACTAATGACAGTTCCTTCTGGGTAATGTTGCGCTAAACTACAATGTGTGCCATTATGATCTACCTCGCCATAAATTTCATCTGCTACGACTAAAATGTTATTTCTACGGAATGCCGCCGCTAATTCTTGTAATTCCTTTGAAGAATAAGTATTTCCAACTGGATTATTAGGATAATTTAAGATTAATAAGCGATTTGGATTTGCACTCTTCTCCCCTACCCTATCTACTGTATCTGGTGTGATTTTCCAATTGTCTTCTTCTGAAGTAGGTAACCAATGTACTTTTTTATGGGTCAAATGAGCTTGAGGTTCATAGGAAACCCAACTTGGAGAAGGTAAGAGTAAATCGCCATTAAATGCGAGTTGTAAGCTATAAATGAGTTCTTTTGAACCAGGCCCAATCATAATTTGTGCTGCATCGCATGTTATCCCCAAGGTTCGATTATTAAAGGTTGCTACTGCTTCTCGTAATGCAGGAAGTCCTCGAACAGGGAGATAATCCTTTTGAAAAGCATTTTCTTGTAGGGCTTTAACAACGGAAGGCGGCACAGGAAAAGGTGATTGTCCAAATCCTAGTTTATAAACTGTCTTCCCTTCTGCAATTAATGCTTTAGAACGTTCATTAATGAGAAGAGTAGCGGAAGGACGTAATCCTTCTACATTTGGAGAAAGCCTTTTAATAGTATCGAAATCTTGTTTCATTTCGTTTTGACAATATTGCTAGTTTTAAAAAAAACTAAAAACAAACTTAATAGAAATAAGTGAATGTACCTACTTCTGTTTTAACTATGATGTCCAAAATCAAGAATCAAAATGTAGTCAGAAAATAACTGACACATTATCAAAAAGGGCTTTCTGAAAAGGTGAAGGTATTAAATTCTTTTATAATTCGATAAAAAGCTAGGACAGATTTATTCATTTAACAAACGATTCCTATTCTTTTTTTGACCGGGTACAGTATCCAAAAGATTCCGAACTTCATCTATATTATCGGTGATTTTAGAGATATGCCATTCTAAATTACGCTGATCTGTTCGCTGAAATTCTTTTATTAGGTATAAATAGAATTCGTTACTAAACCAAGTGGAAAAATGAATGGTAATGTCTTTGTGGGCATAGGTTCCCCCATATCGTCCTGCCATAGATTGAATTCCAATAGCATTGGTTTTGGAAATCCATTCTGAAGAAGAAAGGGAATAGCTGTTATCGCCAGTTTTAGTTTTAATGTGGTCGAATTCGACCACATTAAAATCAGGATTATGCATTTGTTCCCAAAGTCCTAAAAAAGTAACAGTAGAACGATTTCTAAGGTAATTTTTAATAATATCACGAGCTTCACCACTTCCAGATTTGGCAATATCTGTGATACAATAAAAGTCATCATCTCCAAGATTCAGGATGCGTACTTCTTGGTCCTTGATGTATATTTTCTTTTTACTCATGTATGGTTCTATTAATGGGTTCGTTTACTCCTCTCCTACCCTCTTGCTCGATCTTTTTTAGACAGTAAAAGGAAATATTCTTTCATTGTCTTAATCTTCTTCTTGATCATTTGCATTTTGATTTCGTAATATACATCTTCTGGAATATCCATGGTAAAACGAACTGATTTTTCTTCATTTTTCTTAGAATGAATTTTTTTTGTTGCTTTTTCAATTTGTTCTTCTTCAATCAGACGCGTTTTTTTGATGGGGACTTTCTTTTGTAGCGCAGGTTCTACTTTTTCTTCCTTAGGAGTTGTATTAACTTTTTTAATGGAACTTGCCAATAAATTTTTTCTTCCTTTAGCCATAAGAATACGATTTTAAAATACTAAACAGATAATGCGCCCATCGCTTCTTGAACGGCATTGGTTAAATTAATAATTTCTTGTTTTGCCTTCTTATTGGAGCATTCATAAACACCTTTTCCTTCTAAGACAGCTTCTCGATATACCATTCGAGTTTTTATGCTAGCTTTTAGAGGCTTGATTGCAGAATCTTCTAAAACCTCCATCATGTCTTTACTTAAATTGAATCGATCATCAAATTGATTCAATACAAAGTGACCCGGTATCTTTTCTTCTTTCTGGTCTTCGGCATCTTGATAGCGTTCCAAGAATATTTCTGTGGCCCAAAGATCTAATCCACTTGGCAAAATAGGGATTAAAACAAGGTCACTTAGCATGATGATTTTACTCGTCACTTTGTTTAGCGAAGGCGTTCCATCAATAATAATCACCTCATAATCGTCATACAATCCACGAATAGTTTGTGTCAAAACACGTCCATCTTCTGATCCAAAAACAGGGATATTGGGCAAATCTTCACTACGCAAACCCGCCCACCGAAGACTACTTTTGTTAGTATCCGAATCGACGATACAGGTTTTATAATCGTTATGAGCAAAACAAACTGCTAAATTTTGAGCTATGGTGGATTTTCCCACTCCCCCTTTTAAGCTGGTAACTGATACTATCATTACTTAGTTTATATAGTTTTATTAATCAATTAATTAGTTGTTAATATTACTGCTATACGCTTATACTGTTTTAAGCAAATAAGATTTTCAATATTGATTTTTGCAGTAAATACTTATCTGCGTATGTACTTATTGAATGCAATTCATATTGATTTGCAAATATAAGTAATTAAGTGGATACTTAAAAGCGTTTATACTTTTTCACTTAAATACTGTTCTAAACAATTAAGCAAAAACTGTTTTAAGTAAATACTTATATACAGCAACACTTATAAACTTAAAAAATGCATTAAGTTATTACTTAACCACTTCACTAAGCAGTTAAGTTTTGCAGCATATACTGCAAAATGTAATTTATGGAAACAACTTGCTTTATGAACGTTCTGTTTCAAGAAATAAAGAAACAAGTAAATAGGATAGTCCTAAAACAGTTGCCTTTCGAAATAATCGAGACCATAGAAAACCGCATAAAGCTTTAGAAGTAAGTATAATAGGGGGTAGAACCACCGCGGATCACCATAATTGAAGGGGATAAATCCTCTTGTCATTAATCTATAAAAGAAATTCAACAACCCATATAGTGTTGTTGATTATATTATTATTATAATATTATTATTTGTTTTCTCGCTATTGACATGATAATCAGCTGTTTGTGCAGGTTTAGGCAACTATTTTAGGACGAAAAGCAACCCTTTTAGGATGAAAGGTAACCGTTTAGGGAAATGAAGCAACTATTTTAGGACGAAAAGCAACCCTTTTAGGAGTAGGCAACCAGTTTAGGATAAAGGGTAACTGTTTTAGGAAATAACATCCTATTTTAGTTGCCTGTTGTCCTAAAATAGTTACCTTTATACTGCAATCATACAGATTTAGCTGTAAATTTTGCTTTTAATCCTAATAATTTCCCAAAACAGTTGCTTAATCAGATTCTATTTCATTAGAATTGAGTTTTTAACCTAAATTGGTTGCTTTTAAATGGGGAAAAAGTAATTAGTTTAGCATTTACTCCTAAAATAGTTGCCTTTTGAGCAATAATGATTCTTCAATCCTGAATTTTCAAACTATGGCGAAAAAAAGAAGAGCAATAAGCAGAACTAAAAAGAAAAGAGGAAGTACCATCAAATTGGTAGTAAAATCCAATGAGTTGGTAGAAGCTCGATATATGTTTGATGTTTGGGAAACTCGTTTTTTCTTGACTCTTATTGCCTCCATTTCCAAAGATGATGAGGATGAAAAAGTGTATCGTATTTGGTTTAAAGATATTAAAAAGAATTTCCAACTTAAATCCAATCAATCCTATCATTATCTTCGAGAAGCTGCGATTAGTATGGCAGGCAAGAGTGTTTACATAGGTTGGATGAATGATGAGTTTCGAAGAGGACGTATGCACCGTATTATTCGTTTTGTAGATTTCTTGGAAGAAGGACAGACAGGGGCACGAATTGCACAACAAGAATATGTGGATGTTTCAATTGACAAAGACATCAAGCCTTATTTATTGGACATAAAGAAAAAATTTGATCCAGGAACAACGAGGTATACTTCTTATGATTTACGTAATGTTATAAAGCTCAAACCGTATGGAACGCGTATTTATGAATTGTTGAAACAATTTGAATTTAAAGGATTTCGGACCATCAAAGTAGAAGATTTGAAGGATATGTTTGAGATTACAAATGAGTATCCTCGTTTTTCAAATTTTTATCAAAAAGTTATTAAAGAATCTATTTTAGCGATTAATAAACATACTGATTTATACATTCCTGTAGAACACATTCAAAAAATAAAGCAAGGTAGAAAAGTACATGCTTTACGGTTTAAAATTGAAAGTAAATCAAAACAAGAAATTGCTATTTTAAGAGGTGATCCTTTAGAGCAAGGAAAACTATTTCAAGCTAAAGAAGGAAATAAAGTAGAGGAAGAAGAAGTTCCAACAGCAAGTGATCTATTATTTGGTGAATTTGAGTCTACTGTCGTTAAGTCTTTTGGTGTCACCCCATCGGTATTTTTAAAAATGTTGAATAGTGGGAAATATTCAAAAGAACAAATAGAACAAGCAATCAGTGTAACTAGAAGAGCCAAATACAATCAAGAGATTGCGAAAAGCGTCCCAGGTTTCTTTGTAAAGGCTTTAAAAGAGGGTTTTACCGATCCTAAGGAAGAAGTCAAGAAAATGAAAAAAACGCGGGAGGAACGCCAAAATGCCGTGAAAATGCAAATACTTCGATTAAAAGCAGCATTGTCAACCGAAATCAATGATCGAATCCGTGAAATTACTCATCAAAATAGCGCAGTGACACAATTAGCAATAGATGAATTGCGCAACAATCCCGTCATTGAAACAATGATCGCCTCTAAGGAACAAGCAAAAGGTAGTGCGCTAGAAGTAGAGGATTATCGACAGGATGAACAATTGCGCGCTTTAGTGATTAGTAATATCGTGCAACAACACAAAGATAAGTTTCAAGACATTTTTGAAAATTACAACCCTAGAATTAAAGCACTAGAAAAAGAATTATGATGGGATTTAGTATTAAAAGTTTGTTCTATTAGTATAGGTAAAATAATTAGAAATGTAAACTTGTCTAGTTAATATAATATGCTATTTGAAAGACATTACAGCTATAAATTCATGTATTCATAAAATCTATAAACAAAAAGATAAAATATACTGTTGCTAATTCGTTTGAAAGCACTATCTTGTAGCTGGAATTAGTATTTCAAAGGCTCCAAATAATTTTTCTTTCAACCTCCATGCGATAAAAATTTGTTTAGCATTCGCTAAACTAGTATTCCTGTTAATATCCAATTAATAATTAAATCAAATAAACGCTCTATGAAGTTTTTAACAAAAACAAACACTCTTTCTGTATTCCTAATTGCTCTAGTAGTAGGCATATCTATTTTTAGCTATAGAACCAAAACAAAAACAGCTTTAAGTGAATATGAACTTGCACATCAAGAATTAAAGCAAAAATTAATTGAAAAAAATATGGAAGCTTTTACACCTTTTTATCAACAGGTGCTCAAAAAGCATATCCACAATGCAATAGAAAACCCCGAAAACTACTTAGCTAAAAGTATGTGTTGGTCGGCTGATACCGATCCAAGAGTAGTAGAAGAATTTCATGAAATAAGACATGATTTACAAAATAGTCTAGGAATATTTACGAATCGTTTTCAGGCAGGAGACAATGATCGTTGGAGTGGTACAGTACTTAGTGGGGGAGGACTATCTCAAGGAGATCCAACCATTTTAACATGGAGTTATGTGCCAGATGGTACTACTATTACTAATGATTGTTTTGATCAAGCCAGCACAAGTGATTTCATTGCTTTTTTTAATGGTATTTTTGGAGGACCAACCGTAGCAGGAGATTTTACAACTGCGCCTTGGCATACCATTTTTGAAGATATGTTTATAGCTTGGGAAAATGTTTCGGGCTTGAGTTTCGTCTATGAACCAAATGATGATGGCGCAAATTTCCCATTTACAGCAGGATCGTCTGGTACACGAGGAGATCATCGAATAGGAGGAAATTTTATTGATGGAAATAGTAATATTTTAGCTTGTAATTATTTCCCAAATTCAGGGGATATGATTTTGGATACAGGAGATAATTTCTATTCAAATAGTTCAACAACTGGCGTTCAAAATGTATTGCAACATGAAATTGGTCATGGACTTGGTCTATCACATGTTTGTCCTGTATCTGAAACAAAATTAATGGAGCCATTCGTTTCTATTGCTTTCGCTGGTCCACAAGAAGATGATATCCTTGCTGTTAACCGATTATATGGAGATGTAGAAGAAAACAATAATACCTCTGCTACCGCTACCGATTTAGGAAGCTTAGCCCTACCAAGTGTAACGACTCGAAATACATTGAGTATTGATGATAATTCAGACGTAGATTATTTTGAATTTGATGTTAATAGTGCTTCTGATATTACTATTACCTTATCAAATACAGGCTCTACTTATCTTGAAGGTGCTCAAAATAGTAATGGAAGTTGCCAAGCAGGTACTAGTTATGACCCTTTAAACTTTGCCAATTTGGAAGTAGATTTACTCGCTTCAAATGGGAGTACAGTATTGGCTTCTGCAAATGGAAATGGGACAGGCATTGACGAAGTTATTAATAGTTCGATAGGCGCGGGTACATTTTTCGTCAGAATACGGCAAACAGTAAGTAGTAATGCTGTTCAAATGTATAGTTTTACTATAGAAATAGACCCAATTGCAGTCAATGCTCCTACAGCATCTTTTACTGCCTCTAATGATGGTCCTATTGATATTTGTACAGGTGCAAATTTCCCAATATCTTTTACAGATACGTCTATTGATTTTCCAGATACCTGGAATTGGACATTTATGGGAGCAGGAGTATCTCCAACCTCATCAACCGATCAGTTTCCTACCGTTACTGTTTCCTCGGCAGGAACTTTAACAGTAACGCTCGAAGCCTCTAATAGCGCAGGAACAAGTGCTCCAGTTTCACAAGATATTGTTGTGAATACCCTTCCGTTAAATGATCCCAGTTGTTTACAAGGCTGTGTTAATCTTAATAATCTTGATTTAGCAAACAATAATCTAGTAGTAAGTTCTTCTAATAATGGTGGTTACGTGTCAGGATCAAATGGATTTAATGATGAAGGAAAGGCAGAAGAATTTATACTATCGAATAGTGGAGTTTGTACACCTACTGAAATTACAGGAGTCATTTTTTGCGCAATAGTAGATGCAGGTACTACAGGGAATGTTGATGTTGCTGTGTGGGATGATTCAGGTACAGGTGGAACACCAGGGACTATAGTTGGAAGTACAACAGTAGATGTTAATTCTTTAGCTTTAGTAGATGTTAATGGTGATGGAAATTTGACAATACCGACAGAATGTGCCTTTGTAGATTTCAGCAGTTCGCCTATTACAGTAACAACAGATAAGTTCTATATTGGGGTAACAGGATTTTCTAATCTAAGTGGAGGGAATATTGGTATTGTTACCAATACAGATGGAGAACAAGTCCCACCTACTGCTTGGGAACTTTGGGATAATGGGAATTGGTTTTCTTACAATGACGGTTCTTCTTGGGGAATAGAAGTGGGACATGCTCTTTTCCCTGAATTACGTCCTGCTGCACCGACGGTTGCTATAGATGTACCTACTCCTCCCGGTGGTTTCTGTAATGATGGTACTCTGTATACTTTTTCTGAAAATGCAACACTTTGTACAGCAGGTGCAGGTACAACCGAAACCTATTCTTGGACAGTCAGTACAGGGGGTACTACTGTGGCTACAGGAACAAATGCAAGTGAAAACTTTTCGTTTAGTACGGTTGGATCACATGATATTGAATTATGTGTAGTAGGATTATCTTGTGAAGTTAATTGTGCGACTACTTCCATTAATGTTGAAGATTGTGATGGCGGTTGTCCTCCAGAATTCACCCAAGCCAATGGTAACCAAATCACAGGAACACAAACCAGTAATTTTGATTATGAAACGGATGGAAGTATCGAATCAGATCAAGTAATTGAAGATCCTTCTATGGTAGATTATGACTCTGCGCTTGATATATTAATGAAACCTGGTTTTGAGGTACAATTGGGTGCAGTATTCCATGCATTTATTGATGGTTGTGGAGGTAATGCATTTGATACGGATACCAATACATCGCAAAAAAATAATTCTAGTCAAGCAGTAAAAGAATGTAAAAAATTAGAAAAGATTACTTCTTTTTCTAACAACCTTAAAATGTCTACTGCTTCAAAAAGTAGATAAATAGAAATAGCTAATATTTTAGGAATAGGCGATGAAATTTCGAAATTTCATCGCCTGTTTTTTGAATTTATCTAGTGTAAAGAAGAATCGCATAATTTTTTTACAAAAAAACTATTTTATCCCAAACCGAAATAACTTCGCCTTCGCACCCGCTCCTTCTGAACTCATCCATAAGGTGCCATCTGATTGAAAACATAAGCCTTCTGGCTGGCGAATATTACGTGGATTCATAAATTGGATGTTTTTTAAAGTACCAATTTCATCAAGTACACAAAGCATTTTACCTTTAGAAGATAGAACATAGGTTTCTCCAGTTTTAGGATGAATGGCGATAGCGGAAGGTGCGAAATTTTCAGCCCGTTTGCATAAGGACCATTCTTCTTTATAATACGTTTTTACAAAAGATTTAATCGTTTCGTAAGTAATGATAAATGCAGGATCAGAAAGTAACTGCTTCGTTTTTATATCAAATGCATAAATTGCACGTGCTTCTTTGATGTCCTTACCCGCTTTAGCCTTACAAGCTAAAAGAAGTCGATGGTTAGTACGGTCATAGCCTAACCCTTCCACATCATTTTCTGTTTTTAAAGGCGTATCATATTTTTTCTTAAATAAAGAATCTTGAAACGCACAAGCATATAGTGTTCCGCTACTTTTTACGATGTAAATCGTATCACCAACGGCTTCTACACCTTCATAATCGGCTTTTTTACCAAAGTCAATCGTATTGATAATTTCGCCAGAAGAAGCATCTAATTGATACAAATTTCCTTGTTCATCGTTAATTGCCCAAAGTGAATTTTCATCCTTGCTGGTCAAACTCAATCCAGAAATCTCCACCAATTTATTCGATAAACTAAAAGAAGTATCTGGATTTTCAAGATCATAAGCAAAATGGGGTAGGGGAGAAGGTAATGCCACGTCTTCTTGAGGAGAAGAAGTGGCAGTACTATCCGTACATGCAGAAATACTCCAAAGGATAGCTATAACAAAAAAAGCATTGTAATAAATATTTTGGGGTAGGGAAGTTCGATTCATCTTTATGTAAGATTAGATACACAAAAACCTGCCCCTAAAAGTAGAAGCAGGTTTTATGTCTTATAAGTTAAAGCGACGGCTTTAGGCCATGACTTCTGGCTCTGATTTTAAATTTTTCAATTCTTCATCTGCACGGCGAAAGGAGACAGATTTTTTATAATTAAACCAGCGATCTCCTAATGTCATACGCAGCATTTCGTCTAGATGAGTCAATACACCAATTTGATATAAGCCACGCATACGACCACTAAAGGATTGATTAAGCGAACGCATGGAGAAACCAATTCCAGCAGAACGGTATTCAATATGATGCCACCAACCCGAAGGAATGAAAACCGTATCTCCTGCTTCAATCGTTGCATCATAACCTGTTACTTTATCCAAACCAGGAAAGGTCTCGTAGTCAGGATTATTGATGTCAACCGAAGTATGCGTTCCGAATGGATAGCGATACAACAATTTCGAATATTTAGGATCAAAAAGGACAACGCGTTTATTTCCTGCCAATTCCGTTAAAAATACATTGCTATTATCCATATCTCGGTGAATGCGTGTCACGGCACCTTGTCCACCAAAAAAGGCAAGCGGTAAAAACTTCAAGACCTTATCAGCGACATTTGGAAATTCAAAATCGTTGAAGAGTTCTTTTTTATGCTTAAAAACATTGAACAAAAAGAGTCGTTTGGTCGTAGGTTCACGCTGCACTAAATCGAGATAATCCCCAAATTTCATTTTATTATTTGCGCCCTTATACGAACGATCATCTTTGAGTTTTTTACCCTCGACATCATATACGCCCACTTCAAGATGACCCAACTCTTTTTTGAAATAGTCAAAGGTCCATTTATGATACATGGGCGAATCTTCTCCGTAGAAATGTTTGACCACCACAGGTTGTTGAGGTTTCATGTATTTTTCTTGGAACTCCTCTCGTGTGATTCCTTCTACGTAATCAATATTTTTCAATAATGTTAACGGCATAAGCTATTCATTCAGTTCAAAAAATAGATTGGAGCTAATTGGTGTAGCATCCCTAATTTTTAATCAATTCACAAAATAAATCAATTGCCAAACAAAACGATATTTCTGTTATAATATTTTAAGTTTTTCGTCTAAAAAATCAATTTTCTGAGAAAAAGGGAGGGAAGAGGAACTAATATTTGTACTTTAGATAAGTTATTTTTCTTGTTCTTATTCTGTGATATCCTTTGTGAAAAAAGAATTAATCTCCAAATATTTTACAATGATTCCCAATTGACCTAAATGATAGATACTATGGTGAAGCATCCCGTTAACAATGAAGGAATATGGATAATTCCCTTTAAAATCTGGATCGTAATAGCATTCCATTAAAAAGGGATCATCTTTGGTATTTAAAAGTTCAATTAAGGTAGACAAGCTGCTTTGATATTCCTTATATATTTTGGCCCATTTCTTTTTCTTTAGGTAATCGTTGGTATACCAATTTTCTACCGCATTATCGGTCAAGCTTCCTTTTCCAGTTTGTATTTTGAGGATCGTTTCTTTTTGCCAGATGGTTAAATGCGATATGATTTCAGCGACACTATGCAAATCAGGTAGTGGACGAATAAAAGCATTCTGTTCATCTATGTTGCTCAATTTACTTGTGTAATTCGCTCCCACCCATACTTTTCCATCCTGAATAGTTTGTAATTGCTGAATAATGTGTTGGAGGACTACATTCATGGAAAAGAATATTTAATCCTTTTTAAGGCTGGATAATAATCTTTCCTTTTACCTTTCGGTTCATGATATCCTGTAAGGCCTGCCGCGAATCTTCTAAGGAATACACTTTATCAATATGCGGTTTAAGTTGCCCCTGTGCGTACATTTGAATCAATTCCATTGTGTTTTGCATATTCGCTTGAGGATTTCGCATCACAAAACTACCCCAAAATACGCCTACAATTTGACAGCCTTTCAAGAGTGGAAGATTCATCGGTATTTTAGCAATACCCGCAGGAAATCCGACAATCAAAAAACGACCTTCCCAAGCGGTGGCTCGAAGCGCAGCTTCTGTATAATCGCCCCCTACAGGATCATAAACGACATTCGCCCCTTTTCCATCCGTTAATTCTTTGACTCTATTTTTTAAATCTTCTTCCGTATAATTGATGAGTTCATCTGCTCCATGTTCTTTGCACAAGGCTAATTTTTCGGCAGTAGAAGCAGCAGCAATTACTTTTGCACCCATCTGCTTGCCCAATTCCACCGCTGCAATACCAACCCCTCCCGAAGCACCCAAAACAAGAAGCGTTTCTCCTTCTTTTAGTTTAGCACGATCCTTTAGAGCATGATAAGAAGTGCCATACGCCATCATAAAAGACGCCGCAACATTATTATCCATCATGGGTGGTTTTGGAAATACACTATTCGCTGGAGCAAGTACTTCTTCTGCAAATCCGCCATGTGGTACGAGACAAAATACTTCATCGCCAACTTTAACATGCTTTACGCCTTCTCCCACGGCTTTCACGATACCTGCCACATCACTCCCTGGTGAAAATGGACGATCAGGTTTGAATTGGTAAAGTCCTTGTACAATCAAAGTGTCAGGAAAGTTGACACTACAAGCTTTTACGGTGATCAGTACCTCTTTTTTTCCTGGAACAGGAGAAGGAATATCTTCTAAAACTAAAGTGGAAGGATGTCCCCACTCTTTACAAAGCATGGCTCTCATGGTGTGATGATTTTAAAATTCAATTAATTCAAAGATACGAATCAAAAAGTTATTATTTGACCATTACTAGATGTTTAAAAATAAGGTGTCTTTTGGATATTCGGCAGCTAAATTCTTCGTTAAGTTGTTTAAATCATCCCAATGACCGTCTGCAGCTAAAGCTGCTTGCTCAAACCAAGTGTTATGTATTATATTACTAAAGGATGGGGTTATGATAATATGACGAGCTATGAGTCCTTCAAGATGATTTAAATCTGTATCTATAATATCCATGAAGCTTGTAATCCCTTCCATTTTTAACAAACTAGCTATTTCATCAGTCATACCATAGATTTTGAGGAAGTCGTCCTCAGCGACTGGTGTTCCTTGTACGACTCTACCTGCCTCAAGAGGCGTATAGAAACTAACGGAAAAGTTCATATGTTTATCATCCGTTGTTTTTTTAAATAAACCAAATTCAAACCGATCTCCTTTTTCAACTTTCTTAAATTCGAGCACAACATATCCATCTTTATTTTGAACTACTGAAATATCGGCTTTGTCAACAGATACTTTGAGGTGTCCAGTGGTACTAAATTTGGTAATACTGAAAGAAATATCACCTGCTTTAGCTGGAAAAGGATAGCTTGGAGCGTCAAGCCCAATCCATTTATAAACATTATGATTGTCCCAAACAAATGCTGCATAGGCTTTTTGTACACCTGCAGGAATTACATAATCTTCTAAAGCATGAATGTTACTTATTGCTTGTCCTGATTTTGCTTTTATCGCTTGGTTTAAATGAACAATTGAAATACCTAATTCGTGTGTAATGTGATTGAATGCACTGTCCATTTCTATAGTGGATTGACTCACAATCAAATCATATTTTACCTCTGAAGAGGAGCCTCCAGCAATTTTTTTCAGATTTTCTTTATCGGCATCACTTCCTACCGCAATGGTATATATTTCTATCCCTTGATTTTTCAGTTCTGTTGCTTTTTGTATTTCATCAGGGGCTTGTGTAGAGTCTAATCCATCCGATAATAAAATGATGGTCTTTCTAGACGATTGCGAATCAGATAGCATGCTTCCTGCTTGGGTTAATCCCCCTGTCATATTCGTTCCCCCTCCGTCGCTTTTCAAATTCCTTGTAGCTTTTACGGCTTCATCCATTGTTTTATCATCTACTAAGGATTGTGTTTTATTATTATTTCCCCAAACATGATGAGCATTAGAACTAAAGGAGCAAATTCCTAAAAAGTCAATTTTTCTCAATTTATGGATAAAAGCCTCTGCACTATGAGTAGCCATTTCCATTTTTGAATGATAATCTCCTGCTTTAAAGGCTTCTTTCATACTTCCAGATATATCCATACAAACGACTACTTCAACAGGATTATCTGTAATGCCATCTATTATTTGAGTGGGTAGTTCATTAATATTAGGAGTAGGCAATTTTATAGTTGTAGTCGTACTTTCCCAATTATCTTGTACTGATATGGAGGGAGACTTTTCATTGATGCCTTTTACTTCACACCTCACCTTATATTCATTGATAGATTTTAAGGCTGGATTAATTGTACTTACACCATCAGTTATAAAAAAAGGACTATTATAGCCAAATACATGAACATTTGGGAAGTGCGTATCTGTTTTGAAAACTAATGCATCAAAAACATAAATAGGTATACCATTTTGTTTTTTTATGCCGATGAGAGTTAATTGACACTTATTATTAGTGCCTGATTGTTGTGCTAATAATTTGTAATTAGAATAATCCATAGTATTGGTTTTTTGGTTAATTTCTACTTGTTAAAGGAAAAAAGCATTTACATTAGCTCCCTTCAGAAAGATGGAATGGGGTAGTCCTAAGGATTAATAAAATTAAACAGACTAAATGGAGATACTAAATGCCTTTATGAATTTCATTTTATCACCGATTTTGAAAAAATGGCAAAATGTATTTCACATAAAGATAGTTATCTATTTTTAAATAATAGGTTCTTAGACATAAATTGTGACTTTATTGAAATTTCAAAACACTTATCTCTCAAAATCATAGATTTATCGAGCTTTCATATTTTTCATTTCACACAATTTGTCTAAGAACGATAAAATAAAATGGAAGAAGAGGATTATAGTTAACTTTTTTTTGTCAAAATTTAAATTCCCTTTTGAAACCCGTCTGCCATCATGGTGTGATGATTTTTAAATTTCAATAGATTCAAAGGTGTAAATCAAAAAGAATAAACAATAATGAGTTGGACCAGATTTTATCAAAGGCACAGACAAAGCCGAATACTGGTCGCCTAACGTAGAATACCAATATTATGCTTCTCGTTGGGAAGCCATAAGCCACTTTTGCAAGCTCATCAAAAAGCCTTTGTATCAAAAAAGGTTTGAAGCATGGCAGCAAGCAAGCCCCGATTTATCGGTTTGGGAATGTAGACTTTTATCCTTGCAGGTAGCACCGAAAAAAGAAGATTCAAAACTTTCTTATGCAACTTGTGGATGTAAGGATGGAACGAAAGAATCTTGTTATGAAAAGCGTAAAAAACACGCTCAAAAATGTATTGATTTTGTAAACACCTATTTAAAATAAAACAAAATCATCAAAAAAAAAGACCTGTATCCATGTGATGCAGGTTTTTTTTTATTGTGCAACGTGCAAATATTGGCATAGATGATTTATTTATCGTATTGTAATATTTTTAATATGTATAAAATGCACAAAGTGAACCATCCAAAAAAGATATTTTTTTAAATAAATCCATCATTATACTATTTAATACTAAAATAGTTTATTTCATCAAGTCATATTAAAAATAATAAAATACATTCCAGTAAAAAAAAAGTTTTTTTAGAAGAACATTTTTTTCATTTAGTACATAACAATATATTTTTTTTATTGTTATACAAGAACCGTCAAAAGGGAAAAAGTTGTTTTAATCAATATTTTAAACTCAAAAAATAATTATAGTTTCTTCAAAAAAAAGTAACCTCAAGACTATTAAAATAAAAGAATTTTATGTATTTTTATACTTATAGCTTTCTATACTTGAAAGTTTATAAGTGATAAAATGGGGAGTGTTCCAGCACTCCCCAATGCTAAGAGTGGGAGAGCAATTTCTGCTCTCCCTTTCCTTTCCTATTGTTGTTCGTTATCGCCTTTATTGCGATTTTTGAACATTAGGATTAGGATTTGAATGACAGCCAAAGCAGCCATCAACTCTTCATAATAGCTTAAAGCTAAGATTTGAAAATCTTCCATAATTGAAAAATTTATAAGTGATAAAATAAGATTTCAAACAACTTTCATTCCCTTTGAATGACAATATAAAGATACAAATAAGCACTCAATAATACAAGTATTTTGTGTACTTTTAAATGTTAAAACTCGGTTTTTTTTCAAATTAAATTATGTACTTTTTTATAAAATATTTTTCGCAAAATGAAACTAAACACGATAAAAGAAGCTATCAAAAAACGAGGTTTAAAACAGTCCTTTGTGGCTGAACGGTTAGGCATATCAAAAAATGGAATGAGTGACCTATGTACCAACAGAGCGCAGCCGTCAATAAAACGCCTTTTACAAATAGCTGCCATAATTAACTGCGATGTGTGCGAATTAATCACAAAAGAAAATCCTTTTGTACTATCAAAGCAAGAAGAAGAAGAAACTACTCATGTAGAAAAGTAAGCCTAAAAAATCCAAGTATTACACGTTTTTAAGCGATTTAAGCGATTTAAGCGACTTTTTTTTTAAGCTCCAACTATAGTTGGACACTACTATACAAAGTACGTAAAAAACTAGGAAAACGGTACTACAATCAAAAATACAGTTACGTAACTAGGACGGGGTTTTATGTCGAAGTTTTGCCCCGTCCATCTTTTAAGGTGCTAAATATTATAAAAAATTATTATGTCAAAAATTGGTGAAACCATCCGAAAAATACGAGAAAAAAAAGGCTATACCCAAGCCGAAACGGTCAAGAAATTAAATATTTCCCTACGCACATACCAAAGTATCGAATACGGTTCAGATGCAAAAATTAACACAATAATAAAAATACTAGAATTGTTTGATTATCAAATAGTTATAGAGCCAAGCGACAATAAATTAAAAATAAATACGTAAAAAATTGCGTATATCAATATTTATTTATATCTTGCAGTATATTAATTAATCAAAAGGTGTAAAACTTCGACAAAACGCACCTTTTACAAAACTTCGAGATATGAACAATTTAAAAAAATCATTAATCCTTGCAGCTTTTACGCTGATTTCAATTTGCACCTTTGCACAAGTAGAAAAACCCAGCTACACCAATGTAAAAGAGTTTGTAAGCTATTGGAAAGACAGCGAAGCGATGAAAAAATTTGAAGCGGTTCACGGCATACCGCAGGAGGTGATTCTTGCGAAGATGTGGATGGAAACACGGGGCGGACTTTCGGGCGTTGGACGTAGAGGGGGACTATTTGGAATTAAGGGGTCAGGACTCAAAGGCACAGACAAAGCCGAATACTGGTCGCCTAACGTAGAATACCAATATTATGCTTCTCGTTGGGAAGCCATAAGCCACTTTTGCAAGCTCATCAAAAAGCCTTTGTATCAAAAAAGGTTTGAAGCATGGCAGCAAGCAAGCCCCGATTTATCGGTTTGGGAATGTAGACTTTTATCCTTGCAGGTAGCACCGACAGTTTAAGTTTTTACAACGGAATATTCCCATGTTTTTTCTTAGGCAACTGGACAGCTTTATTTTCCAACATACTAAAGGCTTTGATAAGTTTCCGTCGTGTATTTTTTGGTAAAATGACTTCGTCGATAAAACCGCGTTGGGCCGCGCGGTAGGGATTGGCAAATTTATCTGCATATTCTGCTTCCTTTTCAGCGAGTTTGGCAGCAGGATCATCGGCAGCTTTGATTTCTTTTCGGAAGATGATTTCACTCGCGCCTTTTGCACCCATCACGGCAATTTCTGCGGAAGGCCAAGCATAATTTAAGTCTGCACCGATATGTTTAGAGTTCATCACATCATACGCTCCTCCGTATGCTTTTCTTGTTATGACGGTTACTCTTGGAACAGTTGCTTCACTCAAGGCATACAATAATTTCGCTCCATTGGTAATGATCCCATTCCATTCTTGATCGGTCCCCGGTAAGAATCCCGGTACATCCACCAAAACAAGCAATGGAATATTAAAACAATCGCAAAAACGGGTAAAACGCGCTGCTTTCTTTGAACTTTCTACATCCAAACAACCTGCTAAACTCATGGGTTGATTCGCCACTACACCAATACTTCTTCCTGCCAAACGAATAAAGCCCACAACAATATTTTCAGCATAATCTTTATGAATCTCAAAAAAGGTATCTTTATCTGCAATACCCTCAATCACCTCACGCATATCATAAGGTTGGTTAGCATTTTCGGGTACAATATTTTCTAAAGTTTCACGGATTTCAGTGTCAATGGAATAAGGTAATTTAGCAGGAGCTTCCTCACAATTTTGAGGCATGTAAGATAGCAATTGCTTTATTTTTTGAATACAAACGATATCATTCGCTGCCGTTAAATGAGTAACACCTGATTTGGTAGAATGCGCACTCGCGCCTCCGAGTTCTTCGGAACTTACTTCTTCATTGGTTACTGTTTTTACGACATTGGGTCCCGTTACAAACATATAACTGGAATTTTCTACCATAATCGTAAAATCTGTCATCGCAGGAGAATAAACGGCTCCTCCAGCACATGGGCCCATGATTGCAGAGATTTGAGGAATTACACCAGAGGCTTGAACATTTCGATAAAAAATATCGGCATATCCGCCCAAGGACCGAACGCCTTCTTGAATTCGTGCGCCACCACTATCATTCAAACCAATCAAAGGTGCGCCCATCTTCATCGCCATATCCATGATTTTACAAATTTTCTCGGCATGCGTCTCGGATAATGCGCCTCCAAACACCGTGAAATCTTGTGCAAAGACATACACCAAACGTCCATCTATCATACCATAACCTGTAACCACACCATCGCCATAATAGATTTGTTTTTCCATTCCAAAATCGGTGGTTCGGTGCGTCACTAAGATGCCAATCTCTTCAAACGAACCTTCATCCATAAGAAAATGAATCCGCTCGCGAGCAGTTAGTTTTCCTTTTTGATGTTGCTTTTCAATACGAACTTCGCCGCCACCCAAATGAGCTGCTGCGATTTTATCTTGTAACTGTTGAATTTTATCTGACATGTTATTTCTAGATTTTTGGACTAGAGATTTTAGATTGTTAGACTTAGTCTAGATGAAATATTTTTTTCAAAGTAAAGACAAAAGAATTTATCCGTAAATTAAGCGTATTTCTATAGAATACATCTAAAAATCTAAGGTCTAAAATCTAATATCTTAATAAATATCAACCCCTCTTTTTTTGCCAAACGGATCGTTCTTGATGGATGACTTGTAATTGTTCTTTTTCTTTTAAATATAGTTGTACGGCTAATGCTGCGGCAATCTTTCTTTCTTCGGCTTGTTGAGAGAGAAGTTGTTCAGGCGAATAATAGTTTTTTACAAAATGCGTATCAAAATTCCCACTCGTAAAAGCTTCATGTTCACAAACGTATTTCCCAAAAGGTAGGGTAGTGGCAATACCCTCTATTTTATAATCTTGAATGGCCGTTTTCATGAGTTGAATGGCTTCTGCTCTAGTTTTGCCATAGGTAATTAATTTGGCAATCATTGGATCATAATAAATCGGAATTTCCATTCCTTCATCATAGCCATCATCTAAACGAATTCCATCACCTGAAGGACGCTCATAACGCGTTAATGTACCTACAGATGGGAGGAAATTATCCAGTGAGTCTTCTGCATATACTCGAACCTCCAAGGCATGTCCTTTGATGTGTAAATCTTCTTGTGTAAAGGCTAATTTTTCTCCTCGCGCTACTTTAATTTGTTGCTCTACTAAATCAATTCCTGTAATTAATTCCGTTACGGGATGTTCCACTTGTAAACGCGTATTCATCTCCAAGAAATAGAAATTTTTATCAGCATCTAAGAGAAATTCTACTGTTCCAGCTCCGACATAATCACAGGCTTTTGCGACTTTAACCGCCGCTTCTCCCATTGCTTGGCGAATTTCAGGTGTTAAAACAGCCGAAGGCGCTTCTTCCACTACTTTTTGGTGACGACGTTGTACGCTACACTCTCGTTCAAAAAGGTGTACGATATTTCCATGCGTATCAGCTAAGACTTGTATCTCAATATGGCGAGGAGAAGTAACGTATTTTTCAATAAAGACCGAACCATCCCCGAAAGCAGAAGTAGCCTCACTAATAGCACGTTCCATTTGCTCTGGCAACTCCTCAATATTATTGACGATTCGCATTCCCTTTCCACCACCACCTGCTGATGCTTTAATCAAGATTGGAAATCCAATTTTTTGAGCAATTTCTTTGGCTAATTCTACATCGGTAATCGCTTCTTCGATCCCAGGCACCATCGGGATTTTATAATCTCGAACGGCTTCTTTAGCGGCTAATTTACTTCCCATCACGCGAATGGCATGGGGGCGAGGGCCAATAAAACGAATGTCATTATCTTCAACGAGTTGCGCAAAAACGGCATTTTCACTCAAAAAACCATAGCCAGGGTGAATCCCATCTGCTCCTGTTTGTTTAGCGGCGGCGATGATTTTATCCATCACCAGATAAGATTCCGAAGAAGGTGCAGGGCCTAAATAAATCGCTTCATCTGCAAAACGTACATGAGGTGCATGGCGGTCCGCTTCCGAATAAACCGCTACCGTTTTGATACCCATTTTTCGGGTGGTCCGCATGACGCGCAAGGCAATTTCTCCTCGATTGGCAATTAATATTTTATTCATGAATTTTTTAAATTCTATTTATGTCGATGAAATTAACAAAGGATTGGTGAAGTTTCCAAACTTCACCGAAACATATTGAGCAAGTTTCCTAACTTGCAAAATGCTTATTCCATTATAATTAAAATCTGCCCTTTCTCCACAGCAGCACTTTTCTCTACTTCTATAGATTTTATCACACCATCACCTTCCGCTTTGAGGACATTTTCCATTTTCATGGCTTCCAATATAACTAGAGGTGTTCCTTTTTCGATTGTTTGACCAGACTCTACTAAAATATCGAGAATTAATCCAGGCATAGGTGCTTTGATATCACCTACTTTTTGAGCAGCGGTGGCAGATAAGCCCATTTTTTTGACCAATTGATCATATTCGTCTTCTATTTTGATTGTGTAAGGATTACCATTAACAGATATTGTAATAGTTTTTTGATTGAAATTGGAATTTAATACGTTTGCTTGATAGGATTTTCCATCCTGAAGAATATGAAATTGATCGGAATCGCTGGAGATCGCATCTAAAGAAGCTAAGGTTTCAGATGTGATTTGAATTTCTTCTCCATCGACAATGGCGGTGAATGTACCCATAATTATACGTAATTGAATAAGTGATTTTGTGAATCACACCATAAACGTGTAATACCGATTTAAAAAAATCATAAATTATAAATACAAGGATTTTTTTAAATCGGTATTTGTAATATTTGGGCAGCAAAGTTAAGGGAAACGAATGAATATTCAGGGTTTAATAGGACACAATCTTATTTAGGCAAGAAAAGAAACGTTTTATAGAATTAGCCTTGAGAAGGAAATGAATTTTTTAGCCCAATTAGAGCAAAGATGCCAACTTCTATAGGGAAGAAAACACCTTTGCTCTTTTTTATTCTCTCTGTAAGCCATCTCCTTAGAATAGTAAGCTATTCTAAAGATTTTAAGTTAATATGTGAATTATCACAAAAAGGGCCTGTTTTACTTGATTTGCAATTGCATAAACGAGCTTTTCCCGTTCGTTTAGCTTCAAAAATTAGGGGTTTATATTTTGTACCATGATGCGAACTATCACAGAATGGTGCATTTTTGCTCATACCACATTGACAGTAGAGGTACGTTTTTCCTTTTTCTAGTTCGACTTCTATAGCATCTAATGTACGGGTATCTTCTTTTTTATATCCACGTGAAATTTCACTAGTAGAATCAGAGGAAGTAACAATGGGATACAAATAGGTTGCCGTCCAATGTTCTTTAGGATCATTTTCTAAGCCATATTCTACTGGAAATGCTCTTTTAAAACTTGCGGTACCAAATAATTGATCCCACAAAGAAAACATGTTTCCGAAATTACCATTTGGATCGCTGATGCCATCTCGCTTTGTTTTACCATGATGGGCATGATGAAAAGCAGGCGTGATGAAAATACGTTCATAAATTTTAGTAAAAGGATCTAAGAATTTGTACTTATACAAAAATTTATCATAAGGCAACGTACTGTGCGAACTGATAATAATCAATTGTTTTAAAATCAATCCAATCGCCACTGCTTTCGCTCCTCCCAAGAAGGTAAAAATACCGACCCACCAAAGATTGGGCATGATTAAATAATACACAAAAGCATTTCTATACGAAACGAAAAAGCCCATCTCCTCCGCTTGATGATGTGGTC
The DNA here is from genome assembly GCA_020628645.1 of Saprospiraceae bacterium. Taxonomy (GTDB): domain Bacteria; phylum Bacteroidota; class Bacteroidia; order Chitinophagales; family Saprospiraceae; genus JAHDES01. The sequence continues at coordinate 36,788 of JAHDES010000052.1, forward strand.
GGTGTAATTTCCATAAGAATGGATACTCATGCGCCGAACGATGATACCAGTATTGTAAAAAATCATCAATAAACAGGTATAATGGGAGCGTTAGCCAAAGACTGTTTGCAGATAATGCACCTTGAAAAGGAAGGGAAAATACATTTCCCAGTGCTAATACCGCAAGCACGATTCCTGGTTTTACCAAAAGCGCAAGCACTAAATATCCGCCTAATTCTAAGATCCAATCACTTGATTTACGTTTAGTCGTTTGCAAATAACCAGCAACTACTTCAATGATAACAAAAAAAGCAAGAATACTCAGAACGATGTAAACATCCATGTTGGGGATACCAAACAAATCTTTTTCCATTCAAATGTCAGTTTTCGTATGTTTTATAAAGTTGGATTAAGATTTTGCGCTCATTTCTCAGGAGGGGGAGACCCTAAAGGATTATAATAAGTTTATTTGTACAGGTATTGGATATGTTAAAACCAATATTCAAAAATACGATGTATAGACAACAAAAAAATATACACAAGACAAGATTTTAGGAGTTGGGGAGATCTTTTTTTCCCTTTTTGCGGCGAATAATGCGGGACAAGGAAGTGGGGGTGATACCTAGATAATTCGCAATATGTTTATTATAGGCTTGTTGAAAAAACTGAGGAAAGCGTTCTAACATGGCTTCATAGCGTTCTTCAGGTACTTTGCCCGATAGCATTTCCACCCGAAAAATTAAGGTTGAAATAACTTCTTTTAGCCCCAAAATAAAGTATTGTGCAATGGCAGGACGTTCATAGACGAGTTGTTCAAAGGCTTGAATCGGTAATTCTAAGAGGACGGTTTCTCCAACGGCTTCTAGTGTGTATTTCGTTTGTGTATTGGTTTCAATGGCTTCAGGCGCAGAAATAAAAGTCATGGCTGGTTTTAGAAAATTGGTGTGTTCTTCACCTGATGCTTGGTCTACACTTGTCCCGCGTACCATTCCTTTTACGATAAAATAGTAGTAGGTTGCAAATTTACCTTCTCCTAAAATGGTGGTTTTATTTTTAAATGTTTTGAGACTACTGATTTCCCAAATAGCCATCAAATCCTCTTCTAGTAGAAAAGGAAAGTGGGCTTGAAGATTTTGGAATACTGCTTCTCGTTGCATAAAAAAAGATGATGCCCTAAAGATAATTACCTTCTCAGACAAATTCTGTGGTCAGTTCAAAAAAAATGAGTGAACGACTAAAAGAAGTGAACGAATTTAGATTTGAATTGACTTGTAATCACGGGATTTGGCTGAGAACTGATAATTAATTCCCATTCATTTATGACAAATTCGTGTAATGTAATTACAAAAAGACTAACTAAAGTTATCTTATCTTTGTAAAAATTAAGAAAAAATGGATTTTAATTTATTGGGAAAAGCTGCTTCTGTGGTGAATAATCCTAAAGAAGCCAAAATTGATACGTTTGAGAATAAGTACCAAGAACGTGATTATCTCATTCAATTTGAATGTGTAGATTTTACATCCTTATGCCCTGTAACGGGACAAGCTGATTTTGCAGAGATCGAAATACAATACATCCCGAAAGAACAATGTATTGAGACCAAATCGTTAAAGTATTATCTTCAAGCCTTTCGAAATGTACAAGCCTTTAATGAGCAAATCGTTAATACCATTCTTAATGATTTAGTGGAAGCCTGCCAACCCAAATGGTTCAAAGTAAAAGGGGCGTTTGCAGCGCGAGGGGGGATAAAACTAACCGCTATTGCAGAATTTCCAAATTTGACCAAAGATGAAAACTAAAGTAATTGTTCTCCTCAGTGGAGGGATGGATTCAGTGACGGCTCTGCATGTCTCTATGCGCGATTATGAAGTAGTGGGGGCGATTAGCTTCAATTATGGCTCAAAACATAATGCACGAGAAATTCCGTTTGCCAGCTATCATTGTGAGAAAAATGGTATTCCTCACCAGATTATTGATGCTACTTTCATGGGTAAACTGTTTAAATCGTCTTTGTTACTCAATGGTGAGGATATTCCTGAAGGGCATTATGCAGATGAAACCATGAAATCCACGGTAGTTCCATTTCGAAATGGAATTATGTTGTCCATCGCTTGTGGTTATTGTGAGAGTGTAGGTGCAGAGGGGGTCGTGATTGGGGCGCATTCAGGCGATCATGCGATTTATCCCGATTGTAGAAATGAATTTATGGAAGCCATGAGTAATGCCATGCAATTGGGTACGTACGCCGATATAAAATTAATTTGCCCCTTCGTTGATGTCGATAAAACGGAGATCGTCCGTATTGGTGCGGGTCTAAAAGTAGATTATAGTCAAACGTGGTCGTGCTACAAAGGAAAAGATACCCATTGTGGCGCATGCGGAACTTGTTACGAACGAAAAGAAGCTTTTGAATTGAGCGGTGTAGCAGATCCTACAAATTATGAACAGTAAAAAACTTATAAAACGATTGGTGGAGTTTCCTAACTCCACTTAAATACACCCTGCAAGTTTTTAACTTGCAACACCTTTCTTCAACTTTTAATCTTTTTTATGAAACGAGTATAATATTTAGTAATCTCAAATTAACACAGAAGGACATGATTAAATAAAGTGCATAAGTAGATAGAAAATGCTTTTCATTTTCGGGTATAGGATGTATTCTATGCACTTGTCTACGCAAAATTCTCAAGAATTTTGTAAAAATCCACTTATTCACAAATTTTTTAAACATATGAAAAAAGTATTCTTCTTTCTAATATCCTTCGTTTATTCTCATTCACTATTTTCTCAAATCAATCCCGACAACATCCAAATCATTCGTGATCAATGGGGCGTGCCGCACATTTATGCAAAAACAGATGCAGAAGTGGCGTATGGATTGGCGTGGGCGTCTGCTGAAGATGATTTTAAGTCGATGCAAGAAAATTTCCTAGCCATTCGAGGACGATTAGGAGAAGTAAATGGCCCAGAAGGTGCTTTGTTTGATTTTTTTGCTTATGCGATAGAGACTAAAGCAGTTGTTGAAAAAAACTATGAAAAGGAGGTTGCTGATGATTTCAAAAGAGTATTAGAAGGTTATGTGGAAGGTGTAAATGCGTATGCTAAAGCCCATCCAGAAGAATTATTATTAAAAGATGTATTTCCATTGACCACTATTGATGTGTTACAAGGCTATGTTTTGAATTTAACCTTACTATCAGGAGTCCATGAATACATTGCTAAAATCATTGACCGAAATATTAAACGCTATGAGGAACAACCCCAAGGCTCGAATGCTATCGCGCTCAATAGTGCTAAAACGAAAGATGGACATACTTATTTAGCGGTCAATTCGCATCAACCTTTAGAAGGGCCTTTCTCGTGGTATGAAGCGCATTTGGAAAGTGAAGAAGGGTGGAAAATGATCGGTGCAAATTTCCCTGGAGGAGTTACCCTTTTTGTAGGAAGCACACCCAATTTAGGCTGGACACATACGGTCAATGCACCAGATTTTTGTGATGTGTATAAATTAGAAATGCATCCTACGGAAAAACTACAATATCAATTGGATGGACAATGGGAAGCCCTTGAAAAACGAGTGTTCAAAACCAAAGTCAAAATCGGCTTTATCAAAATTCCTTATAAAAAAACGATTTATCGAAGCAAACATGGATTGACCTTTAAAAATAAAGATGGATGCTATGCCATTCGTTTTCCAGCAAATAAGACCGCCTATAAAGCCGCTGAACAATGGTTTCGAATGAATAAAGCGCAAAGTTTTGAAGATTTTAGAGCTGCTTTGGATCATCAGGGCATTGGTTGTACGAATATCGTTTATGCCGATAAAGAAGATAATATCTACTACATTGGGAATGGAAATTTTCCTTATCGTGATCCATCCTATAATTGGAAAAATGTCTTAGATGGAAATACTTCTGCGACCATTTGGGAAGAAAAATTTTATCCTATTGATAGTTTGGCATTTCTTTTAAATCCTAAAAGTGGCTATGTTTTTAATACGAATAATACACCTTTTAATGCAAGTGCTCCCGAAGATAATCTTGATCCAAACAGTATTAATAAGACGATAGGCTATTTCCCTTATGATAATAATCGAAGTCTCCGTTTTCAAGATTTGATCAGTCAATACGATAAATTATCCTATGAAGAGTTTAAAAGCGTAAAATTTGACCAAAACTGGAGAAGAAACCCCACCTATTCCTATTCCATGAGTAATTTGGAAGATTTATTTCAGCTTGACACCCAAAAATATCCAGATATAGCTCCATTAATTGAGCTACTTTCCAAATGGGATGGTAATACGCGTGTAGAAAGTAATGCCGCTTCTATTTTTATTCTTTCATTGGGTTATTTGAATGAGCGAATCGCCAAAGAGGGGAGAGGGCGAGAAGAAAATGTTTTGCAAGAAGAAGAATTTGTTCGTGCTTTACAAAAAACAAAAAAGTACCTGATGAAGCATTTTGGGACAATTAATGTATTATTGGGTCAATTACAACGGCATATCCGAGGCGATGTCAATCTACCGATAAGCGGTGCGCCAGATGTTTTAGCAGCGATTTACAGCAAACCACAGAAAAATGGAGAAATCAAAGTGTTTGCAGGAGAATCTTACATCCAAATGGTACAATATACACCTGACGGTGCGATCATTGAATCTGTCAATGCCTATGGAAGTTCGGCCCATGAAGAAAGTCCACATTATACCGATCAAATGAGACTATTTACGCAACAACAACTTAAACCCATGACCTTTGATAAAGCGACCATCATGAAAAATGCAGAACGTATTTATACCCCCAAATAGAATGAAATACAAAAATATTGCTAAAAAAATAATACAACTCAAAAATGCAGACCTTGCGTTACGAGATAAATTGATACAAAAAGGACAATTAGGAGATGGCTATGATAAAGAAATGGAACTTTTACATGCCCAAAATGCAAAACAATTAGAGCAAATTATTGATTCCATTGGTTACCCAACAATTGATAAGGTCGGCGAAACTGCTAGTGAAGCTGCTTGGTTAATCATACAACATTCCATTGGGCATCCTAGTTTTATGAAAAAATGCTTGCATTTATTAGAAAAAGCTGTTCAAGAAAATAAAGCAAATCCAAAAAACGTAGCCTATCTAAGTGATCGAATTGCCGTTTTTGAAGGAAAGCCACAACTGTATGGAACGCAGTTTGATTGGGATGAAAATGGTAAACTAAGTCCCAATTCATATGATGACTTCTCTAAGGTAAATCAAAGACGAAAATCTATAGGATTGAATTCGCTTGAAGAACAGATTTCAATTATAAGAAAACGAGCCGTAGCAGAAAAAGAAGTGCCTCCTTCTGATTTTGAGAAAAGAAAAAAAGAAATAGAATTATGGCGAAAAAGAGTAGGATGGATGAAATAATAAAAACAACACTACTAAACTTAAATGTCCTGTTCACAATGGAGAGACTTTAGTTTTATTTAACTGAACTAACACATGAATTTAGGGGCATTATTGAAAATATGAACTAATAACTACTAGAGAAAAAGTCCTTCGTCATATTTATTTGTCTGTTCATTTAACCATTAGTTACATTTATTTTTCGTATAAAAGAATTTTATTTCTGTATCTTACAGCTGAAACACACCATTTAAACCGAATTTATGGATAATACCGCCATTTTTAATGCTTCTTCTAGCCCCAATGATATGAATTTATCTGATTTGCTTGCCTTTGATCAAAAGCATATTTGGCATCCGTACACGTCCTTAACCAAGCCCTTACCCATATATCCAGTAAAAGCTGCAAAAGGAGTCCATTTGATTTTAGAAGATGATCGGGAATTAATAGATGGAATGAGTTCATGGTGGTGTGCGATTCATGGTTACAATCACCCCAAATTAAATGCTGCATTACAAGATCAAATGACACGTATGTCGCACGTAATGTTTGGAGGAATAACCCATCGTCCTGCGATTCAGTTGTGTCAAAAATTAGTAGAACTCACCCCCGACAAACTAAACAAAGTCTTTCTCTGTGATAGTGGTTCGGTATCCGTAGAAGTAGCCATCAAAATGGCGTATCAATATTGGATTTCATTACATCAACCACAAAAAACGAAATTAATCACCATTCGTAAAGGTTATCATGGCGATACCTTTGGAGCAATGGCAGTTTGTGATCCAGTTGGAGGGATGCATCACGTTTTTAAAGAAGTTTTACAAGAACATTTTTTTATAGATGCGCCTCTTAGCAAGTTTGGAGAAGAACTTCATCCACACGATAAAGAACAACTCGAAGAAATCTTTGAGTTTTACCATACCGAAGCTGCTGCTTTTATTTTAGAACCTATTGTACAAGGTGCAGGTGGGATGCGCATGTATTCAGCAGCTTATTTAAAAGAAGTTCGACGATTGTGCGATAAATATCATGTACTCTTGATTGCGGATGAAATTGCTACGGGTTTTGGACGAACAGGCGAATTATTTGCCTGTAATCATGCCAGTATCTCGCCAGATATTATTTGTATTGGAAAAGCTTTGACTGGAGGAACAATGACAATGGCAGCAACGCTTTGCACAACGCCTGTTGCCGAAACGATCTGTAATGGAGAATTGGGCGTCTTTATGCATGGGCCTACTTTTATGGGTAATCCATTGGCTTGTAGCGTAGCTTTAGCAAGTATAGAACTTTTGGAAACTACCGATTGGCAGTCGAAAGTAAAACAAATAGAACAGCAATTGAAGAATGAATTGATGCCTTTACAAAAGCACGCTATGGTAAAAGAAGTACGAGTATTAGGAGCAATTGGGGTAGTGGAATGTCATCAAGCTGTTCATGTTGCAAATATCCAAGGCTATTTTGTAGAGCAGGGTGTTTGGATTCGTCCGTTCCGAAATTTGATCTATATGATGCCCCCTTTTATTATTCAAAAAGTAGCCTTACAACAATTATGTAGAGTAGTAAAAGGAAGTTTGGAAGTAGAGGAGCATTTTAAAAAACCCGCCTAAAAGACGAGTCTTTTAAAAGAAATATTTTTTTAATTACAGTTAGGCATTAGTGATACGTACTTGCGCTAGACCATTTTTAAAGCCTAAAGAGACATTTTGTCCTGCTTTATTTTTGTACGAAATTGCTTTACTCTCTTTTTTCAAGATACGAACAGGTAGAGCGATTTGACTACTTAAATTATGCGCTAATTCATGTCCTTGTAAATTTTCCTGAATATTTGCTGTGAAACTAGTTAAAGCAGAATGATGAAGCTTACTAAACTCAGCAAGTGAAGCCTGAGTACTAAGACTGGTATAAGCAGAATTGGCAAGTGAAGCAGTAGATACTGTTCCAACGACCCCAATAGTTCCAGCCGTTGATAGAAACGATCGTCTTTTCATTGATAGGTTTTTTAGTGTTAGTAAAGAAATAGGGGTGTTTTATACCTAGATACTTAATGTTGCTTTCTTATAAACATTTCAAATATAATAAATTCTTTTACTTTAGCACCGAAAAATGAATGTTTTATAACGAACAAAAAATAATTTTATGTCTGGAGGAGATTGGAAACAATTGTTTAAGGGAGTCGAAACTGGCGATATCGAATTGGTGAAATTCTATATTCGTTTGGGAATTAACATCAATTACCAGCATCCCGAATATATGACGAGTCCACTCATCGAAAGTGTTCGATTGGGTCATTTAGAAATCGCCAAATTATTACTAGAAAATGGTGCTGAACCGCATCAGCGGGAAGGATTTGGAACAAAAACAGCTTTTACGATTGCCAAAGAAGAAGGACATCAAGCAATGATAGAGTTATTAGAGCAGTATCGTTAATCTTGATATGCTTTAAATCGAGCGTAATGAAACCCATTCATCTGCTCTATTCCAAATTGTGGATAACCCAAAGATGCTGAAGCTTGATCTCCATAAAAGAAGTTGAATTTAATGGAATAATCTTCGCTATTTTGATAGTATTGATAGAAATAGTCGATTTCTTCTAATTCATTTTTCAAAAGGGTACACAAAAGCTAAAATTAGGACAGGATAAAAAAAATCGCTTA
>JAHDES010000096.1 GCA_020628645.1 Saprospiraceae bacterium
GTCCTTTTTTTATATTTTTAACATATTACAAAAATTTACCGTTCAGTAATAAGATAGCAACTATTAGCAATAAATATTATAAAAATAAGCAGACGTTCCCGATGAGGAGAGTAAGATAAATCTCATTTCAACGCATACAACTGAAAAAACTTACACTCTGCAATGACGCGCTTGTAAACTTCGGTATCATTATAATGATCACGGAGCAATTGAAAATACCGACGATAGTCAGGTGGAACATTAGGTGCAGTACCCGTCCAATAAGAATAAGTACAATCCTCTGAATTGAACCACATGTTTTGCTCGCACTTGGCAGCCATAAAAGCAGCTTTGGCACCCAATTCTTTATCTTTTGCGAGTAAACGCGCTTTTTCAAAGTAGAATAAAGCTTCCGAACAGTCTTTGTATTCTACATTGCCATACGGCGTATCGTAGAGGTAATATTTATTTTTTTCATTGGTGAAGCCCCAATTTGAGCCAGATCGAAAATAGTCAATAATATCCCACGCATTACCATAAAAGGTCATATTGTAATGGGCCAACCCCAATTCATAAAAAGCTTCAGGGCCATTAATAGCATCTGAATAGCCTTCATATTTGAGCTTGAGCATCTCGTCGATCAATTGAACTTTATTGTAACGCGTAGTGTCACGAGGGCCACAATGAACACAATCTTTAATTCGTTCGGTGAAGGGATTAACTTGATATTGATTTAAAATTTCTACTGGAAGTTCTCTATAAATTTCGGCAGCTGCTTCCAATTGATGTTGAGCAAAATAATAATTACCTTTCATATCCAAAAGGTCATTTAAGATACTTGAGCCATCATTTTTTGAAATTAAGGCACGTTCTAATTTAGAATGCTCTTCTTTTTTACAAATGGAAATCAAATCTTCGATGATACCAATAGGAAGATTATATTTCAGATCATTGGTTGTATACTGCGAGCGAAAGGCTTTTCCTATTTCATCTTGTTGCGAATAATCATATGCCAATTTATCAAATAAAAAAGGAGCAAAATCTTTATTAGCTTTGTACTGTTCATTTTTTCGGATAATGTTACTAATCACGTCTTCATCTTCATTGTCAATTTCATCTAATTGACAAATATCTAAAGCAAGTTTAAATACCTTAAATTGTTCTAATAGTTTTTCATCTTTGATTGTTCCTTCCAGTTTTAGAAAACTTTTTTCGGCAGCATAATAATCACCTGCCAATACTTCTAAGTAAGCATCTGCAATACGCCATAGGTCTATATTGTGAATGGTATCGTCTTTTATAATTTTATGTATTAACTGTTGTAAACGGATGAGAAAATGATCGCCTTCTTTTCTAGGAATTTTATAAAATCGTTTATTTTTTCGTTTTTCTTGATTGAATTCATAGCCCAAATGATCTTTTTCCAAGCGACGAATTTCTTTAATCAGTAAAATTTCTAGATGTTCATTATCTGGATCAAGACGATAAATATGTTCCATTTCCTCTACAAGCAACGCCTCATTGTTATTGGCACGAATCGTATACAACACGGCACGTTCGGTATCCGATTGACATAATTCTAAGCACTTTTGCCATTCTTCATCCGTTTTGATCAAAAAACTACGATAGGCGGATGCTCGCTTGCTTGGCGAATGTTGAAAAATAAGACTAAACAAATAAGATGCTTCTACATGTTGCCCCATCTCACGCATGGCTCCAGCTTTGTGTCCCAAAATCCAATAATCAATGATACTTGGATGAGCATCTATTTTTGGAGTGAGCAATTCCCATAAATCTATCGTATGCTGATAATTTTTTTTGTAATGCGCCAAACGAATGATTTGATAGGCATATCGAAGTCGGATGTAATGTGAATCCGTTTTCCGAAATTTTTTAATGCCTGCTTCAATTAAATTATTCATGCTAACGGTATCACGTTTTGGTGCATCCCAGGCATTGGCAGGAGCTACGACATGCGGTTCACATTCTTTGGCGAAGATGAGATAATCTATCGTTTCGATGCATTGTTTTTCTTCCAAGAAAGCAGCAAAACTATTTTTTGAGAGATTAGTTGGTAATTCAAGCGTACGCGATTTGGCAGCCGTTCGTATTACTTCTAAGGAACGAATGGAAGCTTTATAAATGATTTGTGCAATATCTTCTTTGGAGGCATCTTCACAAGTACGGGTTTGCCATTCACTGACGTTATCGACTAGTTGTACTTTTTCTTGGTCAAAAGCGGATTCATAAAAATCTTCAAATTGAAGGAGATAAGGGGCATAATCTGCTTTGGTGTTAACGAGTTTTGGATTGATAAAAGAATAACCATAAAACTCAATTTCGGAGGGGCCACAAGATTGTACAAAATGATGAGGAAGGACAAAAACAAAAATTCCGATCCAACATAATCGGGTAATTTTACCAATTGTATAAATTTTGTAATTCTTCCAATTCATATTCTTCTAAAATGGGGCGATCTAAGTGATATAAACTAATAATTCGGTTTTCTTTCTTTAATTGTTTTTTTAGTAAAACGATAGATTCGTTTAAATCTTGAATTGAACATTTTTCAAGTCGAATAATATCACCAGTGTACAAATAATAGCCATTAAGATACGTACTTTTTTGTACTTGTGTTTTAGACGGAGCTACCTTAACAAATCGACTGGTATCTTGGATGCTTGCTATGGTAAGTTGATTGAAAATATGTACTAATTTTTCATCTCGATAAACGAGTCCCCACTGAAAAACAGGCAATACTACATCTAAAGCTAGTGGATAATTCGTTGCATTTTTGAGATATGATGTTGCAATTTCTAAATCTATAATAGAATTGGATGTATTAAGGTCTTCAATATTCCCCATGTTGTAAAACATCAACATACCTCTTTTTACTGGAGGGATTCCTGTTTGTTGGGCATCTCGAATTTGATGTAAGCGTATCGTGGCAGATAAAAAGATATTTTCTTTTTTATAATGATTTTGCAAACGAGAAAGTAGATTGAAATATGTTACTTGTGTTTGTTGCGTCCAATCACAATCGAATTGAATCTCCTTTATTTGATGCTTAGGAAATTGATACCATAATTCCTGAATTTTTATAGGAATACGGTGTACAAGTTCCTCTACTTGTGCTGGAGAACAATTTTTTAATGTTCGATTAGTAATAAAAATAGTAGGGATAATTTCAATAGAATCAAGAATTTGCTGTTCATTCGCATTTAATAAAGCTAGAGGTGTAGAAATTTGTCTCGTCTCATCCCAATCTACATCAAAGAACTTGACATAAAGTTTTTTGATGTTTAATTGTTTTAAACGAACAGATTTAAGGGAATCCAACTTCAAATTGGTTTGCCAATGATAAATACCATTTTGAATACTAGTCTGAGGTGATTTACATTGATAAAAAGAAAGCGTGTAAACAAAGATTAAACTAAAAATTATGATTGTATCCGCGTTTTTAAAAAAGTAATTTGTTTTGCAAGTTAGGAAACTTGCTAGATATTTTTTGGAGAAGTTAAGAAACTTCTCCAATCGAAAAAGTTGTAATATTTTGCCCTTCAAAAAAATAGATCGTTTTGAAATTAACATATCCAAATTTACACAAACAATTCCATAGCAATTCGATCAGCTAATAATTTTCCTTTTGTGGTGAGGGTATAATTTTGTTGAGCTTGCCGAACACTTCCATCTTGTAAAAAGACTTGGATTTTTTCTTGAAAATGATGTTGGAAATCGCTTTCTATTTTTTGTAAGCTTACGCCCCATTTAGTACGTAGTCCTGTCATAATATATTCATTATAGCGTTCTTCAGGAGATAAGATTTCTTGTTCAAAGGGAATTTTATTCGTTCGAATGGATTGAATATATTTTGCATTATTAGCAATATTCCACTGTCGATTTTTACCATCAAAAGAATGGGCGGATGGACCAATTCCTAAATAAGGAACACCTTTCCAATAGTTGGTATTATGGCGTGCGTGCCAATTGGGTTTTGAAAAATTGGAGATTTCATATTGTTCGTAATCTCGTTTTTCTAATTCTTGTACTAAATATTCAAATTGTTGTGCGGCAATCTCTTCATCTACAGGGGCAGCTTTTCCTGTTTTTACAAAATGATCAAGAGCTGTTTGGGGTTCAACCGTTAGACAATAGCAAGAAAGATGAGGAATATCGTATTGAAAAAATTGCATCAAATTCTCCTGCCATTGTTCTTTTGAAGTAGTTGGACTACCATAAATTAAATCAATCGTTAAATTAGAAAAACCTGCCGCCAATACATGTTCAAGGCATTCTTTCGATTCTTTTGCGGTGTGTGCGCGATTCATAAAATGCAAATCCTCTTCTGAAAAAGATTGTATGCCAATACTTAGGCGATTAATCGCGCTTTGTTGGAGTTGTTTTATCTTTGATATCGTTAAATCGTCAGGGTTAGCTTCAAGGGTGATTTCTGAGTCGGAGCGTACCTTATGAAGTTGGTAGATGGTATTTAAAAGGATGTTTAGTTCATCTACATCCAAAAGAGAAGGTGTTCCTCCTCCAAAATAAATGGTTTCAATAGTAGCTCCGTGTAAGAAGTCTTTTTGGAGATGAATTTCTTTTACCAATGTTTCAATTAAGTCCGTTTTATACTTTAGCGAAGTCGAGAAATGGAAATTACAATAATGGCAAGCCTGTTTACAAAAAGGAATATGAAGATAGATACCTGCCATTTGAAGCGTATTTTAAGCCCCAAAAATACGCATATTATGGTAGTTTATTTGCAATCTTTTCTTCATAAAATATTCTTCCTTTATTTGTCCATTTTTCTGTACCACAACGATCTGCATTTTCCACTACTGAACTAGAAGAATGATATTGTTTCCGACTAGAAAAAGAAGGGCGTGTTGTGAGCCATTGATCTTCAATGGAAAGCGTATTAAGTAATGGAATTATTCCTCTTCTGTCAATAGAAGAAGATTCGCAAATACGGAAAATAGTTTCTTGATCTATCGTTTTTATTAAATTATCATCATCATATACAAATATTCTTGCAAGTGCTTCTGCTAACATGAGTGCAGTTACGCCATTTGTACTTTGTCCTGTATCTGCAATTTCAACCAATTGATCGGGATTGGCAGCAAAAGAAATCAATTTATTTAATAAATGACGATCATTCATTAGTACTATTTCAAAGGACATGATGTAATACAATTCATATTCAAATTCTATACTTTTGAGCAAAGCTGTAGAAATAAAAAAATCTCCTCCGGGGACACAAAAGGCTAGTTTTTCATCCGATTGAAGAATATGAATTTCCCATTTGTCTGTTATATCCCATTTATTTGAACTACTTGCAAAGGCATCATTTTGAATAAAAAAAGAAGCTTGAGTATAGAGTTGTTGTAAATGTTGATGGATTATTTCTGATTCAGAGGTGTTATTTTCAAAAAGTGGAAAGCGGTCAGGTGATTGGAGTATAGCGTCTACAATAGTTTGCCCCAATAATTCGCGTTTATCTTTGGTGAAGTCATCAGATGATAAGATAGAAGCTGAAGTAGGTCTACAGGCTGATGCTAATAGCAGGAAGCTACCAACAAAGAAGAGGAGGATACCCCTCCAACTGAAGATAGGATGTACATAGTTCATTGCTGTTTGTTCATTTGCTAAAAAAAATTAGCATAGTCTGTTCAAGACAGATGCTTCAAAAATCTATCCAAAAAGTGTTAAATAAATGCTAGGGCAACATCTGGTTAATGTTGTATTTTAGGGGGAGATTGTTTTAATTTTTTATGGAGGGATAATCATAAATAGTATTACCTAATTATTTGGTTGATAACTGCTTTTAAAATTCACCAAAAAATCATGCACAACTTCCATGTTGTCTGTTGTTTACTCTTTTTGTGGCGAATGCAGTTATTTGACAAGCAAATAAGTTAGGCTTCTTAGCGTAAAATTACACCAAATAATTACACCATGCAATGGTTCTGAGTGACTTACAGGAATTAAAAAAGGATTGCCAAATGAATGACAATCCTTAATTTTAATTTAAAATATTTGTTACGAAGAATTTATACATTATAAATATCTTCGATTTCTTTTTGATGTTTTTGACGAATTACGCGTCTTTTTAATTTGCTTTGAGATAAAAGGATAAGAAAGAATAACTTTACTACTGATACTCCTCCACCTCAAAACGCCCATTTTTGATGGATACTTTATCGGGTAAGCCCTCTAGCGCATCTCGGTTTTCGAAATGCAACTCAAACTTCCCCTCTACAATACCTGCTTCTCGATCAGCATGAGTAATACGTACCCAACTATTCTTTTTGGGATCAAGATGATAGCTTCCTAAGGAAACATGACCGTCTTCCTGAGAAAGGCTATATCCGCCTGTAACTATTCCGTCATCCGTATCGCCTTCTACAATAGTATAACGACCTTTTCCTTTATTCCATTCTAAACCTAATATTGAAAAATATTCACTAGGACCTCCTGCTGGAGTAAATGTAGTAAAAAGTAAATGATACTTACTACTATCCATATAATGGTATCCCCAAAGAGCACTTGACTCCCAATCTAAGCCATTAATTTTACCTTCTGCCCAGCCAAAGGTTTGAGAACCCGTCTCCCAGAGGATCGTTTCATCCTTATAAGGATTACAAGCAATAAGTATACAAAGCAAGCTCATACCACTTGCTATAAGTAGATGTCGCATAAGATTATTGTTTTATAAATCGAAGAATAGTATCTTCTGTAGAGGTAGATACTTTAATAAAATGGATACCTTTGTTTAGTGTACTGACGTCGATAGTATTAGTTCTATCAGTTTTTAATTGTTCTAACTGTATCCTACCACTTAAATCGTAAATGGTGTACTTAAACGATGCATCTAGTGGTATATCTAGATACAAAAGATTACTTACAGGATTGGGTGAAATAGAAACAATTTTGTTCTCCTTATTGAGCATTTTATGTTTTCCTAGAACTACTTGCTTGTTATCGGTCTCGGCTAAACGCCGTGACCAGCTTTTGCTGGGTATGGACGTTTTAGCCATTGTTAGCGAAAGTTATCTTTCTTTTATTAATTTATCAGTAGCTATTATTCTTCCTGAATTATCTCTCAATATATAGTAGTAAATTCCATTTTCTTGGATTTTATTGCCAATTAAATAGTTTTTCATTGAGGGTATTACGTCCTTGAATATCGGCTTTCCTTGATTGTTATATATTTCTATTCCTATATTTTGGTTTATGTTCTGGTCGTCTATCTCTATGATAGTTGTTGCATCTATTGGATTTGGATAAATTTTTACGGATTTATTTTGGTAGATATCTTCTGTACTTACAGGATTAACAAATATAGTCCATTTAGTTCCTGTAAATTTATTTACACATCCAATAGAATCAGTCACAACAACATCATACATCATATCTATATCTGGCCATACATAAGGATTAGAAATTGTTGTATCCGAAATATTATAATTTGGTGTCCAAGCATAACTCAATGGAGGAATACCTAATCCTATAATAGAATATATTTCTATGCTATCACCCAGACTTATTTCTCTTTCTAAAAAATCTGGAAGAGCTCCAAAGTGAGAGAAAACAATATTTGTGCTATCTATACATTGACTTCCATTATTGTCAGTTACAGTCAATGTAAATGTAAGTGGATTATTATTACTTAGTATACTTTCAACTAATAATGGATTTAAAAGCGTAGTATCATTTAGAAAATGAGAAGCTGTTATTACTGGTAGTGAAATTAATCCAGTATGATAATTAGCCTCCCATTTATAAGTAAAAGGTGATTCCCCTTCGAGTATTATCGCGTTTAATTGCATAGTATCAATGGTTCCAGTAATAGCATCAATACATGTATATATATCCTCTCCTGCATCCACTTCACATTGAGCTCGTAAATAGGGAATATTCATAAAAAATATGATAAATAAATGGAAAATGTATTTAATAAATTTATTCATAATTCAACACTTTATAAAACAAAGCAGCCCGTCCTTAATGGACAGACTGACTAAAATTAATTTAGGCTCATATAAACAACTAGGTGGATGCTAATTTTAGCGTTAAAAATGGCTCTAAATTTGATGAAATCAATAGATTTTCACCCTTTTCAGGTAGTTTTTAGAGCTTTGTTTAATTTTCCACCTGATTCTTAATAAGAGCCTTAATTTAATTATCTTGTTACTACCATTGTCTTTGATTCTACTGGATTGCCATTTATTACTAAAGAATACAAATATATGCCATTCTTCATATCTAAAGTAGAGATTTCAATCGTTGAAAAGGGTTTTCCTATAAAAATTTTACAGTTTTCAAAAACTGTAGGCATTGGTCA
>JAHDES010000053.1 GCA_020628645.1 Saprospiraceae bacterium
CTGGTTGATTGCATAATAAACTTGGTAGTCCATTATCAAGTCCAAAAAAAGCCGACACAAGCGTATCTTGTGATTTGGCATTTAAAACAAAAGTTAAAATTGTTATTACTGAAATTAAGATTTTTCTTCTCATATTTTTGTCTTTTTTAATTGCTTACAACTTAATTTTGATGGATTTAAGGGTGGTGAATTGAGGAATGTTGAATATAATTATAGTGTTTTATACTTTTACTTTTTTTAAATCTAAATTTCAGACCAGTTTGAAAAGATAAATAGCTCCCAAATATATCGTTCCCTCCTATTTGACGACCACTAAGTTGATAACGAGCGGCTAAATCAATATAAATATGTTTACCAAGCGCCATTTGGAATCCTACGGATAATGGTATTATAAAATCAAATAGAGTATGAATAGTAGGGGATTGATTGAAATTGTTTTCCCTAAAACTATCTGGACTAAAACCACCACCTGAAAAATTGGTTGGATCAATAACTATAGTGGTATCAAGTTGGATTCCTGTACTCACTAAACCGTGATAGCCTCCTCCGAATCCTATAAAAGGATTAAAATCTCCTTGTGTATTAAATAAGTACTGTCCTTCTATATTGATTGCAGCATAGCCGTATGCCCCGATTACTTCGTCTAAGATTATTTCGATTTCCTCTTCTTCTCCACTAAGAATAATTGAGCGAAAATCAATATCTTGTTTGTGAAGTACCTTTTGAAGAATGTCTTGAGGATCAGGTTGTTGCCAACCAACAGTTAAAAATCCATTTAATTGCCAGCGGTTATTCATTCGATGAAATCGAGAAAGGGCAAAAGAAGGAATACGTGCAGGAATATAGTCTTCCGTTTTATGGGTAAATGGAAAACTATTGTGCATAGAAACACCCCATCCTTTATTAGTGCGTTTTTTGTTAAAAATTAACTCTACATATTTTTCTTCAAGTTGCTCGATTTCTATTACCCATTTTCTTTGAGTTGAAAAATAAGTTATAATGGAAGCCATAGTAGTTGAAGTATAGGGACTAACTTTAGTTTTAGAAGTAGTTGGAAAAGGGTAATCGTCTGTGTAGAGATAATAACTGGATGCAAAAAAATCAAGCGAAATCTGATCTAGAGTGGTATTAAAAGTAGCGTCGCCAATAATTAGTAAATGACACTTTAATTTATTAATGTATTGAGCTGTTGTATCATTGAGGACGTGATTCATAGCTTCGGTCATTACTGGAATTAAATTATCAGTATTGACAAATGCGAAATGGAAATTCGTAAAATCTTGTAGTTTGTTTTGTACCTCCTTTTTATGAATAGAGTCTTGTACGAAAATGAAAACTGTAGCTTGTTGTTGATTAATTGGATGGAGAAAATCTATTATTTGAGCGGAACTATTAATAGTAATTGTACATGATAAAACAAGAGAAAAAAATAATGCAGTAAATGATTGACACATGGATATACGTTTTCTGTTGAAAAGAAAAAATTATGTGAGTAAAGAAAAATGTTTTAGGGTACAAGTGATAAATTATTGCATCAACAAGGCTATTTTATTCATCAAAACTGGGAAAGTAAGTCGAAATTCTAATATTGAGTGTTTTATTTTTGGGATAGACAGCGTAAATTAAGAAAGAACAGATGGTGTGTTGTAGTATAAAATGAAAGCGTTTATCAATAAAATCTTATCGTATGTGAAGAAAAATTTTATACAGTATGAAATCATCTTATATTGCAATTTCTATAGCAAATAAATTATCCATTTACTATTAAAAAATTGCTAATAGGTTAGTACCTAAAATATGAAATTTACAGTTGCGCAACGGATTGGGATACAAATAGGAATTTGGTTTTGTATTGGATTTCTCATTCCTTTTTTTGCATCGGGAGGAAACTTACCCCTACACATGTATCCACGAATGCTAACGACTTTGTTTGGTGCTATTCTTATTGTTATGATTAATGTGAGTTATCTTTTTCCAACTTATTACAAAACGAGGAAAATTAAACAATTCATTCTATTTCTATTAGTAATTATTTTCACATTAGGCACAATTAAATATTGGATTGTTAATCATCTATTTGAATCGAGTGCCATCATTGTACCTATTGCTCGATTACACCCACAAGGAGAATTGGCTTTTCATTTAATCGGAAGTTATATGCCTTTAATTATTTTTTCTTTAGCAAGTACCCTTTTTGAGTTGGCAGGACTGGCGCATCAAAAAGACCAAGAAGCCATTCAATTGCGAAATGAAAAATTAGAATCAGAACTAAAGTTTTTAAAATCACAAATCAATCCACATTTTTTGTTCAATTCTTTGAATAATATTTACTCCCTCACCCTTTTTGATGCACAACTAGCAGGAGCATCGGTGTTGAAACTCTCTGAAATGCTTCGTTATTTATTGTATGAATGCGATGCAGAAAAGGTAGCTATTGGAAAAGAACTTGCTTATTTAGAAAATTATATTGATTTATTTATGCTTAAAGAAGAAGAGAAATTGAATATTTCTTTTGATATAGGCGAAGTAGATAGTGGTGTATTAATTGCGCCTTTATTGTTGATTCCTTTTTTAGAAAATGCGTTTAAACATAGCCAAATTGAAGATGTGGAAAAAGGATGGATAAAGGCTAAATTGATTGTGAACAAACAGTATGTGCAATTTGAAGTGAAAAATAGTTTGCCTAGTATACCAATGAGTAAAGACAAAAGTGGCGGAATAGGTTTACAAAACGTCAAGCGACAACTTCAATTACTCTACCCAGATAGTCATAAATTACAAGTATATCAAGAGTCCGATTATTTTATTACCAATTTACATATTGCCATTGGTGCATATCAATAAGGAATTATGAATAAAAAAATCACTTGTGTCGTTATTGATGATGAAGCTTTGGCTCGTAAATTATTAACGACCTATATTGAAAAGATTCCATATTTAGAATTGAAAGGTGTATTTAAAAACCCAATCGAAGCAATGCCTTTGGTGCAAACGCAAACGATAGATGTCCTATTTTTAGATATTCAGATGCCTCAAATTTCTGGTATTAATTTTCTAAAAACACTCGTTCAGCGACCATTGGTTGTTTTTACGACCGCTTATGAGAAATACGCCATTGAAGGCTTTAATTTGGATGTGGTTGATTATTTATTGAAGCCCTTTGCTTTTGAACGATTCTTACAAGCCGTACAAAAAGTTACCCATCGTTTATCAACGGTAAATGCTAGCATTACAGCACCAATACAAACTTCTACGCCTACTAAAAACCATATCCTTGTAAAGTCAGAGCATCGAATTCATCGACTACGTTATGAAGATATTTTATATATACAGAGTATGCAGGCTTATGTGGCATATCACACCTCAAAGGAGCGAATTTTATCTTTAAACACCATGAAAAAACTAGAGGAGGTTCTCCCGAAAGATCAATTTATTCGTATTCATAAATCCTATATTATTGCCAAAGAAAAGGTCGAACTATTAGAAGGCAATCAAGTCATTATTCAAGATACGAAACTACCAATTGGAGCAAGCTATCGGGAGATGGTATTACGTGAATTATTTTGAATTTTTCTCCCGATAACTTGCGGTTTTGTTTAATTTATGCCATTACGGCTTCTGGCATCATCAAATCCGTATAATCCAACCAAACACTTCCTTTATTCACTTCCCAGTCATAAGAATACTGTTGAAAATGATACATCACTTGATCAATTCGTCGTTCGAGATGCTTAATAGGATTGCTGTAAAAGAAAAAGTCAATCCGCCCATTTTTTTGAATATAGCCAGAATAAATAGCATTTTCTATTGCTAATTTTTGCGTTAGCGCATTTTCTATTTTTGCTATAATAGCTCGTTCAGCATCTTGTATTAAACCCTCTTCGCTGACATTTTTCAAAGGAATAGCCACCCAGACTTGTTCTTGAAAATCGGTTATTGGAAGAAATGTTTGTAGTCCTTCATCTACTTTAATTTCACAAGGCTTACCATATAATTCGTCGGAGTAGGTTTGCCAATTAGCAATATAAGAAGGAATAGGAATAATAGATGGAGCATCTCGAGCAGCTTCCTTAATCTGGTCTAATCTCTCCTTAGCACGACTAGCTTCCCAGTTGTATTCTCCTTTTTTTAGATGTTTTTCTAATAAGGCGATAGCCTCTATGAATAGTTGTTCATCATAGGTTTCGTCTAGTTCTTTTGCATATAATTGGGCAATCCATATATGCGCTTCTTCATCTTTAGAAAGTTTAAAATACGTTTGATAATCAGCTAATGCCTTTTGATAATCTTCTGGATCGCCTGTATAGTACCAAATGCTTTTGTATGCTTCTGCACGATTATAATAATTGGGGGCATATTTTTTGTCCAATTGAATCCCTTTATTGGAATAATCTAATACTTTTTGATTATCAATAAGCGTAATTTTGGAATGATAATGATGTCTATTAAGATAAGCATAGGCTAAATGATATTGCGTGCTTGTATTTTTACCTTGCTCTTGTTGATCTACCCATAATAATTGCTTCAAGGCGTGTTCATGATCTCCACGATTATTGTAAGAGCGACCTAATTCTGAACGAACATAAAACTCATTTTCGGGCGTAAATGTAATCTGTGTAAGATAATTAACGATGGCGTAGCGGTTATTATCTTTCTTATGTTGTTCAACAACTTTTTTGATTTCTTTTAAGGATATTGTACTCATGTCTATTTGGGATTATTGGAGTTTACAAATTTTATTTACAATAGCTTTGGCAGCGCCTTTCTTCATCCATGCTTCGGTATTTGGATTCATCGCTACTAAATTAGCAGTATCCTTTGATTTTGCTAATAAGTCATACCAGATTTCAAATAGTTTTTTACTATTTCGAGGAAGTTCTTCGCCCAATTCTGGAACTATAGCACGAATGAGTTGACTAATTGCTTTTCCATGAAAAGAGGAGGTATCCGCGATAAATTTTAAGCCTTCCAATAAACGGTTCATTTTGACATAACCAGCCGCAATCCATTTACCCAATTCTTTACCCATCCAATCATAATCTAGTTTTTGAGCTTCAGCTTGAATGATAAAGGCTTCGTGAGCTACTTGACGATCCACCTTGTTTTCAACAATCATAAAATCAGCAAGACTACTTTGTGCCATAGGCAACATCGTCAAACTAGGTTCTAAAAAGACGTTTACATCAATAGCATTTTCAGCAAATATCGCCTCAGGATTATTGGGTACATAAGCATGTAATAAATTTCGATTTTGCCAACCCATATTCCCATGTAATTGTACGTATAGCCAATGCTTATCTACATAATGTTTTCGACTTAATCGCAATGATTTGTCAATATGTTGATTGGTATAGGTATAGGTTTGATTGGAATATCTACTTTTTGAAACTTCAACCCTAGTAGAATATTCGGGGGCTTTGATAAGATCAGGAGTCGTTGGAAGCTCCCATCGTCCTGCCCAAGCACTAAAGTCACCTTGCGGTTCTCGTGTACGGGCAGCATTGAGCCAAAAGGCACGAGTCATGATTTTTCCATCTAATTTTCCACTCAACAAAAAGCGGATCACATCGCCTTTTTCTCCTTTTAAAGCTTTACTCTTTTCGAGGGCAGCTGCAACAGCTTCTTCTTCAAAAGCTACTCTTGCCATAGCAAGGATGAAATCAAATTTAGAGGTGTTTTGATTAGTCGCTTGTTGCGCTAAGAGACGTTCTACCAAAATAACAGGATCAATCCAATAGGGCGCGTGTGTAGGCGTACTCAAAAGGGTCGCTTCTACCTCTGAATTACATAATTGAAAGATTTTATGTATTCGATGTTCCACAAAAGGAAGCACACCATCTAAGCTCAATAGTTTATTCTTTCTATGATTAAAACGAGAAAATTTACTCAAATCTTCCTCAAAATAGTGAAGGATAAAAGACATTAAAATAAATCCAGAAGTACTCATTTCTGACCAACTATCGGCTCGTTTTTTCGATCGATCATTTAATGGCTTAATTCGGTCGGGCTGTTCAGCGATTTCTTTTTTAAACTTTACAAAACCAGCAAAAAATCGTTCCAAAGACAAGGGATCTTCTTCTTTTAGTTCTAATATTTGATGTCCTAAAAAGAGTAATTCATCTACGTCTTTAACGGGTGTAACGACAAGACTTTCATCTAATTTAGAAAGTGTAGGCGTGGGTATGTATTCTTCCTCTTCGATTCCTTCTTCGGTTATATAATCTTTTAATACTTCCTTTGCTTGTGTATGAAGCGTAGGTGTATAAGGTGCAATGATATCTTGTAAGGTTTCCTGATTTGACGCTCCATATTTTATTAATAAAGTGGCTGTTCGTTTTTGAATATCCCCATCTTCATGCATTAAACCTTCTGCTGCTATTGTACAAATAGAGGCACTCAAATCTTTATTTGTTTTGGCGATATTGCTTAGTATTTGAATGCAATTTTTGACGGTTGTTTTCGACTCTTGATAAAAAA
Source organism: Saprospiraceae bacterium (assembly GCA_020628645.1). Taxonomy (GTDB): domain Bacteria; phylum Bacteroidota; class Bacteroidia; order Chitinophagales; family Saprospiraceae; genus JAHDES01. Next base: position 6,478 of record JAHDES010000053.1, read on the forward strand.
GAGAAGGAGCCGCCTCCATAAATGCAGCATCATCCAATTGTTTGTTTTTTTGAATGACTTTCAAACGCTTTATGGCAAAAGAAACATTCTGTGGATTGGCATTGGCTAATAGATTAATAAGGTCTTCTTGTAAAGCTGTTTCGCAGTCATATTCTGTTACAATACTTTCATACATTTTCTTTTGCCAGCTATCTTGTGCGCGATTGAAACCTAATTGTAAGGCATGAAGATTTTTTTGTACAATCGTTTCAGCATTCAAATGTTTTTCTTTGATTAAGCGTAGAATCACAAATCGCCATTGCTTATGGTCTTTTAAATAATTATCGTGATTGTGGGCATTGTGGGGATATTCAAAAAATAGGTTCATATCCTCTTTGATAATGTCTGGATGTTCCATGACATAATTATAAATGTAGGATTTGCCTTCATTTTTTCGCTCCCATTTATAATCTGTACTTAAATTACTTAAAGAACGGATATAATTTTCAGGCTGAGGTTTAGGAATGATACCATCTTGGTAATATTGATAGACTTCTTGAAAACTGATACCAGCCCATTCACCTCCTAATTCGTCTTCCACATAACCAGCAAACCAACCAGGGACATGAGTTTTAAAAAGTTCTTTGGTTAAATCACTATCTAAATATTTTCGCCATAGCGTGCGCATATCACGTCTATTGTAAAAACGTAAAGCAGCTACATACATCCATTCCTGCGCATTATCATGAAGCTCATCCCAGCCTTGTTTCCAATGATTGATGCCATTGATTTTTACTTCTCTAGATTCGTTAAAATAGCGATACAAACGTTTGAGTTCTTTTTGGAGGGTCTTTTTTTCGTCTGTCGTGAAATCTCGTTTTAGAAAAGCAAGAAATTCAGCTTTATTCTTTAATCGTACATAAAATAAAAGTTGTTCTTTTAAAGAAAGGGTAGCACGATCCACCTGTGCTATATCTTCTTGTCCTTGGACTAGTTCTTTTAAAATACTCATTAGTTTAATATTTTTGGGTTAGTAATAACTATAGATTTTTCTTGAAGGAGTAATTGGGCAGCAAGGATATGCTTACAAACACCACGCTCGCCTTGATATTTAGAATACCATTGACAGGTACAGCGTTGTTGATCGCCTTTGAATTGTACCAAATGTTTAGTACCACTACCTGCGACTTCTAGTTCGGTGATTTCAGGGGTTTGTTTGGTAAATTTAATTTTTTTGTCTTCGATTAATTTTTTTGCGCCTTTCAAACGAGGATTAAAGGCATCTATTCGATCCAATTTAAAGGGTAATTCTCGATAGAAATAGGTGTTTTCCAAAAAGTCATAACCAACCAATCCCATTCCACCCATTTGCGCTACCGCTTTGTCCATTGCATCCACAGGAATATCTTGTTCTAAAGCTTGTAAAAAAGGTTGTACACTTTGGTTGACTTTAAAATTAGAGCGAACTAACTTCAATAAATCTACATCTAAACTTCCTCCCATATCTAAAAGTCCCTTACCTTCTCCAGAAAATCCACGCCATACCTCACGCGATAAAACTAAGGTGAATCGTACCTTATCCATATCTAATTGCCAAGCCGTAGATTGTCCATCAGCCGTAGCATAAAAGGATACTTCATTGCATAAAGGCAATAATCGTTCGACCAGTCGTATGCGCTCAATACCTCCAATTGGAATAGTATTTCCCGATGCAATAGGGGAGAAACGAATCATGGCTCCTCTTTTTTGGAAAAAATAATCTTTTTTCACTTTTCCTTTTGGAATAGATTTGAATAAACGAATGGCTTGATTACGATCTAAAACAGCTTGTTCATCCATTTCAGCCATATAATTTTGTACTGCAGTAAGTCCTTTGATCCATCGAGTAGGGAGTTTAACTTTCTTTTCTTTGATTTGTTTACCATCTTTCACCAAAACGACCCCTTCTTTTCCGACTGCCAAAATCAAATTTTCTTGTTTTTTTACTAAAGAAAGGGCATTCCGCATCGGCTGATTAAAATCAACATTAGTCGTTCCTGTGGTTAAAAAATCACCATCATGACTACCAGATAATAAATCCACTCTTGCATAAATGCCACAACAAGAAGAAAAAGCCTCAAAACGAATCGTATCATTTCCTGCTGTTACAATGGGGTCGCGTAGAGCAGCAGCAGCATTAGGCGGCAAGTGAAAACGTGCAGCTACTACATCCGAGAGGGTACGCAAACAAGTAGCGGTGATGTAGGGTTTGGTCAAATTTCCCCAGAAAAAGCAAGGCGCATTATTGTTGGCAGAAGTTGCAGGACCAGCATAACCAGAGGTAGCTAGATTGAGGTCTTTTTGACCAGCTTGAGTAGCAATACCAGAGGCTAATGCATAATCATAAGTAAGGGTATCCATAGATTATGGTTTTAAAAGTTAAAAAAATAGGGGAGCTTTTGGGATGATAGTCAATTCTAAATAGATTGTATATTCGAATTGATGATTCAAATATAATCTAAAAAATTACACAAATAAACTTTTTTGATTACATTAACTATTTAATAATCAAAAAGGTGACATTCTGTCCCTAAAGCACAGTAGTTGAAAATTGGTGATGAAGGAAAGGTGTGTATAGCTTAATATGTTTTTTGTTTTTTAACATTTTAACACGAAAACTATGCCTAAAAAAAGAAATAAAGGAATTAACAAAACAGTTAATACTGAAAATCCGTATTTTTGAAATAGAATCGTCTTGAATTAAAAATTATCGTTCTTATACAAATTGTGTGGAATGAAAATACGATGACTCGATTCCCGATGACTATCAGGATAAGAGACAAGTGTTTTGAAGTTCCATTGAAGTCACGATTTATGTCTAAGAACCAAAATTAGTGGTCTTATGTCTAAATCCATTTTTTATTTCCTCAGTGCTTGTTTGCTTGTTTTATCTGCTTGTAATGGCTCTAGAATGGTAAGTTCTACTTCTACTATGTCAAAATCTGCAGTTAATTTTGTGGAATCTAATTCTCTTTCCGCAATTTTAGATCAAGCAGAAGAAGAAGGTAAATTAGTTTTTGTTGATTTTTATGCAGATTGGTGCGGCCCCTGTAAATTAATGGATAAAGATGTATTTACGGATCAACGAATTGCAGATGAATTAAATGAAAATTTTATTAGTTATAAAGTGAATGGCGAGAAAGGAAATGGTCCCAATTTAATGGGATTATTAGAAGTTTATGCCTATCCTACCTTACTATTTTTAGACGATCAAGGACGTGTCCTAGTACGAAAAGAAGGCGCAGCTTATCATACCGAGCTTCGTCGCTTGATGCAAGAGGCATTGGATCGTCGAGAAATACCTGTTTCTTCCCGTTAATATAATTTCAGTGCAATTTACTCCTTTTCCTATACTATACACTGAACGACTCTTACTTCGCCAACTTACCCTTGACGATTGGGAGCAAATTTCCTTTCTACGTTCTGATTCTATCGTTAATCAATATGTCGATAGACCTCCTGCTTACTCCAAAGAAGATGCGATAGCGTTTATTCAAAAAATAAATACGGGAATCAAAGAGGGTAAATATATTTATTGGGCACTTGTGCCAAAAGGAGAACAACAACTTATTGGTACTATTTGTCTTTGGAATTTCTCTCAAGAAAATACAGTAGCTGATATTGGTTATGATTTACATCCTAAAGCTCAAGGAAAAGGATACATGTCAGAAGCTGTACAATGCATTCTTTATTATGGCTTCGAACAACTTCATTTACAAAAAATAGAAGCTTATACCCATCGAAATAATGAAGCATCCATTCGTTTATTAGAGCGTCTTAACTTCCAATTCTGCGCTGAAAAAAGTGATCCTCATAATGCAGATCACCTCATTTTTGTCAAAGAAAAGGCGAAATAGCTTATTAATTCTCCTTCTTTCATTTTCTCATTGGTAAATAGTTTTATCTTTATTCGTAAAGAATAAAATTGATCTCCTATGATAAAAAAAATATTACTCACGACACTTAGTTTATTATTTATTGCTAGTATTTCTTTTGCTCAACTTGAAGAAATTATGGGTTGCCACCATCGGCACCAACAAATAAAAATGGAACCACCCACCGAGGAAGAAAAATTAGCGATGTTACTAAGTGCTGCTCGTTCTGATACCATGGATATTCTTAACTATACCATCAATTTGGAGATAATGAGTACAAGTGCACGTTTTATCAAAGGAAGTACCGCCTTAACGATCACTCCTTTGATGGCAAACGTCAATCAAATAAATCTAGATTTGTTAGAACTTCAAGTGGATTCTGTTCTGATGAATGCGATGCCTTTGACCTATTCTTATGATGGGCTACTATTGTATGTTGATTTTCCAACTGATCTAGAAATTGGTACTACCTATACGATTGAAGTATTCTATGAAGGTGCGCCAATGGTTGATCCAAGTGGATTTGGAGGGCTTGACTTTCAAAATGGTTATGCTTATAACTTAGGAATTGGTTTAACATCGAATCCTCCAAATTTTGGTCGAAGCTGGTATCCTTGTTTTGATAGTTTTGTGGAACGCGCCACTTATGAGTTTAATATTTTTACTAGAGGAAATAACAAAGCCTATTGCGTAGGTACATTTATTGAAGAAGTACCTATCGTGGGAGATACGATCCGTCGTACGTACCAAATGAATCAGTTAATTCCTACCTATCTTTCGTCTATTGCCGTTTCTAATTATCAAGAGATTAATGATGTCCATAATGGAGAAAGTGGAGCAATCCCTACTCAGCTATTATGTAAGCCTGAAGATGTAGCCGATATGACTAGTACATTTGTTGAATTAGGAGATGCTATTGATGCCTTTGAGTTTTGGTATGGACCTTATCCGTGGGAACGTGTAGGCTATGTATCAACACCAAGAGGAGCTATGGAACATCCTACTAATATTGCATATCCAACAAGTACTGCAGTTGGAGGAAACACCTTTGGGCATCGTCGTTTAATGGCCCATGAGTTGGCGCATTGTTGGTGGGGTGATGTTGTAACAGTAGGCTCTGCCAGAGATATGTGGGTAAAAGAAGGAAATGCCGAATATGGTGCTCATTTAATGACAGAATATGCATTTGGACATGAAGCTTTTATCGACCAAGTGAAAGATAATCATTTAGACAATGTATTACAATCTGCCCATGTGGATGATGATGGTTTTCAGCCTTTATCTAATATTCCATTTGAACATATTTATGGAACGCATACCTATCGCAAAGGGGCTGCTATGCTACACAATATGCGTGGTTATCTAGGAGATTCTCTTTTTAGAGTAGGTCAACGAGCAGTACTAGATCAATATGCTTATCAATCGGCGAGCGCGCAACAATATCGAGATGCTTTGACAGCTTCAACAGGCTATGATATGACTGATTTTTTTGACGCTTGGATTTTAAATCCAGGATATTCTGCATTTGAAGTAAATGAGAAAGATTATATCGCAGGAGCTACAGGTTTTGAAACCAATTTAACTATCGAACAAAAAGTAAGAGCAGCACCCAATTATCACCAAAATGTACCTATAGATGTTACCTTTATAGATGCTGCGGGAAATCAAGAAACGCACAACGTCATGTGTTCAGGACAATATACAGATGTGAGTATTTCTGGAAATGTAGAACCTTACTTAATAACGATCAATCAACACAATCGCTTGAATATGGCGCACATGAGCGATCAAGAGATACTAGAAGAGACGGGCTCCAATAATTTAGAATATTCTCAACTAGCGTTTAGTGTAGATGCGATTAATACTCCTACTTTAATTCATGCCGATCATTATTGGGTAGCTCCAGATCCTATTGAATTTAATCCAGATAATGCACAAATCTCCAGCACGCATTATTGGCGTATTGAGGGTGATTTTGAAAATGGTTTAGAAGCAAAAGCTACTTTTGAGTATCGAAAACTATTAGATGAAGATTTAGTAGGAACAACTGAAAATGACATCATCTTAATTTATAGACGAGGGTTTGGATATGAATGGGAAGAATATCCATTTTATTCAAAATTAGCTCTTGTTCCTACAGATGGTAATGGATTTTTTAATTTAACACGAGTTTTGCCAGGCGAATATACCTTTGCTAATGGCACTTTACCCTTATATACTTCCACAAAAGAAGTAACTGGAAAAGAGCATAATCCGATTCAATTATCACCGAATCCTGCTATTAATCAAGTAGTGCTACAAAAAGAATTCGATCATTTTATAAATCATCTTCAATTAGAATTGATTGCATCAAACGGGCAAGTAGTTCAACAAGAAGAACTTCATGTACATGATTCTTTTTTACAACATCAACTTGATTTGAGCTCCTTTCCTGTAGGAATGTATTGGGTGAAATTAACGGATGAAACAGGTTTTTTAATCGGGGTAGAAGCTTTAGAAATTATTCGATAAGAATTTTTTGGAGATTCTCTCATTCTTTACTATGCATGAAACGAGCATGATATTTATGAATCTCAAATTAACAAACAAGAACGTGATTAATTATAGTGCATAAGTAGATAGAAAATGCTTTACATTTTCGGGTATAAGTGTATTTCATGCACTTGTCCACACAAAATTTCTTAGAAATTTTGTAAATCCACTTATTCACAATTTTGTTAGCCACATGAAACGAGCATGATATTTATTAATCATAATATCACACAAGGGAATGATTAAAAAATATTATGCGAGAACGAAGTGGTTACATCTGTGCAGAAATTTAGCTGCATTTTGCGTAGCCTCAGATAAATTTTAAACAGATGAAAAAAGTAGCTCTACTTTTTACACAACTGGATCAAACTACCAAAACGAATGCTAAAGTTGATGCCTTAGCTCAATATTTTGCACAAGCTGATGAGCAAGATCGCTTGTGGACGATTGCTATTCTTTCACATCGTCGTCCCAAACGCACGGTCAAAACGAGTCAATTGCGCGAATGGGCCGCAGAACTAAGTGCTTTACCCCAATGGTTGTTCGAAGATTCTTATCATGTCGTAGGGGATTTGGCAGAGACGATTGCTTTGGTATTACCCAAACCAAGTTCATCAAGTACACAAAATTTTACTTATTGGATTAACTTCATCAAATCATTAGCTGATTTAGAAGAGGAAGAAAAAGCGAAACAGGTGAAGGCGGCTTGGTTCAGTTTATCGTATGAAGAACGCTTTATTTTTAATAAACTCATCACGGGAGGCTTTCGAGTAGGAGTTTCCCAAAAATTGATGGTAAAGGCCTTATCAAAGTATACAGGTATTGAAGAAAATCAATTGGCTCATCGTCTCATGGGGAATTGGACTCCTGATGATACTACTTTTCAGGATTTAATTCTTTCTGAAAATCCATTGGATGATATTTCTAAACCTTATCCTTTTTATTTGGCGTATGCCTTAGATGTTAAATTTGAAGACTTGGGGTCTCCTGATGATTGGCAAGCCGAGCGAAAGTGGGATGGTATTCGAGGGCAAATCATTATTCGAGAAGGAGAAATTTTTGTTTGGTCAAGAGGAGAGGAACTGGTAACGGATAAATTTCCTGAGTACAAACCTTTAGCTCAATTATTACCTAATGGAACTGTTCTAGATGGTGAGATTCTTCCTTTTAAAGAGGGGAAGCCACTTTCCTTTAATGAATTACAAACCCGTATTGGCAGAAAAAATGTCACCAAAAAAATCTTACAAAATGTCCCAGTCGTTTTGATGGTGTATGATCTATTAGAATATAATGGAGAAGATATTCGTACACGTTCTTTACATGATCGAAGAGGCTTATTAGAAGAATTAGTAGACCAATATCCTACAGACGGAATTTTGCTACTTTCAGATACTTTAAATGCTCAATCATGGGAAGAACTTGCTGCTATACGTGAAACTTCCAGACAACATCATAGCGAAGGCTTGATGCTTAAACGTAAAGATTCTATTTATCAAGCAGGGCGAAAACGCGGTGATTGGTGGAAATGGAAAGTGGATCCCCTTGTGATTGATGCCGTATTAATTTATGCGCAGCGCGGGCATGGGCGACGAGCCAATTTGTATACTGATTACACCTTTGCCGTATGGGATGAAGATCGGCTAGTACCTTTCACGAAAGCATATTCAGGATTGACGGATAAGGAATTTCAAGAGGTGACCGATTATGTCAAAAAAAATACGATTGAACGATTTGGGCCAGTTCGTTCCGTAACGCCCAATTTGGTATTTGAAATTGCTTTTGAAGGAATCAATGCTTCTACCCGTCATAAATCTGGGGTTGCATTGCGATTTCCACGAATGAGTCGCTGGCGGAAAGATAAGCCCAAAGAAGAAGCGAATACCTTAGCAGATTTAAAAGCGATGTTAAAGCAATATGAGTGATGATTTTCTACTGTATCAAACTTATATCTCCTGTATAAATTAATGTTTCGCCATCAAGAAATTGAATTTCCGCAACAAAAAGATAGACACCATTTTCTACAAGTTTCCCTTTATAACGTCCATTCCAACCATTATTCAAGCTGTTGGGCAAAAAGTCATTTTGCTGAAAAAGCAATTGTCCCCAGCGATCAAAAATTTGTAAGGATTCGATTTGTTGGACATTAGGTTCATTAGCAAAAATGGTAAATACATCATTGATGCCATCCTCATTAGGAGAGAACGCATTTGGAATGTAAACTTCTCGCACTTCTTCAACTTGTACATAAATAGAATCAGCAGCAATACAATCACCTTCAGAATTAGCGATGACAATAAGTTCGGATGAAGCAATAGGTGTGAAATTAATCGTTTCACAGTCAGGTTCACATTCTGAAATAGATGGAGGTTGCCAAGTATAATTGCTTACAGGAAGACTAGCAAAAGGCTCAATAGTAACGGCTTCACCGAGATTAACCGTCAAGTCTCCTCCTAAATCAATAATAAAAGGAGGAGGAGCTTCTAGAGAAAGCACAGTATCTAAAACACAGCCAAATCGATCTAGAAATTGAATATCATAATCTCCTGCTAGCAAATTGAAAAAGTCGTTATCAATTTGTTCTTCATCATTGAAATAAAGTTCTAAAGGCAATGCTCCATTTGAAATAGAAGAAATACCAATGGATCCATTTGCTAAATAATCACAGGCAGGATCAGAAGTTGTAAAAGTTGCATCAATTTCAGTATCAGGAACAATTGTTAAATCTAAGGTAACAATACTGTCACAACCCAAATACGTCAAAAGACTATCGACATAAACCCCAGTTTCAGCATATAATTGATCTTTTAATTCAAAGGCTAATCCTTCACATAATGTATCGATGATGGTATAAAATTTAGGAACAACATTTACAATTTTGATATTAGAAACAATACGGCATTTTTGGTTTTGAATATTCACAGCACTATTCGCCAAGACAAAACGATAATAATACATGCCACCCGATAAATTGGTAAATGGGAAACTCGTACTCGTTTCGCCAGAAATATCTGTCCACGTAAATCCTCCGTCCAAACTTTCTTGCCATTGAATATAAGTGGTATCATAGGGACTATCCAAAATCGTTGCATCTAAATCAATTGGATTTCCATCCTCACAGATATTAGCGACTTGATCAGGTAAAATGAGTGCTTCAGGACCGCAAGCCCGAAAAGAGATATTATCCAAAGCCAAATCATTCCCTATTCCTCCTGGGGCATTATTCTGAAGGGCGAGTGTAATGGAAGTTTGATTCGGTAAAGTCGTAAACGTAAAACCAAAGGTTTCCCATTTTTCATTTCGGGGGATATTTCCAGTATTGTAAACTTCTACACCATCTAATAAAAAAGAGATATTCGGTTGTATTCCATCGGCTAAATTGTATACATCGGCTGAAAAAGAATACAGTGTATTATCACAAAGTCCATCCACTTCTTGTTCGTAAAACAAACCAGGTTCATAACTCGCATTGACCACCATCATATAACCATTTGGATCATCGCTATTGTCGGTAATGTCTGACCAATTAGGCCCTGCAAATGATCCCCAATTCGTCGTGTTATTCGTAATCGTATAATTGCCATCATTAGGAGGTGGATTGAAAGCATAGCCATAACCAGGTGCGATTTGAGGATTAGGGTTGAGGATATTAGAAGCACCTGAACCAAAATCTCCATCGGAAAATATATTTTCTCCTAAATTTCCTTCACATACTTGACCGTTTACAATTGCAAAGTTTAACAGGAAAAAGACTAGACTTAAAATGTCTTTGTTCATACAATCTTTATTGAATAGGAAAGTTAAAAAACTTCATTTGCCTAATCGAATAAATGCTATTATTTATTTGTAAAGTTGCTACACATCTTACTGAAAAGTTGCTTTTCCTTCTTTTGAAGTACTTCTTTTAGCAAAATAGATTTCCTTTTTATTTGTCACACCATGTCTTTTTCTGGATTAATTACAAAGTAACATTTCATGAAAAGTACAAACATAAGTTTCAAAGGGAACGAAACTATCTATTCAAACGCTCAAATTCTTTTTTATGGAAAATTTATTGAAAAATATTTTTAGAGAGTCTAGCTTCTTATTAGTTCTAGTTATTTTTTGTTGGACAAATAGTCTGGCACAGGAAAATGAAAGCATAGATTTTAGCGAATATTGTGATGCTTGTGATTATATCGTTACCCCAGAAGGCGTTTATGATCTTTCAGATGGAGATTGTTCCAATGAAACTTCTATTATCAATGTTTGTCCAAATGAAACCATTCGTATTCGAAGAGAACATTTAATAAATTTAGCAGAAGGTTCAATAATTTGTTTAAAAGGACATTTTGAATCAGAATTACAATTTTGGGATATCAGACCTTACATGGATCTGGTAACAGGTGAGCACGCTACTCAATGTTTTGAAGGAACATATAACACGGATCATTACATACAAATTAGAAATATTGGTGGTCAAGTAACTATTCGATCTGAAACTAGTAATGCAATGACGTTTTTTGGTTCTCAATTTATTGAAATTACAGGATTGGATGATAACGAAAATTATGATTACGGAATAAAAATTGAAGAGGCTGGTTATCGGAGCGGAATGCAAGGAATAGCTATTGCAAATCAAAGTTCTTTCTTTCATATCCATCATGTGGAAATAGCCAATGTAGGATTTGCAGGTATTATGGCTAAAACAGATCCTAACTGTCAATCTCCAGATGATGCTATTACTTGTAATAATTTTACCATGTATGATATAGATATTCACGATAATTATATCCATGACGCAATTGGTGAAGCTATTTATATTGGTAATTCTTTCTTTTTAGGTCGAGTATGTCCAATTGAAGAAAACGAGGAAGAAAACGAGGAAGAAGATGAGGAAGAAGATGAGGAAGAAGTTATATTATATCCACATTCTATAGAAGGAGTCAAAGTAAATAATAATATTATTGAACGAACAGGTTGGGATGGTTTACAAGTTGGTTGTGCCATAGGATGTACTAAGATATTTGGAAATATTATTCGGGATTATGGTTATTTTAATTTAATTGGACAAGCAAATGGTATTCAACTTGGATTAGGTACCAAAGATGCTTTTTGTTATAATAATTTTATTGATAAAGGAAGTACAATTGGTACAGGAGATGCAGGTAATGGTATATTTTGTGCGGGGATGGGAGATAGTTATATTTATAATAATATAATTATACAACCCAATGAATATGGTATCTACAGTAAAGAATCTATTACATTTAATGAATTTGATGGTTCCTGTGATTATACTTGTTGCTATGGAGAAGACCCATTTAGTGATGCTAATGGTTCAGCTTTCATTCATAATACAATTATTCATCCTGGGGATGGAGGAATTAAAGTAGAAAATACTGCCTTAACAAATGGATATGCTTACAACAATTTAATTATACGTGCTAATGGAGGTTTTTTTGCTGTACCGTCAGATTTCAGATATTGTTGTAATTGTGATGATAATATTGATGAATCTTGCAGTGTAGATGATTGTAATGATATAAATAGTCAAAATAATAGCTTACTCACTAGTAGTTGTGACTTATTTGTCAATCCTAGTCAAGGTAACTATACGCCTACAAATACAGCTTTATACAATCCTAATTCTATTCTTACTTCTTGTATAGAGGACGTAATATTACCAACTGATATTAACCTAAATCACGATTTTTTTGGAAATAGTCGATTAACTAATCCGTATTTTGGGGCAATACAATATGTACAAAATGCGGAACAGCAATTTGTAGATTGTAATCAATTAGAATGGATTCCGTCAGATATCACAACGTATAGCAATACTTCTGAAACACAAACGCTTAACGCTATCTTTAATGAGGCTTCTTTATCCTTTAATGTTAACCTACAAGAACAATCCAATAGGTATATTGGCTTTACAGAAACAGACGGAGCTACCACAGGAGATATTCTTTTTGGATATTCCATTGTGTGGGATAGTGGAGAACAGGCAAAAATATTTATGGTGCATCCCGATGGAGATGGAAATCCTGATGAAACAGAGATAGATTTTGAGATTTCTTGCGAAAATGTACTCTTAGCATTGAATATCAATACTGACGGTTTAGTTAATTATGTTATCGATGGTACTATTATAGATCAGTTTGTAACATACAACGGTCAAACATTAAATTTAAATGCAACTATAAATGAAGTAATTCAAGGTCAAGGTACCATAAGCAATATTTCTTTATGTTATACAGAATTTGAAATTTATCCAGGTGCTAATAATCAGGAAATTAATACAGCTTGTCTTTCCTATGAATGGGACGAACCTTCATGCAATGTATTGTATCCAGAAAATGTTACCAGTTTTACTTTGAAGAGAGAAGATTGTGACGATGATGATACAATAGATGATAATGGATATGCATTATCCCTACTTAATGTAGCTATAGAAGAAGCATCCCTGTCTTGTATAATTTACACAAGTGATGAATCCAATAGATATATTGGATTTATTGAAAATGGTATGTCTCCAACAGAAATAAACTTACGGTATGGTTATTCCATTCAACGAACTGATATGGGGCCCCAAATAAAAATTACCTATCCTGATGCACAAGGCAATATAACAGAACATCCGTTATTAAATGTTGATGATTGTGAGGAAGTTAAATTACAGATCATTATGGAATCTAATAATCCTGTAAGATTTTTAGTTAATGATGTGGAAATAAATCTTACTAATATTTCTCCATATTCTGCAGAGTACTTGAATCTATTCGTAAAAATAGACCAAGCGACAAACCTAAATACTAAAATTGATAATATTGATTTTTGTATTCCAAACAACGATTGTTCACCTAATGAGGAGGATGAGTGTCAATATGTTGATTGGACAACTCAAAATATGTCTAGTACAACAAATGGTACGCTTTCAACACTTGGATTAATTGGCGAGAATTGGGAAAGTGCAATAGCTTCTGCACCTGTAGAAGGGCAAATGAAAGGTAAGGTATTAAAGTTTAATATAGATTTTAACACTTGGGAACGATCCTTTAAATGGATTGGCTTTGTAGCATCTAATTTTGTACCCAATTTAAATGTGATATCTGATGAAGATTTTGTATTTGGATTTAAGATACTCAAGCTGAATAGTTCTAGCCTTTCTATTTATTCTATTAATAATAACTCGTCTCCTAATTTTCTAAATTCAATACCAATTGACAACCCAGACCCTAATGAGACTATTCCTTTTGAAATTCGTATTGCAGATGATGGCGTAGTAACTTATTATGTTGGGGATCAAATTGGTGCTCATTCTGATGGATTTTATGATTGTCAAGATCTAAAATTGTATACTTATATTAAATTAGGAAATCTTAAAGATAAAGAAAATATAGAGGGTCTTGAATATTTAGAAGATGTAGAGCATTCTGCTTTTATCAATGATATTTCATTTTGTCCTAAAGATGTACTTCCCCCTGCAATTGACTGTTTTGATTACAAATGGACTACCCTTAAAGATTTAAATCAAAAGGGACAAAGTATCCTGCTTGCTGAAAATGCAACAGAAGGTTATGGTGCTGCACTTTTAGAAAAAGACTTATATGAAAAAAGTTTGTCATTTAATATTGACCACAGCGAAAAAGCTCATCGATGGATTGGTTTCGCTAGTTCTAATGCTCAATCTATAGATGATTTACAACATGGATTTTTAGTAAAATCAGAAGGAGAAAAACCAACTATTGTTTATACCATATCTCAGAATAGTAATGGTAAATTAGAGTATAGTCTTGTGGGCGAATTTAAAGAAAATTTAAAACTTAGTCTAGATGTGAATAATCTAGGGGAAGTCGTCTATTTCGTAAATGGAGAAACTTACAAATCTTCAACTCAATATAGCGGAAAACCGTTAGATTTATTTAGCCGTATTTTATTGAGTAGCGATGGCAAACAAGCAGGTATTTATACTGTTGATTTTTGTCCTATTCCAAAAGAAAAAGCTAAAACAACAACACCTACAAGTGAATTTCCTGAGAAATATCCTAGTATTTCTGAGATAGAAAGTGTTCCAAATCCATTTACCACTACCACTCAATTACAATTTTCCATAAATCAAGTAGGTTGGTATCACATTCAAATGTATGATACAGTAGGTCGATTGGTACACGATGCTAAACAAAACCTTAATACTGGGAATCAAATATATTATATTCAAGATACTCATCTACCCCACAAGGGAGTATATTATGTGAGGATCATAGCACCTGATGGAATGATGAAGTCTATTCCAATTGTAAAACAATAGCTCTTCATGCAATGCTCTAAGTTGAAAATTAACTTGGAGCATTTTTTATTCCAACCATTTTTTGCTTGTTCGGTAAACCGTACCTTTAAATAAGGCTTTTAAAGTGCCATCTTCGTGGTGAACCTCTACTTTATACACCCCAATTTTACTACTCAGACTTTCTTCTCTAGCAGTAGCAATAATGATATCGCCCAATTGAATAGGCTTGACATGAGAAATGGACGTTTCAATCGAAACGGCTTTCCTTCCTTGTGAATTACAGGCGAAAGCGAGTGCACTATCTGCAAATGAAAAACTGATGCCACCATGCGCTATACCAAAACCATTACACATTTCTTTTCGAATCGTCATTTGTAATTTAGAATAGCCAGCTCCTTCTTCAAGACGTTTAATCCCTAGCCATTGGCTATAAAAATCATTTTCATACATGGCATCTATGATACGAGAAGCAAGCGATTTTTTAGACATGAGAGAGATAAAATTAATGTTTAAAAAAAGTGTGCTGATCTCTTGCCATTTTTCTTAGAATTGGACTACAACGGTAGCGATCTTCCAAATAGGTATGGTATAAATTATCTAATCTTTTTACACAATTATTAATGCCAATTTCATCTGCCCATTGTAATAATCCTTTTGGATAATTTACGCCTTTTGTCATGGCTAGATCAATATCTTTTTTAGAAGCAATATTTAAATATAGCGCATCTGCCGCTTCATTAATCAACATAATGACAATACGATTTACAATTTTTTGCCCTAACTCTCGATCTTCTTGAGCTTTTGGAGGTTCAGCTCCATCTTGATAATCATAAAATCCTCGTCCACTTTTCCGACCCAAAAAACCAGCTTCTGCTAATCTTTTTTGAGTAAATGATGGTTTGTAACGAGGATCATAATAGAAGGCTTTGAAAACAGTTTCTGTTACAGTATAATTGACATCGTGCCCAATATAATCCATCAAGGTAAAGGGGCCCATACGAAAACCACCGATTTCTTTCATGGCCCAATCTATCGTAGCGACATCAGCAATACCTTCTTCATAGATGCGTAAGGCTTCTCCATAAAAAGGACGTGCCACACGATTAACGATAAAACCAGGAGTATCTTTTGCTAAGACAGTAAGTTTACCCCAATTATCAATTAGCGATTGTGCCTTAGTTTTGACTTGTTGACTTGTTTGAATGGCAGGAATAATTTCTACCAATTTCATGATTGGTGCAGGATTGAAAAAGTGAATTCCAATCACTCGTTCTGCATGTTCGCAAGCAGCAGCAATAGACGCTATGGAAAGAGATGAAGTGTTTGTGGCTAGAATACAATCTTTTCTGACGACATCTTCTAATTGTTCAAAAACGGCTTTTTTAATATCTAAATTTTCTATAATAGCTTCAATAATGATCCCACAATCTTTATAGGCATACATACTATCTACAAAATAGATGCGTCCAAAAATTGCTTTGGAATCGGCGTCGGTGAGACGACCTTTTTCAACGAGTCGATTTAGAATTTTTTGAAGTTGTTTACTGGCACGTTGAAGGGCATCAGGATTATTATCATATAAATAGACTTCATGTCCTGCTGTTGCAGCTACTTGAGCGATGCCACTTCCCATAGAACCACTTCCTAGTACACCTACTTTCATTTTAGATCGTATTTGATTAGATGACAAAAATAAAAAAGCTAGTTGGAAAAATATCTCCCAACTAGCTTTTCATTTGTTTAAATTAAAATTATGATCGTGAGCCGACTTGAAGTCGTCTTATGAATAGTTTTATTGCCTCTTTGATTGTCTAAAAATTAGACATTAGTGTTAGAGTGTACAATTTAGGTTGTACCACAATTAAGCAACTTCTTCAACAACAGAAAATAAGTTTTTCATATCCACCCGTTCGCGTACCACTTGCTCAATTTCATTGATGTGAATACGTTCTTGTTGTAAGGTATCTCTATCTCGAATAGTAACGGTATCATTTTCAAGGGTATCAAAATCAATTGTGATACAATAAGGTGTACCAATTGCATCTTGACGACGATAACGGCGACCAATCGCATCTTTTTCTTCGTATTGACAATTGAAATCTAAATTCAATTTCTTGAAAATAGCACGTGCTTTACTGGTCAATTCTGGCTTATTTTTCAATAAAGGTAGAACAGCCACTTTTACTGGAGCTAGAGATGGCGGAAGTTTCATCACTATACGAGTGGAATCTTTACCATCAGCATCTGGTACAGTTTCTTCTTGTAAAGCATTACTAATCATTGCCAAAAACATACGATCACAACCGATCGAGGTCTCTAAAACATAAGGCACATAACTTTCCTGTTTTTCAGGATCAAAATATTGCAATTTCTTTCCAGAAAGTTTTTGATGTTCGCTCAAATCGAAGTCGGTACGGGAGTGAATACCTTCCAATTCACGGAAACCAAATGGAAACTGAAACTCAATATCTACGGCAGCATCTGCATAATGGGCTAAATTATCATGATCGTGATAACGTAATTTAGCAGAATCCGTTCCTAAGGCTTTATGCCAATTTAGGCGCGTTTCTTTCCAGTACTCATACCATTTTTGTTGCGTACCAGGTTGAATAAAAAACTGCATTTCCATTTGTTCAAACTCACGCATACGAAAGATAAATTGTCGGGCGACGATTTCATTTCGAAATGCTTTACCAATTTGCGCAATACCAAATGGAATTTTTTGACGAGTTGATTTTTGAACATTTAAAAAATTAACAAAAATACCTTGAGCTGTCTCAGGACGAAGATAAAGCTTGCTTTCTTCTCCAGCGATATTTCCCAACTGAGTGGAGAACATTAAGTTAAATTGGCGTACTTCTGTCCAATTTCTAGAACCACTTTCAGGGCAAGCAATTTCTAATTCGGTAATCATATCACCCAAACCAGCCATATCGCCATTGCGCATGTGTTCGTTCATTCGCTTGAGGATGTCATCGATTTTAGCTTGTCGATCTAGTACTCGAGCATTGGTAGCTCGAAATTGTGCTTCATCAAAAGCATCACCAAAGCGTTTACGCGCTTTGGCTACATCCTTATTATTTTTCGCTTCTATCTTTTCGCAATACCCCTCAATCAATTGATCTGCGCGATAACGTTTTTTACTATCTTTATTATCTAACATGGGGTCATTGAACGCATCCACGTGTCCAGAAGCTTTCCATGTTTTAGGATGCATAAATATGGCAGCATCTAAACCAACGATATTTTCATGCATTTGCACCATTGACATCCACCAATATTTTTTGATGTTATTTTTTAATTCTACACCATTGGGGCCATAATCATAGGTAGCGGCTAATCCATCATATATTTCACTTGATTGAAAAATAAAGCCGTATTCTTTACAATGTGCGATGAGTTTTTTGAAATCCATATTAGAACTGTAAATTATGTGTAGACAATAAAGAATTAGTTGGTAAACGATAAGTTTGATAAAAACGTTCCTAATTCTTATATGAAATTGGGTGCAAATTTATCGAAAGCAATGCGTAATGAAAAGGATGTAAGATGAAAATGTAGTTTTGAGAAGTATATCGTTATAAAACATTAACAATTTAAAGATGAAAAGTGCCAGCTTTGTATTGGCGTAATATTGGCGTATTTTTGTAAATTATAATATTTGTATTTAAAAGTATAATGGTTTTAAATTTAAAATTTATATAATTTTTTGAAAAACAAATATTTAAAATAGAAAAAGTGTATTTCTGTTTCTTATGAATATCTAACAAGATTTTCTTAAAAAGGTAGTTTTATTTGCTGTAATAATTTTATAATTATTGAATCTGATGTATTGTTGAAGTGTTTGATTTTTATGGTGACGAAATATTGTAGTAGAAGATTCTTTTAATAAATAGCATAACTTTCCTTTCTTTGTTTTGTATACAAACAGATTTCAAAATATAATTTTTTTTAGAGAAGATTTAACAAATAAATTTTCATAAATTGGAATCTGATTCTGTTTATACCACTCGACTAACTACATTGAATTCCCAATTTTGAAAAATACTAAATAGAGATTTAGTTTTACTACCCATTGATTTTTTTAATCAAAAACTATTTCTTTTCATTGATGTGATAAATCCATCAATTCTATCAATTTGAAGTTTCATACATGAGTATTTGCTCCGATCTTCCTTTGGGAAGATTTGGGGCAATTATACGCTATAGACAATACAAGAAATTTTATATCAAAACATTAGTTAACGTTAAACAATTTTGGCATGAAAAATAATCTTTATGTACCAATTTTAAAACCCAGATGGGGGCGTTTCAGTCTATTACCTATTCTGCTTCTCTTTTTCTGTGCAACAGCATTTGCACAGGATATGACAGTTCGTGGAACAATTATAGATAATGCCGGAGAGTCTTTAATCGGGGTGACTATTGTCCAAGAAGGGACAACCAATGGAGTAATTTCTGATATAGATGGAAGCTACTCTATTACTGCTCCCAAAGGGAGTGTTTTAGCTTTTTCTTATACAGGTTACGAAACGACAAGAGTGACAGTAGGAGATTCACCAACTATGGACATTACCATGGGAATTTCTTCAGAGCTGATAGAGGAAGTAGTCGTAACGGGTTATTCTGTACAGCGAAAGCGAGACATCACTGGAGCGGTGAGTGTTATTGAAGCAGCAGAATTAAACGAAATCGCTGCTACAAGTTTCACACAAAAATTAGAAGGTCGTGCTTCTGGTGTAAATATTTCTACATCGGGTGAGCCTGGTGAAGGAACAACGGTTCGGATTCGTGGTATTGGATCATTCCAAAATAATGACCCACTTTATGTTATTGACGGAGTACCCGTACAGGATCAGTTTAACACAGGCTTCAATCCTAATGATATTGAAAGTATTCAAGTATTAAAGGATGCATCGGCTGCTTCTATTTATGGTGCTCGTGCCAATAATGGTGTAATTATTATTACCACTAAGAAAGGAAAAGCGGGTAAGACACAAGTAACTTATAATGCTTATGCAGGTATTCAAACTCCAATTAATACCCCTGATTATCTTATCTCTAATCCATTAGATTATTCAGAGTATGTTTGGAGAAAGCATAATTATGCAGGTGCTACAGTAGATGCAGCTTCCCCATATGGTTTGGGTCAAGGGGTATTACCTACTTATTCTTTCCCTGCTGGCAATGCAGCTGATGAAGCTTCTTATTCTTACCCTGATAATATTATTGTACGTGCAAATCCTTCTGGAACCAATTGGTTTGATGAAGTATTCGACCCAGCTTTGATAACAGAACATAACTTAGGAGTTGCGGGTGGTAATGAAAACGGTCGTTATTATTTTTCAACGAGTTACCTTGATCAAGATGGTACAATGTTGAACAACTATTTTAATCGTTTGTCACTACGTGCTAATACAGAGTTCAAAGCAGGTCGTTTGACATTTGGTGAAAACCTTTCTTTGACTCGTTCTACGGCTGTGGGTCAAGATGGAATTAGTGGTGGTAACCAAGATGAGCAAGGAATCATGAGTTGGACAACGTTAATGAATCCATTAACGCCTGTTTTTGATATTGCTGGTAACTATGCTGGTGATAAAGCACCTGGTGTAAGTAATGGTTCGAATCCAGTTGCACAATTGGATCGTGCTCAAAATAATCAAGGTACATTCTATCGTGTATTAGGAAATGCTTTTGCAGAATGGTCTATTACAGACCAATTAAGCGCAAGAACGAGCTTAGGTATGGATTATTTTAATAACTATACTGGTGGTTTTAACTTCCCTACTTGGGAAAACCGTGAGGTGAATTCTTCTAATGGATGGAATGAAAATTGGGGGAATGGTTTTACTTGGACATGGACGAATACGTTAACCTATACAGCTAATTTGAGCGAACAACATGCTTTACAAGCTTTAGTTGGTTATGAAGCGATTGAAAGTACAGGTCGTAATATTGGTGGTGGCTTAGCGAACTATTTTACTACAGATATTAATGCATGGTATTTAAATACTGGTTTAGCAGACCCAGGGTCAAGAAATGTATTTAGTAATGGATATAGAAGTGCGATTGCATCTGCTTTTGCAAAAGTAGATTATGCATTCGATGATAAATACTTAATTAGTGCGACAATTCGTCGAGATGGTTCATCTAATTTTGGAGATGAGAAATTTGGTGTTTTTCCTGCTGTTAGTTTAGGATGGCGTCTAAGTAGAGAATCTTTCTTATCTTCTGCTGATTGGCTGACCGATATGAAACTTCGTTTCGGATGGGGTGTTACAGGAAATCAAAACGTACCTGGAGGTAATGCCTTTGATCGCTTTGGCGGAGGAACTTCTTCAACTTTTTATGATATTTCTGGTGCTAACACAAATGTGGCTACTGGTTATGCTTTAACTAATCGAGGTAATCCTGGAACTAAATGGGAAGAGAATATTTCCACGAATATTGGTTTAGATATGACCATCCTTGATGGTAAATTTAATTTTGTAATTGATTTATATCAAAGAACGACAGATGGATTACTTTTCCCAGCTGCACTTCCAGGTACAGCAGGTACAGCAGGTCCAGCCTTTGTTAATATTGGTGTAATGGAGAATAGAGGTATTGATTTAGGATTGGATTATCGCAATCGTGTAAGTAGTGATTTCTCTTTTGACATTGGAGTGACCTTTACTGCTTATCAAAATGAAATCGTCTCAATTGATGGTACTTCTAACTCCTTCTTCCCTGAAGGATTTGATTCTCGTATTGGTGATGTAAATATTAATCAAGTAGGAGCGTCCATTTCTTCTTTCTATGGTTTGACTGCTGATGGTATCTTTGCTTCTCAAGCAGAAGTAGATGCCCATGCTATGCAAGATGGTGCGGCTGTTGGTCGCCTACGATTCAAAGATTTAAATGGTGATGGTGTTATTAATGATGACGATAAAGGTGTTATTGGTGATCCACATCCAGATTTTACAACTGGTTTAAATATAGGTGTAAACTTCAAAGATTTTGATTTAACTGCTTTCTTCTTTGCTTCTTCTGGAAATCAAATTTTCAACTACGTTCGTTTATTTGATACATTCGGATTATTTAACTCTAATGTACGTCAAGAAGTATTAACTGAATCTTTCAGTGCATCGAATCCTAACGGAACAATTCCGCAATTAGACGTCAATGATACATTTTCTCAGCAACCAAGTTCGTTTTATGTGGAAGATGCATCGTATATTCGCTTAAAATCATTACAATTAGGTTACAACTTGCCAAGAACTACCTTAGGTAATACCTTTAGTAACCTTCGAATCTATATTCAAGCACAAAACTTATTTACAATCACAGGCTATTCTGGTCTTGATCCTGCGCCTTCGAACTTTAATGTTCAGGGTAATTTAAATGGTGACTTATGGACTGGTTACGATTTCGGTAACTATCCAGCAAATAAGATCGTCATGTTTGGTGTAAATGCAGCATTTTAATAAATAAGTTAAATTTTGCCAATATATTTTGGTCAATTAAAAAATCTTGAAAAATGAAAAAAATAGTATTTCAATTTTTAGCACTCGCAATCGTCGGATCTGTCTTTTTTGCGTGTTCTGAGGATTTCTTAGATGCACCACCACAAGGTGCATTAGATGAAGGTACGCTTGGTAATCAAGCAGGAGTAGAATCTGCATTAATCTCAGCTTATTCTATGTTAGATGGATGGAATGATAACTGGGGTGTTTTTAGCCCACCATGGGGTGGTGCAGGGAGTAATTGGGTATGGGGTAGTGTAACTTCTGATGAAGCCTATAAAGGTTCTGAACCTGGGGATCAATTAGAAATTCAACAAATCGAATTATTCCAGTGGGCACCAGGCAATGGTTATTTCAATGTGAAATTCCGTGCTTTATATGAAGGAATTGCACGTTCCAATGCGACTATCAAGTTGATGAATAGTGCAGAAGGCATTACGGACCAAGGGCGTATAGAAGGTGAAGCGCGTTTTCTTCGAGGACATTATCACTTTGATGCATGGAAGTTTTGGAAAAACATTCCATATTATACTGAAGCAGATGAGGATTTTCGTAAACCAAATACTGATGACGTAGTTCCTAATATCGTTGCAGATTTCCAGTTTGCAGTAGATAATCTTCCTGAAGTACAAGATGCTGTTGGACGTGCAACCAAAGGTGCAGCTCAAGCATACTTAGGTAAACTACATCTTTATAATGGTGATTATGCTAGTGCCAAAGCTCAATTTGATGCTGTAGTCAATGGAGGTCGATATGCCTTATTACCTTGCTATCATGATGTATTTACTCAAGAAGGAGAGAATGGATCAGAAATGATCTTTGCAATTCAAGCATCAGTAAATGATGGTACAACAGAAGGTCAAAATGGTAACTTTGCCGATCGGTTGAATTATCCAAATGGGGGCGGCACATTCTCTTGTTGTGGTTTTCACCAACCTTCTCAAAACTTAGTGAATTCTCACAAAGTAGATGCGAATGGTTTACCAATGCTAACTACTTATAATGACGCAGATGCAGCGGCTTCTGATCCTATGGATCCACGTGTAGACTGGACAGTAGGTCGTGATGATGTGCCTTTCTTAGGGTACGGTTTACATACACCTGATTGGATACGTGCGAGAGATTGGGCAGGGCCTTATTCTGCGAAGAAATTCATCCATGATGCGGGTGAAAATGCTGCGAGTAGCTGGAGTAACCAACAGTTGAGTACCATTAATAAACACATTATTCGTTATGCAGATGTTTTATTGATGTTGGCTGAATGTGAAGTAGAATTAGGAAATTTAGAACGTGCGCGTGATTTAGTGAATCAAGTTCGTGCTAGAGCAGCTGGTTGTGCACAAGGTGCTGATGGGGCTTCTGTAGCAATCGATGATGCTGGTATTACATGGGGATCATATGCAGTTGGTACTTATGATGCAGCGTGGACCGATGCAGGTGCTGCTCGTACTGCTGTACGTTTTGAGCGTAAGCTAGAATTAGCATTAGAAGGGCACCGTTTCTTTGATCTACGTCGTTGGGGGGTTGCTAAGGATTATATGAATAACGAATACCTCGCTGTAGAAAAAACAAAGCGTACCTATTTAGATGCATCAGGCGGATATGAAGATCGTCATGATTTATTCCCATTACCTTCTACTCAAATTGAGTTAAGTAAGGTAGATGGCACAGCTCAATTACAGCAAAATCCTGGTTACTAATAGTGACCTATATTTCAAATAAACTTTTTATTTGAAAAGTATATAAATCTCAGGTGATGCATTCTTGATGAATGTATCACCTGAATTTTTTAAGCAATTAATCATTCTTTTCTTTCCCTACCATTTGCTATCTTTAAAACATACTTGATTGGACGCTTCCTTCTATGAGAAAATTATTCCTATACCTCTCCTCTTTTCTTTTTATTGTATCCTGTCAATCTGATTTAGATACAACTGTACCTTCATCGACACTTTTTACAACTTTGTCTCCAAAAGAAACAGGAATTGATTTTATCAATCAAGTAGAAGATGGGGAACAATTTAATGTACTCACCTATCGAAATTTTTATAATGGAGGAGGAGTCGCTATTGGAGATATTAATAAGGATGGACTAGATGATATTTATTTTACAGCCAATATGCAGCCCAATAAACTATACCTCAACAAAGGTAATTGGCAATTTGAAGATATTACAGCGCAAGCAGGAGTCGCTGGAAGTGCGGGATGGAGCACAGGAGTGGCTTTAGCAGATGTCAATGGCGATGGATGGCTTGATATTTATGTGTGTAATTCTGGAGATATTGAGGGCGACAATAAAAAAAATGAACTCTTCATCAATAATGGTCAAGCAGAAATTGGCTTTACTGAGCAAGCTGCCAAATACGGATTAGCAGATGAAGGCTTTTCGACCCATGCTTCCTTTTTTGATTATGATTTAGATGGTGATTTGGATTGTTATCTTTTAAACAATTCTTATAAAGATCCTGAAAAAATAGAAGCCTTTAAACAGACGCGTCTAGAAAAAGATCCTTTTGGAGGTGATAAATTATTTAGAAATGATGGTGGCAATTTTACCAATGTAACTGATGAAGCAGGCATTTATAATAGTCCAATCGGTTTTGGTTTAGGCGTATCCGTAAGTGATTTGAATGGAGATATGTATCCTGATATTTATATCAGCAATGATTTTTGGGAGCGCGATTATTTATATCTGAATAATGGCGATGGCACTTTTCAAGAAGACCTTCCTAATCGCGTTAGTATCTGTTCGATATCGAGTATGGGAGCAGATGTGGCGGATTTGAATAATGATGGTAATTATGATATCTTTACAACAGACATGCTTGCAGGAGACAATTATCGCCTCAAAGCCATGACCATGTTTGATCCTTACCATCTCGAAGACTATAAATACAGAGCCGATTATCATTATCAAATTCTCCAAAATTGTCTACAAATTAATGATGGTGATGCTCAATTTCAAGAAGTCGCGCATTTATCAGGGGTATCTGCTACCGATTGGAGTTGGGGTGCTTTGATTTTTGATTTTGATAATGATGGACAAAAAGATATCTATGTGTGCAATGGCATTTTCCATGAAATCATGTATCTCGATTTCTCCAATTTCATCAATGACAAAGAAAATATTCGTAAAATCGTTACCGAAAAAGGAAGATTCGATTGGCGAGATTTTGCAGACTTTATGCCCTCGAATCCCTTGGCAAATTATGCATTTGTCAACCAATCTAATCCATCAAAATTACCTGTTTTCAACGACCAAGCAAAAGAATTGGGGCTAGGAAAACCTTCTTTTAGCAATGGCGCGGCTTATGGTGATTTAGATAATGATGGCGATCTCGATTTAGTCGTCAACAATGTGAATCAAGCTTGTTCTATTTTTAGAAATAATACCAATGAACAAACCCAAAATAACTACCTTAAAATTAAATTAGAAGGAAACAAAGAAAATTACTATGCCGTCGGCGCAAAAGTGAGTCTGAAATATAGCGATCAAACTCAAAGCCTTCAGCACTATCCACAGCGTGGCTTTCAATCTAGTGTCGCCCCTCATTTATTATTTGGTTTAGGAAATACTAATACGATAGATGAATTAGAAATCATTTGGCCGAATCTCCAAAAACAAGTATTAAAAAATATCCCCACCAATCAAACCATTAAATTGAAACAAGAAAACCAAGAGGGAGCATTTGTGGCAGACGTATCAAAGCAAAACGAAACCATTTTCACCGATGTCACTAATGCCTCCCTCAAAGGAAATTCCTTACATCAAGAAAACCGCTATAGCGATTTTGATTATGAAAATCTCCTCCCAAGAATGCTTTCCACCGATAGTCCAAAAATCATTAAAGGCGATCTAAATGGCGATGGTTTAGATGATTTTGTACTCACAGGGGCAGATGGTGATGGCGATAAATTATTTCTTCAAAAAGCTGGCAAATGGCAAGAAGTTAAAAATTGGCAAGCCGAAGAAGACCAAAAACTCGAAACAAGTTGCGGACTCATTTTTGATGCAGATGGCGATGGTGATAATGACTTACTTTTAGGGGCTGGGGGCAATGAAATGCAAAAAGGAATTGAGCAGTTCCGATTGCGCTATTATGATAATGATGGTAAAGGCAATCTCACTAAACGAACGGATAAAACCCCTCCCGTCGCAGGCATGGTCTCTTGTATTGTACCTGGCGATATTGATTTGGATGGTGATATGGATTTATTCATTGGAGGGCGTGCTGTGCCAGGGAATTATGGCTTGATGCCTCGCAGTTTTTTAATGCTCAATGAAGGACAAGGACGATGGGTGGATGTTACACGCAAAGAATTGGGGAATGTGGGCATGGTGACCGATGCACATTTCAATGATACCGATCAAGATGGCGACCAAGATTTAATCATTATTGGTGATTGGTTGCCTATTTTACATTTTGAAAATGAATATGGACGCTATACCTTTTCTCGAAAACAAACAACTCAACCTTATCTCGGCTGGTGGACGTGTTTAGAACCTGCAGATTTGGATGGTGATGGTGATATGGATTATGTTTTAGGAAATTGGGGAAAAAACATCAAATTTAAAACGAATCCAGAACGTCCAATTACGATGTTTGTAAAAGATTTTGATCAAAATAGTAAATCAGAATTTGTCCTGAATTGGTATCCGCCACTCGATGATGAACCTTGGCCCTTTGCAGGTAAATTGGATATGACTAAACAAGTACCCGAACTCAATAAGAAAGCCCTCAAATTTGATGATTACGCCAAATTGAACTATGAACACATGTTTACGCCAGAACAACGTCAAGGTGCAATTCAACATCAAATTAATTATTTAGAAACAGCGATCCTTTGGAATGATGGTGATAGTTTACGCGTGAGTGCCTTACCCATTGAAGCCCAGATTGCTCCTGCCTTTGGTATCGTAGTGGAAGATATGGATGCAGATGGACATCAAGATATTTGGTTGGGCGGAAATTTCTATGGTTTAAAACCAGAAGTAGGGCGTTATGATTCGAGCCGAGGCGTTTTCTTAAAAGGTGATGGTAAAGGAGATTTCCAATTTATAGATGCGACTGAATCAGGAATACACTTAAAAGGCGAAGTAAAAGATGCTTCAATTTTAAATACATCAAATAAAAAAATGCTACTCGTCTCAAGAAATAGTGCAGAAGCAGTATTGTATGAATTTGAGACGAAAAAATAGCCTAATCTAAATTCAGTTATTAGGGTAGCGATTAACTATCTAATAGATAGACATACTATCATTCAAAATGAACAAACCAATTTTCTACATAAGCATAAGCTATCTGTTATTCACTTTTTTTGCGTGCCAGCAAGAAAAGACCTTATTCCAACTTAAAGACCCTGCCCAAACGGGCATTCATTTTTCCAATCGCATTACGGAAAATGATACCTTCAATATTTTGACCTATGAATATGTCTATAATGGAGGAGGAGTGGGCATTGGCGATTTTAATAGAGATGGCTTACAAGATGTCTTTTTTACAGGGAATATGGTAGAGAACAAACTCTATCTGAACAAAGGCAATTTTAAATTTGAGGACATCACGCAATCGGCAGGTTTAGCCCAACAAAATCAATGGAATTCTGGAGTAGCAGTCGTTGATATTAATAATGATGGCTGGCTCGATTTATATGTATGCGCAACGACTTACCAACCTAGTTATCGACGAAAGAACTCCCTTTATATCAATCAAACAAAAGAAGAAGATACACAAGTTATATTCAAAGAAATGGCGACCGATTATGGCTTAGATGATGATTCGCATACGACTAGTGCAGCCTTTTTTGATTATGATAATGATGGCGATTTAGATGTATATCTGGTCGTGAATCAAATGGATGAAAAAGCCATTCCCAACCGCTACCGAAAAAAAATTACAGACGGTACGTCCCATAAAACTGATAAATTATTCCGCAATGATTTTGATGCAGCGAAAGGCCATCCCGTATTTACCGATATTTCTAAAGAGGCAGGCATTCAAACGGAAGGGTTTGGTTTGGGTATCAATATTTGTGATTTCAATCAGGATGGTTGGAAAGATATTTATGTGACCAATGATTACCTCACCAACGATTTACTTTGGATCAATAATGGCCTAAAAGGAGAAGATACCATCACCTTTAGCGATCAAGCAGCCACTTATTTTAAACATACGAGTTATTCTGCCATGGGAAATGATGTGGTAGATATTAATCAGGATGGGCGCGTGGATGTAATAGCGGTAGATATGCTTCCAGAAGATAATTATCGCCGTAAAACAATGTTGCCCCCGAATAATTATACAGGCTATTTGAATAATGAACGTTTTGGTTATCAATACCAATATGTTCGAAACACCCTTCAACTTAATCAAGGCAATCAAGCTCATAAGAATCAACCTATTTTCAGCGAAATTGCGATGCAAGCTGGCGTGTCAGCGACAGATTGGAGTTGGTCGCCTCTCATTAATGATTTTGATAATGATGGTAAACGTGATTTAATTATCACCAATGGTTTTCCAAATGACGTGACCGATCGTGATTTTATGGATTACAATAATGACAAAGGTGCATTCCTGACTCAAAAAGAATTATTGGCGCGCATTCCTTCTGTGAAAATCAAGAATTATGCTTATCGCAATCAAATGGATAGCACGGCTTTTTTGCCTTCATTTGAAGAAGTAACCGATAATTGGGGCTTAGATCAACGCTCTTTTTCCAATGGAGCGGCTTATGTGGATTTAGACAATGATGGCGATTTAGATTATATCGTCAATAATATCAATGATAGTGCCTTTGTGTATCAAAATCGCTTGATTGATACTCAAAAAGAACATGCCAATTGGTTAAAAATTACATTTAAAGGCAGCGAGAAAAATAAAAATGGACTGGGTGCTATTATCAATTTATACACAGAAAAGGGTATTCAAACATGGGAAAACACCCCTTATCGAGGCTACTTATCTTCTGTAGAAGCAGGTGTACATTTTGGATTAGGAGCAATCATCCAAATTGATAGTATTAGTATTCATTGGCAAGAAGGCAAACGTCAAATTCTAAGCAATATTGACGCCAATCAAGTACTAGAAGTAGACATTCAAAATGCTTCAAATTTCAAAGCTGAAAAATCATCTAACGACCCGTTTTTTGAAGAAGTAACCGCAGATTTAAACATTAATCATATCCATCAAGAAAGCGATTATATTGATTTTAATGTACAACCGCTTTTACCGCATAAATTATCACAATATGGGCCGTCGTTATCGGTAGCGGATATCAATCAAGATGGTTTGGATGATTTATTTATGAGTGGTTCCCATTTTTATAAAAGTCAATTTTTCATCCAACAAGAAAATGGAACATTTCTACAAAAAGATATTTTACCAGGCGTAGAAGGAGATGCAAAACGAGGAGAAGAATTAGGCAGCTTGTTTTTTGATGCGGATAATGACGGCGATCAAGATTTATATTTAGTGCATGGTGGATATGAATTTCCTTTATCCGAACCCTGCTATCAGGATTGGTTATTTTTAAATAATAATGGAACATTCGAACGAGTAAAAGATGCTTTACCTTCTTTTTTGAGTAGTGGTTCTTGTGTGAAAGCTGCTGATTTCGATCAGGATGGCGATCTCGATTTATTTATTGGAGGACGTGTTCATCCTAGCGAATACCCGATGCCTGTGAGTAGTTATCTCTTGCAAAATGATGGTACAGGAAAATTTGAAATTGCTAATTCAACACTTGCTCCAGAACTGGAAAATATTGGTCTCATTTGTGATGCCCTTTGGACAGATTATGATAATGATGGTTGGGTAGATTTAATGCTGGCAGGAGAATGGATGCCAATTACCTTATTTAAAAATGAAAAAGGAAAACTCCAAAAAACCATTCCAGCTGAATTAGCCAACTTAAAAGGCTGGTGGAATAGTATCGTTGCCGCTGATTTTGATTTGGATGGTGATATGGATTATGTGGTGGGCAATCTTGGTACAAATACTTTACTCAAAGCTGATGAAGATCATACTTTTTCCGTTTATGCTGCCGATTTTGATGCCAATAAAACAGATGCAGATAATCCCCTTAAGGGCTACTCTGCGAATAAAGGAATAGATGCTATTTTGACGAATCATTTTCCCAATCAAGAAGGAGAAATGGCTGAATTTCCTTTCTTCAATCGTGCAGATATGGAGAAACAACTCGTCTTAATGAAACGCTTATTTCTACGACATCATGATTATGGAAAAGCAGAAATCAAAACCGTTTTAGAATATTTCAAAGATATAGAACCCTATATCGCACAAGCGAATTATACGAAATCCTCTTATCTCGAAAATGTAGGAAATGGACAATTCAAGATAAAAACTTTACCGAAGGAGGTGCAAATTGCTCCCATCTATGGAATGATAAGTAGTGATGTTAATAATGACCAATATCCAGATTTGATCCTTACAGGAAACGACTATGGAACCGAAGTGGGGATGGGGCGTTATGATGCCTTAAATGGATTGGTCTTGCTCAATGATACCAATGGTGGATTTATTCCTCAATTGGCAGAAGAAAGTGGCATTTACATTGAAGGAGACGGGAAAAGTTTAGTTCGTTTAAAAGGAAAAGATAATACTACTTTAATTGCCGCTGGACAAAATCGAGGAGCATTAAAAGTTTTTCAACAAAAAAAGGAGCAGATTTCCATGCCTTTACAAGCATTTGATGCGATGGCTATCATAGAATTAGAGGATGGACGAAGCTTTAAACAAGAATTTCCTTACGGAAATAGCTTTTTATCGCAATCCAGTCGTTATCTTTGGCTACCCGATAATACTAAATCATGTACAATTATTGATTTTAGTGGCAACTCCCGAACTGCTACAATAGATGATATGATAAAATAACCTTTTAATCAATATCAATTTACAAAACGATTCAATTCATATGAAACGTTCATAAATAAAAGTCTTTAACCACATAAAAGGACTATCAGATTTATGAGATTTTGCTAATTCAGCTTTGTTTGATATGATTTAGAAAATTAAAAAACAGATGAAAAGTTCAAACTATACCATTTTTGTAGCGGTCATTGTTTCCTTAGGTGGCTTTCTTTTTGGTTTTGATGCAGGAATTATTTCTGGTGTAATGGAATACGCTGGAACAAAATTCGATTTAAATGATGCTCAATCTGGTTGGGTGGTCAGTTCACCTTCTTTTGCAGCAATGCTAGCGATGTTAGTTGCAGGGCGATTGAGTGATATTGTGGGACGTAAGCGGATTTTACTTGTTGTTGGTTTTACCTATGCCTTATCAGCCATTCTATCGGCTTATGCGAGTTCCTATGAAATGCTTTATATGGCGAGAATGCTAGGCGGCTTTGCTTTTGGTGCGGCTTTAATCTTAGCGCCCACTTATATCGCAGAGATTTCAAACTCAAAAAATAGAGGAACACTCGTTTCTATTCAGCAATTAAATATTGTATTAGGATTTTTTGCGGCTTTTTTAAGTAATTATTATATCAATGCCTCCTATTCTGGAGGAAGTACTTTTTTTACAGAAGAAAATATCTGGCGTTGGATGCTAGGAATCGAGTTTTTTCCTGCTATTTTATATTTTATTTTACTCTTTTTTGTACCAAGAAGTCCAAGATGGTTATTTGTGCAAAATAAAGAAGCAGAAGGGAAGGCGGTATTAGCTAGATTATATGGAGATGCAATAGCAGAAGAAGAAAGTGCTAATATTATTCAAAGTATCAATGCAGATAAAAACAAAGAAAAAGTACAAATTGGAGAATTATTCAAACCTGCTTTACGCTTCATTTTATTAGTGGGTTTAACCATTGCCATTTTACAACAAGTAACAGGTATTAATGCTATCTATTTCTACGCCAATTCTATTTTTAAACAAACTGGAATTGGAACGGATGCTTCCTTCTCCTCAGGTGTCTTATTGAGTGCTACTTCAGTAGTCTTTACATTAGTAGCAATGTATTTGATTGATCGAATGGGAAGACGTCCTTTACTTTTAGTAGGTATTGCAGGTATTGCTATAAGTTTATTATTATGTGCCTATAGTTTTAATCAGGCCACTTACCAACTTTCAGCAGAAGATGTTACTACTTTAGAAGGAGTAGATCAAACGAAATTGAATGGTGTTTTAGGAAAAACCTATGATAATGATGTCGATTTCAAAAATGATATGAAAGCGGCGCTAGGCAATCAAGATTATAAACGATATGAAGGCGCAATCCTTGAAGCAGCTGTTGATATGAATGCGATTTTAGTATTGTTGGGAATCTTAGGTTTTGTAGCTTGCTTTGCCTTCTCCCTTGGTCCAGTCATGTGGGTGATGCTTTCAGAAATGTATCCTACTAAATATCGAGGTCTGGCGATTGGATTTATTGGGTTTGTCAATTCCTTTTCTAGTTGGATTGTACAACAGATTTTCCCATGGGAGTTATCCAATCTTGGAAATGCCATGAGCTTCTTTATTTTTGGAATGATTGCTTTGGTTGGATTCTTTATTTTGGTGAGAGTATTGCCAGAAACTAAAGGAAAATCATTAGAAGAATTAGAACGAGAATTAGTACGTTCATAACTCTACAAAGGTCGTGGCACGATTCTAAACTTAAAAGAATAACTTCTTTTCTTATATAAAAGATAGTGAAGGTTAATCGTGCCCCGACTAATTCCAGTTTACACTTTTTCAGCCATGCTCCAAAACCCAATTCTTCGAGGCTTCAATCCTGATCCTTCTATCATTCGAGTAGGAGACGATTACTACATCGCAACCTCCACCTTTGAATGGTTTCCAGGTGTACAAATTCATCATTCCAAAGATTTAATTAATTGGGAATTAGTAGCACATCCGCTAAATAGGTTGTCTCAATTGGACATGAAAGGCAATCCTGATTCTGGCGGCGTCTGGGCGCCTTGTTTGAGTTATGATAATGGGACATTTTATTTAGTCTATTCTAATGTTCGTTCTTTTCAAGGGGTTTGGAAAGATACTCCCAATTATTTAGTTACGACAGATGATATATTAGGGGAGTGGTCAGATCCCATTTTCTTAAATGCCAGTGGATTTGATGGATCACTCTTTCATGAAGACAATGGTCGAAAATGGTATTTAAGCATGCTGGTCGATCACCGAAAAGGGAAATTTTTTGGTGGAATCATTTTACAAGAATATGATCCTATACAAAAAAGATTGACAGGAGAGATGCACCATATTTATGAAGGAACAGAATTAGGCTTAACAGAAGGGCCTCATATCTACCAAAAAGATGGTTGGTATTACCTCATCACCGCAGAAGGAGGAACAGAATATGGTCATGCCGTTTCTTTTGCGCGTTCACGAACTATTACAGGCCATTATGAAGATCATCCTGAAAATCCCATTCTTTCTTCTCGTTGGAATCCTGATGCACCTTTACAAAAAACAGGACATGCCGACATTGTTCAAACACCAAACGGAGATTGGTACATCGTTTTTCTAACAGGCAGACCTTTGCATCAACTCGGCAGATGTACCCTCGGACGAGAAACAGCTATCGAAGAGTTAGAATGGAAAACGGATGATTGGCCAAGACTTAAAGCGGGGGGACGAGTCGCTCGGCAAGAAATTCCTTTTTCGATAGAGAAACAATCTCAAGGCTCCACATTCCGAGATGTTTTTGAGGACAATCAACTCAATATTCACTTTCAATCTTTGCGCATTCCTATGTCCAATGATTGGGTATCCTTACAAGATCGAAAAGGGCATCTTCGTTTGTATGGACAAGAATCCTTGAGTTCCTTGCATTGTCAAAGTATGATTGCACGGCGTGTGCAGGCGTTTCATATACAAGCGAGTACTACAATTGATTTTCAACCTACTAATTTTCAGCAAATGGCAGGTTTAGTCTGCTACTATAATACCTATCATTGGCATTATTGCTACATCATGGGAGATGAAAAGGGAGGGTGTTACCTTCAAATTACGACTTGTGATAAATACGAAATGACCGATATTTTAGAACAACCTATTCGTCTCAGTGAAGATGGATATATTCATCTAAAAGTGGACTTCCATCATGCGGATATACAATTTTTCTATCGTGAAACTGAAGGCGCATGGCAAAAAGTAGGGGGTATTTTGGACGGTAGTATTTTATCTGATGATTATATACAAGATGCTGAAGTTCGTTATCGTCCCGCTTTTACAGGATCATTTGTAGGAATATGTTGCCAAGATTTAACAGGTATGAGACAACATGCTGACTTTGATTATTTTGAGTATTCTGAGATTTGAAACACGTATAAATGAATAAAAAATGAAACGATTAACCTTTTTACTATCCACTCTAATTTTCCTTAGTATCTTTTCCGCTTGTGAAACAACAACTACTGAAAATACCGCAGCTTCAAAAAGCACAACAACTGAAGATAACACCTCATCTGATCGAGCAAAATTTGAACCCGAAGATGGAAAATGTATTCTTTTCGTGGGACAAGAATTAGAATCTGTCGGAGGACTAGAAGAATATAATGATGGCTATTATGATCATTTCAAAACACCAGGAGGTTTTACCATGTATACAAAAATTCGCCCAGGAGATGAAGAATTTGGCTTCACCTATTCAGGATTAGCTGGTGTTTTTACGACTGATGATTGGGGTGATAGTCCTTCTAATATGTCGATGCAAATTGCAGATGAAGATTTTAATAATTCTTGTTTGGCAATTGGTTTAGAACTCGTAAATCATGAAGCACGCGTAGCAAATGGTACACATGATAGCCTCGTTTTAGCATTAGGTCATTGGATCAAAAGTTTAGGGAAACGACCAGTTTTTTTACGAATTGGATATGAGTTTGGAGGATCGTGGAATCATTATGATCGAGAAGACTATATTGCAGCCTATAAACATATCCATCATTTGTATGATTCGATTCAGGTAGAAAATGTGGCTTATGTATGGCAATCGCATGGTTGTGATGAACCAATGGATCATTTAGAAAGTTGGTATCCAGGAGATGAATATGTAGACTGGTGCGGTTATTCCTTCTTCTCAAGATCAGATGAAGCGAATATGATTGAATTTGCGCGTAAGCATAAAAAACCTGTCTTTATCGCAGAGGCAACGCCTACTATTTCTACACCTACCGTCAAACAAAATGGGAAAACAAAAGAAACGATTCTTTCCAATCCAGAACAAGCGCAAGAGGCTTGGGAGAAGTGGTTTGTACCTTTCTTTAAAACGATTCATGATAATCCAGATGTGGTAAAGGCGGTGAGCTATATCAATTGTCATTGGAAATCGCACGAAATGTGGGTGAATAATCCAACCTTTCAAGATGTCGATGCACGTCTACAGATCAATGAAGATATTGCTAAAAAATGGACAGCAGAAACTACTTCCACTACTTATTTAAATGCTTCCGACGATTTATTTGATCAACTTTGGAATGAAAATTAATTAATCATTAAACCATCAACGATAGGTGAAGTTTCCCAACTTCACCTAAATATTTTTGCAAGTTTCCTAACTCGTCAGCCTCCTTTTTATAAAAATAGTCTAAGTGATTTTTCATTTAGACTATTCAGCAGTTTCTTATGTAGGTTAAAACAAGCCTATTCGAGCTGTACATCAAACTC